>CALHGX010000044.1 GCA_938031185.1 uncultured bacterium
TGGCGGGCAGGCTATGAAAGTTCGAAACGCGTCCACGATGGGGAGCCACACCCAAAAACCGTAACTTACCGCCACCCCGTTATGCTTGACGCCAGCGCTGTTCGCGGCCGTGCGTTATCCCAAACATTCGCGGGAATTTGCGTTTCGGCGCGGTTCTCCGGTTGGAAACGCCTCCGAGCGGGCAACGCGCTGAACCATCATGGTTCAGTTCGTTGGCCTCTCTGAACCCTCCAAACTCTCCGTTTTCTCCGTTGACAGGTCCGCTTTTGTTGACAGGCCGATTCAGAGAGGCGCCCCGGTTGGACACTTGCGAACTCGCGTGAGTATCTATTGACAGAGCCAGACAGCGGGCGTGGCCGCGAAGCGGAAGCCGTTGTGGGCCGGACACCTGAAATGCAGGGTCCGAGAGACAGCCGGACAACTGGTCTCTGGACCGCCTGGATGACGTCCATTCTGAGGTCGCGCTGCCGGTGCAGCAGGCGCTACCAGAACAGCTCGCGCTCCGGCAGGACCGCGCCACAATACAGGCATTCCCGATGATTGTCCGTGACGTCGTTCGGCTTGGCGCAGGCTGGACAGCGGGTCCAGATGCGGTTGGTCCGCACTGGCTTCCAGACACTGGTCCAGACCGCCGGCGAAATATCTGTCTCGCGGAAATCGCGCATCGCACGGCGATGCGCCTTCGCCAGAGCTCGATGCATCGCCTCCTCGCTCGCCCAGGCCGTTACTGTAAAGGCACGTGAACCAGCGGCTCCAGTCACGATGCTGAGGAACCCCGGCTCCTCCAAGAAATCCGCAATGATCTGCGAGGAGTGCTGGCGGATGCGGTCCAACTCCTCCGAACCGCGAAACCGAATCCAAGTGAGGCCAACAACCGCGGGCAGCGCTGGATTGCCCGAAACGACCCGCTTTGAATAGCCGAAGGTGGTGTTGCCTTGGGCGTATGGCTCCACGATCACCTGCAAGCCGACTCCTTCGTGCAGGTCTTGGCGATCAAAGAAGCGTTGAATGGACTGGACGCGGACCGTATCGTTCAAGCCAGCCAGCGTCAGTGCATCAATCCCCTCAAGGTTTATACGTTGCTGTGTGGGCTCGAACCCCGGCCGCCAGGGCGCGCTGTTCGTACCCGTCAACTGCCAGCGAACGCAAACGCCGCCGCCGTTGAACAACGTTTGCAGCACCTCAAACCTAACTCCCGGCATGACTGCGTGCAGCGACCGAATGGCCTCCGCCAAGGAATCGGAATTGCCGGGGACGGGCATCCCGGGTTGCTGAAACCGAAGTCCGGGGGCAACGATGGCCGTAAGTTCGGCATCAGGCTGGTTCCAGGCCTCAATGTAGCGCTGAATGAGATTCGACAGGCTCACGAAGCGGCAACTCCAGTTGCGGCTGTTCGCTGGATGCGGGCAAAAGCAAATTGGCGGCCGTGGCCGCAGGCGTAAGCCATGTGAATCCACATCATGGCGAAGGGCTCGGTATAGCGGGCGGCACGCAGCGGGCCCAAATCGACGGCGTCAAAACCCATCCGCAGCGCCAGGTCCACAACGGCTGCCCGGGCCCCGCTGTCATCGCCGCAGACCGGCAGGAACGTCGCGGCAGACGGATATTGGGGGTTCGCCAGATTCTCCGCCCCGGTGGTGTTGAACGCCTTCACCACCCGGGCGCCTTTGGCCGCGGCAGCAAGTTGCTCGGCGGCGGATGTGGAAGTGCCGATAGTCAACCCGCCCAGTTCCGGTGCAATGGGATTCGTCACGTCCACAAGAATCCGCCCTTCCCAATCGGACAACAGTGCAACAACACCTGCCGCTGCGGCGTGGGGTACGGCGAGTATCACGATAGCGGCCTGCCGAATGGCATCCTCCACACCCAACACTGCGACCCGCAGATCGTGGCCAAGACTTTCGTACTTCGCGGGCTCGGGCGTCCCGAAAACGAATGTTTCGCCTGCAACCCGGCAGCGTTGCGCCAAAGCCTTCCCTACGTTTCCTGCTCCTATGATGGCAATCATTTCCGGCCTCCCTTTCACCGTGCGTGTTCGCCCGCGGCTACGCGCCGAGCGCTTCCATCAGAGCTTCCGCCGTTTCTCTTCCTGAGAAGTTCTGCTGACCCGTGATGAGGTTTCCATCCCGCACCGCGAAGCCCCGCCACATGCCGGCATGGACATAGTTGGCGCCCAAGGCCCGCATCTCGTCCTCGATCCGCCACGGCATGATGCTGGTCCCCCTGGGCAGCAAACCCATGCTCCAGACAGCTTCATCGGCAAAATCCTCTTCGACGTTGGCGAAGCCGGTGACCGTCTTGCCCTTGGCCAGCAACTCCCCGTTCGACAGGCGGGCGTAGCGGAGCACTGCAACCCCATGGCACAAAGCGCACACGACTTTGCCGGCTTCGTAGAAGGCCGCAAATTTCTGGTGAAGCGCGGTCTCGGCCTCGAAAGTGAACATCGGCGCCTGCCCGCCGGCCACCAGGAGGGCGTCGAAATCAGAAACCTCAGCAGCGGCGACGGGACGCGTGTTGTCAACGAGGGCCGCCAGACGGGCGGTATGGAGGAAGCCCATCGTGAGGAGGTCCGATGCGGAGTAGCCGCTGGGGTCGCGGGGATCGCTCATTGCATCGGGCTGACAGGCTCCGCCCTGGGGGCTGAATAGCTCTACCTGGTAGCCGCGCTCCGTCAGCTCGAAATACGGGTGGGTGAGTTCACTCCACCAGAACCCCACGGGCCAGCCGGTGGTCGTCGAGACCGCCGGGTTTGCAATGACAATCGCCACCCGCTTCGGACGGGATGCGTTCACCACATTCACGTTCTTCAGACTCATGGAATCTCCTTTGCCAGGCCGCGGGGAGCCCGAACTGCGCGGCGTCCCGGATGAACTTCCATCTGGTTGCCATGTCTGTTATTCTGGCGGGGGTTAGCAGGACGATCTATGTCCTGAAGTCCGTAATTTTTGTCCAGAACGCCTTACACTGAGGACAACTGATTCTGTGGGAGCGGTTACCCATCTTTGCCCCTTCGATGTGCTCAGCGATGCTCTAGAGAGCCTTGGCCTGCAAACCCGGCTGTTTTGCCAATCCGAACTGGCGTCGCCCTGGTGCCTCGCCTTCCCAGCCAGCCAGTTGGCGCACTTCCATTACATTGAGCGTGGCGGCGCTTGGGTGCGCCTTTATGACTCCCACGCAACCGTAGCGCTCGCCGCAGGCGACGTCCTGGTACTGCCTCATGGGAAACCCTACCAGATTGCCGACACCCCGAAACGGGCGCCGATTCCTTTCTCAAAAGTGATCCCTCCGTCACCACGCGGCTGTAGCGTGGTGCATGCCGGCGAGGGCGCGCCGGCGACGTCGATGCTTTGCGGAGCCTTCTCGATGCAGCATGCCTCGGCGCATCCGTTGCTCAGCCTGCTTCCGGAAACCTTGCTGCTGCGGCCCTCCGATTCGAGTGAAGCCGCCTGGGTGGAGGCCACTCTTCGTCAACTGGCGGCGGAGGTGCGCAGACAACAAGCGGGACACGAGCTCGTGGTGAGCCGCCTGACAGACGTTCTGTTCGTGCAGGTGTTGCGCGCCTGGCTCAGCCAATCCCCTGCCCCCGAGTGCAACTGGCTGGGAGCGCTGCACGATTCGCACATCGGCAAAGCGCTCGCGCTGATGCACGAGAACGCCGCCAATGATTGGACCATTCAGGACTTGGCTGACCGGGTTGGGCTTTCGCGCAGCCCCTTTGCCGCACGTTTTGTGCGGCTGGTGGGCGAGAGCCCCATGGCCTATCTGACAAAACTGCGTATGCGCAAGGCGGCAGGCATGCTGCGGTCGCAACCGGTCTCGATGATGGATGTGGCGCTGGCCAGCGGATACCAGTCCGAAGCAGCTTTCAGTAAGGCGTTCCGGCGGCAGTTTGGAGTACCGCCGGGCCGATATAGAAGGGCTGTCTAGCGCAAGCGCGATATCTCGTGCAATCGCGCGCAATCAGCGTTGACGCTCATTGGTGCCGCGTCGTCGGGCGCTGCTTCGGGCGGCGCCACGATTCTCATGGCGCACGAAGTTCGAAACGCGTCTACAATTGGGCGCCACACGCCGCCAGTATTTGCGTTTCGGCGCGGTTCTCCGGTTGGAAAC
>CALHGX010000045.1 GCA_938031185.1 uncultured bacterium
AACAGTTCTTGCTCATATCGCGGCGGTACAGCATGGGAACGTACATCGTGCCCCACGCGGCATCGGACGGCGGAGTCTCCGTGAAGGACGGCTGGGGAGAGACGTCCCACGCTCCGGACAAATCCATGATCAAACGTGCCGGCGCATCCGCTGCCGCCATGCGCGCCGCCGCCAACCACCCCAACAACCCCGAGATCAACAACCTTCTCCTCATCTTGCACTTCCTTTCCTTGCTAACGGGACGTACGTCCTGCTATCACTCATTCTGCCAACGTCGCCTCTTATGTCTGAGACCCCACGAAACGTCAATAAGAAAATAGTATACGCGAGATAGTTGTCTATTCCCCGCCATGTATGTGTGCCTCGCCCGCCGCTCTTCCGGACAACAATGGAGCCCGGCCGATAGAACAGTCAGCTTTCATTCCCGCCTTGACGGGAGGGCGACGCAAAGACACTATGTCGCACCGGCTGTCGCAAGAACCAACCACGCCCATGATGTACAGGCTTATCGTCCTGAATGGCGCCCTCACCGGGCACCGCGTCACCATCCCCAAGACGGCCTTGGTGATCGGCCGGGGCCCGGATTGCGACTTCTCGGTTCCCGACGAGGAAATGGGGATCAAGCACGCCATCCTCGAACACCGTGCCGAAGGCCTGTTCGTCCGCGATCTCGGCACGATGAACCGGATCCTCCTCAACGGCCGCGAAGTGCGCGAGGCGCGCCTTAAACATGGTGACGAAATCGAACTCGGCCAGACTCGCTTCATGGTGCAGGCCCTCGTGCAGGCCGAAGTTGCCAGCCGCAAGGCCCGCCGGCGCGCCCGGCAAACAGCCTTCATCGCCATCGTGCTCCTGTTGCTCGCCTGGTCCGCTTCCCAAGGCTTCATGCGTTGGCGAAGAGCGTTCGAAGATGCGGCGGCCCGCCGGCCCGGCCCAACGTCGCCCGGGCCGACGACGCAACCGGACGCGGTGACCGCCGCCGCGGAAAAGACCGAACGCCCGGCCCGCCGCCCGCCGCCCCCCCTCACGGAAGCGGTCAAAACAATCGGTCCCGCGAAAAAAGAACCGCCAACCGAAGCCCCCTCACTGCCGGCGCCGACTCCGTTCCCAGAGATGCCCCTTGCGCCCGCCGCCCCACCTGCGGCCATCGAGTCGCCTGAACCCACCGTCACCGCGGCGGAGCAACCGCCCGCGGAGCCGGATGATCACGCCAAGGAAACCGCCGCCGTATTGGCGGAAGCCGCGGCCATACTGGAGGCCGGCAGAGCCGCATCTGCTGCGGCTTTGACGACTCCGGCAACACCTCCGCCACCCCCGGCCACGGCGCCGCCGGCGGTTCAACCGCCCCCCTCACTCGCTCCGCCATCGCTCCCATCAGCGCCGCCGGAGACCAAGGAATTCAAGGGCCGTTTGGTCATCCAATCGATGGAACAAAACCGCTTTCCCGTCGGCGAAGACGCCCGCGAAATGCGAACCGTCACCGTACGACTCGGCGCGCAATCTCACGACACGTTGCCCGATGCCGCCCGCGTGCGAGTCGAGATCGTTTTTTACGACCAGGACGAGAACGGTCAACCAATCCCCACTCGCGCCACGGTGCCACAAACAGTTTTTCAGCCGCAAGGCCCCTGGCAGCCCGATGCGCCCCCCTCTTTCACCGCCACCTACACCGCTCCGCTCCGCCCGGCACAGAACGGCAGCTCATACCTTGGATATGCGGTTCGGGTGTATTATGATGGCGCCCTTCATGCGGAAGATGCGCGCCCGGCCTCGCTTAAAGGAATGGCCATCGGTCGCCGCGCTGTCGGCTCCATGCCGGGCGCGGAGCCCCTGTCTGGAAATGCCCCCCGCCCCAACCTCTAAAGGAATCCATGCGCGAGAAGATTTCCGCCTGCGTCATCACCTACAACGAAGAGCGCAAAATCCGTCGCTGCCTTCAAAGCCTCGGCTGGTGCGACGAAATCGTGGTGCTCGACAGCTTCAGCACGGATCACACCGTCGAGATTTGCCGCGAGTTCACCGACAAGGTTTTCCAGCATGTGTGGCTCGGCTACGTGGGACAGCGTAATTTGGTGCGCGAAATGTCGAGCCACCAATGGATTCTTTTCATTGATTCAGATGAAGAAGTGTCTCCCGGCCTTCGCGACGAAATACTCGCCGAATTCAATCGAGGCACCGGCAAACTGGTCGGGTTCGAGTTCCCTCGCCAGGTGTATTACGTCGGCCGCTGGATTCGACACGGCGAATGGTATCCCGACGTCAAGCTTCGGCTCTTTAAAAAGGAATTCGGTCGCACCGAAGGGCAGGAGCCTCACGACAAGGTGGTCGTCAACGGCCCCGTCAAGCGACTGACCCAGCCGCTGTGGCATTACACGTACGACGACATCCGCGACCATCTAGACACCGTGAACCGTTTCTCGGGCATCACCGCCATGCAGAAGCACGTGCAGGGGGCGTCCTTCTGGTGGACCGACCTTCTCTTCCGCCCGCTGATCCGGTTCCTGAAAGCCTATGTTGTGCGAGGCGGTTTTCTCGATGGCGCCCATGGTTTCGTCATCGCCATGATCTGCTCGTTCGGCGTCTTCGCCAAATACGCCAAGCAGTGGGAATTGAAAGTCCGCCAGCATGAGGGCTTCGAGGAGTATCCCGATGGTTCCGGATCACCCAGCGGCCGGGCCCCGACAGACCCGGCGCGCAAGGACTGAAAGACGCCGGCTGGTCGGCACGCCCAATGCCCTGCTTGCCGCGATCCTCGTGGCGTCGCTCGGGCGAGCCGCCGAGCCGCTGACGCTGCCCGCCGCCATCGAGCGCGCCCTGGCGGAGAACCGCACTCTCAAACTGTTGCAAACGCAAGTGGCATCCCGTGGAGTGGCCGTCCAGGCCGCCGAAGCCGGATTCGCATGGAGCTTCCGTCCGGAAGGCCGCACCGAAAACGCTGATGACGGACGGCTTCTCGCGGTGGGCGGCCAACTCTCCCGCCGATCGTCCTGGGGCGGGGATCTCTCGACCCGGGCGGAGCATCTACGGCAGGAAACGGACAACGCCGCTGACCTCATCCGCAACACGCTGCGCGTGGAACTGCGTCAGCCCTTGCTGCGCCGCGCTGGTACGCTGCCGACCCTCGAACCGCTCAGGGACGCCGAGGCGCGGGAAGCCGCTGCCCGCCGCGAGCTGGAATTGCGCCGCACCGATCTTGTGGTCGAAGTGGCAGAAGCCTATGAGGAACTGGTCCGATTGCGCCGCCAGACGGAATCGGATCAACTCGCGCTGGATCGTATGAATCGGTTTCTGCGTCTCGCCCGCGCGCGGGAACGGCAGGGACGCGGGGCCCGGGAGGATTCGCTCCGCGCCGAACTCCAGCAGGGCGCCGCCGCCCTGCGATTGACCAATACGATCCAGCGTTACCGCGCGCGCATGACCGCGTTCGCCGACCTGCTCGGAGCCCCCCCTGAGACCGAGTTCACGCTCGACGAAATCGTCCGGCTGGAGGTGGCCGCGCCGACGGAAGAAGAGGCTGTTGCCCTGGCCCTCAGCAATCGCCTGGACTACGCCCAGGTGCTGCAGGACGCGCGGGATGCCGAGCGTGGGCTGCGTCTGGCGCGGAACAACCTCCTGCCCGATCTCCAGCTCCTGACGCGGTACGAACGGTTCGGCGAGGGCCGGCACTCCTCGGAAGCGTTCCCGCTCCGCGAAGACATTTGGTTCGTGAGCCTCGCCGCTTCTTCCGATTGGCCGGCCCGACAGGAGCGTTTTGCAGCGCGTCAGGCGGTCCTCTCCAGCGAAGCGGCGGACGTTCGCGCGGCCGCCGTGGAAGCCGCCATCCGCCGCCAGACGCGGCAGGAGCTCCTGGCCTATCAGCGCGCCCAGGCTCAAGAGCCCATCGCCGCCGCCAATCTCGAGGCCGCCCGCAAACGCATGCATCTGGCCCGCCGCCTATTCGAAATAGGGCGCGGCGACGGCTTTTCGGTCACCGACTCGGAGTCCGAGCTCCTGCAGGCCGAAGCGGATTGGCGCGCCGCCGAATCGGAGCGGACACTGGCCGGCTACCGGCTGCTGCGCGTGCTCGGCCTGCTGCTGGAGTATCCGCCCGACTTGAAACCGGACGGCGTAAGGTAGACAATCGCACCAACCGTTGAACAGGAGAACGGCCCGCATGCGGCGTTGGATGTTAGCCACCCTGCTTTTTGCCATCGCTTTCCTGGCCGCCGGCTGTCCGAACCGCCGTCCCGAGCGGCACCGTCCGCCAGGGCAAGCCGTCGTGCAGCAGGGTCCGTTCGAGGTCTGGTCCGCCTATGACGGGACACTCGAATCCCGCAACCTTCGCCCGATCATGTCCCGTCTCGGATCAGCCACAATCGTCGAGCTCGCGCCCGACGGCGCGCGCGTCCGCGAAGGAGATGTCCTGGCGCGATTCGACAACGTTCAGGTCGAACGCGACCTCGTGCGGCTGGAGCGCGACTGGAAACTGGCGAGCGCCGAGCTGATCGCTCTGACCAATGCGCGCATCCCTCTCGAGATCCGGGACCTGGAAACCCGTCTGGCCGACGCGCTCCGGCAGGTTTCCGAAGAACAACAAGCGCTCGCGGATTACACGGAACTGCTGCAAGAAGCGTTGATTCCGGAACAGGAGGTGCGACGGCAGGAATTGAAGCTCGAAAACGCCGAGCGAGCGGCGGCCTCACTCAAACGGCAGCTCGCTCTGACCCGCCAGTTTCTTCATCCCGCCGCCATCGAGCGGGCGCAGGCCGTCCTTGCGGCCGCCGAACAGGAACTGGAGGCGGCCCGGCGGCAGTGGTCGAATTGCGTGGTCACCGCGCCGTCGGACGGCGTCGTGGCGTATCGTTCCGTCAACGTGGGCGGGGAATTCCGCCCGGTGCGCGTGGGCGACATGGTCTATCGCAGCCAGCCGTTCATGGCCCTGCCCGACATGAGTCAACTGGTCATGCGCTGCGACGTGCCCGAATCGGACTTGCGGCTGGTGCAGCCCGGATCGCTCGCCCTTGTGCAGCCGATCGCATATCCCGGTCTGGTTATGACCGGCGAGGTGGAATCGGTCGCCTCCATGGCCCAGATCGTGCCCGGCCGCCCGGATGGCACCAAATACTTTGGCGTCCTCATTCGCCTCGCGGGGGACGACGAGCGATTGCGCTCCGGCATGACGGCCCGCGCCCGCATCCGATCCTATCGCCGGGAAACGGCTTTGCGTCTCCCCCGCGCCGCGGTTCGCTGGGCCGGCAACGACGCGTTCGTCCGCCTCGCAGCCCCCCGCGCGGACGAAGAGCGCCGCATTGAAGTCGGCATGGCGAACGAAACCGAAGTGGAAGTATTGTGGGGCTTGCGCCCCGGTGATGCGGTGCGTCTGCCATGACAACGCCCGTGGTTGAATTGCGCGGTGTTGCGCGCCATTATCCGACTCCGCAAGGTTCCTTCGCCGCCCTTCATCATGTTGGCCTAAGCGTGAACAAGGGAGACTTCCTTGTCGTCACGGGGCCTTCCGGTTCCGGAAAATCCACGCTGCTCCACCTCCTCGCGCTGCTGGACCGCCCCACAGCGGGCCAGGTCCTGTTCGAAGGTCAGGATATGAGCACCGCCGAGGAGTCAACACGCTGCCGGCTGCGCAGCCGACGCATCGGCATGGTCTTTCAACGTTTCTGCCTGCTCCCGCATCGCACGGCCCGCGAGAACATTCTGTTCCGCTTCCGCTACACCGGTCACAGCGCCACAGCGGCCGGCGTTCTCACCGACGAGGCGCTGCGCCGCCTCGGCCTCGCCCCCATCGCCGACCGGCCCGCCCGCTTGCTTTCCGCCGGAGAGATGCAGCGGGTGGCCGTGGCCCGGGCCCTCGCGCTGCGGCCGGATTTGCTGCTCGCCGATGAACCAACCGGCAACCTTGACCGCGTCAATGCGATGGTCGTGCTCGAGCTTTTTCGCGCTGCCCATGCCGAGGGTGTGCCGGTGGTCCTGGTCACCCACAATGAGGAACTGCTGCGCTATGGCACGCGCCACCTCATATGCAAGGACGGCGCGCTGCAGCCGCCGGAGAATTGAGCGATGCCGGGCTTGCTTGCGGACATTCGAGACGGTCTGCGCGGTCACGCCGGCAGAACGCTGCTCTCCTTCACCGCCATAGCCCTCGGCATGGCCTCGCTGACTGTTCTGCTCTGCGTCATCGAGGGACTTCGTGAACAGGCCCGCCGCGCGATCGAAGAACTCGGCGTTCATGCCTTTGCGCTCCTGCCGTCTCCGCACCCGGCCGCGCCGGGAAGCGGCGCCACGGCCTGCTCCGAAGCCGTGGTCGAAATCCTGAGGCGAAATCTGTCCGACGGCCGCGTCACGGCCTTGCAACGGCTCAACGACGTCCTCGCAGACGGTCAAGGAGAGCGGATTTCCATCATCGCCACAGACGAGCATCTGGCAGCGGTGCGGGGTTGGACGCTGAGCAGGGGGCGGTTTCTAGACGCTTTGGACCGGCAAACTCAGGCTCGCAGCATGGTGATCACGGAGGCCCTGGCCCGCCAGGCCAATTGGGATGTCGGACGGCTGGTCACGATCGGCGGCGTGCCGTTCACCGTCGTAGGCGTTCTCTCAGACGCGGGGATCAGCACCGAGGAAGCATCCTCCGCCCAGACCGTGTTACCCCTTGGAGATCGCGTCGCCTTCGTCCCTCGTCCCACCGCCCACTTGTGGCGTCGCCGGAACGAAGCCTGCACCGTGGACGCGATTCTCGTTCGTGCGGCTGCGCTCGAGGCATACGAAGGCACGCTGTCCCAAGCGCGCCGGCTTTTGTCCGCCCCAAATCTGCCGCCCTTCCAGTGGATCACTCCCGAAACCTTGGTCCGGCCGGTTCGTCACCTTGAAAGAGCCGTCGCCTTTACCGCAGGCATTGTCTCCCTGCTGTGCCTCGCGCTGGGTGGCGTCACGCTCATGAGCTTGATGATCGCGAATGTGCGCGATCGCGCCAGCGAAATCGGCTTGCGGCGGGCCTTGGGCGCCCGCCCGCGCGAGGTGGCCGCATTGTTCGTGCTCGAGGCCCTCCTTGTCACGTTTGCCGGCGCACTGGCGGGCACAACCATCGCATGGGCTTTGCTCCGCCTGTTTGCGAGCCAGGCGCCCATGCCGCTTTCTTTTGGCCTTCTCACATGGATTCTTCCCTGGTTGGCGGCGCTGGCCTTGAGCGGGCTGTTCTCCTACGCCCCCGCCCGCCTCGCCGCCCGCATGCATCCGGCGGACGCTCTCCGCACCGAATAGGCGGCCCCCGCCGTCCACCCCCCCCTATCTGCCCCCGTCTCGATCCCGCATGGTCATCTCTTTTTGCCGTTTTCTGTTGGCCCCACATGCGATATAGTTGCTCACGGTTGTGGTGCCCGTTGGAAACGTCGAAAGAGAACCTATGAAGAAGAGTGCGTTCGCATGGCGGTCACTCATATTCGCCGGTCTTGTGGCGACGGCTTTCGGCGCGGCGGCTCGTCCGCCGGTCATCCGGCATGACCCTGTGCGGGCCGCCCCGAAAGGCCAGGCCATTCAAATTCGCGCTACCGTCACGGCCGATCAGGGCGTCAATTCGGTCACCCTGTACTATGCGGTCAGCCGCGACGCCGCGCCGTTCAAACAAGCTATGCAGGACGCGGGCGCTGGGGCGTTTATCGGCACCATTCCCGCTTCGCTGCTTGACGCCGCTTCGGAGATTTTCTATTACGTCGAGGCGACGGACCGAACCGACGCCATTTCCGAGACGCCTTGGCATAGAATAAACCTTCGCGCCGCTGCGGAGACGCCTCCGGACCAACCCGGCGCCACGTCCCGCTCGTGGAAGAAGCCCGCACTGATCGCGGGCGGCATCGCGCTCGCGGGCGGAGCCGCTGCCCTGATCGCGGGATCTCAGGGCGGCGACGATGGCGGCGGCGCGACGACAACCAACACCGGCACCTTCGCGGGCACTGTGACCACCGTTTTGGATATCACCGGGGAGTCCCCGTCGGTTGAGACGCGTCCCGTATCCTTCACCGTCGTCTCCAGCGGCATCGTCACCAGCGACAACCTGCAGCCCGGCCGCCATCTGGAGGGCACGCTTCGCGATAACGCCTTCTCCATGACCGGACGCGTGGACGATCCCGACAAGACCGGAGAAATCCGCTACCAGGGCGCGCTGCTCGGTTCCCGGATCGTCGGATCGCTGACCGGTTCCGTGGTGACCACCAACGGCGCCGTGGGCGTCTATTCCGGCACGTTCACCGCCGACAAGATTTGAACCGGCTTTCGGCGGCGAAGTCTGTGGTACCCCGGGCGCGGATCGAACGCGCGACCTGCGGTTTAGGAAACCGCTGCTCTGTCCAACTGAGCTACCGGGGCACAAAAAGCCGCACGGTCAATGCACCGTATGCTTCCTTGTGCCTCCCACGTCGTCAACACCTTTGTGCGGCCAACAGAGCCCCGACTTCCGCGAGCCACCCGCTGGTTCACGGAGGCCACATAAGAGAAAGCCGCCTGTTCTTGCCAACGGCGATGGGTTGTGCTTGGATTCCGGCGAAGGGAGGAAGGGCCATGAGCATGATTGCCAATCTCCTGCGGGACGCGGTCTCTAGGGACGCATCGGACCTTCACCTCAAAACAGGCCAAACGCCTTTTCTGCGGATCCATGGCCGCCTCACGGCTTCAGGCGGGTCGCCCCTCACGGCGGAAGACCTCTGGGCGATGATTCGGGAGATACTGCCCAAACACCTCGCCGAATCTTTTGAAAAATCGCATGAGGCGGACTTCTCCTACGCCCTGGACGGCGTCGGCCGTTTCCGCGTGAATGCCTTCATGGCGCAGCTCAATCCCGCCCTCGTGATGCGGCATGTCAAGACCACCATCCCTACCATCGAAGAGCTGCATCTGCCCGCGGCCCTGAAAACGCTGGCGTTGACGCCGCGGGGCATCGTGGTGCTGTCCGGCACAACAGGCTGCGGCAAGTCCACTACGCTGGCTGCATTGATTCAGCAAATCAACCGCAGCCAGGCCCGGCGCATCATCACGGTCGAAGACCCGATCGAATACCTTTTTGCCGACGGACAGTCCCTGATCACGCAACGCGAAGTGGGCCTCGACACGATGAGCTTCCACCAGGCGCTTAAGCATGTCCTGCGCCAGGACCCCGACGTGATCATGATCGGCGAGATGCGCGACAAAGAGAGCTTTCAAACCGCGCTGGCCGCAGCCGAAACCGGACACCTCATCATGACGACCCTGCACGCGGGAACCGCCGCTGCAGCAACCCATAGGGTTCTGGAATTCTTCCCCTCGGGCGAATGGGAGCAAACCCGTCTCGCATTGGCCGCCAATCTTCACGCTGTGGTGTGTCAGCGGCTCATCCCGGCTTCTCAGGGCGGCGTCGTGCCGGCGGTGGAAATCCTGATCAACAGCCCCACCGTGCGCAAACTGATCGAACAGGACAAACTCGACCTGCTGCCCGCGGCCATCGAAACCGGTGTTGAAGACGGGATGCAGACGTTCAACCAGTCCATCTACAAGCTGATCACCGAAGGATACATCACACAAGAGGAAGGCATGCGCCATGCCACGAATCCCGCCGCCCTGCGGATGAATCTCCAAGGCATTTTCCTCGATGAAAGCCGTCGCATCCTTTCCGTCTGATCGCAGGAATGCGTCCCGAACATGACCACTCCGCCCGTGCCGGAACTGCTCTTGATCGCCGGACGCGGCGTCTATCCGCTGCTGCTGGCCGAGTCTGCCCGCCGCCAGGGGGTCCGGCGGCTGGCCGTGATCGCCTTTCGGGGCGAAACCGAGCGCCGGATCGAACGCTGGGCCACCGAAACACACTGGGTGCGCGTCGGCCAACTTGACCGCTTTCTCTCTCTGGCCAAAGCCATAGGAGTCCCGCATGCGGTCATGGCGGGACAGTTGGCGCCGCGCAATCTGTTCCTTGTGCGAATGGACCGCGCCGCCATGACGCTGCTGGCCCGCCTTCCCCAGCGCAACGCGCACACCATTTTTGGCGCCGTGGCCGACGAGCTTCGCTCCGTCGGCGTGGAGCTGCTCCCGGCCAGCCTTTTTATGGAAGACGCCATGCCGGCGCCGGGCGTGCTCACCACGCGGGCCCCGAACCCGGCTGAAATGGAGGACGTCCGGCTCGGTTTGCGCGTGGCCAAGGCGGTCAGCGGCCTTGAAATCGGCCAGACCGTCGTCATCAAAGCCGGCACCATCCTCGCGGTGGAAGCCTTCGAAGGCACGGATGCCACGCTGCGCCGCGCCGGCCAGCTCGGCGGACCGGGCACGGTCGTCGTCAAGGTCGCCAAACAAGGCCATGACATGCGCTTCGATATCCCCGTCATCGGTCGGCGTACGCTTGCCCTGTTGCGGCGAATCAAAGCCGCCGTGCTCGCCGTGGAAGCAGGCCGGACCATTTTGCTCGAACGCGAGGCCTTGCAGCGCGAGGCGGACCGTCACGGCATCGCGCTGGTGGCCGTGCGCACGAATGGGGAAGAAAAAACGGGGACTACCGCATCATGAACAACCCGCTGAAGGTGGGCGTGATCGGCGTCGGCAGCCTCGGGCAATGGCACGCCAAGGTCTATGCGTCCCTGGAAAACGCGGCGCTGGCGTGCGTCTACGACACGGACGCGGATCGCGCGCGGGAAGTGGCCGCTCGCTATCAGACCCGCGCCTGCGCCTCGCTGGAGGAATTCGCCGACGCCGTTGAAGCGGCCAGCGTCGTGGTGCCGACCAATCAACACGCCGCAATAGCCTCAGCG
The DNA here is from genome assembly GCA_938031185.1 of uncultured bacterium. Taxonomy (GTDB): domain Bacteria; phylum Verrucomicrobiota; class Kiritimatiellia; order CAIKKV01; family CALHGX01; genus CALHGX01. The sequence continues at coordinate 10,752 of CALHGX010000045.1, forward strand.
CTCATGCGCCGGGGCATCCACGTCCTGGTGGAGAAACCCATCGCCGTCTCGGTGGCGCAGGCGGAAGAAATGGTCCGTATAGCCGCGCGCCACAACGTCATCCTGCAGGTCGGCCATGTGGAACGATTCAATCCCGTCATGGGTTTTCTGGAGGGGGTGCTCACGCAGCCCCGTTTCATTGAAGCCATCCGTCTGGCCCCCTACCCTCCGCCCCGACCGGGATTGCCGCCGCGGGGCACGGACATCAGCGTCGTGCTCGACCTGATGATCCACGACCTGGAAATCATACGACATCTGGTGCGGTCGCCCGTTCGCGAGATCCACGCCGTGGGTGTTGCCGTGCTCAGCCCGACGGAGGATATCGCAAACGTCCGTCTGTGCTTTGAGAGCGGCTGCGTCGCCAATGTCACCGCCAGCCGCATCAGTCAGGAACGAATGCGCAAGATCCGGGTTTTTCAACCCGACGCGTATGTCTCACTGGACTACCAGAACCAGAGCGGGCAGATGTTGCGAAAGACGAATGCCGGGCTCACACGCGAAGAAGTGCCCATCGAGAAAGACGAACCACTGGCAAAAGAACTCGCCTCCTTCGTGCGTTGCATCCGGGAGGGCACCCATCCTGTCGTTACGGGAGAACACGGCATGGCGGCCCTGGAACTGGCCGCTGCCATTTGCGAGCACATCCGCCGGGGGGGGTCGTGAGCCGCCCGCTCCGGCTGCTGATCGTGGCCGGCGAAGTGTCCGGAGACCTGCACGCCGCCCGTCTGTTGGAACAGTTGCGGGCGCGCGAACCTGGCGTGACCGCTTTCGGCATCGGCGGCGATCGTCTGCGCGCGGTCGGCATGGAAACGCTGTACGAGACGCGCGACATGGCGGTCATGGGGTTTTCCGAAGTCATCCGGCGGTTGGGCTTTTTCCGGCGCGCGCTGCGCGAAATGGAGTCCGCCGCGCTGGTCCGGCGTCCCGACGCCGTAATCCTGGTGGATTATCCCGGCTTCAACCTGCGGCTGGCCGCCCGTTTGCGAAGCCGCGGCTTGAAAGTGATTTACTACATCTGCCCGCAGGTTTGGGCCTGGCATCGCAGCCGAGTGGACCTCATGGCGCGGGTGGTGGACCGCCTCATTGCCATCTTTCCTTTTGAGCCCCCTGTCTTCGAGGACACGGGGTTGCGGGTGTCCTATGTGGGACATCCGTTGGTGGACGAGGCCCGCGTCGCGCTCGACGCCCCGCCCATGGAATGGCCTTGGCCCGGCGGCCCTCGCATCGCCCTGCTGCCGGGCAGCCGCCGTCAGGAGATCGAGCGCATACTCCCCCCCCTCTGGGCTGCCGCCAAGCGGGTGGAACAGCACCACCCCGAGGCGTCCTTCCTGCTGGCCTCCCCCACGGAGCCGGTGGCCGATATGGCCCGGCGCGTGCTGGCTCGCCAGTCTTCAGGGCCCGCGCGGTTCGATATCGTGGTGGGCCGCACCCATGCCGTCCTCCGGCAGGCGCGCGCCGCATGGGTGGCCTCGGGCACCGCCACGGTGGATGCCGCCCTGATGAACTGTCCCCACGTGGTCGTCTATCGAACCTCGCTGCCGACCTATCTGCTCGGACGGATGCTGATCCGAGTGCCGCACATCGGCATGGTAAACCTCGTGGCCGGCCGCCGGGTGTGTCCGGAACTGATCCAAGGTCAGGCCAACCCCGTTCGCTTGGCGGACGCCCTGAACCGTCTGATCGAAGAAAGCCCCGCCCGCGCGGAAACATTGGAGGGGCTGGCCGCGGTTCGGCGCGCGCTCGGAACCGGTGGTGCCGCGGCGCGCGCTGCGGATATCGTGCTCGAAGAACTGGGCCGTCCCGTTCAGGGCAACGGGTAAGCCCGTGCGAAATCCCGGACTTCGCCCCGCAGCCGCGACAAAAACCCTTCGTCCGACGCGTGCTCCATCACGGCCACGATCCAACCCCCGATCCGCCGCATTTCTTCTTCCTTCATGCCGCGCGTCGTCACCGCCGGCGTGCCGATGCGAATGCCCGACGTAATCGCCGGCGGCTTTTGATCGAAGGGAATCGCGTTCTTGTTCACCGTGATCCCCGCCTTTTCCAGCGCCGCCGCGGCGTCTCGGCCGGTGATCCCCACCGGCGTCAGATCCACCAGCAGGAGGTGATTGTCCGTGCCGCCGGAAACGATGCGTAAGCCGTGCGCCGCCAGCGTTTCCGCCATGACCCGAGCGTTCCGCACCACCTGCTCCTGATACGCCTTGAACTCCGGCTGCAGCGCCTCACGGAAGCACACCGCCTTCGCCGCAATGGTATGCATCAGCGGACCGCCCTGAAGGCCCGGAAAGACCTGACGATCCACTTCGGCGGCATATGCTTCCCGGCATAAGACCAGGCCGCTGCGCGGCCCCCGCAGGGTCTTGTGCGTGGTGGAGGTGACGAATTCCGCGTGCGGCACCGGACTCGGATGGCAACCGGCCGCAACCAATCCGGCAATGTGTGCCATATCCACCATCAGCATCGCCTTGGTCTCATCGGCAATGGCCCGCAGTTTCTCGAATTCGATCGTCCGCGGATAAGCGCTGGCCCCGGCCACAATCAGCCGGGGGCGGTGTTCCATCGCCAGGCGCGCCACTTCATCGTAGTCAATGCGCTCGGTTTCCCGATGAACGCCATAGCCTACGACGTGGAACAATCGACCAGAAAAATTCACCTTGTGCCCGTGCGTCAGGTGTCCGCCATGGGCCAGGCTCATCGCCAGAATCGTGTCACCTGGCTGGAGGACGGCGAAGTACACCGCCATGTTGGCCGCGCTGCCCGAATGGGGCTGCACGTTCGCATGGTCGGCTCCGAAAAGGCGGCGCGCACGCGCAATGGCCAACGTTTCGGCTTGATCCACATATTCGCAGCCGTTGTACCACCGCTTACCGGGGTACCCCTCGGCATATTTGTTTGTCATGATCGAGCCTTGCGCCAGCCGCACGGCCCGCCCGGCGTGGTTTTCGGAGGCGATCAGGTCCAGGCTGTCCCGTTCGCGCTCGAACTCGCCGAGCAACGCGGCCGCCGTTTCTGGATCCGTTTCGCGCACCGCGGCATATTCCGCCAATGCGCCGGCATGCGTCTCTACCTTGGCCAAGCGCCGTCCATGCCGTTCCTCCGTGACAGTGGCAATGGAAAGCCATCGTTCCAATATGCGTTCCGCATCGGCCGCAGTTTCCAAATCGCCGCCCAAGACCAGCACATTCGCCTGATTATGGTCGCGGGCCATCGCGGCCATGTCCGGCGTAAGGCAAAGCGCGGCGCGAATACCGGGATAGCGGTTGGCTGCGATGCTCATTCCGATGCCCGTGCGGCAAATCAAAATGCCCTCCTTAACCCGGCCGTCCAGCACACGCAGCACGACTTCCCTCGCATAATCCGGATAGTCCGTCCGGGCAGCGGAGTGCGTTCCCACATCGTCCGTCTCGATCCCCCGCTGCGCCAGCAACGCCTTCAGCCGCTCCTTGAGCTCAAAACCGCCATGATCCGCTCCGATCGCTATCTTCATGATGTCCTTCTGCCATCCTGGCCAAACAATTCCCGTAACCTCAAAATCATGTCGGGAATGATCCGATCCATCCGATCCCGCGTAGCCCGATATACGTCCACCGATTGCCCGATGGGGTCCTCGATGTCATCCTCGGAATCCTCTGCACTGAAGGAGGAAAACAGGACCACTTTAGACGGCGCAAGGTTGGGAAACATGTGCCGCACCATCGCCACATGCGCGCGGGTCATGCAAATAATGATATCGGCTTGCGAGGCCCGTTTCCAGTCCAGGGCTTCACTGGCGTGGTGCGAAAGGTCTATGCCCTTTTCCCGCAACACCTCCACCGCTTCGCGGCTGGCCGGCAAGCCCTCGACCGCCATCACACCCGCGGAACGAATCTCCCATTCCGATGACGGCCCGAGCCAGCTCCGCAGGAGGTATTCCGCCATCGGGCTGCGACAGATGTTGCCCGAACAGACAAACAGGATGGTTCGCCTGGCCATGAGTCAGCGCCGCCCCTCAGAAGTCGGCCCGCTTTGTTCGATTCCGCTCATGGCTTGTCCGCCAACTCCCTGGGCCGGTTCAAGACGCGAAGCGCCGTCAGGATGTCCACCGCCTGCCGCATCCACACATCCTCCTGCCATGCATCCGCCCCGGCGTTCGCGGCCGGCGCCGCCCTCTGCGCCACGGGCGCCGCCGCCGGTCGCCGGCGCCCTTGCACGTCGGGCGGAATGCCGCTTTCGTAGCTTTCGCCATCCGCCAAAATCAAGCGCCGGGTGGCCACGCGCAACACGCGCCCATCGGCCAACGGCACCGCTTCCCTCCACCACGGATCGCCGGCCGTGACATCACCAACCAATATGGCCCGGCCGCTCATCTTAAGAACGCCCGCGAGCAATTCAGCCGCCCCTGCTGTTTGCCCGTCCGTCAGTACGACCAACGGCATATCCATCGCTTTCCCCGACGCCAAAGGGCTCGAAAAAACTTGCCGTTCTCCCCGCGCGTCCTCGGCCCAAAACAGTTCCTCTTCCTGTTGCCCCAACGCGCCGGCAAGGATGGGAACCGCCGCCCAACCATTTCCTCTCGCAGCGCGAAGATCCAGCACGAGGCCATCCGTGGCCGAGCGCACTGCTTCCGACAAACAAGCCGTCGCGCAAGCGATGTCTTCCGCCTCCAACCGCTCCGTCCTTACCAACACGACACCGGCGGTCAACACTCGCCAATCCTGCCAACCCGGTCGAATCATGAGATGGCCGTTGGTAACCGCGCCCGACAGGGCATCAACCGAGGCGGCCA
>CALHGX010000046.1 GCA_938031185.1 uncultured bacterium
CCGCCAGCAGACGGGGCGTTTCCGCCAGCGTTCGATCCAGCGGCACGCCGGGCTCTTTGAGCTCCAGTGCCATTTCGATGCCCGCCGCCCGCCATTGGGACTCCGGCAGGCGGACCTGGCCGGCTATGATGGCCACGCGTATCCCCCGCCGGCACGCCACGCGCGTCACCCCAGACACCACCTTGCCCCGCAGGGACTGCTCGTCGAACGAGCCTTCGCCCGTTATCAGCCAGTCCGCACCGGCCAACGCTTCTTCCAATCCCGCCAGCGCCATGATGGTGTCTATGCCCGATACCAGCGATGCATTGAGAAAGGCTACCGCCCCGGCCGCCAGCCCACCCGCCGCCCCCGCGCCGGGCAGCGCCTCAATGTTCCTGCCCATATCGCGGCTGACGCACTCCGCCAGCCGCCGCAACCCCCGGTCCAGTCGCTCCACCATTTCCGGCGTCGCCCCTTTTTGCGGCCCATACACCGCAGCGGCACCTTCCGGACCGCACAGGGGATTGTCCACATCGCACAACACCTCCACAGGCACCCGCACCGGTTCGGGAGGCGGCACAATGCGCGCCAATCGTTCCAGCGCGCCGCCGCCCAGCGGCAACGGATGGCCTGATCCGTCCAGGAAACGCCACCCAAGCGCCGCAGCCATGCCCGCGCCGCCATCCACTGTGGCGCTGCCGCCTACCGCCAACCACAGACGCAACGCCCCGCCTTCCAGCGCAGCCCGCACCAATTCTCCTGTTCCGTACGTGGTCGTTACCAGCGGATTGTGTTCACCCAAATCCAACAACGTAAGCCCGCTGGCCGCCGCCATTTCCACCAGCGCTCCGCGGTTGGGCCACCGCACAAAACCAGCCTGCACTCGTCGCTCGGGGCGCGGCCCCATGACGTTCCGCACAACCCACTCCCCGCCGGCCGCCAGGCGCACCGCCTCCGCGGTCCCCTCGCCGCCGTCCGCCATCGGCTTGTTAATGATGGCAACCGTCGGATCCGCCCGCCGTATCGCCGCGCTCACAATCTCGCCAATCCGCGCCGCCGACAAGCTGCCCTTGAAAGAGTCAAACGCCAGCACAATTCTCATGGATCGCTGATTCTGTCCAAAGCCCCGCCTTTTACAAGCACATCATGCAGGCTCGGGCCGGCTGCACGCAAACCGCTTTTGTGCTTGACGCAAATACAACTTATCGGAAGAGTTCGCCCGCTCCGTCCGTACTTGAAAACCGGTAAACGTAAAGTTGAAAGAGGTGTCGCGGATGATCCTGCATCGGAACATGTCCACGTGCCCAGCGTGGTACTTCTGCGCTCTGATCATTTTGATGCTCCAGCCCGCGCAAGCCGCTTTAGCGCCTGGAGATCTCTATGTCGTGGGATTCAACGCTGACGGCTCGAAGGATTTCGCTTTCGTCGTTCTGACCAATGTGCCAGGCGGCGAAACAATCTTCTTCACCGACAAAGCCGTGTCCAACAACGTGTTGCGCCCCGGGGAAACGGTCATGACCTACACGGCACCACCCGAAGGGCTAGCGGCCGGAGCCGTGGTCACCATAACGAATGCAGGGACGGGCACATCCCGCGGCACCGTCACACGCGATAGCGTGTTCACTTTTAGCGCGTCCGGCGATCAACTAACGGCGTTTCAACTCGCGAGCGTAGGCACAAATTTTCTCTTCACCCTGAACACGGAGGGCACGGACTGGACAGTAGGCTGCGAAGTGCCTCCCGGTTTGCGAGACGGGTGGACCGCCCTTCATACCGCGAAGCATCTAGCGTCCAATGCGGACATTGACAACGGCCGTTTTGCTACGCAGTTAGTAGGGACAGCGGCCGAACTGCGCAGCGCCATCGGGACCGCCCCCTTCTGGGCATTCAGCGAAGATGCAGCCTTTGAAATGACCTTCGCCGATGCCGAAATACTGCGGCCGCCAATTCGGCTGGCCTTCCAGGGGTTCGAAGGCACGGCGGAAGACACATGGGCGATCGAGCAAGCGCAGGGCGCGATCACCAATAACCCGGGCGCGCTCGACAAAGCCCCCAAGGACGCTCGCATCCGCTCCGGCGCCTATTCGTATCAAACAGAAAATGCCACGGCGACCCTCATTCTTTCCCCAGTATCGTGCCACCACTATCGCGACGTAACGGTGACCCTGTACATCTCCGCCACCGCCAGCAACAGCGCCTCCGCAGACGGGCCGGACAGCAACGACTACGTGGCCGTGTACGCAGCGGTCAACGACCAGTCGCTTCCCTCCGAGCCGGACATTCGCGTGTGGGGCGGCGGCGCAGCCAGCTCGGGCGGCGCGCGGTGGCGGTTCTCCGAAGTAACGGCACGAACGACACTAGGCGCAAGCGTAGCATACGGCCCCGCCGGCGGCGGGCGCCGAGACGCGCAAGGAGACGGATGGGCCAAGCTTCAAATCGTCCTGCCCAATGGCAGTCAATCCGTGCGGTTGAAAATTGTGACCAAATGCGACGCCAATGACTGGTGGAATGTGGACGACATCGAGCTAACCGGCAGGCCGCCTCAAGCCAGCGTGATGTTTTTCGTCCGTTGAAACCGGGTTAGGGGCTGCGGGCTTCGGCTCGCGCCTCGTTCAACCAGACCTGCCACGGCCCAAACCCTTCTTCCCGCGCGGCCGACATCTGAAACACCGGGGCCGCAGCGTTGACGCTTTGCAGGTTTTTCAAGCAGGTCGCAAGATCGAAGCTCAGATGCGGCAACAGATCGGTCTTGGTAAGCAGCACGGCCTTGGCCTCGCGAAACAACAGGGGATACTTCAGCGGTTTGTCTTCCCCTTCCGTCACGCTCAACACCGCCACTTTGGCGTGCTCGCCGATGTCGAATTCCGCCGGACACACCATGTTGCCCACATTTTCCACCACCACGAGGTCCAGCTCGTCCAACGGCAAGTCCCGCAGCGCATAGTGCACGAGCTTGGCTTCCAGATGGCACGCGCCGCCGGTCAACAATTGGCTGGCAGTCAGTCCCAGCCGCGCCAGCCGCTCGGCATCCCGCGTGGTTTCCACATCCCCTTCCAGCACGGCGAAACGAGGCCCGTCTTTTCGCCGGGCCATGACCTCCAGCACCGCCGTCTTACCGCATCCCGGCGCCCCGATCAGGTTCACCATGGCCAGCCCCTTCTCCTTGAGCAACACCCGTGTGCGCGCGGCCCACTCCTCGTTCGCTCCCATCAGGTCTTGGTACACTTTAATGTTCATCGGCCGTCTCCACTTCCTCCAGGAACAACTCCTTCCCGCCCGTAACCTCCACACCGACGTGCTCGCAGCGCGGGCAGACAAAAAAAGGCGGCGTGATTTCGCCGCTCCAACCGCACCCACCGCAGGCGGCGATGACTGGCCGGCGCACGATTTCAAGGCGCGATCCCTCGGCCGCCGTGCCCCGCGTCAGCACGGCGTAAGCCATCTGCATGTTGTCCTCCACCAGGGCATGCAGCGCACCCGCGACCATCCGCACCCGTCGCACCCGCGCATCGGGTCCCGCCGATTCCGCGGCCGTTCGCAGCGCCGTTTCCACAAGCCGCTCCGTAATCGCGAATTCATGCATGGTTGTCGCCCAACGGCTCCACTAATTCCTGCCGCACCCGCCTCACATACTCCTCGAAACGCGCGGCCAAGGGCTCTGACAGCTTCCCGGAAAAAGCCACCTCGGCGGGTTCTATCCCGAAGAGCACCACATCCGCCGGCGCTTCGCCAAGCCGGCGAGCAAGGGTCAACACCTGGAGGACATCCCCTTCATGGAGCGACGCGCCCAAGAGCATTTTCGTCGAGCGAACTTCCTCGGCGCGAAACCGGCGCAGGGCTCCCGCCGTAGCGCCCATGCGGGCGCAATCCACGACGATCGCCTTGCGGCGCCCGGCCACCGCATGCAAGAGCGTCAGGCCGCCCGTGCCCAGATCGAGAAATTCGGCCTGCGGCCAGTCGGCCGCTTCCTCGGCCAGGCGCCGCACTACGTGGACGCCCACGCCCTCATCGCCCATGAGGACATTGCCCAGCCCGACCACGCAAACCGGCGCCCGCATGCCCGTTTCCGCCGCGCCCCGCCGGCGCGGTTAAACGAACTCCACCTGCAGGTAATGCGTGGAGCAGGAAATGCACGGATCGTAGGCGCGCACCAGCATTTCCATCCACAACCTCAACTGGTCCTGCCCATGCTCCAAAAACTGCGGCACAAAGGCCTCGAAGTCCTTCTGGATGTTCGCATGGTTCTGCCCCGTCGGGATGCAGATGTTGGCGCGGGTGCAGCGGCCGTTCTCGTCGAACGCATACCGGTGGAACAGAATGCCCCGCGGCGCCTCGACGCAGCCGACGCCTTCCCCGGCGCGCGGCGTAGCACGCGGCGTCTCCGGACGGATACCGCGCGTCAACAGCTCATCAATCAACTGAATTGAATGTTCCACCACCTGCACCGTCTCGACCACCTGCGCCACGTTGTTCAAAAACGGATTGCAGGCCCCGCGCTGAAGCCCGAACAGTCGGGCCGTCTTGGCCGCCAGCGGCAGCAACTGCCCCGCGTTGATGTTGAAGCGCGCGAGCGCCCCCACGGCGTATGACTCGCGATGCCACCGCGTCCACTTGGCCGTCGACTGCGGATGGACATACTCGTTGACCACCGACTCGAACTCATGCACGTCCACCGTCTCCTTGGTGTCCGTGCTCGCGATCCGGCCGTGATAGAACGTGTAGTGATCGGGATGCGTGAGCGCGACGTATTCCGTCTCGCGCTGAAACTTCGGCAACCGATCCGCCAGGCTCGCCACAAGTTCCGCGATGACCTGAAGATCCGGCACCACCGCTTCCAGCCGCTGTTTAAGGTCCCGCAGCGTCTCCTCCGTCGGAAGCTTCGAAAAACCGCCCGGCTTGATCGTCACCGGATGGGTCATGCGGCCCCCCAGCACCTCCATGATGTGGTTGCCGAGACGGTGGGCGCGAATGATCGTCTTGACCTGCTCCGGATGGGAGGCCACGAGCGGCACCACGGACTTCTGCCCCAGAAGATCCGGCGCCACAAGGTAGCCGACGTGCAGCACGTGGCTCTCGATCTGCTCGCCATAGTGCAGCAGCATGCGCAGCCGGTCGGTTTGCTCGGAAACTTCCACCCCCATGGCGTCTTCCACCGCCTTGATGGCGGCCATCGAGTGGGTCACGGAGCAGATGCCGCAAATGCGGCTGACAATGGTCTGGATGTCTTCCCAGCTTTGGCCGCGCACCATGGCCTCGAAGAAGCGGGGCGCTTCCGGCACCTGCCATTCCACCTGTTCCACCACGCCGTCGCGCGCCCGCACCCGGATGTTGCCGTGCCCTTCCACCCGCGTGACGTGATGCACGCCGATGTCCACACTCTTCGTCATGACGCTTGCTCCTTCCCGCCGTTGAACAGTTGCAGCCGCCCCTGCAGGTCTTCGGGGGTCTTGCCGTATTCGGCCATGACCTCCCGCGCCGCCTGCACGTTGGGATCCTCCGCGAGCCCGCGACAGCCGAAGCACCAGAAGCCCGCCGAAGGGCACTTGGCGCCGCAGCCCGCGCGCGTCACGGGGCCCAGACAAACTTCGTTGAATTCGTAGCGGCACACGTTTTCCTGCATCTTGCATTCGACGCACACCGGATACGTGGGCACAAAAGGCTCCTTGCCCGTAACGAGGCAGCGAAGGATGTATCCGAACTCCTTCTTGCTGATCGGACAGCCGTGAACCTGGTAATCCACTTTCACCACCTCGCCGACCGCCTTGGTGGGATACGTGTCCAGATGCGGCATGTCGGCGGCGGCGTCGTACACGCAGCGACGGACTTCTTCCATGGCAAACCGGTTCTTGAGCTTGTTGATGCCGCCGACCGTGGCGCACGCGCCCAGCGCCACCAGCACCTTCGCCCGCTCCCGGATGGCCCGTACACGCTCCTCATCCTCGCGCCGCGTGATAGACCCCTCGATGATGGCCACATCGAACGTGTCGGACTTCTCGCTCATCGCCTCGCGCCACTCGACCGGCTGCACCACGCTGAGCAGATCGAGGATTTCCTCCTCAAGGTTCACCACCTGCAGTTGGCAGCCCTCGCAACAGGCAAAATCGAAAATCGCGACTTTCGGCTTGCTCATATCAAATGGCCTCCCTGATCTGGGCAACGTCGGCAAAGCGAAACACCGGCCCGTCCTGACAGACGTACAGACCGTTGATCTGACAGTGGCCGCACTTGCCCACACCGCATTTCATGTGCCGTTCCAGCGAAACGTACATCCGGTCGTCCGACAATCCCATGCGGCGTAGTTCGAGAATCACGAACTTGTACATGATCGGCGGGCCGCAAATGACCGCCACGGTCTTGGCCGGCTGGATCGTCACCTTAGGCAGCAGCGTGGTGATCACGCCCACCGAGCCGGTCCACTGCCCGTCGCCTCGATCCACGGTCTCCATGTAGGTCGCGCGAGGGGCCCGGGCCCACTCCGCGGCCTCGGCCACAAACAGCCGCTCGGCCGGTGTGCGGGTGCCGAAGAGGATGGTCGCATGCCCGTAATCCTTCCGGTGGTCGAGCACGTACTGAATCGCCGACCGCACGGGCACCAACCCGATACCGCCGCAGACAAACAACACGTCCTGCCCCTTCATCGCTCCGCCGACCGGGAACGAAGTCCCGAACGGTCCGCGAATGCCCACCGGGTCCCCGGGTTTCAGCTCGTGCATCGCCCGCGATACGTTGCCGACCTTCCGCACCACCATTTCAAACGCCGCGCCGCGGGTGGGCGAGGACGAGATGGAAATCGGCGCCTCCCCGACGCCGGGCACCGAGACTTCCACGAACTGCCCCGGCTGATGACCCAGGGGGCGGCCGGATTCCAGTTCAAAAGCCAGGAAGCGTTCCGTGGCCGTCATAGGCTCCGACGCCACCACGCGGGCGCGCTCGGGCAGGTAGACGTCCTTCGTTTGGCAGGCGCAGACGCGCGTCTTCATCATCGTTCCTCCAACAGGCGGTTATAGATTTCGACCGGATTGGCGATCTTGCTGACGCAGGCGGTGATACAGCGCCCACAGCCCACGCACGAGATTTCCCCGCCCAATTTGGCTGGAACATAAAGCCCCTTGCGGTAGTAGCGATGGCGATACCGGTCGGCCCGGTTCTTGCGAAAGTTGTGGCCCCCGGCGACGTTGGCGAAATTCAGGAGCATGCAGCCATCCCAGTAGCGGCGCCGCATCCCCCCCTGCAAATCCCACTTCACATCATCGCGCACATCGAAGCAATAACACGTCGGGCACACAAGGTTGCAGGAACCGCACGAGAAACAGCGCGCCGCCTTTTCCTCCCACACCGGGTGGTCCTCCGAGCGCTGCAACAACGCCGGAATTTCCGCCGGTTTCATGCGCAGCGTGTGCCGCACAAGAAACTTCGCGTTGTCCTCCCACACCTGCTCACGGCGGTGCAAACTGGCCTCATCGGCCTCGGGTCGGTTTTTCAGCCCTTCCATCAATGCTTCGCCCTTGGGACTGCCCGCCTCCACCACGTAGTGGCCGCCCACCCTCGTCATGAGCACGTCATACCCTTTGCGAATGGTGGCCGTGCCCATGCAGCCGGCAAACACGTTCGGAGACGCTTTCTGCACATCGCAGACCACGATCGTCGCGTTCTGCCGACGGGCAAAATAATGCGCGTCGCAATGCTTTTCGGAGAACACCTGATCCATTTGCAAAATCGCCACCATGTCATATGGATGGACCCCAAAGAGCACAAAGGGCTCCGTCTCGAAGATCGAACGGTAGTTGGCGGCTTGATCGTATTCCAGCAGCGGTTCGGCTGCAGGTTGAAACAGCTTCTTGGGAGGAATCTTCGTAACGTCGTAGTCCAGACGCAAATCCTCAGCCCGCGTCAGCGGCTTGAACGCAAAACGTTCGCCGTCCGCTTGAACCCCGATGACGCGCTGACGCCGAATCAAGCCGGCGACCCACGTCCGCAGTGCGCTGTCCGTCAGCTTTCGAATGGTCGGTTTTCTGGTTGGTTTTTTCCTCATGGCCCTCTCTGCCTCGATGACGCTATACGCGCCCCATTCCCGCACAGATAATTCTTCATCGTTTCAGAGCGGCCGCCGGTTGTCAAACGCGGAATCCGTCAAATCGTTGGACTGTCGTGGAATGTTTTTGACAATTGCCGCCGCATGGCCTAGCCATATTGCACCGAAACAATAAGGGGGATTCGATGACGATCCGATTCAATGCAGATGAGGTGCTTCAAGTGGCTGCGCGCAACGAAGCCAATGCCGCGGTGTTCTACCGCAAAGCCGCCGCCTTGCACAAGGCGGCCCACCAGACCGATTTCCTCCTCGAAATGGCCAAGATGGAGGAAGGCCATCACGACACCTTCATGGCGATGCGTGCCGCCCTCCCCGCGGAGGCCCGCGAGCAAACGGTTTACGATCCGTACCTGGAAGCAGAGATGTACCTGGCGCAGATGGCCGATCAGCACGGCGGAGAAGGTTCTCCGCAAGCCGCCCAAGCCCTCACCGGAAAAGAATCCCTGGAGAGCCTGTTGCGAACATCCATCGGGCTGGAACAAAAGACCATCGCCTTCTACGCCGCCCTGAAGGACAGCGTGCCGGTCAAACAGGGCCGGGATCGCATTGACGCGATCATCGCCGAGGAAAAGAGCCACGTCGTCACCCTGGCGCGGGAAATCGGCAAGCTTCGCCGCCAATAAACTCACGTCTTGCGGCCGGCCTTTTCGGTGCAGACAGAATCCGCCATGGCGCGGAGGCAGCAAAGGAGAGCCCCACCGCTTTCCGGCGAGCGAGCAACACCTGGGGCAACCATCAGGAATACACTGCCGGTCCCCCGCGCTAGAGTATTCCTGGACACCGAATCGAGGTAGAAAGCAGGGGAGGAGGAGGGTGTCCAGATGGGCAGTGAGATGCAGAAGGGAATCGGTTCTCCCCCCGGGGGGAACCGGCGCGGGCCGTGCGCATGGACCCAAGGCGCATGAAAAGCTCTCCGGCCTTCGTCCAGGAGCCGGAGGGTAACGGCTGTGCCGAGCGGTTCATCCGCACCCTGAAGGAGAACCTGCTGTCGATCCGATCGTTCACGACGGTCGAGGAACTCCGTCAAGCCCTCCTGGCCTTCAAGGACCTCTACAATCGCACCTGGCTGATCGAACGCCATGGCTTCAAGAGCCCCTCTCAGGCTCGTCAATCGCTGCTGGAGGCGGCAGCATGAATACCGCCTCTCAACTGTCCAGAAAATGCTGGTGCGCTACAGTAGCTCTGTATGAAGTCGATCTCTTTGCTGGATAACTCTTTTTATATAAGGAAATTTCATCATCTTCTTTATGTATTCTTGTATCATAAGTCTCCGTATTTGATCTCGACACATGCCGAACAGTATTATTAGCTATACTTCAGAAACGAGACGGGCTTTTGTCTCGTCGTCTCTCTACCTCCTTGTCACCTATCGCCGATGCGAGATATAAGCACCTGGAGAACGAACACTAACAATCATTTTGTAAGACGAAAGAAGATGACGCCGAAGTAGTCTATTGGCGGGATTATGAAGTAGTCTTTTTGTGGGTAGGCGTCGCAAGACGGATTTCGTCAACCGCACAAAGACTACTTCGGCGGTTCTACCGTCAGAAGCGGGCTGGCCATCTCGATGTGCATGAAACACTCCAAGCCGCCGCCAGGCGCCTTCCGAGAGAAGCTCAGGATCAGACGCCCCTGAGACCGGGGCGACATGTGCAGAGGCAAGCGCAACCGAGAAAAAAGCGCACTGAACGCCCCCCTGCATCCTATGCATCCATGCCTAGGAACGCCCTGGGGGGGCGCACGCCGGCCTCTCAATCTCCCAGCGCCTTGGCGATTTCCGCAAGGAGTTGTTCGGGCGGAATCGGCTTCTCCAATACCTGATTGACCGGCAGCCAGGTGGCGTCGGGCTCGAACCCGTAGCTCAGTCCCATGGCCTTGCGAATGCCGGTCACCAGAATCACGCGCATGTTCCGCAGTTCCGGCGTTTCGGGAATCTTGCGGCTAACCTCGAATCCCTCGGTCTCCGTCGCCATCATCACATCGAGTATCATCAAATCAGGACGCTCTTTCTTGGCCAGACTCAATCCCGCCGCCCCGTCGTGCGCCACGAGCACCCGATAGCCTTTCGCTTCCAACAATTCCTTGTTCGACTCGGTGAAGTCCACATCGTCATCCACCAGCAAAATCGTCTTGGCCGCCATCGTTCACCCGCCTTTCTCGTCCGATTTGTTCCCTGGCTCCTCCGAAACCGAACCCGCTGCTTCCGGCTTGACCGCCGGCCGCACGCGCGGCCGCGCTTCCGCCGTCTTGACGATCTCCCGCAGCACCGTGCGATAACCCTTTTTCCCGCTTTCCAACTCCTGCCCCACTTCCTTCAAAATGGTCGTGGTGCCCTTGCCCGGCGTGGGATCCACCCGAAAATCGGTTCCACCCACCCGCAACAGGTCGCCGGCGCGCAGGATGCCCACTTCCACGCGGCGATGATTCAGAAACGTTCCGTTCCGGGAATGGAGATCCTTGACGACATAATCGGAATCCCAATAGCGAATTTCACAATGGAGGCGCGACATCTTTTCGTCCGCCAACCGCACGTCCGCCTCCTCGGCCCGTCCGATCGTTACCGGCCCGCGCCCCAGGAGCACTGCCATCTGACGGCCCTCTTCGTTGACAAAACGCAATTGCACTGTTTCGCCCTCTCACAACAGCCCGCCGGCCCGCTTCCTACACCATGTCGCGGAAGTAGTCAACGGTCCGCCGCAAGCCTTCGTCCAGCGAAACCCGCGGACTCCAGCCCAGCACCTCCCGGGCCCGGCGGATGTCCGGCTGCCGCACCTTGGGGTCGTCCACCGGCAGCGGACGGTGGACAATCGGCGAGCGGCTGCCGGTGAGGCGCCGGATCGTTTCCGCAAAGTCCAGCACGGTGAGCTCGGCGGGATTCCCTATGTTGACCGGATCGTGCTCCGCGCTTTCCGCCAGGCGAATGACGCCTTCCACCAGATCGCTCACAAAACAGAAACTGCGTGTTTGCCGGCCGTCGCCGAAGACGGTTATCGGCTCGCCGCGCAAGGCCTGGCTGATGAACGCCGGCACCACGCGTCCGTCGTTCAGACGCATGCGGGGCCCGTAGGTGTTGAAGATGCGCACAATCTTGGTGTCCACCGCATGCACGCGGTGGTACGCCATGGTCAGCGCCTCCGCAAACCGCTTGGCCTCGTCGTACACGCCGCGGGGGCCGACCGGGTTGACGTTGCCCCAATACGTTTCAGGCTGCGGATGAATCAGTGGGTCTCCGTACACCTCCGACGTGGAGGCCAGCAGGAACCGCGCGCCTTTGGCCCGGGCCAGCCCCAGGGCCTTGTGGGTACCGAGCGCGCCCACCTTGAGCGTTTGAATGGGCAGCTGCAGATAGTCCACCGGGCTGGCCGGCGAAGCAAAATGAAACACGTAATCAACCGCCCCCGGAAAGTAGAGGTATTCCGTGACATCCTGCTTGATGAACCGGAACCTTTCATGACCTGCCAGATGCTCGATGTTCGCCACATGTCCAGTGACCAGATTGTCCAGACAAATCACGGTGTGGCCCTTTTCAAGCAAGGCATCGCATAGATGCGATCCCAAAAATCCCGCGCCGCCTGTCACAATCGAAACCGGCATATTGACTTCCTTCCTCTCGCAGTCACGCCCCCGCGAAGGCCATCAAGGTCTGGCGATACGCCTCCGGCTGCCCGATATCGAACCGCCGCCCCTTGACCACACACCCCATGAAACCTTCTTCCTGGCGCAGTTCGTCCAGACAGGAGGTCAATTGAAACTCGCCGCGTTCTCTCAGTCCATGGCGAATGTTGTCCTCCAGCAGACCGAAGATACGCGGCGTCAACACATACAAACCGAACACGGAAAAAAACGTGTCCGGTTCCAGCCCTTCCATCGCCAGATGCGTGCGCGCATATTCGGCATCGGGTTTTTCAACGAACTCCGTCACAGACAACCGTTCACGCCCCCCCTGCCACACCCCGCTGACGCACCCGAAATGACGCACCTCGGAACCCGGCGTCACCTTGAGCCCCACCACGCTCTGCCGTGTCTGCTCGTACACATCCAGCACCTGCCGCGCGCAAGACCGGTCCCCGTCGGCGGCGTAGATGTGATCCCCAAGCATCAATAGGAACGGCTCTTCGCCCACCCATTCCCGGGCGCAGTACACGGCATGTCCGAAGCCCTCCTGGACGTCCTGCGAGAGCAGCGTCACCCGCCGCCCGATGTCCAGTAATTCCCGATGGTACTCTTGGCTCTCGCGGGAGAGCTTGTTGAAGTTCTCGATCGGCACCGGTGCGGTGAAAAAATCCTCGAACAACGCCCGATCCCGGGATTGAACGATGATCCCAACCTCCTCGATGCCGGCATTGATCGCCTCCTCCACGATCGTCAAAATGGCCGGCTTCACCCGACCTTCACGCGTCACAACGGGAAACAGCTCTTTTTTTACCGCCTTGGTGGCCGGGAAAAGTCGCGTGCCGAAGCCCGCAGCCGGAATGACGGCCTTGCGCACGCGACGGCCCGCTTGAATCGTCAACCGCAGACACGACAGCCCCAGGTCGCGCCCCAGAATCTGCATCACGCGTTCCTGGCTCTCGCGATCCGGCACGATGAACTGGGCGGTGCCATCGCCCTGGGATCCCACGCCCTTTCCGCCCAGCACGAACGGCTGAATCGGCTCGTAGGC
Source organism: uncultured bacterium (assembly GCA_938031185.1). Lineage (GTDB taxonomy): Bacteria > Verrucomicrobiota > Kiritimatiellia > CAIKKV01 > CALHGX01 > CALHGX01. Next base: position 12,735 of record CALHGX010000046.1, read on the forward strand.
GAGCACCTTGTGCAGCACAGGCGCCGTGAGCTGGGACGGACAAGCCGGCATGCAATGCCGGTCGAACTCCTGCTGGGCTCTCCGCATCAGCCGCCCCACCGCCGCCGCATCGCCCGCGCGAAGAGCCGCCACCGCCTCCTGGGTGATGCTGGCGCTGATGGGGCCGAGATACTCCTGCACGCCCCGCTGGATTTCGTTTTCCGCAAAAGGATAACAGTGATTGAGCCGATTCAGAATCTCCCGCGTGTCCTTTCCCGCACCGAGGTCCACGATGACGAAGTGCATGTCCTCGGGAACGGAAAGCTCTTCGACGTCCATGCGGTCCCCATCGAACACCATGAGAATCGGCCGATTGCCGTAGGCGCATCCCTGGTCCATGCGTCCGCATCGCGAGGGCGTCGTGATTTCCCCCAGGTAGGCGAACTCCATTTCCCCGCGCACGGTCATTTTGAGGTCATACACCCGATTGAACGCCCGCGCCGTGAGCACGCAAACCGCCGCGCTGGACGACAATCCCTTCTTGATCGGCAGGTCGGTAAAAGTGTTGTCAATTTCAAGCCCGCGCACGCGGTAATGCGTCAACACCTGATACGCCACACCGGCGGCATAGCTGAAAAAACCGCCTCGCTGCGCCTCGCGCAGCAGCGCCTCACGGTCCATCGGCGCTTCGAATGCGGGCGGCCTCGTCCCATCCCCGAGCGTGGAGCGGAAAATCAGCTTGGCTGGATGCGGCTTAACCTCCGCAGTCAACCCCTGATTCGTGCCTGCGATGATAGTGTAGCCCTTTTCCAGCTCCCCGTTGATGCGCCGGTAACTGCCGGCCCAGTCAGTGTGTTCGCCGAAAAGGCATATCCGGCCCGGCACAAAGAGCTTCACCACCCACCTCCGTTCCGTCCTCACTTGTTTGCAAACGGCGCCTATCGTACCCCGCCGACGCGGCCATTTCAATCCCGAGCTTCCCGCGACACGACCGAATCATCTGCCCGCCACACCCCCGCCAAGCACGAACATGGGCGTTGAACGGCGCGGGCCACCGTGGTATTTGTGTTCCCCGCCGCTCTTCAGCGCGCGGATCAAACACGGGGGGCGGCGAGCAGGGGAACCCAAATGTCCGTCAACATGATTGCGGTGGAATGCGGGAAATGCGGTGCCAAGCTCCGCGTGAAGGGCGCAATCGGTCGCGCCGCAACGGAAATCAAGTGCATTCGCTGCGGCGCGGTTGTCACTGTCTCTAAAAGCAACGCGGAACCGGACGCGGCGCCCGCCGCCGCTCCGGTACCGGCCGCTTTGCCGTCCGTGATGCCCGCCGCCCCGCCAAAGACGCCCCCCGTGATCAATCCCGTCGCGGCACCCGCCGCCCCGGCCAGTGTCGCCATGATGACGGCGAGCTGCGGCGGTTGTGGCCGTCCCATGTCCGTGCGGCGCGATCTGGCCGGCAAGAAGGTCCGCTGCAAGCAATGCGGCGCCATTACGCTCATCGCCCCCGCCACCGAAGAAAAAACTCCGACCCCGGCCGCGCCGCCTATGTCTGCGCCAGCCACGCCCGCCCCCATGCCGGAGATCTCGCCGGCCGTTTCTCCTCCCCCAAAAGAAACGACAACGCCTCCTCCGTCCGCCCCATCCGCGGCCCACGGCTCGGCCGAACCGCCTAGGCCGGCCGCGCTGACCGAAGACCGCCTGGCGGCTCTTGAGGCGCCACTGGCGGATCTGGACGGGCGTCTTAGCGTGAAGACCGCCCAACTGGCGGCAGCGGAACGACGCATCCAGGAGGCCGAACGAACGCTCCACGAAATCGCCAGTCAGAAAGCCAGGGACCTCGCCGCCGCGCAGCGCCGCATAGCCGAACTGGAGCACACGGTCGCGACCTTGCGGGAGGCCGCCACGGGTCCCGCAGCACAATGTCTAACCCAATGCGAGGAGGCCCTTCGCGCGCTGACCGCCCTGCGCGACGCGCTCGCCCGTATGGCGAAGCCATGATGTTCCATGAGCTCGGCCGCACGATGGACGATGGATCGGCTTACCAAGCTGGCTACGGCGTATTGGTCCTCCGCCGCCCTGAACGCCGCCATCCGCCTCGATCTCTTCGCCGTGCTCGGCGAGCCAGGAAAGACCGCCGACGAGGCCGCCGAAGCGCTCGGCACCGCGCCCCGCCCCACCCGGGCGCTGCTGAACGCGCTCACGGGACTCGGCCTGCTGGTGTGCACCGACGGTCGCTACCGGCTTGAACCCTCGGCCGCGCAGTTCCTTGGGCCCTCCGCCAGCTTCCCCTTGCAGGACGCGTTGCGGTTCAACATGGACCTCTATCCCCTCTGGGGGCAACTGGGCGAAACCGTGCGCACAGACCGGCCCGTCCTTCCGCCCTCCGCACACCTAGGGGCCGACCCCGAACGCACCAAGCGCTTCGTTCTCGGCATGCACAGCCGGGCGCTGGCCACGGTGCCGGCCCTGCTGCCCGCGCTCGACATGGCGGGCGTGACGAAGCTGCTCGATCTGGCAGCCGGCGCCGGCACGTTCTCCGTCCAACTGGCGTCCAAGCATCCCGAACTGACCGCCACGGTGTTCGACCTGCCGTCCGTGCTGGAAGTCGCCCGCGATTTGATACGGCAGACTCCTTTGCTCCCCCGCATCGGCTTTCTGGCGGGCGATTACCGGCAAGATCCGCTGCCGGAGCCGTTCGACGCCGTCCTCTTCTGCGGGGCGCTGCACCAGGAGAACGAGGACAGCGCCGCGGCGATTCTCAGAAAGATATGGAAGGCATTGCGACCGGGCGGCCGCGTCTTCGTGGTGGACTTCTTCGTGAACGCGGATGGCGCATCTCCCGTCTTCTCGGCACTGTTTGCGCTCAACATGATGTTGGTGAGCCCCACGGCGCATGTGTTCTCCGAGCAGGAGATTTGCCGCCTGCTGCAGGCCACCGGCTTTGCCGCCATTCGCTTCCAGCGCCCGCCAGGCAGCCACTACGGCGTCGCCACAGGCCAGAAGCCCGTCTGAACCAACGGTCCGCTTCGCGGCGGCGAACAACGGAAAAATCTTTGTGCGGCGGCAGGGATTGGGCTAAAGTCTAGTCCGTTTTTCCCGGCTGTTTCGCCGGAGTATCTGGAGAAACGCATTCATGAGGATTCTGTCGGGCATTCAGCCCTCGGGGAAGCTGCACCTGGGGAATTATTTCGGCATGATGAAGCCGGCCTTGGAATTGCAGGACCGGGGGGAAGTGTTTCTGTTCATCGCCAACTACCACGCGCTCACCTCGGTCACGGAACCCGAAAAACTTCGCGCCGCCACCCGCGACGTCGCGCTCGACTTCCTCGCCTGCGGCTTGGATCCCACCCGCTCGGTCTTCTTCCGCCAGAGCGACGTGCCCGAGGTCACCGAGCTAACGTGGCTGCTCTCCGTGGTCACCCCCATGGGCCTTTTGGAGCGCTGCCACTCCTACAAGGACAAGATTGCGCGGGGGCTCTCCCCTAATCACGGGCTTTTTTCCTATCCCGTGCTCATGGCCGCCGATATTCTGGCCTACCAGTCCGACCTCGTGCCAGTGGGGCAGGACCAAAAGCAGCATCTTGAAGTCACGCGAGACATCGCTGCCAAGTTCAACCTCATCTACGGGCCGGTCTTCAAAATGCCCGAACCCATGATCCGCGAGGAAGTCGCGGTGGTGCCGGGCCTCGACGGCCAGAAAATGTCCAAGTCCTACAACAACCACATCGAGCTGTTCGGCGCGGAAAAGGAAACCCGGGCCCGCATCATGCGCATCGTGACCGACAGCCGGCCGCTGGAGGAACCCAAAGACCCCGATCAATGCAACGTCTTCGCCTTGTACCGCCTGTTTGCCTCGCCCGAGGAGCGCGCGCAAACGGAGGCCCGTTATCGCGCCGGCGGCTACGGATACGGCGCCGCGAAAAAAGCCCTGGCTGACATGGTGTGGGAACGGCTGGAGCCCTTCCGCCGCAAACGAGCCGAACTGGAGCGCGACCCCGCCTATGTCGAGGAGGTGCTGCGCGCCGGCGCCAAACGGGCTCGCGCCGAAATTGGCCGGACGCTGGCCGCCGCTCGGCGCGCCATGGGGCTGGACTGACGAGGACACCGGGAACATGCGGCCGCGCCAGCGGCCGGTCAAGGAGCGCCATGGTGCAAGACGAATGCCGCGTGCAGCTCGAGGTCTTCGAGGGACCGCTCGATCTCCTGCTCTACCTGATCCGCAAGGAGGAGGTGGATATCTACGACATCCCCATCGAGCGCATCACTACGCAATATATGGAATACCTCGGCCTGATGCGGATGCTGGATCTGAACATCGCCGGGGAGTTCATCGTCATGGCCGCCACGCTGATGATGATCAAGAGCCGCATGTTGCTGCCGGAAGAGGATCGGCCGGCGCTCGAGCCCGAGGAAGAAGACCCGCGATGGGACCTCGTGCGGCGGCTCGTGGAGTACAAGAAATTCAAGGAAGCCGCCGAACACCTCCTTCAGCGCGAAATCCTTCAAGAAAACGTTTTCCCGCATGGCGGAGAACCGACGGCGCCGTCGGTCGAGCCCGATCCGAGCCTCGCCCTGGAAAACATCAGCCTGTTCGATCTGCTGGCCGCTTTCAATCAGGCGCTGAAACGCATCCAAACTGAGGACCTGACGGAGATTTTTGCCGAGCAATTCACCGTGGCAGACAAGATCGAAGAAATCCTGCTGCGCGCCCGCGGCGGCAGGCCGCTGGCGTTCTCCTCGCTGTTTCGCGAGGCCGCCACCCGCCACGAAATCGTTTGCACCTTTCTGGCGCTGCTCGAACTCGTACGCCTGCGGCAGGTCACGGTGCGGCAGGAAGCCGACTTCGGGGACATCACCATCTGGAGCGCGGAACGCGCGCCGGTTTGACGGGGACCGAGGAGGCAAGGCATGGAGGCCACATCCAATCAGAATCTTTTGCGGCGAGTGTTGGGAGCCGTTGTGTTCGCGGCGCGACGCCCGCTTTCAGCGCGGGACATCCGCGCCTTGTTCCAATCGGCGGAAGCTGACGGCGGCGAGGCCGCCGCATGGGCGAATCTCTCCGAAGCCGAAATCACCGCCGCGCTCGATCAGCTTCGAATCGATTGCGAGGCCGCCGCGTTGGGCGTTCAGCTCGCGCAAGTCGCGGGCGGCTATCGCTTCCAAAACGATCCCGTCGGCGGCCTGTGGGTCCGCCGTTTGCTGGGCGCCGACCGGCCCGCCCGGCTCTCCCGCCCCGCGCTGGAGACGCTCGCCGTCATCGCCTACCGCCAGCCGGTGACGCGCGCCGACATCGAAGCCGTGCGCGGCGTGTCCGTGGACCACGTGATCCCTGTGCTGATGGAAATGCAACTCGTGCGCATCGTGGGACGCAGCGATCTGCCGGGCCGCCCCATGCTCTACGGCACCACCACCGCCTTTCTCGAACACTTCGGGCTCAAGGACATCAAAGACTTGCCCGGCATCGAGGAACTCGCCAGAATCGAACTCCGACGGGCGCAGGCCGCAAAACCGGAGGCGGCCGATCCGCCGGACGCGGCGGCCTTGCCGCCGCAGGAGGAGAAGGAGCCGCAGTCATGAACGTCGAGGACTACCGCGCCCAGATTGACCGTCTCGACGAGGAGCTGGTCCGCTTGCTCAACCGGCGCACCCGCATTGCCCTGGAAATCGGGCGGCTCAAGAGCGAACGTGAGAGCGAAGTCTATGTGCCAGCCCGCGAAAAGGAAGTGCTCAGCCGCGTCTCCGCTCTGAACGAGGGGCCGCTCACCGAGGCCAGCCTGCACGCCATCTACCGCGAGATCATGTCCGCGGCGCTGGCGCTCGAAAAAACGCTCCGCGTCGCGTATCTCGGCCCGCCGGCCACCTTCACCCATCAGGCGGCCCGCAGCCGGTTCGGCGCAAGCGTGGAGTACGAGTCCTGCGAAACGATCGGCGACGTGTTCGACGCCGTCGAGAAGAAGCTGGCTGATTATGGCGTCGTGCCGGTGGAGAATTCCACCGAAGGCGCCGTAACCCACACGCTCGACCGCCTCGTGGATACGACGCTGGCCATTTGCGCCGAAATGTATCTCCCGATTTCTCAGTGCCTGCTCGCGCGCGGCCCACGCGAAAGCATCCGCAAGCTCTACAGCCATCCGCAGGTGCTCGGGCAGTGCCGCAACTGGCTCCAGCGCGAAATGGCGGGCGTGGAAGTCGTACCGGCCGCCAGCACGGCGCGCGCCGCCGAACTCGCCGCCCGCGAAGAACACGCCGGCGCGCTGGCCGGACGGCTCGCGGCGGAAATCTATGGCTTGAACGTCATCGAGTCCGATGTGCAGGACCTCAGCGGCAACACAACGCGCTTTCTCGTGCTGGGTCGCGCTTCCGGTCCTCCCACCGGCGACGACAAAACCTCGCTGCTTTTCGCGGTGCGCCACCGGGCCGGCAGCTTGCACGGCGCCTTGGAAGCGTTCAAGAAACACAACTTAAACATGACCAAGATCGAGTCCCGGCCCAGCAAGAACAAGGCCTGGGAGTACTACTTCTTTGTGGACATCGAAGGGCACGCAAAGGACCCCGTCGTGGCAAAGGCGCTGGAAGAGATGCGCGAACACTGCAGCCTGCTCACCGTGCTTGGATCCTATCCTCGAACGCTGGGCGAGCCGCGCGGCGACCGCCCGCCCCCCGACACCGATGCGGAAAAGGAGGCGCCGAAAAAAACATGAACCCTTTTCGCGAACGAGCAAACCCCTGGGTGGCCGGTCTCGGCGTGTACGAGCCCGGCAAACCGATCGAGGAAGTGGCGCGGGAACTGGGCCTGCCGGATCCCGAAGCCATCGTCAAGCTGGCCTCCAATGAAAACGCGCTCGGTCCATCGCCCCGCGCCGTGCGGGCCATGCGGCGGGCGGCCCGCCAGATGCACCTCTATCCCGACGGCGGCGCCTTCCGGCTTCGACATCGGCTGGCCGAAATACTGAATCTGCGTCCCGAAGAATTGTGCTTCGGCGCCGGCAGCAATGAACTGATCGAATTTATCGCCCACGTTTTCCTCGGCCCCAGCTCCAGCATCGTGATGGCCGACCGCGCCTTCGTGGTCTACAAACTCATCGCCGCCATGTTCGGAGCGGAAACCATTTCCGTACCCATGCGGGACTTCACCCACGACCTCGACGCCATGCGGCAGGCCATTCGTCCGGACACGCGGCTGGTTTTCGTCGCCAACCCTAACAATCCCACCGGCACGATGGTGGAAAACGACGCGCTCACGCGCTTCGTGGAATCGCTGCCGGACCATGTGGTGGCCGTGCTGGACGAGGCCTACATCGAACTGCTGCCCCCGGAGCGGCAGCCGGACAGCCTGCGCTGGGTGAGGGAAGGCCGACCGGTGATCGTGCTGCGTACATTCTCAAAAACCTACGGGCTGGCCGGCCTCCGCATCGGCTACGCCGCCGCCCCGCCCGAAGGCATCCGCCTCCTAGAGCGCGTCCGCCAGCCCTTCAACACCAGCGCCATGGCGCAGGAAGCGGCACTGGCCGCGCTCGATGATCCCCGCCACGTGGAACGCACGCGCCGCATGGTCCGCCAAGGGCTGCGCTTCTTCGAGCGGGCCTGCCGGACGATGAATCTGCCCTACGTGCCGTCCGTCGCCAACTTCCTGCTCGTGCGCACGGGCCGCGGGCGCGAAATCTTCGAACGCATGCAGCGCGAAGGCGTGATCGTGCGCCCCATGGACCCCTACGGCCTGCCGGACTATATCCGCATTACCGTGGGACGGCCGGCCGAAAACCGTCGCTGCGCCGAGGCATTGAAAAAGGCCCTCTTGTTTTCATGACTACCATCGGCATCATCGGCCTTGGCTTGATGGGCGGCTCGCTGGGGTTGGCGCTTCGACAGCGTCGCGCCGATGTCCGCGTGCTGGGCTTCACCCGTCGGGCGGAGGCGCAAAAGAAGGCGCTCGCACAGGGCGCCTTGCACGCCTTGTGCGACACCCCGACCGCCGTGGCCGCTGAAGCCGACCTCCTCGTCCTTTGCACCCCGGTCCTGACCATGCCCGACATGGTGAATGCCATTCGGCCCGCCTTGCACGCCGGCCAAATCGTCACGGACGTCGGCAGCACCAAGTCGGCGTTGGCGGCGGCGCTCACGGCGCCAGTGCGCGAGCGCGGCGCCGTTTTCGTTGGCAGCCACCCGATGGCGGGCTCGGAACAGGCCGGCTTTGAGGCCGCCCGCGCCGACCTCTACGACAACGCCACGGTGGCGGTCACGCCGCTGGCTGAAACGCCGCCCGAAGCCGCGGAAGAAGTGGCCCACTTCTGGCTTTCCCTCGGCGCCCGCGTGGTACTTCTCGATCCCGGCGCGCATGATCTCCTCGTGGCGCGAACGAGTCACCTGCCCCACCTGGCCGCTTCGCTGCTCGCGCAAACGGTCGGACGAAATCGTCCGGCGCATCTGGCCGAATTCTGCGGACCCGGTTTCCGGGACACCTCGCGGGTGGCCTCCGGTTCGCCGGAGCTCTGGCATGACATCCTTAAAACCAACCGGGAGGCCGTGCTCGCCGAACTGCGCGCATTCCGCAGCGAATTGGATGCCCTGATCCGGCAATTGGAAGAGGAAGACTTTCAAGCCGTGCGGCGATTTCTCGAAACCGCGCGGGCGCGACGCGAAACCTTGCTCAACCCCTAAGGGCGCGCACAGCGGCCACCTGGGCCGCGAATCCCGCCAAAAAACGATCTTCCCCAAACTGCTCCGCATGCGAGCGAATCGCTTCCGAATCCCAAGGGATTGCCGCGGCGCGTTCGACGGCATCCCATAGCGCTTCTTCCGTCTGGCGGTCAAAGAACACGCCGGTGACGCCGTCGCGAATCGTCTCCACGGCGCCGCCGCGGCCGAAGGCCGCCACGGGCCGGCCGCAGGCCATCGCCTCCAGCGGAACGATGCCGAAATCCTCCTCGCCGGGAAAAACGAGCAAGCGGCAGCGGCGATATAGCGAAAGCAGCTCCTCATCGCTGCAGCGTCCAAGGAACCGCACGTTGGGGCCCGCGAGGGCGCGCAGCCGGCGATACTCCGTGCCCGTTCCGGCAATCCAGAGCGAGTCGCCCCGCTTTGTGTACGCCCGCACGGCCAAATCCACGCGCTTGTACGGAACTAACGCCGAAACGATCAAATCGTATTCGCCCGGCGCATCCCTCCCCGGGGTCCAGCGCGCCAGGTTCACGGGCGGATATACCACGTCCGCCTCGCGTCCGTAGAAGGTGCGAATGCGCTCGCGCACATGGCGGCTGATGGCCACGAAACGATCCACCCGGGCAGCGGTGCGCCGGTCCCAGCGCCGCAGCCAGGCCAACAACGGCGCCGCCGCCAACGCTCGAGCCGTGCCCGCCCCAAGGTATTCGCGTTGAAAGAGCCACGCGTACCGCATGGGCGTAAAGCTATAGCAGAGGTGTGGCGTGCCGGCGGCAGGGCGAATGCCCTTCGCAACGCAATGGCTGGTGCTGATCAGGACATCCACCGGCGGCGGCCGCATCCGTTCAACCGCTCCCGGAAAAAACGGCAAGAAGACCCGATAATGGCGCCCAATCCCAGGAATATTCTGCAGCCAGGACGTGTGAATGGGATGACGGTTGATCCTCTCCGAAATTGCGCCAGAGACATGAAACAAGGTATAGACGGGCGCGTCCGGAAACCCCTCGCACAACAGCTCGAGGACCCGTTCCCCGCCGCGCATGCCCGTCAGCCAGTCATGACACAGCGCAACCTTCAACCCGCGCCATTCGGCCGGAAACGCCCTCATGACATCGTCTCCGTCCGACGCGCGGCGTGCTCATAAACCTGCAGCGTTTCCCGGGCCGCCCGCGTCCAGGAGAATCGCTTCACGTGTTGCAGGCCCCTTTCCCGCAGCCTTCGCGCCGCCGATTCATCCGTCAGCAGTCGCCAGATCGCTTCCGCCAACGATTCGACATCGCCCACCGGCACGCGCCAGGCCGCTTCGCCCGCCGACTCGTCGAAGGCCGGCGCATCCGTGCAGACCACCGGCGTCCCGCAAGCCATGGCTTCAAGCACCGGCAGTCCGAACCCCTCATAGCGTGAAGGCAGCACAAAAACGTCGGCGTCCTGATATGCCGCAACCAACGCTTCGTCATGCAGGTATCCGCTTTGAACGACATCGGCGGCGAGCCCGAGCGCCTTGATGCGCCGCGCGGTTTCCGGATACCGCGGATCGGCCGGCCCCACCAGCCGCAGCCGTACGGGAAACGAGGCGCGCCGACGCACCTTCGCAAACGCCTCCACCAGCACCGTCTGGTTCTTGTATGGATCCGCCCGACCCACGTAGAGGACGGTCCGGGGCCCGTTCCGCCGTGCCGCGGAGTCCGGCGCCGGACGAAAGGCTGCCGCCACGCCCGAATACACCGCCCGCACATCCGCCGCGCGGCTCGACGGCAACCTCAGCAGTCGGAGCACATCGTGCCGGGACGTCTCGCTCACGGTGATGATGCGATCGGCGCGCGCGGCAATTTCGCGCATCAGCCAACGGTACACGGGAAAAAAGCGGCTCTTGAGCGAGCGTGGCGCGTGATCGGGAAAAAGGAGCGGTATCAGGTCGTGGATGGTCACAACGCAGGCCGCGCGGCCGCACCGCAAGCGGGGAAACGCCGGCAAGGGTATCATGTAGTTCGTGGAATGGAACACCTGCACCCCGTCCCGGCGCAGCCGCCAAGGCATGGCGATCTGCGCCCAGGGGGAAAACGCCCCGCCCGCCACGCAAACGGCGCGCGCCCGAGGATGGCGGACAAGGCCGACTTCCTCCATCGTCCGGCGGAGCAACGCGGGAGAGGAAAAATAAAACACGTATTCATGGCGGTCATCGAGTGCCGGCAAGGCCCGCATGAGCTCCCGTGTGTAGGCGCCGATCCCGGATATTCGGGGAAAAATCCATCGGGCGTCGAGGCCGATTTTCATGCCGCCACCTTTCGGTACACCACCCAATGCCGCCGCGCGGTTTCTTCCCAGGTGAAGAGGGCCGCGCGCGCGCGACCGCGCGCTGCCAGCGCCGCCCGTTGTCCGGGGCTTTGCAGAAGCTCCTCCACCACGTCCGCCCACATCGCCGCGTCAAAGCCGCTCACCAGCCGCGCCGCATCGCTCAGCACCTCGGGCAGAGCGCCCCGGTCAGAAGCCACCACGGCCGTCCCGCACGCCATGGCCTCCAGCGGCGGCAGGCCAAAGCCTTCGTAGAGGGAGGGAAAAACGAACAGCTCGGCGCCGGCATAAAGCGCCGGCAGGTCGTCGTCCGCCACGCCAGTTAAATGGCGGATTCGGTCCGCCAGGGGCGACGCGGCCCAGCGCGCGAGAATCGGCTCGTGCTTCCAGCCGATCTGCCCCGCCACCACCCAGTCGCCGTCGAACGACCTCAACCGTTCGAACACCTCCGTGAAAAATGCGAGATTTTTCCGCGGCTCCACCGTGCCGACCGTGAGCAGATAGGGGCGCGACAGGCCGTGACGCTCGCGGAGGCAGCGCACAGACTCCATCGGCTCCGGCGGTGCCAGGTCCACCCCCAGGGGAATGGCATGAATCCGCCCTGCCGCCGCCGGAAAGCAATCCTCAATTTCTCTCGCGCTGAACCGGGAAACCGTGATGATGGCCTCGGCGCGACGAAGGGTGGGCCCGATCCCCGCGCGCAAGTAACGAAGGTTGCGATCCTCGGCATGCTCGGGATGGCGAAGGAAGCCGACATCGTGAATCGTCGCCACGGCCCGCCCGCGCGCCAACGGCGGAACAAGAAAATTGGGAAAATGATACACGTCCGCCGAACCCGCCACCCGGTCATAGGGGGGCCATTTCAGCCGCTTCCAGCATTGCTCCAGCACACGGCCGGGACACCATACTACCGTCCGCCGGCTGGCGCCGGGCGTTGGGAACGACAATCCTCGACGGCGAAAATCCGCAAAAAACAGCCGCACCTCGTCGCCATCGGCCTGGCGGCCCAGGTGCTCGGCCAGCGCCTTCGCATACCGGCCCACGCCCGCGCGCTGCGCAACGGCCGCCTGGATGTCCACGCAAACCCTCATTTTCTATTGATACGCGCCGCGCGCTCCGTATGATATCTGTCGGACTGCCGAAGAAACGGACTGGGGCCGCATTCTACGCCCCCGCCGCCAAAGCACAAGCGACTTTGTTTCGGAAAGGGGATCCCCCATGTGCGCGCGTCAAGCCAAACCGCATTTCGAAGCGCTCACTGCCTCCGAGTTGTATTGCCCGCGCTGCGGGACGGCGCAGCCCGTGCGAGAGCGGCTCTTGCTAGTGCTGCCTCGAGGCGAACTACATGAATACCGCTGCGCCGTGTGCGGCGACTCGCTCGCTACACGCGAGACCCAATCGGCGGCGCCGCCGGGCTTGATTGGCAGGCCGCGCCATTGACACCGCCCGCAGGAGGGTGATAGCTTGCAGCCCATGGGTGATCAGGTCGGGATGCAGCGCGAGGCGGATCGTTTGCTCGTGGCGGCCCGCGGAAGCGACGCCTTTGTGCGAGTGCAGGGTCGCGCTTCGTTCCGAAGCGGCCCGGCACTCAAGAAGTTCGCTCAACGATGCGCGGAACGCGGATGCCGGCGGTTGATTTTGGACATGCGCGATTGCCTCGGCATGGACAGCACGTTCATGGGCATCCTGGCCGGTTTGGCTCTGACATGGCAAGCGCCCGACCGCGCGCTCGTGTTGACGCGGTTGAGCCCTAAGAATTGCGCGCTGCTCGACACCCTGGGTCTGACGGAATTGCTTCTGGGACCCGCCCTCGAAGCCGGCCATGATCCGCCCGAGGAATTGACGGCGCTGGACATGGAAACAGATCAGGCTGAAAGTGCGCGGGTCATGCTGGACGCCCACGAGACGTTGGTGGAACTCGTGCCGGGCAATTTGGAGAAATTTCGAGATGTCCTCGACTATCTTCGGGAGGATGTGCGAGAAGAAGAGGAAAGAAAAGACCGGGAAGCGGTCCTTTCCTGAAACCGCGGCTTCCCCCGGCACGTCCGTCCGGCTTTCAGAATGTCCGCCAAACGCCCCATCATGCCGACGCACATTCACAAAGGAAACGATGACGTGAAGGGATCATCGAAAAAAGACGCCGGGCGGCCGGCTCCTGAAGCGGCGCAAACGGCACCGGCCGAACAACAGACGGCAGCCCCGGCGACGGCGGCGGCAGAGGGCGCCGTCGTCGCGCCCCCCGGCGAACTGGAGCAGATCAAGGAGCGCCTGCTTCGCCTGCAGGCCGATTTCGACAACTTCCGCAAACGGACCTTGCGCGAGAAGAACGAGTTGTTCCAGAAGGCGAACGAGGACATCATGCTGGAACTCCTGCCCGTGCTGGATCACGCCGAACTAGGCCTTAAACACGCCGAGGAACAGGGCGTTCCGGCCGCCTATGTGGACGGCCTGCGCATGGTCGCGGATCAGTTGCGCGGTGTGCTGCAAAAATTCGGCCTCGCCCCCATCGAAACGACCGGCCGGGTGTTCAATCCCGGCGAGCATGAAGGCATCGCCTGCCAGCCCTCGGACAGCGTGCCGGAAGGCTGCATCATCCTGGCCACCCGCACGGGCTATCGCCTAGGTAACGCCGTGCTCCGGCCCGCACAGGTGGTGGTTTCGTCCGGACCCTCAATGCCCGATCCAGAAGCGGGCGCGGGAGACGAGCCGAAATGACCGAGCGACGCGACTACTATCAAGTGCTGGACGTTCCGCGCAGCGCGTCACCCGAAGAGATCAAGAAGGCCTACCGCCGCCTCGCGATGAAATACCATCCGGACCGCAACGCGGGCGACAAGGAGGCCGAAGCGCGTTTCAAGGAAATCAGCGAAGCCTACGAAGTGTTGAGCGACCCGGAGAAGAGACGCCTCTACGATCAATTCGGTCATGACGGCCTGCGCTCGGCTTTCGGACCCGGCGGATTCGATTTCGCGCGCGATTTTACGCATTTTTCGGATTTGCAGGATGTGCTCGGCAGCCTGTTCGGCGGCGAGGGCGGCATGTTCGAAGGGTTGTTCGGGAGCAGACGCCGCCGCGCCGGGCGCACCGGACCTCAAGCCGGCGCCGACCTGCGATTCGATCTGGAAATTGACTTCGAAGAAGCTGTTTTCGGGTCTCAACGAGAAATCAGTCTCCCGATGACTGACGAATGCGACCGCTGCAAGGGCAGCGGCGGTGAGCCCGGTCATCAGGAGGAGACGTGCCGTCAGTGTGGTGGACGCGGTGTCGTGGTGTCCTCTAGTGGCTTTTTCCAAGTCCGGCAGACCTGTCCGATCTGTGCCGGCCGCGGGCGGATCATGACCCATCCGTGCCGAGATTGCGACGGCGCGGGCCGTGTGAAAATCCGCCGCCGCATTACGCTGAAGATACCGCCCGGCGTGGACAGCGGCGCTCGTTTGCGCTTGAGCGGCAAGGGCGAAGGCGGCGTCCGCGGAGGACCGGCCGGCGATCTGTATGTGGTCTTGACCGTAAAACCCCACGACGTGTTCGAGCGGCAGGGCAACGACCTCTATTGCGAAGCGCCGGTCACCATCGAGACCGCCGCACTGGGTGGCGATATTCAGGTGCCCACGCTGGACGGGTGGACCCGCCTGCGAATTGACCCAGGCACGCAAACCGGCCGGATTGTGCGCCTTCGCGGCCGCGGCGTGCCGGATGTGGAGGGCCACGGCCGCGGCGATCTCCATGTCCGTGTGGTCGTGGAAGTGCCTTCCGCCCTATCCGGCGCGCAGAAGAAGCTGCTTAAGGAACTGCGGGACATGGCCCAGGACGACAACTATCCCTCGGCCCGCGCCTGGCGTGAGCGCGTCGAAGCGTTTTGGGCCCGCAAAGAAAGAGCTTCCAATACCGCCGCCCGGTAAGCGCCCCGTGCATCACGTCATCATCAGCCCGGAAGAGGCCGCCGAGCCAAACGTTCGCATTCGCGGCCCGAAAGCCCACCACCTGCGCGACGTATTGCGCCTCGGGGCGGGCGACACCGTGCGGCTCACGGATGGCGCAGGCCGATATGCGGCGGCGCGGGTGCTCCATCTCAGCCGGTCGGAGGTGATCTTTGAGCGGGCGGAATGGTTGCGATCCCCCCCGCCCCCCATAGAAATCACGTTGATGCAGGCGGTGCCGAAACCGCCCCGCATGGACTGGATCGTGGAAAAATCGGTCGAGTTGGGCGTGGCCATGATTCGACCGGTGTTGACCGAGCGCACGGTCATCCGCTCGCCCGAAGGCCGCGGAGAACGGCAGGCGGCGCGCTGGCGGCGGATTGCGCTCGCAGCGGCGGAGCAGTGCGGCACGGTCTGGCTCACCGACGTGGCGAAACCGGCGTCTTTTGATGAGGTGCTCAACTCCTTTTCCGGAGCGCTGTTGCTCATCGCCAGCCTTGAGCCGCAGGCGCGACCCTTGCACCACGTACTGTCCGCCTATTCGTCTGCGCCAAAAAGCATCGGCCTGCTGATTGGCCCGGAGGGGGATTTTTCGCCCGCTGAAACTGCGGCAGCCATTGGGCGTGGAGCCCGGCCCATCAGTCTTGGCCCACGGGTGTTGCGGGTGGATACCGCCGCATTGTGCGCGCTCAGCGTGATCGCCTGCGCGTGGCCGCAGACCGCGTCATCCTTCGCCGCCCAGGAGCTGCCGGAAAGCCGGTAGATTGCGAAGCGCGTCGAGCCGGCGGTCTTCGCGAATGAGCGCCAACGCTTCTTCCCCGCCGACGCGAACTGCCTGTTGCAGCGCGGCAAACGCCTCATTCGGTTTCTGCAGCGACAGGCGCACCACCGCCAGATCGAGCCATGCGCGCGCGTCCGCCGGCACGCGCCCAAGATACCGCTCCAGCGCTTCGGCCAGCAGGTCCGGCCGGCGCTCCTCCGCATACATCTGCGCCAGCCGCAAATAGACCTGTGGCGTCATATCCTTGTTTTCCAACATGCTGCGCGTCAAAGCCAGGAACGGCTCCTGCAGCCCTGATTTCCTGTAAATGTCGGCCAGCTCAAATGCCGCCGCGATGCTGCCCACGCCTTTAGCCAGCTCCGCTTCCAACTCTCGCCGCCGGCTGTTCATCTGGTTGCGGTTTTGCATCTCCTCCACAAAGGCCCGGGAGCGATCGTTGCCGGGGTCCTGCCGCGCAAA
Source organism: uncultured bacterium (assembly GCA_938031185.1). Taxonomy (GTDB): domain Bacteria; phylum Verrucomicrobiota; class Kiritimatiellia; order CAIKKV01; family CALHGX01; genus CALHGX01. The sequence continues at coordinate 28,821 of CALHGX010000046.1, forward strand.
CTCCTTCATCAGCCGCAGGGCGTCATCCACCCGATTCCAGCGCATGTAGAGGTCCGCCATCCTGAAATTGGCCTCCGGACTCAGGGGATAGAGTTGCAAAGACTCGCGAAATGCCCGCTCCGCTTCCGCGAACTGGCCGCGCACCACGTAGACGCCCGCAATGGCGCTGCGCAGCTTGGAAAACGACTTGCGGGCCACCACGTCACGCACGAACCGGCGGTCGGACACCAAACGCCGGGTGTACCAATCCCAGAAGTCGAGATCGTCGCGCACCACGTCGGCCGGCAGCGCCGCCAGCGGCTGCGCGTTGATCTTCATGATCAGCCCGTGCGGCGTCAAATAGGGATACATCCACTGAATGACGTAGCTTTCTTCCACGTAGAAGTCGTGCCGGGCGATGTTCCGTTCAAAGATCATCTGCGCCAGGATGCCGTTGATGAGCATCACCCCGCCGACGCCCTGCACGCTGACCCGCCCCTGATCTATGCGGATGTCCGCGCTGGCGGGAATGCGTCCCGCCCGCACGTCCTCCACGTACTTCTGAAACGCCCGGTTGCCGTCCACCACGGACGGAATCCAGATTTCGTCGCCATAGAGGTCGCGCATGACGCTCATGTAGGTGTTGTCCGCCAGCGCGTTCTGCGTGATGAGATAGACGTCCGGCCGCACGTCCGCGCAGTAGATCATGTAGGTCGGCACGAAGCGGCCGGGATCGGTGCCCCCGAAAAACACGGCACGCGGCCCCATTTCCGGAGGAAACACCGGATTAGGCAGCGGTTCCTCGTCAGGACTCAGCTCCTCAAGAATCGCCTCTGCGCCGCGCAACTGGTAGTTCCCGAACTGCCAGCCGAAATCGTGTCCGTTCTGTTCGGCGCCGCCGTCCGTACGAATCAGTTCGCTGTTGTAGCCGTTCTGCAGAATCGGAATCAGAGGCAGCAACAGCGTCACACCGATGCCGGCCCACTGCAGGGGCCGGAAACTCCGCAGCAGCGTGTCCAAAAAGGCCAGGCCCATGATGATCCCGTATCCGATCCAGAACGAAAACAAGGCATGGGACGAAATGAACTTCACGCGCTGAATGAACTGATCCTGAAGGTCGCCCTTCGGGCTGGCCAGAGAGATCAAGACCACGCTCATCACAAGGAACCCCGACAGGATCACCATGATCCAGCGCCGGGGTTCGCGGCCGAAATCCAGCCGCAGCCGAGCGGAGCTGAAGTAAAGAAACGCCGCCAGGCTGAACGCCGCGAGGGGGCCGAAGGCGGCCATGGCCATGCCCGCCTTCTCCGCGCCCGTAACGCCGCCTTCCCCCCCTGAGCCGCCCGCCAGCCGCGACAGCACCTGAAATTCGTAGTAAATCGCTGCCAGCGCCACGCCAGCGAAAATGAGCGCCACCACCATCCGCTCAGACCAAGCCGCCTTGATCCGGCCGGTCAGCTTCCCCATCAGGTCGTCAAGTTCTCCCACCGCCATGGTCGCCACCCCAAAACCGGTCATCAACGCCATGGCCAGAATCAAAGACCGATAGGTGGCGCTGACCCACCCGATCTCCTGAAACGTGGGCATGACCGCCTCTTCGAAAACAATCAATCCAACCGCCAGCACTGCGATGCCCAGCGCCGCATAGAACGCCTTGATCCGGCGCGGCCCCACGCTGACGCTCCACGCCGCGAAAGGCATGAGTCCAGCGACCACGACCGGCAGGGTGAATTTGGCCCGCAGGTCAGCCAGGTATTCGCCCACCATACGCAGGAAGCGGTAAGAGAAGACATCCGTCGGCGCAATTCGCTCATATTGGCCGCGTGTCAACGCGTGCAGGAACCCCTCCCATGTGCGCGGATAGCCCCAATTGATGGGCGGGTTGGTTTCCGAGGCCAGCGGCATGAAAACATAGACCGAGAGCCCGAGCTCCATGAAAAGAATGGTGGGCGCCACCTGCCGGCCGTTCGGCAACAGGAAGAACGTCACGGCCAGCCACGCAAAATTAAGTCCTCCATATAGCCAGGCCGTGAAGTGCAGGGGGTGCGCAATCTTTGGTAACGCCCCCATCCGCACCAGCGCGAAGACAATCAGATATGGGGCCCCTGCCAGCATGAAATCCCGCAGCAGATTCAAATCCTTGTAAAACACCACTACCACCAGCGAGACGAGCAACAGCAGCAGAACCTGGTAGTTCGTCAGACCGAAACCAAACGCCAGCGCCGTCAGGTACAACAGACGGCTGCTTGGATAACGCCGCCACGCCCAAACGGCCAGGCCGGTCAGCGCTGTGATCAGCAGCAGTCCCAGCAGGTAATAGACCCCCACGTCCCAGAAATCCGTGTACCGCTTCAGATGCAGGTACAGCCGGGAGTACATCACCGCCAGGCAAATAGCTCCAATTAGCGCCATGCTTGCGGTGATGGTCGGCAGCCGTTCCAAAGGCCGCCGCACCCACACGTAGGCCAGAAACAGCACCAGCACCAAGAAGAAGGCGTTCAGACTGTACACCTCCACGATGACCGCCTGGGACCAATTCACCGGACTGAAGGCAAACAGCAAGCTGGCCGAAACGCCCCCCGCCCAGCAAATCGCGCTCTCGGCGTTGGTCCCGATCGCTTCCGTCACCCGCCGGATGCTTCGCAGGAGATCTCGCCCCGATCGGCAGATCAGCGTGGCAGTCAGCCCGGCAGCCACCGCGCCGAAAAACGCCGAAGCGAACCCGGCGCCATAGGCGGGATTCGGCTGCCCGCGAAAATGCACAAAGGCGAGAAGCTTGGTGAACAACCACGTCAGGATGGTCCAAATCGGATATCCCGGCGGGTGCGGAACGCCCAGATGCGCCGCGCCCACGGCCAGCTCACCCGAATCTTCCAGTGTTACCGTCGGCGCCAGGGTGTAGACATAGACCGCAAGCGAAACCAGAAACGCCGTCCAAAACGCGCTCCAGTCCACCCGCCGGAAAAACGGACCGCTTTCATCTTCCGAAACCGGCAATGGCTCATCAAACTTCTCAGGAACCTTCTCGGCCACTGGCGGCGTCGCTAACGGCACAACAGTCGTTTTTTTATCTTTCGTACGCTTCTTCATCTCGCGGCCAACCTGCGACTGAAGGTTATATGGTTAGCAGGAATAAAGGGGCTGGTCAACGCATGCCCGAACCTTCTCTGTTCGCCTCCCCGTACGCTCACCCCGCGTTCCGCCGCACCAGCTTTCGGAATCACTATGAACCTCACTGATGGGCTTTGCCTTGACCGCCATGGAAGGCTTACCGTTCCCATGCCCACACAACCTCTATGTCCTTAGACACATCTGGCATCCCGCTCCCGCGTTCCAAGAGTCTCCACCACCCCTGCGCATACCTCTGAATGAGAACTCCAGTCGCCCACCAGACCACCTCACAACAAAGTCCACCTCGTGCCCTTGATCCGTCACACCATAAGCCACTTACCCCCGCCTTTCCAGCTCCACGCGCACCGCTGTTTCCAACGCATGTCCCAGATTCCAATGCGCTGCACTCTCAAAAAGCTCAATCAAGTCTGGATCCACGGGAAATCCACCGATGCACCATCCCCTTTCGGTGCGCAACGCACCGGCCTGCTCATGATCAAAAACGGAAATGCGCCAGGCAGGGACAGCCACCGACCACGATGGGCTGCCCGTACTGCCGCCCGTGTTCAGCCCACAAGTTCATCACCTTTTTTCCCTGCCGCGCCACGCGGGCAAGCTCGGGCGCCATCATCTCGGGCCGCTTGCTCAGCAGTTGCGTTCCGCCAGGGATTCGTTCCTTGGCGCGACGGTAGAATTCCTCGGTCTTTGAAAGACTATCGCCCATTCCGCGCTGGCATTTCCGGCACGCCAGCTCAATAATAGATCGTCATTCATGACGCCATGAGACACGGGCCTCTTGTATCCGGCGCCAGTTTGGGCGTCGCGCGCGAGTCGCGCGCGATGCCCGCCATTCGCCGTGTGCTGATCGTGGGCAACCCGAATGTCGGCAAGAGCGCCTTGTTCAACCGGCTCACGGGTCGCTATGCCACCGTCTCGAACTACCCCGGCACCACGGTGGAAGTGGCCCGTGGTCGTGCTCGCCTGCCCGGCGGCGTTACCGCCGAAGTCATCGACACTCCGGGGCTCTATTCCCTTCTGCCGATTACCGAAGAGGAGCGCGTGGCCGCGGACATGCTCCGGGAACAGCCGGCGCATGTGGTGCTGCACGTGGTGGACACCAAGAACCTCCCGCGCATGCTGGGGCTGACCCTGCAACTCATCGAGGCGCAACTGCCGGTGGTTCTGGTTTTGAACCTCTACGACGAAGCGCGCGAACTCGGCATCCGGGTGGACGTGGCACGGTTATCCGAACGGCTGGGCATCCCCGTCGTGATTACCGTCAGCACCACCGGCGAAGGATTTCCCGCACTCCTGCGTACCCTGGCCAGCCCCGTTCCCATCTCCTCGCTAACGGTAGAATACGGCACCATTATCGAAACAGCCATCCGCCGCATTGCGGAACGACTGGGCAACGGCCATCATCCGCTATCGGCGCGGACCCGCGCCGCGCTGCTGTTGCAAGGCGACGAACCGGAGCGGATTCGTCTGGCGCGGCAGCGAGGCGAGGGCGATGCGGCAGACATCCTTCACATCGTAGCTGAAACCCGTGCGCGGCTAAATCATTCCCCCCACTACTACGCCACGCTCGCGCTGCGGGCGCGCGTCGAGGAAATTCTGGGCGAGTGCTTCTTCACAGCCCCCCGCGCCGCGCAGCGATGGCGGCGACTGGCCGATCGGTTGTGCATGTCCCCCCTCACCGGCTTTCCTATCATGGCCGCCATTCTCTACTTCGGATTATACGGCTTCGTGGGCCGCATTGGCGCCGGTGTGGTGGTGGACTGGCTGGAAGACCGCGTCTTTGAGGCCCACTTCATCCCTTGGGCTGATTACGCGGTTCGCCGCTTCACCCCCGCCCTGCTTCATGATCTTTTCGTGGGCGAATACGGCATGTTGACACTGGGATTGCGCTACGCGGTGGCCATTATCTTGCCGGTAGTCGGCGCGTTCTTCCTGATGTTCGCCATACTGGAGGACAGCGGGTATCTGCCCCGCCTGGCCATGCTGGCCGATCGCGCTTTCAAGCCGCTGGGCCTGAACGGCCGCGCCGTCATCCCCATGGCCTTGGGCTTCGGTTGCGACACGATGGCCACCCTCGTCACGCGAACCCTGGAAACTCGCCGCGAGCGTATCCTTTGCACGCTGTTGCTGGCACTGGCGATCCCCTGCTCGGCGCAACTGGGCGTAATTCTCGCCCTGCTTTCTTCCCATCCGGGCGGCTTGCTGTTGTGGGTGGGCGTGGTGGCAAGCGTCTTCTTTGCGGTCGGACGGCTCGGCGCCGTCCTGCTGCCGGGCGACGACCCCATGTTCTATATGGAGCTGCCGCCGCTGCGCTGGCCGCTGCCGGGTAATGTCCTTGTCAAGACCTACACACGCATGGTCTGGTATTTCCGCGAAATCCTCCCCATGTTCCTCCTGGCCAGCGTGTTGATCTGGGCGGGGCAAATCACGCATGTCTTCGCGCTGACATTGCGCGCCATGACTCCGGCCCTGCGGCTGCTAGGGTTGCCACCAGAAAGCGGTGTCGCCTTCCTGTTCGGCTTCTTTCGCCGTGACTATGGCGCCGCGGGACTCTACGATCTGCAGGAGAAGGGTTTGCTGACGGGCAACCAGTTGACGGTGGCCGCCATCACGCTGACGTTGTTTCTGCCGTGCGTGGCGCAACTGCTCGTCATGCACAAGGAACGCGGCTGGCGCATGACGGCGGCCATTTCCGGGGTGGTGCTGACCACGGCCTTCACGGTGGGCTGGACCGTGCATCAGGTCCTGCAATGGACGGGCATCTTCTTGTGAATTGTTCGTTTTGCGGCCGTTCGTTCTCGGAGGAGGCGGCCATGCGCGCCTGCCGGGGTTGCGCGATGTCCGGCGGCTGCCGCCGCGTGAAGTGTCCGTATTGCGGCTACGAAGCGCCGGCCGATCCGGCCTGGCTGCGCCGCTGGAGGAACCGAAGGAGGAGCCATGGTCAGTCCGCGCGTTGAGGAATTCCTCGAAAACCTTTATCTGCGGGAAACCGAAGGCGATCGCTGCTCGCGGGTGGGCGACGAAGACAACGGCACCACGCAGCGGGAAGCCGAGAATGCCGGCTACGTCGTCACCGGGCCGGACGGCAAAGCGCAGTTGACGGAGGCTGGCCGGGCGCTGGGCCAGCGCGTTCTGCGCCGTTGCCGCCTCGCGGAACGGCTGCTTCACGACGTGCTGCTCGTCCGCAAGGACCGCACACAAAGCAATGCCTGCGCCTTCGAGCATGTGCTGCAGGACGGCCTCGACAACCGCATCTGTACCTTGCTGGGGCATCCGCGCGTCTGCCCCCACGGCCACCCGATTCCGGAGGGCGAGTGCTGCAAACGCGCCGGACTCGACCCGCTCAACGAGGTCAGCGCCTTGTGCGACGGCCGCCCCAACCAAACCGGCGTGGTCGCCTACTTGAGCACCCGCGACCATCGGGAAATCCAGAAGCTGATGGCGCTCGGCATCCTGCCGGGCTCCGACATCCGGCTCATTCGCCTCTTCCCCTCCTACGTCTTCGAACTCGGCCACACCCAATTCACCGTGGACCGCTCGTTGGCCGAGAAAATCATCGTCCACTGGCGGGACAGGGAAGATGACTCTTCCAGTTGATCTTGGCGGCAAAAGTCCTCTTGCATTTCAACGAAAAGAAAAATAGGTTTCGTTCCGCTCGGCAGGTATGAAACAACGACGTCACCACATTCCAGCAGGGCCTAGGCACACCGTGGTGAAGCGATTGTGCAATCTGATTCCGCCGGGGCTGGCGGATGAGTACGGGCTGGAGGAGCAGAGCCGCACCTTTCTGCCCTGGCGCCACACGGTCTTGCGGATGCATGCGCAACTGACGCGCGCGATCGGCTTGAACGACGTGTGCGATTCTCCGCGGATGAATGCGGGGGTGTTGGCGACCATTCGGGGGGGGGCGACGCCGTCGAGCGGCGACAACCTCCGCCACGCCAATCGGGAGCGCGACGGGGAGATGGCGCAGGCGCCGTACCGGCGGATGATGGACCACCTGATGACGCAGACGCCGAGCGTTGCCCGGCGCAAAGTGCGGCGCGGATTCCTGCGCCGGTTCCGCAAGGCGATTCACGGCGGGACAGCCACAGGCACGATCCGCCGCCATGAATCACGAACTTGGAAACGGAGCCGAAAATGACCTCCGCCCGTCGCCCCCGCATTATCGAGGGATTAGCCTTGTTTCTCTCGTAAAACGATCGTCTGTGGGATGACAGTGGTTTCATATCAGCGAAGAACGTGCGGCGTCGGCGCGACGGATGGCGGGATCGCGACGGCAGAATGAAACAGAAGACACCGCGACGCTTTTCGCCCGGGCTGGTCATCAGCGGCGGACTCTTTCCTCAGGCCGCCATACAAAACAAACCGGGCGCCGCACTGGGCCTCCTCCAGCGCCTTGCCGATACCACCGGTTTTGAGGCCTTTGAAATCGCACATGTCTCCTCCGCCGAAGAGCGGCTGGCCATTGGCCGGCTGGTCCGCGACCGTGGGTTGCGTCTGATCTACTGGCTTTCGGCCATCCAGTACAGCGCGCCGCATTCGATCAACGCGCTGGACGAAGCGGAGCGGCGCCGGGCCGCGGATGAACTCCTGCCCCAGCCCGCGTTCGCAGCGGAATGTGGCGCGGAAGCAGTGGCTTTTCTAAGCGGACCCGACCTCCCCGCGCACCGTGAAGAAGCCGTTCGGCGCTTGAGGATCTCCGTCGAGGAACTGGCGGCTGCGGTGCGCGCCGCGGGTCTGCGAAAACTCATCATGGAACCGTTGGACCGCACGGCCCACAAAAAACGCCTTATGGGACCGACCGCCGAAGCGGTCGCCTTCGCGCAGGACGTGCGGCGAACCCACCCGGATTTCTATCTGACCCTCGACGTGGCCCATGCGACCTTGATGGGCGAGCAGCCCGTCGAGAGTCTTCGCCTCGCCTTGCCCGTCTTGCATCACATCCACCTTTGTAACTGCGTGAGCGATCCCACCCATCCATTGTACGGCGATCGCCACATGGAATGGGGGGCGCCCGGTTTCCTGAACAAGGACACCGCCCGCGCCATCCTGAAGGCCGCTGCCGAAGCGGGCTTCCTCGGACCAGCCCGCCCCATCGTCTCCATCGAGGTCAAGGGAGATGGCGGGGAACGGTCGTGGACGTTGGCGCGTGAAGCCGATTCGCTCCTCACGAGTTTGGATATTTTTTGACGGCCGGCACGAAAAGAGACCATTCATGCGGATCGAAAAGAAAGTTCTGACGGCGTTGCCGGGCGCCTACAGCGTGGCTGCCTGCCCTTGGCGCGGCGGCACCGCGCTGTTGGCCGCCTCGGAAGAAGCGGATCGGCCGGCGTGGTTTTTCGAACCGCCGGATTGGGCGCCGCGCCAAATCGCGCCGGGGCCCGGCGGTTGCATGGCCATCCTGCCCGAAACGAACGATGGCCGCTTCTCCGCCCTGCTGGTTGAGGGCTTCGTACCAATGTATCAGGCCGCCGAAAGCCGGGTCTGCCGCTACACGCCCGACTCCGCAGGGCTGGACCGGCCATGGCGACGGGAGCCGCTTTTCAACCTGCCGTTCATCCACCGCATGGCCTTGCTCACCGCATTCGGCGAACGCCGCATTCTGGCCGCGACACTCTGCGACGGCAAGGACGACCCTACCGATTGGAGCCGCAAAGGCCGCCTCTATCTGGCGCCGCCGAACGGCGGCGCTCCAGAAGCGCTCGCGGGTTTTCCGGGCCTCACCCGCAATCATGGTTTTCTGCTCGCCGAAACAACAGATACCAACCGCGTCTACCTTGGGGCCGATGAAGGTCTTTTCCTTCTCGAAATTCCGAAACGGGCCGGCGGAAAATGGACCATGCGGCCGATTCTGGAAACCCCCGTGAGCGACCAGTTCTTCTTCGATCTGGACGGAGACGGCCACGAGGAACTGCTGGTCATTGAACCCTTCCACGGCGAAACGGCTGCGCTGCTCAAGCGGCACGATGACAAGTGGGTCCGTGTTTGGGAGACCGCCAACCTGCCGTTCTTGCATGTCGCGTGGTGCGGCGAACTGGTCGGCGGCTGCTCGATGATTCTCGGCAACCGGGGCGAGCCGGGCGAACTGGCGTCGTATCGCCTGCGCGACGCCGCAAAGTGGCGCTTCGAGAAAACCGTGCTCGATCAGGGCGTCGGGCCGGTCAATATCAGCGTTTTTCGCCACAACGGAGGCGACGCCATTGTATGCACCAACCGGACGCGGGGCGAAGTGGCCGTGTACACGCTCCGCCCGTGAGGAAAGGAGGCCCCATGCCGGAAATCGGCGTCAGTTCCTTTGCCTGGAGCGAGATGTTCACGGAAGCGGACTTCCGTCTCGTCGCGCGAGCCCGCCAACTGGGCTTCGCGTGCTTCGATGTCGCCATCTGGGACCCGTGGCGGGGTTGCCCATCGTCACCACCTCCACGCTCAAGGAGCAGGAAAACATCATTGCTCCGGACCCCGACACGCGGCGCAAGGGCGTGGAGGCGCTCAAGCGGCTGGTGGACATCAACATCGCGCTGGGCTCCGAAGTGCTGGCCGGTGTGTTGTGTGCCGCGTGGCGCTGCCACACCGGTCAGCCCCGCACGCCGCAGGAATGGGAATGGTCTGTGACGGCCATGCGAGAAGCCGCCCGCTATGCCCGCGAACGGTCGAACCTGATCATCGCCATTGAAATCGTGAATCGTTTCGAATCACATCTGATCAACACCGCCGAAGACGGCATCCGCTACTGCCGCGACGCGGGCGAGAACAATGTGAAATTGCACCTCGACACGTTTCACATGCTGCACGAGGAGGACAATGCGGCCGAGACGATCCGCCGCTGCGGAACGCAATGGATCGGCTACTTCCATGTGAGCGAATCGAACCGCGGCATTCCGGGGGCAGGCATGGTGCCCTGGGCGGATGTGTTTGAAGCCCTGTTGGACGTCGGCTACAAAGGGCGGATGGCCATCGAGTGCTTCGATCCCCATTTCAAGGTGTCGAACAACCGGCGCTGCCTCTGGCGGCGATTCGCCGACACCGGCGAGGAGGTTGCCGTGCGGGGGCTGCGCAACCTGCAGGCCATTGCGCGCGAGGCCGAGGCCAGAAGGGCGGCAAAAAAATGAAGGCGGCCATTGATTGCGACAGCAACGGCGTGGAGATGAAAAAGGCCCTGTGCGAACACTTGCGGGCGCGAAAGGTCCCGTTCGAGGACCTCGACTACATGAGCCCGCGGGCCATGCGATTATCCGGACGTGGCGGTCCGCCTCGCCGAGCGCATTGCCGAAGGCGCGTTCGATCGCGGCATCCTGATCTGCGGCAGCGGCCAGGGCATGGCCATGTGCGCCAACAAGGGCCCAGGCGTTTTCGCAGGCCCCTGCATGGATGTCTACTCGGCCGAAAGGTGGCCGAAATCGGCGGCGATCAACCGGGCGACAAGACGCTCATGGACTGCCTCGCGCGGGCCGTACAGGCCTATGAGGACGCGCTTCGAGCCGGCGCATCTTTCGAAGACGCGCCGACCCGACTGAGCGCGGCCGCGGAGCCGGCCGCGATTCCACCAAGGATATGCGGGCACGAAAAGGGCGGGCCAGCCGCCTGGGCGACCGCTCCATCGGCACGCCGGACGCCGGCGCCGCCTCCTGCTGCGTGATTTTGCAGGCCTTGAGCGCCGCGGCGACAGAACGTCTGCGAGGCGCTGCCCTGGGTGGCGGATAATCATGGGCGGCCACGCCGCCCGCTCTCCCATGACGCGCGCAAATGGACGCCTGCGCCCCTTGCGTCGCTTCTCATTTCTCCTATAATCGGCCACAACTTCAAACGAAAGGTGTTTCGCCATGTTTTACGGACTTGATCCCTTGTACTGGATCCTTGTTCTGCCGGCGTTGATCCTTGCAGGCATCGCCACCATGCTGACCCAGACCGCCTTCAACCGCTATTCGCGCGTCCGAGCGGCCAGCGGCATCACCGGCGCGCAGGCCGCGCGCCGTCTACTGGATGAGCAGGGGCTTTACGACGTTCGGATTGAGCCGTCCCACGGTTTCTTGAGCGACCACTATGACCCGAGCAGCCGCACTCTGCGTTTGTCGCCCGCGGTCTATTCTTCGCCTTCCCTTTCCGCTATCGGCGTTGCCTGTCACGAGGCAGGTCACGCCATCCAACATGCCACGGGGTATGCCGCTCTCGGCCTGCGTTCGGCCTTGGTCCCGGCCGCCCAG
>CALHGX010000047.1 GCA_938031185.1 uncultured bacterium
CGCGTGCGGCATTACTCCTATCGCTCCGAGCAGACCTATCTGGACTGGGCCCGACGCTTCTTCGACTACCTGCGGGAGACAGGCGCGACGGTCGAGGGGCGGCCTGTCGTTACGCGGGAAACCATCCGCGATTATATTTCCCACCTGGCCACAAACCGCCAGGTCGCCGCGAGCACCCAGAACCAGGCCTTCGCCGCGCTGTTGTTGCTCAGCCGGGAAGTTCTGAGCATGGACCTGGGCGATCTCTCGCGAACGGTTCGGGCCAAGCGCGGCCAACGGTTGCCGACCGTGCTCTCGACCGACGAGGTCCGGCGGCTCTTCGCGCAGATGAAGGGCACGTTGCGCCTGATGGCCGAGACGATCTACGGTGGCGGCCTGCGCGTGAGCGAGTGCTGCCGGTTGCGCGTTCAGAACGTGGACTTCGACAACAACGTGTTGCGCGTGATCGGGAAAGGCGACAAGTTCCGCGCGACGCTGCTGCCGGAGAGTTTGAAGGAGCCGTTGCGCCGGCACCTCGCGCGGGTTCGGGAACTGTTCGACCGGGATCGCACCGCCGGCGTGGCGGGCGTACACCTGCCGGACGCCCTCGGCCGCAAGTATCCGAATGCCGCGACGGAATGGGCCTGGTTCTGGGTCTTTCCGAGCCGCAATCTCTCGCTGGATCCCCGGACGAACACCGTGCGCCGACATCACGTCAGCGAGGTGCCGATCCAGCGGGCCGTCCGTGAAGCGGCGGCCAAGGCGGGCATCGCCAAACCGGTGACGGTGCATACGCTGCGCCACTCGTTCGCGACGCATTTGCTGTTGCAAAACGTGGACCTGCGCCACATTCAGGAGTTGCTCGGCCATCAAAGCGTGGAGACGACGATGATCTATACGCACGTCGTCAAAGGTTTGCGCAGCGCCCCCCGCAGCCCGCTCGATGCGCTCTGACCGTGCCTGCATGAAACGCCTCCACGCGCCCGATTCCAGGAACACAAAAAAGAAAGAGACAGTCAACAGAAAAAGGTGCTTCACTGATTTCCGTGGGATGAATATGCGGCTTCCTGTAATGTGGAGGCATGCAAGACACCAAATTGCATGAGGCGGTGCTGGGTGATATCTGTCCTTGATGGGTAGCGCGTGTGACGTTGAACCGGGAACGGCCGGCGATCGATGTGGAGCTGACGTGTCCGTGGGAGGCCGGGGCATGCCCGACGCGCCATGAGCGCATGCACATTCATGGCCACGCGGCGGCAGTGGCGACATCTGGACCTGTGCCAGTACAAGACGATCCTGCAGGCAGACGTGGCGCAGATGAACGGAGTGTTCGACAGCGGCAGCGTGCAAGATTCTGAGGATCAACTGAGGTGCGGCGGATCGGATCAAGCAGCGCGCGGTCGACCGTGGGTTTGCCCGCCGGGCCACGCAACCGCTGAGGCGGCTGTGCATCGACGAGAAGGCGGTCGGCGGGGCCACCAGTATGTCACGGTCGTGAGCTGCGCGGCCACGACGCCGGCGCGCGTGGTGGCCGTGGAAGACGGCCGGGAGGAAGCCAGCCTGGACCGCTTCGGGCGTTCGTTGACCAAGGCACAGCGGACAGAGGTGAAGACGGTGGCCATGGGGAGGCGTACTGCAACTCGATGGCACGATGTCGCCAACCACATGAACCGCGCACTCGACAAAGTTCGCCGCGGCGAGAACGTCTACCTGCTGGCCAGCGGCGACACGCCGTTGAAGGGCTTCCCATGGAGAAGCCCTTTTTGGCCGCGCCTGATCCGTGAGAAGCGGCGAGCTTGGCGAGGGCGGCGCGTCAACCAAAGGCATGGGTTCCCACGCGGGGGCGGTTTGCTCTGACGTTTTCGTCCCTGGATCCACCGCCGAAGCGACCGGTGTGACCAGAGGGCAAGCCAAGAGTAGAAGCGTCCTTGCGAATGCGCATGCCGTCGCGGAGCAGGCTGTCGGAAAGTGGTCGGCAAGAAACCCAAAAAACCATCGGATGTACCCTAGTTAACCACTAGCAAAAATGACAATCAAAACGCGAGAAAAGCTCTAGCGCCACGAAAGATATTTCCGCGCTCTTATTTCCTCTGTTTTCGTGCTTGACGCCATTGGAGTCATGTCCCACATTAGAGAACCTAAAGGCGGCCATGTTCCTTGCGGAGCAGGCTTGCAGGGTGCGGAGCAGGGTGGATGTTGGGCAATCTACTAGGGTTGTTTTCCGAAGATGTGGGAGTGGATTTGGGTACGGCCAACACGGTCGTGTACGCCAAAGACCGCGGCATTGTGTTGCGGGAACCTTCGGTGGTGGCAATACAAACCGGAACTCGGCGGGTGCTGGCAGTGGGCGATGAAGCCAAGCAAATGCTGGGCCGTACGCCCGGCAACATTGTGGCCATTCGGCCCATGAAGGCCGGCGTCATTGCCGATTTCGAAATCACGGAGGCGATGCTTCGGTATTTCATACGGAGGATACACAACCGGCGCAAATGGGTGCGCCCAAGAGTGATTATTGCGGTGCCCAGCGGTATTACGGAGGTGGAAAAGCGCGCGGTGAAGGATTCGGCCATGCATGCCGGCGCGCGCGAAGTGTACTTGATTGAGGAACCGATGGCGGCGGCGATCGGGGTGGGCCTGCCGGTGCAGGAACCGGCCGGCAATCTGATCGTGGATATCGGCGGCGGAACAACGGAGGTCGCGCTGATATCTCTGGCAGGCATTGTTTTTTGCCGCAGCGTGCGCGTCGGCGGCGATGAGATGGACGAGTTTATCGTCCAATACATGAAGCGGGTTTACAATTTGTTGGTCGGCGAGCGAACGGCGGAGGAAATCAAGATTCAGATCGGATCGGCCTATCCCGTGGGCAAGGAAACCACCATGGAAGTCAAAGGGCGCGACCTGGTCTCAGGCCTGCCCAAAACGCTGACGGTCACGTCCGAGGAGATACGGGAAGCGTTACAGGAACCCATTTCGTCCATTCTGGATGCTATTCGGGTGACCTTGGAGCGCTGCCCGCCCGAACTATCTGCGGATCTGGTGGACCGGGGCATGGTGTTGTCCGGTGGCGGATCCCTGTTGCGGGGACTCGATAAGCTGATTGCCGAGCATACCGGCTTGCCGGTTCACCGGGCAGACGATCCGCTCAGCGCCGTGGCCGAGGGCACGGGCGTGGTGCTGAACGAGCTGAATTTCCTCCGCAAAGTCGCCAGCGCTGAACGAGCGTACTGACCTTTCGGTACAGCGTCGTTTTTCCCGCTTCCCATCTCTTCGTGCCGACCATTCGCCGTCATTCCTCTGACTTCTGACGATCCGCGCGGGCATGGGACGGAAAGACGGCATGGGGCAAAGAACATATTTGTGGCTGCTGGCGCTGGCGGTTTTCTTTCTGGTTCTGTTCAACCTGCCCGAACAGGTTGGCGCGCCTGTTCGATCCGTGCTTCGTGAAGGCCTAGCACCCTATCAGATGGTGGTGAGCCGGGGACTGCGCAACGTGGGCACCTGGGCGGACGCGGCACGGCGTATGCGAGCGGGCGCAGAGGAGCGCCGTATGCTCACAGACCGAATCGCGTTCCTGGAAGGCGAGGTACGCCGCCTGGAAAGTTTGGACGAACAGAACCGCGAACTGCGCCGTTTGCTGGGGCTCGCGCGGCGCCTGGAACACTCTGCTGTGGCGGCGGAAGTGATCGCTCGGGAAGACGGCTGCGGTTGGTGGCAAACCGTGCGAATCAACAAGGGACGCGCGCATGGCATCACCGAGCACCTGGCTGTGATCGCCGCCGGGGGGCTGGTGGGGAAGACCAAAAACGTTTCGGCGGAAACCAGTGAAGTTCTGCTCATCGCCGATCGCGACTGCCGCGTGAGCGTCCGGGTGGAACGCTCCGGCGCCTTTGGCGTGTTGCGAGGCGGTCGCGCGCCCGGGAGTCCAAGTGGACCGCTCGATCTCGTGGTCCGAATGCCGGCGCTGACGATGGACTTTCTCGATCGGAGCGCCGATGTGCGCGTAGGCGACCGGATTGTCACATCCGGACTTGGCGGTGTTTTTCCGGCTGATCTGGCGGTGGGGGAGATTCGATCGCTGACGGAGCATCCTTCGGGCCTGTATGCGATGGCCGAGGTTACACCAGCGGCTGCATTGGATCGGCTTCGGTGGGTGTTGGTGCTTCTCAAGTAAATGGTGGTTCCATCGTGACGGGGGCGATGCTGTTGTTTCTGACGTTGGCTGGAGGGCTGCTCCAAAGCCTGCTGCCTGGCATTCCCGCGATGGGAATGGCCAAGACGCCGGTTTTGTTGTGCGTGTCGCTTTATTTCGCCGTGGAACGGAGCCGGGAATGGACCGTGGCGGCGGCGTTAGCCGCCGGCCTTCTGCAGGACGCCTTGAGTCTCCTCCCCGTAGGGTATTCCGCTTTTGTGTTCTGCCTGCTCGGTCTGGCTGTTCATCCTTTGGCGGGACTGGTGATCAAGGACTCGCCAGGGACGGCCGCCATGCTGTGCGGCGTCGGCGCCGTGGTCGGAACGGCGCTCCTTTATGCGATGTTGACGGTCGGGACGGACTATGTGCCCGCGCCCTGGTCGTGGGTTCTTTTGAAAATAGGGGGTACAGGTTTGCTCGGCGCAGTGGCGGCCCCTGCCATATGGGCTTTTGCGCGCCGCTTGGATCGAGTGCTCGGCAACGCGCCGGCGGATGAGACGCATGACGGAAAGAAGTGAACAGCGAGTCGCAGCGGAACGGGGGCGCCTCTACGCGTTGCTGGCGGCGATGCTTGCGGCGTTAGCGCTGCTCGGCGCGCACTTGTGGGTTGTCCAAGTGTGGCGCGGGCCGGTGTACCGCCGAAGTTTGACCCGACAGAGCCTGCGCGCTCTTCGCCTGCCGGCGGAAAGGGGGCGCATATTGGAACGCCATGGCCGCCCCCTGGCGGCCAATCGGCCGGCCTACAACTTGGTGTTGTCGCTCGAATCGTTGAGGCAACCCGGCCGCATGGGCCATACGGTGGCTGCGGTTCTCGCCGTGCTGCGCGACCTGACCCCCGTCGTGGGGCGGCCTCCCGATGTGACCGAGGGCGATATCTGGAACCATGTTCGCCGCCGTCTGCCCCTGCCTTTGCCGGTATGGCTGGATCTTGACCAAGGCGCCATTGCGCGGCTGCTGGAATGGTCCTGGCCGCTGGCGGGAGTGGACATAGAGCCGGAGCCTGTGCGGACCTATCCGGAGGATATGCTGGCCGCTCATGTCGTGGGATTCGTGGGCCGGGCCATGCCGTCTCTTGAGAAGGACGGCCCTGATGCGACATACGACTATGCTCTGCCGGAAGCGATGGGACGGGCCGGCTTGGAGCTGTCCTTCGATACCGTTTTGCGCGGCCGGCCGGGCACCCGACTTCTGCGGGTTGATGCGAGCGGGTTTCGTCGGGACGTAGTCAGCGAAGAATCGGCAACGGCCGGTGGCGACATCCTGCTCACACTGGACCTGCGCGTTCAACGCCTTGCCGAGGAGGCGCTTTCAGGAGCAGCCGGCGCCGTGGTGGTTTTGGAGCCGGCCAGCGGCGAAGTCCTAGCCTTAGCCAGCTCGCCGGGATGGAATCCGAATCGATTTGTCCCTGTCCTCTCGCCGTCGCTCTGGAAGGCGATGAATGAGGATCCGGATAAAGCCATGTTGAATCGCGCCGTCTCGGAAGTGTACGCCCCCGGCAGCGTTTTCAAGCCCGTGGTGGCTTTGGCTGCGCTGGCATCCGGCCGGGTCAATCCCGATGCCGCCGTGGACTGTCCGGGGTACTTTGCGTTGGGCGGCATGCGCATGCGCTGCTGGAATCCACACGGACATGGCGCCGTCGCCATGCGGAAGGCCATCGAACAGTCGTGCAACACGTATTTTGCTCATGTTGGACTGGAGACCGGCATCGCGCCCATTCGTGACATGGCCCGGGCTGTGGGGTTAGGGGAACGTACGGGCATTGAATTGCCTTCCGAAGCGACGGGGTTGGTGCCTGACGACCAGTGGAAACGCCGCGTCCACAAGGACAGCTGGCGGCCGGGCGATACGTGCAACGTCTCCATCGGGCAGGGCGCTCTGGCGGTCACGTGCCTGCAAATGGCCGTCCTGACGGCGGCGCTGGCCAACGGCGGCACATGGCGTCCCCCGCGGCTAGTGCGCGGCATTCAGCCCGGCGCCAAGCCCGGCTTTCGCACCCACCCATTGCCGGCCCTTCGTCGTCTGCCATGTGCGCCGCGGGATGTGGAAACGGTCAGAATGGGCATGCGGGATGTGATCATGGCCTCCTCTGGGACAGGCGGCCGAGCGCGTATCCCGGGCGTTGAGATGGCAGGCAAGACCGGCACGGCGGAATACGGCCCGAAAGAAGAAGGGCGCAAGCACGGATGGATGATCGTTTTCGCGCCATATGACCAGCCGCGTTACGCCGTGGCCATGGTGCTTGACGACGCCATCTCCGGCGGTGTTTCTGTGGCACCCCGGATTCAACGGTTGATGCAGGGCCTCTTTTCGGAAGAGGAGGTGGACACATGACCTCGTTATGGCGGTCTTTTCGTTTATTGCGCCGCATGAACTGGCTCATGCTGCTGGCGGCCGCCCTGTTGCTCGTCACGGGCGTGATGTTCATCGCCAGCGCCTGTTACACGAGAGAAGACGCCACCCGAACGCTGTACCTCAAGCAACTGGGATGGGTGGCGGCCGGCGCGGTATTTTTCGTGGCCGCCGCAATGTTTGACTACCGGCGGCTTCGCGAGGGGGCCTGGTGGTTCTACGCGCTGACCTTGGCCCTGCTGGTCGCTGTCCTGCTGGTGGGAACCCGAATGTATGGGGCCAGGCGCTGGTTGATGCTCTTCGGAGTTGGCATCCAACCGTCCGAACTGGCCAAATTGGCCGTGATCATTCTGCTCGCCTCGGTTTTCAGCCCCGGCGGAAGACGGGAAGGAGAACCGCCTGCCATTTGGAAGGCCGTTCTGCTGGCCGCCCCGCTCATGATACTCATCCTCAAGCAGCCGGACCTTGGCACCACGCTGGTGTTCGTGCCGGTCGTCCTCGGCGTGTTGTTCGCGGGGGGGGCATCCATGGCCCGATTGAGACTCATCGTGCTGGCCGGCATGGCAGGAGCGCTGGCCGTAATCGCCGCGATCGTGGTCCCGGACCAGATCGGCATGCGGCCGGAGCGGCGGGAACAGCTATACCGCATCCTGCATTTGAGCAAGTATCAGCGCGACCGGATCGAAGTGTTTGTCAAGCCGGACAAGGATCCCACCGGCGCGGGCTGGAATCGGCGCCAATCACAGATTGCCGTCGGGTCGGGCGGACTCTGGGGCAAGGGATATCGGCAGGGCACTCAGAACGAACTCGGTTTTCTTCCTCGCACTGTTGCGCCGACGGACTTCATCTTTGCCGTCATCGCCGAGGAAACGGGCTTTCTGGGTTCCGCGGGCCTGCTCGTGCTTTACGCGCTATTGTTGGCGGGCGGGATTCAGTGTGCGCTGGCCGCCAGGGATCGGCTGGGGCGATTGCTCTGCGTGGGAGTGACGGTGCTGCTTTTCAGCCACGTGTTCGTCAACGTGGCCATGACGGTGGGGTTGATGCCGATTACGGGCTTGCCGCTGCCGCTGGTTAGCTACGGCGGAACGTTTTTGATCTCAACGATGATGGCGTTGGGTTTGTTGCAGAGTGTGTATATCCGACGGGTGAGCGCCTGGGGCGCCTGGAGTCGGGGGAGGGAGTAGGAACATGTTCGGATTCCGGTTTGGACGCAAGAGTATCAAAAGAGAAATCATCATCAATGCCGAGTCGCTTGAAACGCGGGTGGCCGTTCTCGAGAACGGCAAGCTGGAGGAATTCCAGGTCGAACACCCCAGCGAAGAACGCATCGTGGGGGGTATTTACAAGGGGCGCGTGAAGAATCTCGAGGACGGTTTGCAGGCAGCCTTTGTGGATATTGGACTGAAAAAGAACGCGTTTCTGCACTATTGGGACATGATTCCCGAGGACGCGGCGCGTCTGGAGGCCGCCGAGGAATTCGGCGCGCGCGCGCCGTCCCGCCGCGGACGGGTCTCGCCGCAGGAGATCGCCCGCCAATTTCCGCCCGATTCGGAGATCGTGGTGCAGGTCACCAAGGGCCCCATCAGCACCAAGGGTCCGCGAGTGACGGCCAATTTGAGCATTCCGGGCCGTTATCTTGTGATGTTGCCTGGGAGCAACCTGCGCGGGGTGTCGCGCAAGATCGAGGAAGAAAAGGAACGCCTGCGGCTGAAGAAAATCCTGTCCCGTCTGCCGGCGGTGGAGGGCATCGGGTTGATTGTGCGCACCGCGGGCGAAGGGGCCAAACAGCGCAGTTTCGTGAGGGACATGCGATCCCTGCTGGCTATCTGGAAGGACATCCAGGAAGGCATGCAGACCCGGCCCGCGCCCACGTGTCTTTACCAGGAGCCGGACCTGGTCGAACGGGTGGTGCGCGACTGGCTGACGGAGGACGTGGACCGGATCGTGGTGGATTCGCCGGCCGAGTACGAACGAATTCGCAATCTGGTCTCCAAGATATCGCGCCGGGTCCGTTCGCGGGTCCAGCACTACGAAGGCACGGCGCCGATCTTCGAGCATTTCAACATTGAACGTCAACTGGAGGATGCCTTCGCCCGCAAGGTGATGCTGAAATCCGGCGGATACATCATCTTCGAGGAAACCGAAGCGCTGATCTCGATTGACGTGAACACGGGGCGGCACAAGGGCGCGTCCACGCAGGATGACGTCATTTTCGAGGTGAATTCGGAGGCCGTGGAGGAAGTGGTGCGGCAGTTGCGGCTGCGGAATGTCGGGGGGCTGATTGTGATAGACCTCATTGACATGAAACAGAAGAAGCATCGCAACGCCATCTACAAGGCCTTGCGAGACGCCCTGCGCCGGGACAAGGCGCGGACCAATGTCCTGCCCATCTCCGCGCTCGGTCTTGTGGAAATGACCCGCCAACGCATGGACGAGGGCGTGCTGTCCTCCATGTATGTGGACTGCCCCTATTGCCGGGGACGCGGCAGCGTGAAATCGCCGCTCAGCATGAGCGTGGAGATACAACGGCAAATCAGCGCAGTCATGCGCAAACACGGCGGGCGCAGTGGGGGGTTGAAGCTCCAGATCATCGTCCATCCCTCCGTGCTGGAACGACTGCGCCAACAGGACGAGGCCGTGCTGATGGACTTGGAGAATAAGTTCTCCGGCTACCTCGCCTTCCGCCCGGATCCGAGCCGTCATATCGAGGATTTCGAGATACGAAATGCGACGACCGGTGAAATACTGTGGAGCCGTCCACCGCGGGCGGAACTGCAGACGGCGCGGGGATAAGAACGTTCAACAAGCCGGTCGCCAGGTTGTGGCCGTCGGAATGCGGTGGAAGGCCACAGCGGGTTCTTTCCGGGGGATGTCGAACGCCCGCGAGCCTTCCTCCGCCGGAGACGGCCCGGCGCACGGCTAGCGGCGGCGGGACGCAATCTTCCCGCTGGCGCAGCGCGGAAAGGTGCGGTAGAGTGCCCGCGTCCTGAATCCGGATTAAAGGAGGCGCGAACCACGTCATGAAATACGGGTGGGGAATGCTCGCTCTCTTTCTTAGTGCGACGGCGGTGATGGCCCAGCCGATGCCGCTGCGCCCCAGGGGGGGCGTGAGTCCGGCGGACGCGACGGCGCCGGTGGATGTCCAGGCAGACAACATGACGTACCACCGGGAAGCTGGCCTGATCGAGGCCGCCGGCCGAGTCACCATACGTCGAGGCGAGGATGTTCTCCTTTGCGACAAGGCCCGCGTGAACGTGAAGAGCCAGGAGGTTGTGGCCGAGGGGCGCGTGCTGTTCACCAATGCGCTGGTTCGCTGGGAAGGCGAGTCGCTCACCTACAATTTCGCAACCCGTCAGTGGAAGTCCGGATACTTCGCATCCGTGTTTGAACCGTTCCATGTTTGGGCGGATGGCGCCGAAGCCGCCGGCCGATCCGAATACCGCCTGCATGACGCCGTCATCACCACCTGCACCAATGACGCCAATCATCTCCATTACGCCGTCACGGCGCGTAAGGCCACGGTGACGCCGGGAGAGAGCCTGAAAGCCCGCCACGTGGTGTTGTGGTTCGGGCCCGTTCCGGTCTTCTACAGTCCATATTGGTATCGGCCG
Source organism: uncultured bacterium (assembly GCA_938031185.1). Taxonomy (GTDB): domain Bacteria; phylum Verrucomicrobiota; class Kiritimatiellia; order CAIKKV01; family CALHGX01; genus CALHGX01. The sequence goes on from CALHGX010000047.1 coordinate 10,129, forward strand.
CTCGGCGACCGCACCGTCGGGTTCGGCGCCGCCGCGGGTTATCGCGAACGCATGGGCGCCTTTCTGCTTACGTCCACGAGTTTGCGGCTGACGCCGGAGGTGAAAACCACCACCCACCTCGATTACCGCACAAAACGCGGGGCGGCCGTCGGTCAGGATTTGCGCTGGCTGGTGGACGGCGGCAGCGGAAAGGGCGTGGCCTCCGTTTACTACACCCACGACGAGGAGTTTCTCACTGAACAGGAAGGCAACACGGCCGACTGGGTGGACGCGGACCGCTACCGTATTCGCCTCTCTCACGCCCAACCGCTGGGTGAGCGCGACTACATGGCATCGGATTTCACTTTCCTCAGCGATCCGTATGTCTTGGAGGATTTTTTCGAAGGCGACTATCGTTCGGGATTTCAGCCCGACAATTTCGCCGGCTACGTGTATCGCGGCCCGGGCTATTCGGCCGGCTTGACGGCCCGGATGCGCTTGAACGATTTCTTTACGGCGGTCGAACGGTTGCCTGAGGGCTCTCTCGAATTCTCCCGGCAGCCGCTCGCCGGCGGGCCGTTCTACTACGAAGGACGCCATTTCGTGGCGAACTTGCGCAAGCGGTACGCCAAGAACAACGACAACGGCCCCGAAGATTACGAGGCCCTGCGATTGGATTCGGCCAACACGGTCTTCTATCCCATGCGGGAATTCGGCTTCCTCAACCTGATCCCGCGCGCCGGGTATCGAGCCACTTCTTATTCCAAGACCGTGTTACGAGAAGACGTCACGGAGGTTGTATGGACCGTCACAACAAACTATCCGTCCGGCTCCACCGGCACGCCGGTCTTTGCCGCCGGGTGGACCACCAATTCGTTTGTGCGAGAAACGGAGGCCGGCGGAAAGATTCGCTCTCTTTTCGAAATGGGACTCGAAACTTCTTTTCAGGCATTTCGGACATGGGAAAACGTCGAGACCATCATGGGGGACGGGTTGCGCCACATCGTGGAACCCTATGCCAATTACACCTACATCCCCGAGCCCAATCTGACGCCGGAAGACCTTTATCAGTTCGATAAGACCGACGCGCTGGACAAGCAGCACACGGTCAAGCTGGGTTTGCGGAACCGATTCCAAACCAAGCCCGGCCGGGGCGTATGGGATCTTTTGGACCTGGACGTGTTCACAACCTACAAGATCGAAGATGGCGGTGATCGGCCTTTTTCCCACGCTGAATTCAAGGCGGATGTCGGCTTGGCCGAATGGCTTCCGATCCGAGTGGACGGCGCCTACAATCCGTATGATACCCGTATCGAGGAGCTCAACACGCGTGTTTCTCAGCGGGGGACGTTTTTTGATTCCTATATCGAACACCGTTATCGTTTCGAGGACAGCAACCTGCTGGTCCTCAATGTGGCCTACAAGCCTAATCGAGCGTGGGCGTTTGAGGCGTATGAGCGCTTCGAATTTGAGCAGTCGCGCTTGGAAGAGCAGGGCTATTTCGTGAACCGAACCTTGGATTGCCTTGCCTTTCGGTTTGGGGTGAGCCACCTGCCGGGCTACACGCGGGACAACGGCGTCCGGCGTGAAGACGAATTCCGTGCCACCGTGCAAATGTGGCTGACCGCCTTTCCAAACATCCGGGTGGGACAGTCGCGCCGCACCGAACTGGCGCTGACGCGCCCCGCCGGCGGCGATTCAGCCCTGCTTGCGGAGGATTGATCAGGCCGGTGCGGTCGGCCGCCGCCTCATGAACGGGCCGGAAACAGACAAGGCGGAGCGCATGTGGCCGTCTCTTGACAGCGTTTTCTTGATTACCGGCGGTGCCGGTTTTATTGGATCGAACATCGCCTCGTTTCTTGCGCGCCGAGGCTACAACGTTCGGATTTTCGACGATTTTTCTTCGGGGCGCGAAAAAAACCTCTCCGCGCTTTGCGGCCGCGTGGAGGTAATCCGCGGCGATGTTCGTGATCGCGCGGCCCTGAGGATGGCCATGCGCGGATGCCGCTTCGTTCTGCATCTGGCGGCGCGCCCTTCCGTCGTAGAGTCCGTGACTCGACCTCTGGAAACGCATGATGTCAACCTCACCGGAACGCTCAACGTGCTCGCGGCTGCGCGGGAGAGCGGAGTCCACAGGATGGTTTTTTCTTCCTCCTGCGCCGTTTACGGTGATAGCCCGCAGCTGCCAAAGCATGAAGGCCTTTCTCCAAGGCCGTTGTCGCCGTACGCGGCGCAGAAGCTGGCGGGGGAATACTATGCCGCCGTGTTTCATGCGCTGCATGGCCTCGGCACGGTGAGTCTGCGATACTTCAACGTCTACGGCCCGGCACAGAATCCCGCTTCGGATTACGCCGCTGCAATTCCCCGCTTTCTCATGTTGGCGCGGCGGGGCGAGGCGGCCACGATCTATGGGGATGGTCTGCAAACACGGGACTTTGTCTTTGTCGAAGATGTGGCTCTGGCCAACGTGCGCGCCTGCACAGCGCCGCACGAGGCCTGCGGTCAAGTGTTCAATATCGGTTCAGGAAAGGCACGCTCCATTCTGGAGACGGCGCAAGACATCCGGCGGCTGTTTCCGGGCGCGCCCGCCCCCCGCCACGCCCCGCCGCGCCCTGGTGACATCCGTGATTCGGTGGCGGATATCTGCCGTGCCCGGGAGGCACTGGGCTGGGAACCGCAAACGGATTGGACTGAAGGACTGCGACGCACAGCCGAATATCTGACCCATGACGGCACACAAACAACCGGATGATCTCCTTTACGGAGCCTCTCCAGACGAGGGGCTGGTGGCGTTAGAACTGGTCGCGTCGGACGCGGGTGACGACATGGAGCTATTTGTGCGCTCGGGGGACTCCCTCGAGCGTAAACGAGAGCCATTTCGCCCCTTCCTCCTGATGGCGGACGACAAGCTGGCCCGCCAGGCTGCGCCCGGCGCCGCCGTGACGCCCCTCCACGGTCCCGGGGTACTGACCGTTCTCGTGGACTTTGATTCGTGGGCGGAATGCCAGCGGGTCAAGACACGGCTCGGACGGTTGACCGGACGTTCAGCGGGCGCGGCCGATGCGCCATACTGGTTTGTTAACGATCCGATCCAGCAACATCTGATGCGGACGGGGCGAACCCTGTTCAAGGGACTGCGTTTCGATCAGCTTCGCCGGCTGGTTTTCGATCTCGAATGTCGCACCACACCCGGTTTTGAGTTCTGTCACCCGGAACGGGAGGGCGATCGGATCATCGCTATTGCCATGGCGGACAACCGGGGATGGAAGCAGGTGCTTTCCGGCGCGGAGATGGATGAACGCGACCTGATTGAAGCTTTCGTGAAAATCGTGCGGGATCATGATCCGGACGTGATCGAGGGGCATAACCTTTTTCAGTTCGATCTGCCGTACCTGGCCGCGCGAGCGCGGCGGCACGGTGTGCCCCTGGCCATCGGTCGAGACGGGAGCGCCCCCGCCACGCGCCCCTCGCGTTTCACGGCAGGAGAACGGGTGGTGTCCTACACGCGTTTTGATGTTTTCGGTCGGCATGTCGTGGACACGTTGTTTCTCCTGCAATCCTATGACGCGGCGCACCGCTCCCTGGAAGGATTCGGCCTCAAGGAGGCGGCCATGCATTTCGGTTTGGCGGTGGCCGACCGCGAATACGTCGAAGGCGCCGAAATCACCCGTGTCTTCGAGCGAGACCCCCGCCGGCTCATGCGTTATGCTCTGCACGACGCCGTTGAAACTGAGGCGCTGGCGCGGCTCTTGTCCTTGAGCGCTTTTGCCCAAGCCGCCATGGTGCCGTTCAGCTACCAGAACATCTGCCTGCGCGGCAATGCGGCCAAGATTGACGCGATGATGTTGAGGGCCTATCTGGCGCGCGGCGCCGCGCTGCCGCTCCCGGATAAGCCCCGGCCTTTTGCCGGAGGATACACCGATTTGTTCGTTCGAGGCGTGGTCCGCAACGTGCATCGTTGTGACGTGCGTTCGCTGTACCCCAGTCTAATGTTGGCGCACCGGATCGCCCCGCGCAACGACTCACAAGGCGTTTTCCTGGCGCTTCTTGAAAAACTCCGTTCGTTCCGGATTGAAGCCAAAGAAAAAACCCGCCGCGCTGGGGATCAGGCCGAGCGCTTGCACTGGGATGCGCTGCAAACGGCCTTCAAAGTGTTGATCAATTCCTTCTATGGCTACCTTGGATTTGAGCAGGCCCGTTTCAGCGACTTCGACGCCGCCGAACGGGTCACGGCGGAAGGCCGCCGGCTGCTCAAATGGATGACGGAGTGGCTTCGTGACCACGGCGCCCAGCCGGTTGAACTGGACACGGACGGCATCTATTTCGTGCCGCCACCCGGCGGCGAGCAGGAGCAGGAAGCGTTCCGAAGTTCTTTCCAGAAGGCGCTTCCGAATGGAATCGAAATTGAATTCGACGAAGCGTATCCGGTGATGTTCAGCTACCGGATGAAGAACTACGCCCTGCGGACGGCCGGCGGAGAGATTATTCTCAAGGGCGCGGCTCTCCGATCTAGGGGGTTGGAACCATACCTGCGCGCCTTTCTCCGGGATTTCATACGGTTGAAGCTCGAAGGGCAGGACAAGGAACTGCCGCGTCTACGGGAGGAATATGCGCGCGCCATACGCGACGGCATGTGGCCGATCGAACGCCTCGCCCGTACGGAGTCTTTGCAGGACACCCCGTCCGCCTATGCCGTCAAGGTGGACCGGCGACGCCGCGGTCGCAGCGCCGCCTACGAATTGGCGCTGCGATCGGGCAGGGAATACAAGGCGGGCGACCAGGTCTCTTACTATGTGACGGGAGAAAAGAAGAACGTGTCGGTCCATCAAAACGCCAAATTGACCACGGACTTCGATCCGGCGCACCGGGACGAAAACAAGGCCTATTATCTGGCCAAGTTGGACGCCCTTTTCGAACGGCTGTGCGCGTCGGAAGGGGACGAAGATCCTGAAACCGAAGAACCGGAACTCGATTTGCAGACTGAAGGAGGCGCGGAATGAAAGCTCGAAAGCGGCGAAGAGGCTTCACCTTCCTGGAAATTCTGATTGCCATGCTAATCGTCAGCATCCTGTCCGGAGCGGTTGGCTTGTCGCTCTATCGGCACGTCCGGCGCGCCAAGGTAGAAGCGGCTCGCACACAGATTCGCACGTTCATGGCCGCTCTCCAAATATACCGGGTGGAGCAGGGGGGCCTGCCCAGCCAGGCACAGGGATTGGAGGCCCTTTGCCGCGCTCCTACCATCCCCCCCGTACCGCGCGCTTATCCGGAGGAAGGGTATCTGGAATCGCGCAACCTGCCTTTGGATCCGTGGGGGCGCCCCTACGTCTATCTCGTGCCCGGCCGCAACAACGAACCGTTCGAGGTGATCAGCTATGGCAGCGACGGCGAACCAGGTGGAACCGGTGAAGCGGCGGACATCTCCAGCGCGAGCCTTTGAGCTGGCAGACGGCTTCACCTTGCTGGAGGTGTTGATGGCCCTTGCCGTGCTCGCCGCGGTCTCCGCCGCTTTGTTGGCGGGCCGGGCCGCCATGCGGCGCGCGACGGACGTGGTCGAGCGGATGGACGAGGGCGCATTGACGGCCGATCTCGTTGCCGCCCTGGTCTGGCGAGGCGTCGGAGCGGAAGAGATCCGCGACCAGATGCCGAGCAACTGGATGGTTGACTTGTCCACAGTTCCCGTGGCGGAGGGAGAGGGGAGCAGGGGGATATGGACGCGGGCCGCCCTTGCGCAAACCAATCAGGCTGCGGCAGGGATCGTGTTATACTGGCGGGCATGTAATCAGGGTTCGATCGTAGCCGACAAAGGGAGCACGCGTGGCATCCACCGAAACGATTGAGCAAAAACGGGCAAGACTGACGGCCTTCCTCAAAAACAAGGGCGCCGTGGTGGTCGCTTTTTCGGGTGGCGTGGACAGCACATTTCTTGCCGCTGTGGCCCACGAGACGCTTGGTAATGACGCGGTGGCCGTGACGGTACTGTCCCCGACCTATCCCGAATGGGAACAGAGGGAGGCCGCGGAGCTGGCCCGCCGCATCGGCATTCGCCACATCGAACTGGCCAGCCATGAAATGGACGACCCGCGTTTCACCGCAAACCCGCCCGACCGTTGCTACTATTGTAAACGAGAACTGGTGGCGCAGGTGCGCGCGGTGGCCGATCAATGCGGGATCAAAGTGATTGCCGATGGGACTTGCCGCGACGATCTCTTGGACCATCGGCCGGGCCGTCGGGCCGCCCAAGAAGGAGGCGTGGTCAGTCCGTTGCTGGAAGCCGGACTGAACAAGAACGAGATTCGTGAATTGTCCCGACGAATGGGATTGCCCACGGCTGAAAAGCCGTCCTTGGCGTGCTTGGCTTCGCGAATTCCGTATGGGATGCCCATTACGCCCGAGCGGTTGCGAGCTGTGGACCACGTGGAGAACGCGGCCCGTCGCGCCGGATTCACCCAGGTACGCGCGCGGCATCACGGCGACACCGTGCGGCTTGAAGTGCTGCCTTCAGAATGGGAACAACTGGCTGACGCCTGTGTGCGAGCCGCTCTGGCCGCGGCGGCTCACGCCGCCGGTTTCGTATATGTCGCCGCAGACTTGGAGGGATACCGAACCGGCAGCATGAATGCCAGCTTGCAACGGCCGGAATCGAAGGTACAATAGCGTCAAGCCTTGGGGGCGACCGGTTTCGACGTGACGGTTGCAGCCCCGGTGGCGCGCCGAGGACCCCGGTTGGCCTCGATAATCATCCGGGAAAACAACACAAAAGCCAACTCTGAGCTGGCTCTCGCGGCTTAAGTTCCGCGACGTTCCGCCGCCGACACCTGCTGGGCGGGTCGGAGCGTAAATAGCAGGTTGGCTCTGGCGGTGAGTGACCGGCCGCAAGGGCGAGATTTTTCGTGGACACTGGTTTCGGGCGTGGCCTGCCGGCCGGCAGCGCACGAAACGAGATTTATGGACCGGACACGCGCGTAGAAGCCGCGGCAAGACCGTTGCGGACGGGGGTTCGATTCCCCCCGCCTCCACCAGCCTGCGCCGGGCAGGCGGAGCGATCAACACCATCAAATGGGGCAACAGTCCCCAGAGGTGCAACGTGAGCGACCAGCAAGAGATGCCAGGACCCTCGGAAAACTTAGGGATGACTGCAGAAGAGCTACGGTTGCACTCCCAGTTGCGAGCGGAGCTTCTCCGCTTGGCGTGGGAAGAAACGCGGCAAGCCATGGGGTTGCCCCGCCTCCGACATGCGAAGAGCGGATGGGGCGGGGGCAGACAGAGAAGGCCACCGGTGAGAAGAACTCCGGAGAGGATCGCAGCTTGGAGAGGAAGGGGGCCGAAATGCACGAACCGCCCGCCCGTCACCCATCAAGCGACAAGTCGGCTCCTGATCGCAAATAGACGGAGCCGTGGACAACCGAAAAGTCGCTGGAAGTGGCTAGGAGGCTGGACGAGTGGGGACTGGACGCGGAGCGGCCGCTGCTGATGCAGTGGGAGGAGGCCGCCCTGGAGGACGATCTGATTTACGAGTGGCTGATGCGAGTGATATACCCCAACCGAGAGATTATGTCCCTCCTGGACGATTCTCTTCTATAGATGAAAATCAACGCGGCCTTGTCATCTGCAAGGGCGAGGCTTTTCGCCGGCCTCGCCGCCGATGCCGGATAGGGTTTGAAGTTCGTTCAGTAAGGCGCGCGCGCGGGGTGCAAGATAGGCCTCCAACGCCGGCGGCACTTCGCCGTAGCCGCGCAGATGCTGGACCTCGAGTTCCGCCACGCTGTCGAAGAATCCGGCGCTGTGCCCCCAAATTCGCTTGCCAACATCTTCCACGCGGGCGGGCAGCCGCAGGTCGGTCTTCAACTCCGCCATCAGGCTGCGCATCCGACTGACGGTAGCCAGCAGGTCCGCGCGCTGTTCCTCGGTAAGCCTGTTTCGCTCTTCATAGCAGACGGACCGCACTTCGCGTCCTCGAGCGTATTCCTGGAACAAAGAAAGCGTTTCGTCCAGAAGTGCGAGCAACGCGGCCACATGGCGCGACTGATTGGCATTGATCGGTATTCGTGTCGCCGGATTCAATGCGTGGCTCCGGAACCGCCGCCATTGTGGCGGTAAGCAACGATGCGGACCTTTTCAAGGGTGATCATGCCTTCCGTGACCATGACATCGAGTTCCGGCAGGAACGCTTCAATCCGCTCCGGTTTGTCAGAAATCTCGATCACGATGGGCAAATCTTCCGACAGGCGCAGCACCTTGGCCGTATGCAAGCGGCTGTCCGCGCCAAACCCCATGATGCCGCGGAGCACCGTGGCACCCGCCATGCCCATTTCCCGCGCCTTCAGCACAATGGCTTCATAGAGCGGACGGCCATGCCACCGATCGCTTTCGCCAATGAACACTCGGAGCAGCTGCCCTTCGCCTTCTATTTTCATGGCCGCCTCCTCAAGCGGTAACCGCCCGCACAAGCAGGCGTCCCAACAATACACCGCAAAGGCCCGCGCCGCAGTTTCCCACCACGTTCAGCGTTGCCAACAGCAACTGGGCGTCATTTAGCAATTCCACTGTCTCATAGCTCATCGTGGACAACGTGGTGAACGAGCCAAGGAATCCGATGGCGAAAAACCAGCGCGCGTAGGGGCCGATAAGGCCCCGGTCTTCTGCCAATCCCATCAGCATGCCGATGACGAGACAGCCGAGCGCGTTGACGACAAGGGTTCCAACGGGAAAGGACGTGGATATCCATCGTTGCACAAGGCCGGAAAGGGCGTAACGGGATAGGGCGCCAAGGGAACCGCCCAGGGCGATCAGAATTAACTTGGGCATAATGCCTCCCATATTATCCTGCAGGAGTCATCAGCCCTCGGAGGCGGTTGTCGGCAGACTCCATTGCCCGCTGACGGTCCCCTTAATGCCAGATTGCGGCCGACAGGTCAATGATTACCTTAAACTCATGGTCAAGCAGTCTTGGACATTCCGGCTGGAACTTGGCAGTATACCTGGCATTTGCGGAAAGGACCGCGTGGCGGATGGACAATAAGGACATGCCGGCGATCAAGATACTCCCGTCGCTGTTGGCGGCGGACATGGGCCACTTGGCCCGGGAAGCCCGCCGGGCAGAAGAGGCGGGCGGGGATGCATTGCATATTGACATCATGGATGCGCATTTCGTTCCGAATTTGAGCATGGGCCCCGACGTGGTTGCCATGGCGAGACGTGCGGTTCGCCTTCCCTTGAGCGTACACCTGATGATGACCAATCCTGAACGCTACCTGGAACGTTTTATCGCCGCGGGGGCCGACATTCTGTTGATTCACATTGAAATCAAGGCGGACGTGGCGGACTGCTTGCGCCGCATCCGGAAACTGGGAGCGCGCCCCGGCATCACACTCAATCCTGAGACCCATGCCTCGGCGCTTGACGACGTGCTGAACGAGGCCGAAGAAGTGCTCTGCATGAGCGTACACCCAGGCTATGGGGGGCAGGTCTTTATGCCTGAGACCCTCGACAAGATCGCCGCGCTTCGTCGCGCCGCACGGCAACACGGCCGTCCCGCGCTCGATATATCCGTGGATGGCGGCATCAATCTGGATACCGCGGCTGCAGCAGCGGCCGCCGGCGCGAACGTCTTCATCGCCGGCACATCCCTCTATGGGGTAGGGGATATGAAGGCGGCCATTGCCGCCATGCGTGACCGGGCGGCGGCCGCTTGGTCCCTGTCGTCGAACCTCTGAACGCCCGAGAACATTCATGCGCACCATCGCTCACATCCGCAACTTCTGCATCGTCGCCCACATTGACCACGGCAAGTCCACCTTGGCCGACCGCATGCTGCAAATCACCCAGACCATCCAAGAAAGGAACATGCGGGAACAGGTGCTGGACGCGATGGACCTCGAGCGGGAACGCGGCATCACCATCAAGTGTCATCCTGTGGCGATGCGGTACAAAGCGGCGGACGGCGTGGAGTATGAGTTCAACCTCATCGATACCCCCGGACACGTGGACTTTGCCTATGAGGTGTCCCGCAGCATGGCCGCCTGTGAGGGCGCCATCCTGGTGGTGGACGCGGCGCAGGGCGTGGAGGCGCAAACCGTGGCGAATGCCTACCTCGCCATGGAAAACCATCTGGAAATCGTTCCTGTGATCAACAAGGTGGATTTGCCGAACGCCAACGTCGAAGCCGTTTCGCGCCAGATCGAGGATATTCTTGGATTGAGCATGGAACACGGCTTCCACATCAGCGCCAAGAGCGGATTGGGCGTCCCGGCGTTGATGGAAGGAATCGCCAGGATTTTGCCTCCGCCAAAGACCTGCGAAGACGGATCACTTCGTGCGTTGGTGTTCGACTCCGTGTTCGACAATTATCGCGGCGTCATTCCGTACGTGCGGGTCGTGGACGGGGAACTGAAGGCCGGCATGCGAGTGAGTTTCATGGGCACGGGGCTTGATTCCGAGGTGAAGGAAGTGGGGGTATTCCGACCGCAGCCCACGCCGGTGGAAAGACTCACAGCGGGACAGGTGGGCTATCTGATCGGCACCTTGAGGGAACCAACCGATGTGCGAATCGGCGACACGGTGACGGGCGCCGTTCGCCCGGCCACCGAGCCGTTGCCCGGGTTTCGCGAGGTGCATCCCATGGTGTTCAGCGGGATATACCCGGTCAGCACCGATGACTACGAGAAGCTCAAGGCCAGTCTCGAGAAACTGCGGCTGAACGACAGCGCGTTCACCGCCCAGCCGGAGTCCTCGGTGGCCTTGGGATTTGGCTTCCGGTGCGGATTCCTGGGCTTGCTGCATTTGGAGATCGTTCAGGAACGCCTGCGGCGCGAATTCGGGGTGGACATCATCAGCACCTATCCGGCCGTGGTTTACAAAGTCTATCTCAAGGACGGCTCAATCCTGGACGTGGACAATCCGGTCTTCATGCCGGATCCGACCCGCATCGAACGAATCGAGGAGCCGATCATCCGGGCGTTTCTGGTTTGCAATAACGAGCAAATCGGCGATTGCCTGCGACTGGTGATGGAGCGGCGAGGGGAGGTGGAGCGCACGGACTCGCTGGACACCCGCCGGGTTATGCTCACGTGCCGGATGCCGTTGAACGAAATCCTTGTGGATTTTCACGATCATCTCAAGAGCATCACCCGCGGCTACGGGTCTCTGGACTATGAGCACGTCGGCTACGCGCCCGGCGATCTGGTCAAGATGGATATACTGCTGAACGGAGAAATCGTGGACGCCTTCTCCTGCATCATTGACCGTTCCAAGGCGCAGGCCAAGGGCCGGCAATTGTGCGAGGCGCTGAAGGAAGTAATCCCGGCCCATCAATTCCCGGTGCCGGTGCAGGCGGCGATTGGCCGCACAATTATCGCCCGGGAAACCATTCGAGCTCTCCGCAAAGACGTCACAGCCAAGTGTTACGGCGGCGATATCACGCGCAAACGGAAACTGCTGGAGCGCCAGAAAGAAGGCAAGAAGCGCATGAAGCAAATCGGCAGCGTGAATGTGCCTCAGGAAGCTTTTGTGTCCGTCATGAAACGAACAGGATGATCGGAGCGCCTGATGAAATGGTGGCAGCGGCGGCAACTTCGTAAGGCGGCAGAGGAACTTCTTCATCATGCCGGGCATGTGCGCGCCATGCGGGAGGACGTCGCGACGGCGGCGGACCTTGCGGCCCTGAAGGATGCCGTGGCGACGCTGCGGGCGGCGTTGCGCGCCAGGGACGACGAAGCGCTGCTCCGGGCTTCCGAGGCCACGGAAAAGGCGGTTGCGCGAATCGCCCCGCCCAAAGCGCGCGGGTTCCTTAAGGATCACGTCGAGGTGATCGTGGTCGCCCTTGCAATCGCCATGGGAGTACGCGCCTATTTCCTGCAGCCCTTCAAGATTCCCACCGGCTCCATGCAGCCGACGCTCTATGGGATCCACTATGAGCCCACGGCCGGCCCTGACTGGACTGATCTTTGGCCCGTCAATCTCCTGCGATGGGCGGTGACCGGATCATGGTATTGTGAATACAAGGCCCAGTGCCCCGGCCGGCTGCGCGGCCCTTTGGCTGAAAGCGAAGGCATGCACTTCTACGATATCGGCGGCCGGCCCCATCCGATCCCGCGCGACCTTCCTTTGCTCGTCCGGCAGGGAGAAGAGGTGCTTCCGGGGCAAATGCTCGCCCGCGGCCGCCGCTTTTCAGGGGACCATCTCTTCGTGACGAAGTGGACATGGAACTTCCGTCGGCCACGTCGCGGGGAGGTGATGGTTTTCTCGACCGATGGCATCCCGGCTCTTCAAGCCAAGCGGACGCACTACATCAAGAGAATGGTCGGCTTGCCGACGGAAGAGGTCGCAATAGATCCTCCGCATCTGATCATTGACGGCTTGCCGGTGCATGCCCCATGGACCATTACGCGAATTGCTGATCAACTCCCTGGGTACGAGGCCGGTTACGTGCCGGGCGGTCCCTCGGCGCAGTACCTGGCCAAACGCGGAGACCGTCTACGGCTCAAGGAGACAGAGTATGCGGGCTTCGGCGACAATACCCGCAATAGCTTCGATAGCCGGTACTGGGGCCCAATCCCGCAAGCGAGTTTGGTAGGGCCCGGAAGCTTCGTTTACTGGCCGATATCCCGCCGCTGGGGCCCAATCTGGTAGCCCCGTGAATTCATGAACGCCTTTCTATCAACCACGAACGCCTAGTTGTCAACAATGTCGCATAATCTATCTTATGTCTACTCCTTGGCCTTTGTGTGGCAACTATTGGCGCTTCGCTCTGTTAATAACGCCAGCGCGACATCCACGCGAACTACGGCTACCGCGCCCGGCCCCCGTGCACCATAACAGCTGCACCGGTCAATGATTCGTCCGGTCCGGACTACCGCGGCTCACATCTTCGAGCGGATCGCCACGAAGTATAGAACCAACATGACGGCCGTGACGTACAACGCCGTGTTGTCGCGACGCCGGCCGGGAAGAATGATCCGCAGAAACGCGGCCGATACGAAACCAAGAGCAATGCCGTCCGAAATGGAGTAGGTCAGCGGGATGCCGGCCATCACCAGAAATGCGGGCACGGCTTCCGTCGGATCATCCCATTCTATTCTGGCGGCGTTTCGCATCATCATCACACCAACAATGATCAGCACGGGAGCAGTGATCGGCGCATATCCTCCCGCCATGCGAACGACCGGCGCAAAAAAGAGCGCGAGCAAAAACAGCAGGCCTGTGACCACGTTCGCCATACCGGTGCGGGCGCCCTGCGCCACACCGGCGGCGCTTTCGATGTAGCTCGTCACCGTGCTCGTGCCCATAGCCGCGCCGGCCACCGTCGCTGCGGCATCTACAACAAGCACGCGCTCCGCCCGAGGAATTCGGTTGTGCTGGATAAAACCTCCTTGTTCGCACACACCAACCAAGGTGCCGATCGTGTCAAACACATCCATGAACACAAACAGCACAATGAATGGGATCATCGGCGCTGTCAGTGCGGCCCACACATCTGCCTTCAGCCGGGTTGGCGCCATCGAGGGTGGGCGCGAGAAGACGGATTGGGCGGGAGCGAACCGCTGAAACAACACGGCTTCACGCGAGAAGCCGGGCCATCCGCCCCACCCTGCCGGCAACCATTCTCCAATCCAACGCAATCCAAGGGCACATACCGTCGCCGCCACGATGCCCCACACCAATGCCCCTCGTACCCCACGAGCCCAGCAGGCTGCCGCTACAGCCAAACCTGCGCAGAACACCGCCAGGTCCGCGCCGGCCAGATGCGTGTTCAGCTTCACGGCCGTCCCGGGATCCTTGACGATCAATCCCGCGTTTTGCAGACCGATGAAAGCAATGAACAGACCAATCCCGCATGCGATCGCGTTCTTGAGGCTGGGACTGATCGCATCAAGCATTTGTTCGCGAACACCGGAAAGCGAAAGGGCGACGAAGATCACTCCGGATATGACCATCACACCCAGCGCCGTTTCCCATGCAGAAACAATGCCGGATCGTACAGCCGGCAATGCAGCGGCAGCGGGAATCAACGCAAAAACGAAAACGAAATTCTCCCCCATGCCCGGCGCCAGGGCGATGGGGTAGCGTGCATACAATCCCATGAACAGCGTGGCGCCCGCCGCGGCAAGACATGTGGCCGTCATCACGGCCCCGAACTCCAGACCAGTCTCCATCCCCAAAAAAGCTCCGGACAAAACCGCGGGCTGGACAAACACGATGTACGCCATGGCGAGAAAAGTCGTCAAACCGCCAAGTATCTCCCCTCGCCACGTCGCGCCAAGGGTTTGGAACTCGAAATACTCCTCGCACCACTTCGTCCATCTCGCCCGCATGGGTCCCCACTCCCTTTTTAACGGACCTCGTAAATCAACTTGAGCGGCGTCCCGTCCCGCTCGATTTCCAGCACGAAAGCGCTGAGGTTGTTGCGGACGAACTCGTTGATGAAGTATTCGGCGCGCCGCCGGCTGCTCATAGGCATCGAATTGACCTTGCGTACAATGTCGCCTTGGCGAAGTCCGACTTCATCAAAAAAGGCCTTTTCCCCTTCGACGCCAAGAACATAGCCCGTGATGCGGCGGTCATCATCGTATAACGGCTTGAGCGAATCAAAAACGGCGGCCAGTCGGTCCGGGGCGTCAAATAGTTCCTCATAATACTGCAGAAGCGCCTCGCGGTCGCACGTCCAACGGTATTCGTCCACCTGCTTGGAAAACCGTCCGGGGACGCGCGCCCCTGCGGCTAACGTTGTTTCCCCGCCAGCCGTTCGGGGCTCCGGGACGCGGCCGCTTTGGAACCGCAATGCGATTTCCTCGAGATGATCCTGCCGCCGCAGCCAGACCCGCTCCGGTTCGATCCGCTCCACTATCGCGTCGCCCAGGACATCGCCCGGGGAAACAATATGATGGGCCCGCGAGGCCAGGTCATCCAGAACGGCCCTGCGAAGGCTCCCCCCAGCCTCGTCCTCGACGTTGAACGTGCCCGCAAGGCGGTACCGGACGTCCCTCTGCACTGAAGCTTGTTCGATTCCGCCCGTCGCGGACGCCCAGCGCAAAGGCGACCATATCACGCCAGTGAGAGCGTTGTTATCCGTCCCGTGTTCCTCAGCGGATGTTGAATGGGGCGGCGGCTTACCCGCGAACCAGCGGCGCATATCACGAGCCCAAACCAGCGCCAACAGGACCGTCCAAGCCGTCAATAAGACCCCGCCGAACCAGACCAGTTTTCTCCAAGGGAAGGCAGAAGCCATAAGCCGGATTCTGTTGTCCCGCGCGAACGCGGTATCGGTCATTTATCTGCGCGATCCACCCGAAACCGGACCCGCTCTCGCGGGCTTGAAGTGGGCCACCTCGCCGGTTTCCTATTCGATCTTGCTCCGGATGGGGCTTGCCTCGCGGCCGGCTCTTTCGATCCGGCCCGGTGGTCTCTTACACCGCCTTTTCACCCTTGCCACGCCATCGCTCCATCAGAAGCGGCGACGGGCGGTTTGTTTCTGTGGCGCTATCCGTCCCTTTCGCTTAATCGAAAGGCCTCCCCGTTTGCACAGGGACATCCTGCCCTTTGGAGTCCGGACTTTCCTCCCCGGCCATCAGCGCCGGAGCGACCGCCCGCTCCTGCCTTCCCAGCGCCCATTATAGAACCCCGGCCGGCCAAAGCGAAACAATAAGAAAACACCTGTCAAGCCAGCATGCGGCCGCAAAACTCGCAGGTCACAATCGCCTGGTGGCGGCGCGCCTCATGGCAGATGTATGGCGGCAATTTCATGTGGCAACCCGTGCAGGTCCCGTTCTCTATGGGCACCAACGCTCGGTCTCGCCGGTTCGCCATGATGCGCTCGTAGTTCCTCAGCCAGGCCGGATCCACTTCAGCGGCCAGCCGGGCACGCTCCGCCTTGACCCGGTCCAGCTCCGCCTGTAGCGCCACCCCTCGCTGATCTATTCCATCCACTTCAGCCTGGACGGACTCTTCTTCCGCGCGCAACTGCTGCTCACGCTCCCGCACCTTCTGCTGCAGGCTATCGACCTCCTCCATTGCCATCAACACGCGCTCCTCATCGGCCGCAATGTCGCGCTCGACAGCCCGGATCTCTTCCTCCATCGCCCGAAATTCCCGGTTGGTCTTGAGCTGCATCTGCTGCTCGCGCAACTTGCGGATCTTGTCGCGGCGCGTCTCGATCTCGACTTCCACCTTCTTGATGTCGGCTTGTTTGTGCTGAACGGCGCTCTTGGCCTGAGCCAACGCCTGACGGTGCCCTTCCAGTCGCGCCTCGATTTCGGCTTTGCGCTTCGGCAGGTCGCGCTGCTCGCGCTCGAACTTCATGATACGGACGTCGTGATCCTGCACGAGAAACAACTGCTCGATTGTCGCGACTACCGCATCCACCGAATCGCCCCTTTCTATCGCAAACGACCTGGGCATTCTTACACCGCCGTCGCCTTACCGTCAAGGCAATGCCGAATCGGTGAGGGGCAGCGCAGGCCAGCCGGGTTACGCTGGCGCTGCGGCGGGCGGCGACGGCGGCAAGTCGCGCAACTGGGGATAGCGCAGGGCCAGGGCGGGGGGACACGAGACAGCGTAACCGGTGAGCATGGATTTGAGCTGCAGCGCATTGACAACTTCCTTGCCCTGGTAGTGATTGTTGGCAACGATGGTAAGGGTGGCCGAGACACTGGCAATTCGGTTCGCGCGCTCACGCAGATCTTTCAGTTCGTCGGCGCTATAGAGGTAGTTATATGTTTCGTCCCGCCCGGCTTTTCGATCGAACCACGCGCGGGCATTGCGGCCGTGAAGCCGAAAGTACGCGTGCCGGCCCACGCCCGTGACGTCCAGGGTGAAGGCCTCGCCGGACGCCGGATAATCGAGCTGTGCCACACCGACGCCAAGGCCGTTCAAATAGGCCAGCGCTTCGGGCGCCTGCCAGGATGCGTGACGCAATTCCAGCGTGAGGCTGGTCAGCGGCGTCAATCGTTCCGCCAGCCGCGCGATCAGGGTTCGCGATACAGTTTCATCACGAAAATCGTAACGGAACTGCGCCAGAAAGTGGTGGAGCTTTCCGGCTTCCAGCAACGGACGAAACCCTTCAGCAATGGCGGCGGCTGTTTTTTCGTCCCAGCGGCCCTCATGCGTGATATCCCGTGGGAGTTTCGCCGTGAAAAAGAATTCGGGCCGATCCAGTGTGACTTCAAGCCATCGGGCGCTATGGCGGGCCGTCGGCACCGCATAGAAGCTGCTGTTCACCTCCACCATGTCCACATAGCGCGAGAGAAACCGCAGGCGGTCCCCCACCCCGCCGGCATAGACGTAGCCCTCCCAGTCGGGATAGGACCAGCCGGCCACTCCCACAGCAATCGGACACGGATGGGCCATCAGCGAATTCCACAAGCACGTCGTTCCGATGCGGCTCGCAGGTTATACGCAAACGTTCCACCGCGGAAGCCCCAATCGTCGGCGGGATGTTTCCCCCTCGAGAATGGTTTCTCGGCGGGCTGGAACGGCATCCCGCGCCACCGGCGCTTTTTTGCGCAGATCCAACACGGCCGCCGAATGGAGCGTCTGGCGTCCATACTGCGCGTTCACGGCGTCCACGGCCGCCGTCAAACGGCGCATCTTTTCAATGCGCACTCGATCCTCGAACAGATCCCCCTGCTCCATGGCGTCATCTTCCATGCGTCCCAACATGACGAGTGTGGCACGATAGAGCACGCCCGAATGGAATGCTTGATCAAAGAGCTCGGCGATAATCGGCAGCGCCTCCAAGGTGGAGGCGGTGGAGCGGCTCAACACTGCCTCCGCCCCGTCATGGCGAAAGTCCTGGCGACGCAACATGATGCCGACGGCGCCGGGGCGCAAACGAAAGCGGCGCGCGCGGGCCAAAACCGCTTCCACGTTCTGAACCAGTTGGGCGTATATGCGATCCCGATCGGCCGAAGGTGGCAGGACGGTTTTGGACTTGATCATCGTGGCCGGAAGCGCTGGAGAGCCGGAAGAGATTTCATGCACCGCTTGCCCGCGCAACTCGCGCCAAATATCACGCCCTATCTTGCCCAATACGCGGCCGGCCCAGGCTTCCGACCGGGCGGTAAAATCACCCGCCGTGCGCAAACCGAATTTTTTCAACAGTTCCACCGTATTGGGGCCGAACCCCCACACCTTCTCCAAGGGAACGGTTTCAAGCAATTCGTGCAGATGCCGCCCCTCGCAAACCGTAAAACCACGCGGTTTGCGCAGCTTGGAGCATATCTTCGCCACGCTTTTCGTTGGCGCCAGCCCCACGGATACCGTCAGGCCCAGGTCCCGCGCCACCTCTTCCTGCATCCGCCGGGCAATTTCTACGTAGGAAGCCCGAAAATGCCGTCGCAACCCCGTAAGGTCCGCAAATCCTTCGTCTATGGAATATTCCTCAACCATCGGGGTAAAGCGCCGCAGGATGTTGAAAAGCCGACACGAGTACAGCCCATAGGTTTCATAATCGCTGGGCAGCACAACGAGCTGCGGACAACGGCGGCGAGCTTCAAATAGAGGCATGCCACGGGCGATGCCCAGCGCCTTCGCTTCATAGCTGGCGCAGGCGATAATGCCCCGCTCCAAGCCGGTGACCACCGGTCGCCCCAGCAGCTCAGGCTTCAGCGCCTGCTCCACGGAGGTAAAAAAAGCGTCTCCATCCAAATGCACAATCGCACGCGGAAAGGCGGCCAGCATAAACGGCGTACCCATTTCATTGACTCCCAACAGCCAAAAACATGATGAAGAACTATAGTTCTCTTGTAAAGAAAAAACTCGTTTTGCTCTCCCCCAAGGTGTAGAAATTAGGTCGTGAACCGCACGACAAAAGCAGCCTGCCTGCGCCACGGATGGATGGCGGCAACGATCATGTTCTGTGCGACCGGATGTAAACCGGTAGATGCCCCCACGCCCCGCCCTTCGGCCGCTGAAGCCGTGGTTTCCAATGTCGCCGATGTCCTCACCCAGCGTCAGGCGGTTCAGGCCGGACAACGCGCCAAGGAAACGATTCGCCGCGTCTCTCAAGAGCACAGCGCGGATTTGCAGGAAGCCATGGAAGGCCGCTGAGCCGCTACCGGCCCTCGACCTGCTTCAACCCGGCACGGAGTTCGCGAAGCAACGCCTCCACGCGCCCCTCCCGCGCCGCTTCCACCAAAGCGCTGCCCACGACCACTCCATCCGCATCCCTTGCCACCACTCGCGCCTGTTCAGCCCGGCTCACGCCAAAGCCCGCCACCAAAGGCAAAGAGGTACAGGTTCGCAACTGCCGCAAATGTTCGGCCACGTCCGGAGGAAGCTCAGTCCGGATGCCCGTCACGCCACGAACCATGATGTAATACACAAACCCTGTGGCCTCCTTGAGAATCAGGCGGGCCCGCTCAACAGAGGTGGTCGGAGCAATCAGCGGAATAAAATCCAATCCGTGCGCCCGTAAATGAGGCCGCCAGTCATGCGATTCCTCCAACGGCACATCAACGATCAGCAGCCCGTCCACCCCCGCCTGCGCTGCATCGGCGCACACCTGCTCGATGCCCCGGCAAAAGAATGGATTGGCATACCCGAAAAGCACAATGGGCTGAGGGTAGTCGCGCCGCAGACGGTTGGCCATGTCCAGCACATCTTTCAGGGTTGTGCCCGCCGCCAGCGCCCGTTGCGCCGCCGCCTGAATCGTCGGCCCATCCGCCGTGGGATCGGAAAACGGCACACCGATCTCCAGCACATCCAAGCCTTTCTCCAAGGCCGTCCGAATGGCCTGCTCCGACACAACAAGGTTCGGGTCGCCTGCCGTCAAGTACCCCACCAGCGCCTTGCGTCCCTCGGCCCGCAGCCGCTCGAATGCTTCCGTCAGGCGACTCATCGCTTTTCTCCCTCCTTCGCCTCGATGGCGCAACAGTGCCCACCGGAAACATTGCCACCTGATATCCGAAGCACGGTATCGAGATCCTTGTCCCCACGGCCCGACAAATTAACCACGATCACGGCATCCTTCCCAAGTTTCGGCGCCCGCTTGATGGCCTCGGCCACGGCATGACTGGACTCCAGCGCCGGAATGATCCCCTCCAGCCGCGTCAATTCATGAAAGGCGTTCAGCGCCTCCTCATCTGTCACCGCGCAATATTCCACCGCGCCCTGGTCTGCCCACAACGCATGCTCAGGCCCCACACCGGGATAATCCAATCCGGCGCTCACGGAATGCGCATTCCTCACCTGGCCGTTCTCGTCTTGAAGAAGATACGACTTTCCGCCATGCAGGATGCCCACCCGCCCAGCCACGATGCTGGCCGCATGTTGTCCGCTTGCAATGCCGTACCCGGCCGCCTCAACGCCCACGAGACGGACTTCCCTACGTCCGATGAACGGCTCGAAAATCCCCGCCGCGTTGCTTCCCCCGCCCACGCACGCAAAAATCATGTCCGGCAATCGGCCGATATGCTCCATGGCCTGATCCCATGTTTCTCGTCCGATCACCGACTGAAATTCCCGCACCATCCATGGATAGGGATGCGGTCCGGCCACGGAACCGATCACATAGAATGTGTCTTCCACATTCGCCACCCATGCCCTCAACGCCTCGCTCATGGCGTCCTTCAGTGTCCTGGTCCCGCTGCGAACGGGAACCACTTCTGCGCCCAGCAATTCCATGCGCTTTACGTTTGGCGCCTGCCGCTGCATGTCTTCCTCGCCCATATACACCGCACAGCCCATTCCGAAGAGAGCGGCCACGGTCGCGGTGGCCACGCCGTGCTGCCCGGCGCCCGTTTCCGCCATCAAACGCCGCTTCCCCATCCGACGCGCCAGCAACGCCTGCCCCAGCGTATTGTTGATTTTGTGAGCGCCCGTGTGGTTCAGGTCTTCGCGCTTGAGAAAGATGGCCGCGCCGTATCGTTCGCTCAACCGTTCTGCCTTGTAGAGCGGCGAGGGTCTGCCCACGTAGTCGCGCAATAGTCTTGCCAATTCCCGTTGAAACCCGTCGTCGGCCCTCACCTCACGATACGCTCGTTCCAGCTCGAGCAAGGCGGGCATCAAGGTTTCGGCCACGTATCGTCCGCCATACGGCCCGAAGTGGCCTCGCTCGTCCGGGCCCTTCTGAAGCTGTTCGCTGCTTTTCACCGCCCCTCTCCCTCCCTCTCGGCCGCCGCCAGGTCTCTGAACGCGGCTCGAGCCGCCTCTAAAAAACAACGCATGCGCTCATGATCCTTTATTCCCGGTTGCGCTTCCGTTCCGCCGACCGCGTCCACCCCCAGCGGCCGCACGCGCCGAATCGCGGCCGCCACGTTGTCCGCAGACAATCCTCCTGCGAGCATCACGGGCGCCGCCACTGCCAGCGCACCGGCGCAATCCCAGTTTCCCGTTTGGCCGGTGCCCCCGTATGTTCCGGGCACATGCGCATCCGCCACAAATCGTTCCGCCTCCCATTCATTCGGATCGGGCTGCCACCGGTTCCCGTCCCACCGCACCGCTCGCCATAGCGGCATCGGGAAGCCGCGCCACTCCTGCGCCACTTCATCTCCATGGAGTTGCACCGCACACAAGGCCGCGTTTTGGGCGATGCGAAGAACCACATCGGGTTTCTCATTCACAAAAACTCCGACACGTCGGGCTTCAGCCGGCAGCCCAGCTGAAATGTCGAGGAGAATGTCCGCGGTAATCGCCCGCCTTGATCCGGCGTACAGCACAAAGCCGAGATAGTCTGCCCCCATGGCCAGCGCGGCCAGCGCGTCTGCCGTGTTGGTGATCCCGCAGATCTTTATCACGCCGCTATTCATGCCTCTCCGCACCCAGCAACCGCCGCAGCGCCAATCCCGGCTGTCCGCCACGCAAAAGGCTCTCCCCGACAAGAAAGCCGCGATATCCCATCTCTCGCAACGCCAACATCTCTTCAAACGTGCGGATGCCGCTTTCCGCCACCGCCACCCGATCCGCCGGCAGCAGGGGCGCCAGACGGCGAAACACGGTGGTATCGGTCTGCAATGTCTTGAGGTTACGGCTGTTCACGCCAATCAACGCCTCTTCAGATTCCAGCGCAACGTCCAACTCCTGCTCGTCATGCACTTCCATCAGGCATTCCAATCCCAGCCTCGAAGCCTCACGAGCCAAATCCCGGCAGATGCTGCGTTCCAGCGCAGCCACAATCAGCAGAATCACGTCTGCTCCCCACCCCGCCGCCTCCAAAAGCTGGTACGGCACGGAAATGAAATCCTTGCGCAGCACCGGCAAGTCCACCACCGCTCGCACCGTCTCCAAGTCCTTTCCCGACCCGAGAAAATGGTGCGGCTCGGTCAGCACGGAAATACCTGCCGCGCCCGCCTGCCGATATTGCCGCGCCCATTCCGCAGGCTTGTAATCTTGGGCCAAAAGGCCGGCGCTCGGACTGGCCTTCTTCAGTTCCGCAATAACGGCTGGCGGCCCACTTGTTCGGCAAAGCCGCTGCTTCAGGCTGTGATGCTGCCGTCCTCGCGCCCGCTCCGCTAATACGTCCGCCGGCACCTCCTTAGCCGTTTGCCGGGCCTCTTCAGCGCGAATCCGAGTGATCTCTTCCAGGAAGGTCATGCGCGCGTCCGTTCGACCAGCGCCTGAAGCACCGCCGCCGCCCGTCCGCTGTCAATGGACTCGCCGGCCATCCAAAACCCTTCGGCCATGTCCTTGGCCAATCCCGCAACCATCAAGGCCGCACCCGCATTCAGGCATACGATATCCCGGCGCGGGCCTTTTTCGCCATCCAGCAGGCGCCGCACCAGATCGGCGTTGACCGTGGGCGCCCCCCCGCTGAGTTCTTCCATCGGTTTGTAGTCGCCGATAATCTCTCTCGGATCGAAGTCGTAGGTGCGAATCCGGCCGTCACGCAATTCGCTGATGCGCGTTCGCGTCGTCACCGTAATCTCATCCATACCGTCATGGCCGTGCACCACCAAAACATGCTGGCTTCCCAACCGACGCAGCACGTCGGCCATCGGTTCGGTCCATGTCGCCGCAAACACGCCCAGCACCTGGCAACGGGCCCCGGCCGGATTGGTTAATGGGCCCAGCAGGTTGAAGATCGTGCGCACGCCCAGTTCCCGGCGTGGCCCGACCGCATGTTTCATGGCGGGATGCAGCTTGGGCGCAAATAGAAAGGCAAAGCCGACCTCATGCAGGCACTCCTCCATGATGTGCGGCGGGGCTTCCAGGTTCACTCCAAGCTCCGCCAGAACGTCGGCCGACCCGCACTGGCTCGTCATCGCCCGATTCCCATGTTTGGCCAGTCGCGCGCCGGCGCCCGCCGCCACCAGCGCCGCGGTGGTGGATACGTTGAACGTGCCCAGCGCATCGCCGCCTGTGCCGCAAGTATCCACCACCTTCATTCCGCGAGGATCGACGAAGACGGCGTGACGCCGCATGGACTGCGCGGCGCCGGCAATTTCTTCCACCGTTTCCCCGCGCATGCGCAGCGCCACCAACAACCCGGCCAACTGGGCTGGCGTTGCCTCGCCGGCCATAATGGCATCAAATGCATCCTTCGTTTCCTGCTGCGAAAGATCCGTTCCTTGAATCAGCTTCTGCAAGAAAACCTTCATGTGCCATCCTTTCCGTCGTTCCTCGAATGCGGGAACAGTGGCTGCCCCCTATGTCCGCTTCGTCATCATTAGAAAGTTGCCCAGTAGACGCTTGCCGGAGGGCGTCAGAACCGACTCGGGGTGAAACTGGACACCGAACGTCGGATGCTGCCGATGTCGCATCCCCATGATTTCCCCATCCTCGCTGAAGGCGTCGGCCATCAGTTCCTTCGGCAGGCAGTCAGCCATCACCGCCAAGGAATGATACCGGCCGGCCGGGAACGGATTCGGCAACCCCCGATAAAGGGCGGATCCGTCGTGGCGAACCTCGGAAGTCTTGCCATGCCGAATCTCGCGCGCGCTCGACACAACGCCGCCGAACGCCACGGCTATAGCCTGATGGCCGAGACAGACCCCCAACAAAGGAAGGCGACCGGACATCCGCCGCGCCAGTTCCACGGAAATCCCCGCCTGCTCCGGCCGGCAAGGCCCCGGAGAGATCACCACGGCGTCAGGGCGCATGGCCTCGACTTCCTCCACGGTCACGGCATCGTTGCGAAAAACTCGAATGTCCGCGCCCATTGCGGCCAACGCCTGCACCAAGTTGTAGGTGAAGGAGTCGTAGTTGTCCACAAGCACGATCATGGCCGCACCTCGCTCAAATCCAAATTGCGGGCCGCCAGTTCCACCGCCAGCCGCATCCCGCGCGCCTTGTGACATGTTTCCTGAAATTCCCGCTCCGGATCGGAGTCATATACCACACCCGCCCCAGCCTGTACCGAAACCCGCCCGTTGGCCACCCGCAGCGTCCGAATCGTAATCGCCATGTCCATGTTGCCGTCGTAGCCAACATACCCCACGGCCCCGCCGTAGACTCCGCGCGGTTCCGGCTCCAGTTCATGCACAATCTCCATCGCCCGTATCTTTGGCGCTCCCGTCAGGGTGCCGGCCGGAAAGGTTGCCCGCAGGACGTCATAGGCGTCGAATTCCTTCCGCAGGACGCCCTGCACGTGCGAGACAAGATGCATCACATGGCTGTACCGTTCCACCACCATGTAGTCCGAGACCTGCACACTGCCCAGTTCCGCCACGCGGCCGATGTCGTTGCGGCCCAAATCCACCAACATCACATGTTCCGCCCGCTCTTTCTCATCGGCCAGCAGATCGTCCGCGAAACGTCGGTCCTCCTGCTCGTCCTTCCCCCGCGGCCGCGTGCCGGCGATCGGACGCAACTCCACCCGATTGCCAGTCAGCCGCACCATGACTTCAGGCGAGGAACCGACTAGCGTCTCGTCCCCCATTTGAAGATAGAAGGTGTATGGCGACGGGTTGAGCAACCGCAGAGCGCGATACATCTGAAACGGATGAATCGCGGTCGGCGCGCTGAACCGCTGACTCAACACCACCTGGATGATATCCCCTGCCCGAATATATTCCTTTGCCTTGGCCACCATGCTCTTGAATTGCTCCGGCGACATGTTGGATTCGAAAGCCGCTGCCGTCCCCCCCTCCGGAGATGGCGGCGACGGCCTCGCCAAGATGTCCCTGACCGCGTGGATTTTGGCCTTGGCGGCTTCATACGCCGCCGCCGGGCTTGCGGCCGTCGCCGGCCGGGAGCAAACCACTACCCGCGCCGTATGGCGTATGTTGTCGAAAACGATCATACAGTCCGCGCGTAGGAACCGACTGCGGCACGCTGTGCCGAAATCTGCCGGCTTGGGAACCGGCAGCCGTTCGAATTCCCGCACCGCCTCATATCCCAAGTAGCCCACGGCGCCGCCGACGAAGCGAGGCAGTCCGGGCAATGGGGCAACCCGCAAGCCCTGATAAACCGTCCGCAGGTCGGCTAGTTGCGCGGCGGTGGGGGTGCCGTCGTGCGGCACATCCAGCAGCGGTTCCGGGTCCACCCCGACAAACGAATACCGTCCCCACGTTTCCCCCCCCTCCATGCTTTCCAGCAGGAAGGCGTTGGGGCGACCCAGAAAACGTTGCAGGACCGACACCGGCGTCTCCCGGTCAGCCAGGAATTCCTGGCTGACCGGCACCACGTCATACCGCCCCGCCAACACCCCATATTCGGACAGACCCGGTTCCATCATGTTTCTGCGTATAGAAACATCCGGGCTTTTCGTCAACAAGAAAAAATGGATCTCAATCGCAGCGGTCTGCGGCCCGCACGAGGAGCCACATCACAAGCCCACTGCGCCTCCATTTCATCGCGTGTCGTGACGAGAGATGCCAATCACATCTGCTCATGGATTCCGGTTGGCCGTTGGGCATGCAATCCGGCGATCCGCCGTCCGGCCGACGAGCCGGCGCCGGCGGACAAAGGGTTTGCCGAACTGGCGGTGGAACGGGGCGGCTGCATTGCTGTACCTGACCTGCCACATCCAACGCCTTGCCCTGCTCTCTCACTCATGATAGCGTGACGCCATGTCGCTGCGGCATCACAAGGCCATCGCATGGGAACGGCGCTTGAAAGACATTTTCGACCGCATCGACGCGGAGCTGGAGCAGCAATATGCGGATCGCTTCACGCTTCATCCGGCTCGCGCGCCGCACGGTGCCACAGCCAATCCGGAGGACGACGGGCTTTTTGACCTCGGCGCGGCTTTTTCCGCCGGTTTCGGCTCCCAGCATGGCAGCGGCTATGTGGTGCAAATCCGCCTTGCCACCCTGCAACGTGTCCCGCGGGATCTGATTGAAGCCATCGAAGAACAGATCGTCCGCCGGCTCCGCGAAGAGCTGCCGCGCGCTTTTCCAGGACAGCACCTGCGGGTCGAGCGCGAGGGGCATGCGTTCAAGATCATCGGCGACCTGAGCCTCGGCTCTGTGTGAAGCCCAAATGCAACAGCAAGTAAGACCATGAAAACGGCGAAAGAAGCAGGAGGCGCCCATGAGAACAATGTGCCTGCTTGTTCTTTGTCTGGTTTTTCCAGCTGCCTGCAACCCAGCGGAGGAGCCTTCCGTGCCTGACAACCCTGCACGCCGCAAGCTTCCCCCACCCTTTTCCACCGGCACCATGAGCGTGGAAGAGGCCATTCGGGCTCGGCGCTCCATTCGTTCTTTCGCAGACCAGCCGCTGACCGATGAGGCCCTGTCGCAGCTTCTGTTCAGCGCCCAAGGCATCACGGAACCCCGGCGCGGCTTGCGGGCGGTTCCCTCCGCCGGAGCCACGTATCCGCTGGATCTCTATCTTCTCACGGCGGATGGCGTTTTCCGCTACATCCCGGCCGACCACACCCTGGAGAGCGTCTCCACTGCCGATCGCAGGAAAGAACTTGCGGCGGCCTGCCTGGGCCAATCGTTCGTCGCCCGGGCCGGCGCCGTATTCGCCATTGCCGCAGTGCCCGCCCGCACGTCCCGGCGCTACGGCGGCCGCGCGATGATGTACATTCACATGGAGGCCGGCCACGCGGCGCAAAACCTCCATCTGCAGGCTGTCGCCCTGAAGCTCGGTTCGGTTCCCGTGGGAGCGTTCGATGATGCCGCTGTCGCCCGCATACTGGGCCTGGACGGCGTCAACACGATCCCGCTCTACATCGTGCCCGTGGGCGTTCCGCAGTAAATCGTCCGAGGGGCCTGAATCTCGCGTCGAGCAACCGCGGTTTGCGGGAGGGTTTCAACGAAACCGGGGGTGACAGGCAATCCAGCCGGCTACGGCCCCGGTCACAAGGCCGATCCCGTGCGTCCAGTTGGCCATGGGGCCCGCCCATCCCAGCCACCCCAACACGAACCACGCGATCAACAGCCATGTGTTCAAGGTGTCTAAATGCAGGCCGGAGGCGGGATCGTAACGCTGCCGCACCCAAACATACGCGAAGAGACCGTAGTTCACCCCTGAAAGTCCGCCAAACCCGGGGCCGGTGGCCATGTATTGCGCCGTGTTGGACAGGGCAGCAATTATCAACACCATCAGACCGAACCGACGCCACTCTATGCGCATTTCCACCATCCGGCCCAAATGGTGCATCCACAGGCAGTTGAACAGCAGATGGAGCCAGCCGAAGTGAAGCAGAACCGGCGTCCATATGCGCCAAACCTGCCCGGAAAAAACCGCTCCGGTAAACTGCAGCGCTCGCACGAGAGGCGCCGCTGTGCCGCCGCCGGTTAGCACCGCCATGATCAGGCATAGCGCAAGCAACAGGCCGGTTACGGGTGTCCGGCCCCACGTTCCTTCCCCCCGCCAGGCTTCCCCTAGGCGAACTTCACGGGCCCGCACCGGCTCCGGGTTGGCTCGCACAGGCGTCGCGCGCTCAAACGCCCTGTACCTCTCGTCGGTTGGATTCATCCGGAAGCGTTCCAATTCGGCCTCGGCGCGAGCGATTTCGTCTTCGGAATAGACCCACACCGCCCACCCGTCAGCTGCGGACTCCTCCCGCACCTCGTTCTCCACCCCAAGACCAGCCAGAAATCGCGAAAAGACCTCTGCCTGCGTTTTTTTCGCCAATCGCCCGATGTTTCTCAAGCTACAAACTACCTTGTTGCCGAGTCGCCACGCGGTCGTACCCGGGGGCAATGGGTTCAGTGATGCACGCTCTTAACCGGCCACGCTTGATCTTGAAAAGCCGGCAGTATATGCTTTGAGCGCGTGAAGGCAAGTCCGGCCGGAACTGACGACCAGCAATGGCTTGAAGGCGGCGTCGGAAGCTGTCGCCTGCGTGTGCGGGTCGTGCCACGAGCGAGTCGAACCGAAATCGTCGGCCCCGTGGCGGGAGCGCTGAAGGTGCGGCTTTGCGCGCCGCCACTGGACGATCGAGCAAATCAGGAGTTGGTGGAAGTGCTGGCCGCCACGACCGGGTGTCCCCGGCGATCCGTCATCATCCGATCCGGTTTGCGGAGCCGCAACAAAGTAGTGGAAATACTTGGAGCAAGTCATGCGGCACTGGTTCGAGCCTTCGGCCAACAGCGAGATGAAGCCTGAGGCCATCGGCCGGGCGGTGTTTTGCAGGCCGTTTCTGCCGCGCGGAAAAGCGGTGATCGCGTTTCTCAATTGTTTGGGGATGCTGGCCGGCGGAACCGCGGTGTCGGCGCATGCCGAGGATATGGAGGAGAGGATGCCGCCACCGCCCGCGCTCGGGTTCCCGGTGGGCGAAATCCTGCGCTACCGCATCCACTGGGGCATTGTTCCGGTCGGCGCCTGCCAGGTGAGCACCTTCTGGACCGAACTGGATGGCCGCCGGGTCTTGCGTATTCGTGTCCGAACCAAGTCGAACCGCGTCATTGCCAGCGTCTATCCGGTGGACGATGTGCTGGAAACGGATGTCGACCCCCAGACCTTCCTTCCGTTACGCTTCGTCAAGAATCTTAGCGAAGGCAAACACCGCTATCATGAAGTCACCGTGTTCGACCACGCCGAGGGGGTGGCGCGATGGGCATCGCTGATTACCGGCCGAAAGAAGATCATTCCCATAGAGCCCGAAACACGGGATATTCTCTCCTTCATGTACTGGCGCCGCCAGCGCCCACTGGACAGCGGCACCACGGAGCAGACGCGCGTGATGGCCGACAACAAAATCTACGACCTCTGGCTGACGATCGGAGGGATTGAATCCGTCAAACTCCCCGCATTCGGCCGTGTGCCCAGCCAACGCATTGAGCCGGATGCGGCGTTTCAGGGATTGTTTGTGCGAAAAGGCCGTATTACGCTCTGGACATCGGCGGACGAACGCCGAGTTCTCACCCGGCTTGTCGGCGCCGTACCCGTCGCGAAAATCGAGGCGGTGCTCTGCGACGTTCGCGGACCGGGAGAGGACACATGGACGCGGCTGAGCCGGGAACGACCGGAGACCGATTTGGAGCCCGACGACGGCGCGCCCTCTTTGCCATGAGTACCCACGAAGAGCAAAACGCGACATCCCAGCGGCGGGCCGCCTTGGAGCTGGAGGTCCTGTATCGCATTTCCAAGGCCCTCGCCCACCGGCACGATGTAGAGGCGCTGCTTGAGGAGGTTCTGGATATCGCCGAGCGGGAAATGGGCATGTCCTACGGGACGCTGACGCTCCGCCAGCCCGACTCGGATGTTTTCGTCATTGCCGCCTCGCGCGGACTCACCCCCGAGGAGCGGCGGCGCGGACAGTACCGTCTGGGCGAAGGCATCACCGGCACCGTCGCGCAAACCGGCACGCCGGAGGTCGTGCCGGATATCCGGCGCGATTCCCGTTTTCTCAACCGCACCCGCTCAAGACGTTCCGCGCAGGGCGCCTTCATTTGCGTGCCGATTCTCCATCAAGGCCGCGTGATCGGCACCATGAGCATTGACCGTCCACTGAGCAACGAGCGTGAACTGGCCCGCGATGTCAGTTTCTTGACGCTCGTGGCAGGCCTGCTGGCGGAAGCGGTGGCCGGCATCCGCGAGCAGATGGCGGAACGGGAGAGCTTGCGCGAGGAAAACGAGCGCCTCCGCCGCCAGCTCGGCGACCGGTATCAGCCCGCGAATCTGGTGGGCACCTCCAAGGTTATGCGTCTTGTCTACGAACAAATCGCCCAGGTGGCAAACAGCACGGCCACGGTCCTGATCCGGGGCGAATCCGGCACAGGCAAGGAGCTGGTGGCGCGGGCCATCCACTTCGGGAGTTCCCGGCGCAACAGTCCTTTCGTGGCCGTGAACTGCGCGGCGCTGCCCGAGAATCTGGTGGAAAGCGAGCTCTTCGGGCACGAGAAGGGCGCCTTCACAGGCGCGGCCCAGCAGCGCAAGGGGCGGTTCGAACTGGCGAACGGCGGCACGTTGTTTCTGGACGAGATCGGCGACATCTCCCCCGCGGTCCAGGTGCGCCTGCTGCGGGTGCTTCAGGAGCGCTCCTTCGAACGAGTGGGAGGGGATCGGCCAATCACTATCAATGTCCGAATGATCGCGGCGACCAGCCGCAATCTGGAGGACGAAATCAAATCAGGCCGCTTCCGCGAGGACCTGTACTACCGCCTGAACGTGTTTCCCATCCATGTGCCGCCCCTCCGTGAACGGCGCTCCGATATCCTGCTGCTGGCGGATCATTTTCTGCAGAAGTTCAACCAGGCCTACGGCAAGCAGGTCAAACGCATCGCCACGACAGCCATCAACATGATGATGGCCTACCACTGGCCCGGCAACGTGCGCGAACTAGAGAATTGCATTGAGCGCGCCGTCCTCACGGCCACGGACAACGTGATCCACGGCTATTTGCTGCCGCCCACGCTGCAGACCGGAGAAGCGACGCGCACCACGCTGCTCCCCGACGGCGGCGCCAACCTCAAAAGCATGGTCGAATCTTTTGAGCGCGAGATCATCGTGGACGCGCTCAAGAAACACCGCGGTAACGCGGCCGCCGCGGCGCGTTACCTTCAGACGACCGAACGCATCATCCACTACCGCATCCGCCACTTGGGGATTGTGGCGCGCGACTACCGCGCGCCACGCACGCCCTCTGCTTGATTGCGGCGACGGATCAGACCAACCCCTGCTCCACCATCGCGTCGGCCACCTTGACGAAGCCGGCGATGTTGGCGCCCATCACGTAGTTGCCCGGCTGCCCGTATTCGACCGAAGCGGCGTACGCGCTGGCATGAATCGCCTTCATGATCCCGTAGAGCCGTTGGTCCACGTCCTCGCGGCTCCAAGACAAACGCATCGAGTTCTGCGCCATCTCCAGCCCCGATGTGGCTACGCCGCCCGCGTTCGCGGCCTTGCCCGGCCCGTAGAGAATCTTGTGAGCCAGAAACACCTCAACGCCTTCCGGATCCGTCGGCATGTTGGCGCCTTCGGCCACAAGTATGCAGCCGTTTTTGACCAAGGTTCGCGCGTCGTCGCCCGAAATTTCATTCTGTGTCGCCGAAGGGAATGCGCAATCGCAGGGAATATCCCACGGACGCTTGCCGGGCCGGTACTCCGCTTTGAATCGTTCCGCATATTCCTTGATCCGGCCGCGCCGGATGTTCTTCAGCTCAATCACATAAGCCAGTTTCTCGGCGTTGATCCCATCCCGATCGTAGATGGTCCCGTCCGAGTCGGACAGCGTCACCGCTTTCCCGCCCAGTTGATTGATCTTCTCCACAGTGTATTGCGCCACATTTCCGGAACCGGAAACAAGGCAGATCTTTCCCTCAATCGAGTCCTTGCGGGTGGCCAGCATTTCCTGCGCGAAATACACGGCCCCATAGCCCGTCGCCTCCGGCCGGATCAGGGAGCCGCCCCAGTTGATGCCCTTGCCGGTCAGCGTGCCCGTGAACTCGTTCTGAATCCGGCGGTACTGCCCGAACAAATAGGCCACTTCCCTGCTGCCCACGCCGATATCGCCCGCCGGCACGTCCACATCCGGTCCGATATGACGATATAACTCCGTCATGAACGACTGACAGAACCGCATCACTTCGCTGTCGGACTTGCCCTTGGGATCGAAATCA
Organism: uncultured bacterium; assembly: GCA_938031185.1. Classification (GTDB taxonomy): domain Bacteria; phylum Verrucomicrobiota; class Kiritimatiellia; order CAIKKV01; family CALHGX01; genus CALHGX01. Next base: position 41,994 of record CALHGX010000047.1, read on the forward strand.
GAACCGCCCTTGGCGCCGCCCATCGGCAACGTGGTGAGCGAGTTCTTGAAAATCTGCTCGAAACCGAGAAACTTGATGATGCTCAAATTCACCGAGGGGTGGAACCGCAGTCCGCCTTTGTAAGGACCGATGGCATTGTTGAATTGCACCCGAAATCCGCGGTTCACCTGAAAGCGGTTCCGGTCGTCCTGCCACGGCACGCGAAACATCAGCACCCGGTCCGGCTCGACAATGCGCTCGAGAATGGCGTGATCCCGATACCGGCGATGCCGATCAAGGACCGGCGAGACCGATTCCAGCACCTCCGCCGCCGCTTGCAGAAACTCGACCTGATCGGAATTCTTGCGGCGAACCTGCTCCAACACTTCGGCCACATACGCATTCATCCTGTTTGCGTCTCCTTGTTCGATTGGCGCCAATATGGCGAACCATGGCCGTAACATACGACCACGATCCATCCGATTCACTCACAAACAAATCCCGATTCATGAATTATCAGATTGCCTGACGGCAATCTTGCCGTTATTCTCGTGCTGTCACATGAGAGAGAAATCCCGATCCGAGCGCACGGAGCGCGCCCAGGCCGCCATTGCGCGCATTTTGTGCGAGGCCTCCGGACCGTTGGGCGCCGGTCGCATCCGGTCCCTGTTGCTCGGCGCCGGTCTTGACCTTCAACCGCGCACCATCCGCTTTCATCTCCGCGATATGGACCGGAAGGGGTGGACGGAATGCGTGAGCCGCCGGGCGGGCCGCTTGATCACCGTCAAGGGACGGGAGGAGACCTCCCGGGCCAACGTGGTCGGCAAGGTCGGCGTGGTTTCGGCGCGCGTGGATTCCCTGGCGTACCAAACCTCCTACGACCCGCGCACCGGTCAAGGCACCGTGGTCATCAATACCGCCCTGCTCTATCCCGAGCATGTCACGCAAGCACTGCATGAGATGCGCCTGGCGTATCGCGCGCGGTTGGGCGTGGGCGGCGTGGCGGCTCTCGTGCCGGCGGGCGAGATGCTGGGGCAGCAAATGGTGCCGGAAAACCACGTCGGCGTCGGAACCATCTGCAGCGTGACCGTCAGCGCCATCCTCCTGCGCCGCGGCATTCCCGTCAACTCGCGATTCGGCGGGTTGCTCGAGATTCGCGACCGCCGCCCCATCCGGTTTGTGGACCTCATCGAATACCGCGGCTCCACGTTGGACCCGCTGGAAGTCTTCATTCGGGCTGGCATGACGCGGGTGCGGGACGTCGTGCGCCGAGGCTCGGGCATCATCTGCGCCAGTTTTCGCGAGGTCCCTTCCGTGGCCCTCGCCGACATCCGCCGCATGGAAAAGGAAATGCGAAACGGCGGACTCGCGGGCATCCTGGAGTTCGGATTGCCCAATCAGCCGCTGTTCGGCATCCCAGTCTCGGATGGACATACGGGCATGATCGTCGTAGGCGGTTTGAACCCCATCGCCGCTGTCCATGAGGCCGGCATTCCCGTCACTCTGCGCTCGCTGGCCGGGCTGATGCCCTGCCAAACATTGCGCCCCATTGATCATCTTCGAAAAACCTCCTGAACCCTTGGCGCCCACCCTCTCAAGCCGGAACCACGACGTTGGTTTGGGCTTTCTTTGCCGAAGGCAGAGATTACAATGCTCAAGGGAGGCCGTATGAAAGCATCGGCTGTTGTTCTGGCCGCCGGGGTGGCGGCCCTGCTCTGGTCTGCTTCGCAAGGAGGAGAGAACCCCATGTCCCATATCAAGGGATCTCGAGTGCTGATGGTCGTGGCTTCGCGCGATTTTCGCGACGAAGAGTTCGCTGAGCCGTATGACCGGCTGATGGCCGCCGGCGCGGTCGTGACGGTGGTCTCGTCAACCGGCGCTCCCACCCGCGGCATGTTGGGCCGCGTGCTTCAGCCGGACGGCGTGCTTCGAGAACAACAGGCGGCGTCATATGACGCCGTGATCTTCGTTGGCGGTTCCGGCGCCCAGGAATACTTCAACAATCCGGATGCGCATCGGCTCGCGCGCGAAGCCGCGGAGGCAAACCGCATCGTGGCCGCCATGTGCATCGCGCCGGCCATCCTCGCCAACGCCGGTGTTTTGCGCGGGCGGCGAGCCACCTGTTTTCCGTCCGTGCTTCCCTTATTGCGCAAAGGCGGAGCCGTTGTGACGGATCGGCCTGTCGTGCGGGACGGCATCCTCATCACGGCTCCCGGTCCGGAAGCGGCTCGCGAATTCGCGTTGGCGATACAGGCCGCGCTGGAGGAACGCACCGACGTTTCCGGCCCGTCGTCTTCTCCCTCGCCATGAACACCGGAGGCATAGCGACGGGGGGCAGGAAAAATTCCTGATTGAAACCGGGCTTCTATGTCGGTACATTCTTGCGCGTTCGGTCGGATTGCGCGAGCGTAGCTCAGTTGGTAGAGCTCCACCTTGCCAAGGTGGTTGTCGAGGGTTCGAGTCCCTTCGCTCGCTCCATTTTTTCCTTGGTTTACGGCGGAAGCGTAGCTCAGTTGGTAGAGCAGCTGACTCTTAATCAGCGGGTCCAGGGTTCGAGTCCCTGCGCTTCTACCATCGCCGCCGCTCGGCCCATGCGCGTTGAAACACCAATTGCAAAAAGCCCCATTCAAAACGCGGGTGCTGCTGCGGGACGGCGCTACCCGGTCCTTTGTCGGATGAAAACGGGACCAATGAACGGCGGCCCCTGCTTCGAAATCTGCGTGTCCGTTTCGCTTTTCTCTTGATCACGCCCGCCATGCCGGGCATTATCCACGCCTGACATTGGTGGGGTTCCGGAGCGGTCAAACGGGGCAGACTGTAAATCTGTTGGCTAAGCCTTCCTAGGTTCGAATCCTAGCCCCACCACCACTTTGAAGTTGGCTTTCTCTTGTCCGCCGAAGCTCCCCGAGCGAAGGAGGATTCCGCAATGATTTTCCACGGCCCCGGCCACTCGACGCGCAGGACGGGGAACCCGCGACGGATGCGACACGTCGCGGCGTCGTCGGGGCTACACAACGCCCGATTGACCGGCGGATGGTCAATCGGGTATCAGTAAAGCTCGAATTTCGTCAAAGACGGACCACCACCTCGACACGGCCATGGCCCCTGCATCGTACGAACCATTTGTGTGCCGGCGGTGCGGCGCATGCTGTCGCGAGCCCGGCCAGGTCGCACTGACGGGGGGCGAGGCAGAAGCGATCGCCGCGCTGCTCAGCGTCTCCGTTCAGGACTTCACCCGAGATTTCACCCGCCTGGCGGATAACCGCGCCGGTCTGGTTCTCGTGGAGCAGCCAGACGGCGCCTGCATCTTTCTCACAGCAGACCAGCTTTGCGCCATCGAGGATGTAAAGCCCCGACAATGTCGTCAATTCCCCTTACAGTGGAAACCACCCGCCCTGCTGGCCGTTTGTCCGGGCATGACCCCGACGCCGTAGCCGGCTCCACTCCGTGCAACCCCTCCTTGCCAAAACGAAATACTAACGCGAATGCCCTTGTTTTTGCGCGCCACATTTCGTACATGTGATGCCTGTTTTTGACGACCTGTTCATCTCATCATCATGCGAGACACGCCCATGGCCGACGATCTGGAACATTTGATTCAACGCATCAAGCAGGAAGGCGTAGCCCGGGCCGAGGCCGATGCCGACGCCATTCGGTCCGCCGCCAAGAGCGAAGCGGAGCGCATTCTGTCGGACGCCCGTGCCCAGGCAGCCGCGTTGCGAGCCGACGCGGAAAAACAGGCGCGCACGTTCGCAGAGCGGGCGAACCAAGCGGTGAAACAGGCCGCCCGCGACGTGCTGCTGTCCGTGCATGAGGCCATTGGCGACACGATGAAGCGACTCGTCGAAGCGGGTGTGGCCGAGACCCTCTCGCAGGATACGCTGCGCCAGTTGCTGGTGACCGTCATCGAAGCCTATTGTAACCGCGACGGGCAGTGCCAAGACTTGGATCTCCTTGTAAGCCCTGAGGACCAGAAGAAGCTGGTCAACTTCTTTCTCCAGCGGTTCCGAGAAGCGATTGACAAAGGCGTGGAAATCCACGCCGACAACGCCATCACCGCGGGATTCAAGGTCTCCATCCGGGACGGCCATGTCTTCCACGATTTCACGGTGCCGCAGATTGCCGAGGCGCTTTCACGGTTCCTGCGTCCCCAGATCGCCGATATCGTGCAAGCGGCCGCAGCCGAAGCAGGGGCGATGAAGTAGCCCTTCGGCATTCGCAAGTCATGAACTACTACTACCTTGTCGGGACGCTGCCCTCCCTGGTTCTCGGGAATCCGCCTGAGATTTCCATGAAGGATTTTCGGCGTCGCTGCGCGGAGCAGCTCTCGCCGAATGACCTGAATCAGCTTGACGCCTTGCTGGACGGCGCACCCGTGTCGGTTCCTCATCCCTTTGTGCTGGAGTGGGGCGAGCGCGAACGCGCACTGCGCAACGCTGTGGCTCGCGCACGCGCGGCGCGGCTCGGCCTGGACCCGCAGCCGCACCTGCGGGAAACGCGGCGCTACGACCTGGCGGCGGAGCGGGCCGTGGCCGAGGCGTTCGGCAAGCCTCACCCCGCCGAACGGGAGTTGGAACTCGACCGCTTCCGTTGGCGAACACTGGACGAACTGGCCGGCTTCAATCCGTTTTCGACACGCGCGGTGCTGGCTTACGCCCTGCGGCTGCGCCTGGCGGAGCAATGGGCGGCGATGGAAGTCGAGGGCGGCAAAGAACGACTCAACACATTGGTTCGGCAAACATGCCTTGACGGGCTGCGCGCCGCTGAAGCGGTCGGGGCGGCCCCCGCCTGGCTTTTGCGGACGGAGACAATCTGATGAGCACCACAGGAAGAATTGTCGGTGTCAACGGCAACATGATCACGGCAGCTTTTGAAGGGGCCGTGGGCCAGAACGAAGTCGCTTACGCCCATATCGGAGAGCTGCGTTTGATGTCCGAAGTGGTCCGCATCCGGGGCCGATACGCGGACCTGCAGGTTTTCGAGGACACCACCGGCCTTGCGGTCGGCAATCCCGTGACTTTCACCGGCGAATTGCTGTCCGTCGAACTGGGGCCCGGGCTGCTCGGCCAGGTCTTTGATGGTCTGCAGAATCCCCTGCCCCAGTTGGCGGCCCAGTGCGGTTTCTTTCTGCAGCGCGGCGTTTATCTTCCGGCGCTCTCGCGTGAAAAGGTTTGGGAGTTCACGCCCCGCGTAAAGACCGGGGACCGGGTGACGGCCGGCGACACCCTCGGCGTCGTTCCAGAGGGTATTTTTGAGCATGCCATCATGGTGCCGTTCCGGTTTCACGGGTCGCACACGGTCGTGGATATTGCCCCGGCGGGCACGCGCCGCCTCGAGGATGTGGTGGCACGGCTCCGGGACGAGGCGGGCACGGAGCGCGACGTCACCATGGTCCAGCGCTGGCCGGTCAAGATTCCAGTGGAGCTGTTCGTCGAACGATTGCGCCCCGCCGAACCGCTGGTCACGAAGGTTCGCATCATTGACACGCTTTTCCCCGTCGCTCGCGGCGGAACCTATTGCATTCCCGGGCCCTTCGGGGCGGGGAAAACCGTGCTCCAACAAATCACAAGCCGCCATGCCGAGGTGGATATCGTCATCATTGCCGCCTGCGGGGAACGAGCCGGAGAAGTCGTCGAAACGTTGCGCGAGTTTCCTCATCTGACGGACCCGCGCACCGGCCGCACGCTCATGGAGCGGACGACGATCATCTGCAATACCAGTTCCATGCCCGTGGCCGCGCGGGAGGCCTCAGTATACACGGCGGTGACGCTGGCCGAATATTACCGACAAATGGGACTGCACGTGCTCCTCCTGGCCGATTCGACCTCCCGCTGGGCCCAGGCCCTGCGCGAGACGTCGGGCCGTCTGGAGGAAATTCCCGGCGAAGAGGCGTTCCCTGCCTATTTGGAATCCGTGATTGCCGGATTCTACGAGCGCGCCGGCCTCGTCCGACTCCGCGACGGCCGCCTGGGTTCCATCACCATCGGCGGCACAGTGAGTCCCGCGGGCGGAAACTTCGATGAACCGGTAACGCAATCCACCCTGAAAGTGGTCGGCGCCTTTCACGGTCTGTCCCGCGCTCGATCCGACGCGCGTCGCTACCCGGCGATCGACCCCCTGGACAGTTGGAGCAAATATCCCAGCGTCGTGGACCCGGCCGACCTTGCGCTGGCCCGGGATATCCTTCATCGCGGAGCCGAAGTCGGGCAAATGATGAAAGTCGTGGGCGAGGAAGGCACGTCCTTGGATGACTTTGTGGTGCATCTCAAAGCGGAGTATCTCGATGCCACCTACCTGCAGCAGGACGCCTATGACGCGGTGGACGGCGCCACATCGAGCGAGCGGCAGAAAGCCGTTTTCGCCTTTCTCGCAAGGATCTTGCGCGCGCCGCTCCGCTTCGCGGACAAGGATGCAGCCCGCTCGTTCTTCCAGCGGCTTTCCCAAGCCACACGGGACTGGAATCGGATGGAAATGAAAAGCGATTCGTTCCGCGATCAAGAAGCGAAAATCCAAGCGCTTATCACGGAGGCCGGCGGCCATGTTTAAGGTTTATCAACGAATTGATCACATCGCGGGCAACGTGGTGCACGTCAAGGCCAGTGGCGTCACCTATCGGGAATTAGCCCAAATCGAATCCCGGCGCGGCGAATCCCTCGCGCAGGTTATCCGCTTGCAAGGCGAGGAAGCCGCCCTTCAGGTTTTCGCCGGCGCGCGCGGCTTCGCCACCGACGCCCGCACCCGTTTCCTCGGCCACCCCATGCAGGTGCCTTTCTCGGAGGCATTGCTCGGTCGCACTTTCACCGGTAGCGCTCGCCCGAGGGATCGCGGCCCCTTGCCGTCCGGACAACTGACCATGATCGGCGGTCCCTCCGTCAATCCCGCCAAGCGTATTATCCCGCGGAACATGGTTCGCACGGGCATCCCGATGATTGACGTGTTCAACACGTTGGTTGAATCGCAAAAACTGCCGATATTCGCGCGGGCCGGCGAGCCCTACAATCCCCTGCTCGCCCGTATTGCGCTGCAAGCCGAAGTGGACGTAATCATTCTCGGCGGCATGGGCCTGAAGCACGACGACTACCTGTTCTTTCGCGATACCCTCGAGGAAAGCGGGGCGCTGGCGCGGTCGGTGCTCTACATACACACGGCCGCGGATCCGGTTGTGGAGTGCCTGCTGGTGCCGGACATCTGCCTGGCCGTGGCGGAACAGTTTGCCCTTCAAAACCGCCGCGTGTTGGTCCTACTCACGGACATGACCAATTTCGCCGACGCCCTGAAGGAAATTGCCGTAACCATGGAGCAAGTCCCTTCGACGCGCGGGTACCCCGGCGATCTTTATAGCCAACTGGCCGCGCGATACGAGAAGGCGGTAGACTTCGATTCCGCCGGGTCCATCACCATTTTAGCGGCCACAACCATGCCGGGCGACGATGTCACCCACCCCGTTCCCGACAACACGGGGTACATCACGGAAGGGCAATTCTATCTTCGGAACGGCCGCATCGAGCCTTTCGGCTCTTTGAGCCGCCTGAAGCAGATGGTCAACGGCAAAACGCGGGAAGACCATCGCGGCATCATGAACGGGATGATTCAGCTTTTTGCGGCGTACCGCGAGACGCTGGAAAAGCAATCCATGGGCTTTCGCATGAGCGCGTGGGATAACAAGCTTTTGCGCTACGGGGCTCGCTTCGAAAAGGAAATGATGGACCTCTCGGTCAATATCCCCCTCGAGGCGGCCCTAGACCTCGGGTGGCGCATCTTGGCCGACTGCTTTGAGCCGGCGGAAACCGGCATTCCTGGGCGCCTCCTAGACAAATTCTGGCCCCGCAAGATGTAAGGAAGTCGCCGGCCTCTCGGAGACGTGGCGATGGCGCGCGTTAAACACACAAAGAACGAGCTCAAGGCGCAACGGGAAGCCCTGCAGCGCTTTGAACGTTTTCTACCGATGCTGCAGTTGAAGAAGCAACAGCTTCAGGCGGAAGCCCAAGAACTGGATGCCGCCATCGAGCGTATCACCGCGGCCGAAAGCGCGTTACGAGCGGCCATGGACCGATGGGTTCGCCTCTTTTCCAGTCCCGTTGATCTGGAGGGGTTGATTCGGCTGGCCTCCGTCAAGGAAGAGCAGGCCAACGTGGCCGGCGTGCCGCTGCCCGTTCCCAAAGCGGTTGACATCGAACGACGGCAGCTCGATCTTTTCGAGACCCCCTCGTGGTTGGACGACGCCCAGCACGCGTTAGCCGACTTGGCGCGAATGCGGATCGAACGGGCCTTCCTTGCCGAGGGCCGCCGGCGCATTATGGAGGAGTTGCGCACCACCACGCAGCGCGTCAACCTCTTTGAAAAGGTCAAGATTCCCGAAACGCGGGAGAACATCCGTGTGATCCGCATTTTTCTCGGCGATCAGCAAACCGCCGGCGTGGCCCGCGCCAAACTGGCCAAACGACGGCTTGCGGACTACGATGAGTCGGCGGCTTGGCACATGCCGCCGGAGGAGGCCAGCATCGCATGATTGTCCCGATGAAAAAAATGATGTTGCTGTGCCTCGCCGCCGATCAGGATCGCACGCTCACGGCTCTGCGCGAGATCGGCGTGGTGCATTTGAAGGCCGTGCAGTCCTTGGAGAGCGACGATCTTGGGCGCGTGCGGGACGCGCTCGACGAGACGCAACATGCCTTAGACATCCTGCTTGTTCACCGGGAATCCCGCAAAGGCGCGCAACATGAACAGTCGCCGCTCCAAGCCGATGTTTCGGGCACGATCCAAAGGGTGCGCGAACTCGCCCTCCGGCGCAAGAGCCTGCTGGATCGCTTGGACACTCTCGCCGCCGAACGGGCGTCTGCAGCCCCTTTCGGAGGGTTCAATCCGGCAGACATCAAGGAATTGGAGACCAGAGGCATCCGCCTTCGATTCTTCTTTGTGCCTCGTTCGGAACCTCTGACACCGCCAGGAGACGCCACGATTACCGTCCTCCAACGAACACCCGAAGGGACGGTTGTGGCGGTGACCAGCTTGGAACCGCTGGACTGGCCTGCGGCTCAATCCCTTCCGATACCGCCCCGCAACGTGAATGACGTGGATCGGGAGATCGCTCAAGCAGACACGGAATCGGCCCAGGTGTTAAACCAGCTCAACGCAAATACCGTCGCCATCCCGGCGCTTCAAGCCGAAGCGGAGCGTTTAAAGGCCGAACTCGCCTATCTGGAAGCCAAAGCCGGCATGGGCGCCGTTGGCGACGTCGCCTATCTTTCCGGCTACTGCCCTGAGGACGCGCTTCCGGTCTTGCGGAAGGCAGCCGCCGAGCATGGCTGGGGGCTCCGGTTTGACGATCCCGGTCCTGAGGATCCCGTGCCCACCTTGCTGCGCAATCCGCCGTGGATTGAACCGATCAAAGTCATCTTTCGTATGATCGGCATTGTGCCGGGCTACCACGAATTGGACATCAGCGGAGTCTTTCTTCTTTTCTACAGCGTGTTCTTCGCCATGCTCGTCAGCGACGCCGGGTACGGTCTGCTTTTCCTCGCTTTGACTCTTGCGATTCGCGCTTTCGCGCGCAAGGCGCCGCCGGAACTACCCCGGCTGCTCGGAATTCTCAGCGTATGCACCATCATCTGGGGTGTGTTGGCCGGCTCTTATTTCGGAATCCCTTTTGACCTGCTTCCGTCCCCGCTTCGAGGCGCGCGAATTCACTGGCTGGCACAGGAAGCAAATCTCATGTCGCTCTGCTTCCTGATCGGCAGCATCCATCTCACAGTGGCCCATGCCTGGAATGCCTGGCGGTGGCGGAAGCAAAGCGGGGCCCTGGCCCAGTTAGGCTGGATCGCCATCACATGGACCATGTACTACATGGCCCACAACATGATTCTCGGCCGGTCCCTGCCCCCGTTCGTCGGATGGCTCTTCCTGGGAGGCGTCGCAGCGGTCGTCCTCTTCATGACGCCCGTCAGAGCGCTAAAATCCGAATGGCCCAGTCACATTATGCTCCCCCTCAACATCATCGGAAACTTCGGCGATGTCGTTTCCTATGTGCGTCTGTTTGCCGTGGGGAGCGCCGGCACCGCCATCAGCATGGCGTTTAACGAAATGGCGGTCGGCTCCGGTATCCGAAGCGTCGGCGCCGGCCTGTCGGCGGCCCTGATCCTGTTCCTGGCCCATGCCCTGAACATTCTGCTCTGCGGGCTCGGCGTCATCGTGCATGGGGTCCGGCTCAACACCTTGGAGTTTTCGGGGCATCTGGGCATGCAATGGTCGGGCGTGAACTATGAACCGTTCCGACGCCCGCAATGCCTGACAGAAACGAACCGCGCACAAGCGGAGTAACGACAGGAGCGAAAGCAAGGAGGAACGATCCATGACAGGCGAATCCATAATGGCATTGGGCAAGATGGGCGGGGCGGCGGCGTTGGGGTTGTCGGCGCTGGGTTCGGCGTTGGGCGTCGGAGCAGCCGGCCCGGCGGCGATCGGTGTCTGGAAGAAATGCTATGCGCAAAACAAGACTGCGCCCTTTATGCTGCTCGCATTCGTCGGCGCGCCGCTGTCCCAAACGATCTATGGCATGATCGTCATGAACAAGATACTGGCTACTGCCGTAACCAATCCCAGCCACTGGGTGGACTTGATCGGCGTGGGCATTTTCAGCGGCGCTGCCATGGGCGCATCCGCCTGGATGCAGGGCATAGCCGGTGCCGCGGCAACCGACGCGCTCGGCGAAACCGGCAAAGGCGCCGGCAACTACCTGATGGCCCTCGGCATCATCGAAACCGTGGCCATTTTTGTGTTGGTCTTCATCGGCAAGGCCATCGCCTGAACGGAGAAAACCGGCCATTTTCGCCTTCGCCGTGTCTCGCGCGGCGAAGGCTTGGCACTGACCGTATCGACGGCCGTTCAGTGTTCCGCTCCGAAAGCAACCCGCGGTTCCGAACTTGCCAACAAGGCCGGGCCTTGTCATCGGCCGGCCAGATAGGCCGCCACAGCGAGCATCATTAGCACGGCGCTCAGCGCCCTCTTGGCCAGCACGGCGCGGGTCATGTGCTCCTCCTTCACGCCAGCCCATTCGACGCGGGCCAGCATGTGGCCCACAAGAATCGTCATTAAGCCGCGGCTCGATTGGACGATGTTTCCCAAGACCACGCCAATCGCGCGAAAACAGGCAAAGAGCAGCGCCATATAGAGCCCAGCCAGGACAACGTGAAGGGCAACGCATGACGCCATACGCGAAAAGAACGCCCTACCCCACGGCAAGCGAACGGCACGCCCGCCATCCCGCACAAAAGATATGACATGGCCATACCCGTAAGCGACGCAGAACCCGGGGCGCTTTCTAGCGCCTGCACCACCCTCACCACGTGCAAATCGGACAGCGCGTAGCCAGTTACCGCGCCAGCCACACTGACAAGTACGCGCGGAGACAAACGTCCGCCTATCTCGTTCAAAAACCACGCGGAGCTGGCCGAGAGCGACACCCCCAACCATTGCCGTGCTGAAAGAGATCCCTTCGCCCACACAACGGACATCAGCGCCAGAACCACCACTTTCAGGCCGAGCAGCGGACTGATCCGTGATGCCGGCTGCTCCCTGAGTGCCCGAAAAAGACACCATTGCCCCATTAGGTAGAAACCAGCCGCCTCCGCCGCCGGCCGCCACGCCGCATGCAAGTCGGCAACCGACACGGGCGACAGCGCCAGAATCGCCAGGGAGATCAGCCCCATTTGCACGTGCGATACCGAAAGCAGGACAAGCGGAGACGCCGCCACGACCGCCATAAACCGGCGCGAAGAGAAACAGGAAAAGGTCTGAAGAAAGGCCAGTCCCAACCCCATCAGTATCCCGGCCGGATACGAACCCATCAGGACTCGCTCCGCCCCATGGACCGTATCCGGCCCTTGCAGGAGTTGGCTGGCGTCACCCCACGACGCGCCATGGTCGCATCGTTTTCATGTGCGCCCGTGTCGGTTTCCGAGAGATCCCGCAGCATCTTGATGTCCTCATCCACCGCGCGCCCCGCGACGGTTAACAAGTCGCCAATCATCATTCCGGTGGCTCCACAGAAAAAGATCATGGCTTGCAGGTCTCCCAGATGGGTCCGGCCGGCGCAGACCTTCAGTTCGGCGGCAGGGTTCATCAGCCGAAACATCGCTGTGGTCTTCAGGATGTCGAGTGGTTTCATGGGAGCCATCCGCTCCAGCTTCGTCCCCGCAACCGGGACCAGAAAATTGAGCGGAATAGAATCCACCTTTTCCCGCCGCAACGCATCCGCCAATTCCACCCTCTGCTCGAGTGACTCTCCCATCCCCAATATGCCGCCCGAGCACACTTCCAACCCCGCCTTCCGCGCCAACCGGAGCGTGCGAAGCCGATCCTGATATGAATGCGTCGTGCATATGTTGGGGAAAAAACTGCGCGCGGTTTCCAGATTGTGATGGTAGCGGCGCAGACCCGCTTTTTTCAGTTTCCGCAATCCCTCCTCGTCCAGCCCGCCCAATGATGCGCACCACGCCGGACCCAACGTCCCGCCTCGCCGTATCGCCCGGCATATCCGCTCCACCCCCGCGTCATCCAATGTTCCGCCGCTGGTCACGATTCCGAAATGGCAAACAGGCCACTGCGCCGCGCGCGCGCGCGCCGCCACCATGCGCTCTTCGGACCACAAGGCATGCGGCTGGATGGACGCGCGATGCCGGGCGGACTGCGCACAATACGCGCAATCTTCAGCGCATGCACCGCATTTGGCGTTGCCGATAGCGCAGCAATACAGCCGGCGCCCAAACTTCATCCGGCGCACCGCGGTGGCGGCCGCCATGATCTCGGGCAAATCGTCCCGTTCAGCTCGCAACACCTCCAAAGCCGTCTCGGGGCCAATGGCTTCAGCTCGTTCTGCGGCGCGTTGCAATCTTTTCCCGATGCTGCTTCTCATTCGCCCCCCCGACGCTTTGCGGCAAGAACAAAATCTAATGAAATCGAATTGACGCAGTGGCGCGTGTTCTTCGGGGTCAATCCCTCCCCCACAAAGACATGCCCTAGGTGCGCGCCGCACCGGGCGCAGACAATTTCCGTGCGCCGGCCGTCCGAATCAGGAAGCCGCCTCACCGCCTCTGGAATATGGTCATCGAAGGCGGGCCAACCACACCCGGCGTCGAATTTGTCCTCTGATCGGTACAGCGCAGCCCCGCACCGGCGGCAAGTGTAAACGCCAGCGTTCCAATGATGAAGAAAGGCGCCGGAACCAGGCCGCTCCGTCCCTTTGTGCACGATCACCCGTTCTTCTTCGGGCGTCAGCTTCCTCCATCCGGTCCTCGCCGCATCACTGTCTCCCGCCCGCAATTGACCACACATAATTGCGATCCCTCCCATCATGCCCCATAAGCGCCTTCGCAAACACAAGGATATCCTACCCATGGGCTGAAGCCTCCGGGACGCGCAACGGTTCAGCGCTGCCGGTGCGAAACCCGTCGGCGAGATCGCACCGGCGCGGCGCTTCCCGACTGGCGAGTATGCGCCGCAACCCGACAATGGCTTTCGACGCTTCTCCGCGGGAAAGCGTTTCTACGCCCGTCCGTCCATAGTACTTGCGAAGAAAATTCGCAAGATGTCCATCATCCCATCCCAACGCCTTCCGAAGGTATTCCATGTAAAGTTTTTGGCGCAAGGTCAGCCCATTTCGATTGACGGCATACTGGGGACTGCGCACCAAATGCCGCATCAGCCGACGGAATCCTTCATCCGTCAAGTCGCGCGCGGACGATACCCCCGCCACCGCCTTCAGAATTCGGCGGTAGGCCGCATCCGAAAGGCCGATTTCCCTCTTGACGATGTGCACCAGGGCCAGCTTTGCGCGGTTCATGCCCCGCCTGTCCGCCTGGACTTGCGGTCCAGGTCCAATACCCGCACCGCCACTTGCGGATCCACTCGAAAAGGCGAACCCAAGCCTTCATAAAACCCATGTTCTCGAATGAGATGAATGTTCAAGTCCGATATCGTCAACTCCATTTTTCGTTCGATATTTCGGATCGTGATGTGCGTTTTGGGAAGGAGTCCAGCCTCGCCAAAGGGGCACGCCAGCAAGCCGCGGACTTCATCCACCCGCACCTCAAAGTGCGGTGGGACAAATACGAATTCTCCCAACCCGGCACGGCCAGCCTCCCGCAAGCGCGCCATTTCGTCCGCGATCTCGGCATGGGCAACCCCCATGCGGCGGACTGCTGCGTCGTCGGCGGCCAGTATATCGGCCAAGAGGCGGGTATCATCTCCCAGAAACCCATCTTCCGTCAGACGTCCACGACGCATAGCTTCCTGCGCCTGTTGCAGATACGGCGTTTGTTTCATGTCGGGCGCCTCATTTACGCGAACTTGTCGTAATAGATGAGATCCTCGGGCATTCCCATGCGCTTCAGAATCACTATGCAGGCGTCGATCAAACCTGGACTACCGCAAAGATACGCTTCCGTGTTGGCGACCGATTTCACCTGACGGCTCATAACCTCGGTCACCAGCCCGGTCTCCCCGTCCCACGTGCCAGGCTCCGGCGCCGACAGCGCCGGAATAAACCGAAAATCCGGCAGTCGGCGCTCCAGCGCTTTCATTTCCTCCATGAGGAAGAGATCCCCTGCCGTCCGGGCGCCAAAAAAGTACCGGGTTCGTCGTGATACACCTCGTTCCGCCATATCATAGAGGATGGACTTGATCGGAGCCATGCCGGACCCACCGGCGACGAAAAGGATATCGCGATTCGTCTCCCGCAGCGTAAAGTCGCCATAAGGACCGTTAATATTCAGGCGATCTCCTACTTTGAGCCGACGATGAACATAGGTCGTGCAAATGCCGTGGGGCACCAAACGGATCTCCAGTTCGACCCGATCTTCGATGGAAGGCGGGGAGGATATTGAGTAAGCCCGATAGACAGGCTCATCCGTCAACTCATACGGCGGCACTTCAATCTGAATGTACTGGCCGGCGCGGAAATGCATGGCGGGAGGCTGCAGCAGACGCAGCACGACTTCCTTGATGTCATGCGTCAGATCTCGCATGGCTGCAACCTCGGTTTCAAAGCGATGCACATTGAATAGCTCCTCCGGAACGAACACGCGCAGGGGCTGCCTGACTTTGATCTGGCAGGCCAAACGCACCCCTTCGGCAATCTCCTGCCGACTCAACCAGGCCGTTTCGGTCGGCAGAACGCTGCCCCCGCCTCCCTGCACCGTTAATTTGCAAAGACCGCAGGAGCCGCGCCCGCCGCAGGCGGACGGAACAAATAAGCCTCGCTCTTTCAGCGCAGAAAGCAGCGAAACGCCCCCTTCGATCGCAAAAGGCTCGCCGTCGTTGACCACGATATCCACCGTGCCGTAACGGCCGATGGTCGCATCAGCCACGAGAATGAGCAGCGTGAGGACGGCCGCTACGGCGCACATGACCGCCACTCCAAGTAAGAAGGCCGTGAGCATTGTCTGGACCTCTCCCCGGCCTCCTACAATCCGCGCCCCATGCCGGAAAACCCCATGAACGCCAGGGCCATGATGCCCGCAATCACCAGCGCGATGCCGGCTCCATCGAGGCCGGCGGGCACCCGCGCCCGGCTCAACCGCTCCTGCCGGATGCCCGCCATGGCCAGGATCGCCAGCGCCCAGCCCACTCCGCTGCCAGCGCCATAGGCCAGCGCGGCGGCAAAAGTATATTCCCGAATGATCATGAACAGGCTTACACCAAGAATCGCGCAATTCACCGTGATCAGCGGCAGGAAAATTCCGAGGGCCGCATAAAGTCTTTCAGAAGCCCGCTCAATCGCCATTTCAGCCACCTGCACAAAGGCCGCAATCACCACAATGAAAACCAGGAAGCGCAAATACTCCAGTCCCAGGGGGACCAGCAGCCAATGGTACACCATCCAATTGATCGGTGCCGTAACCGTCATGACCAGGGCCACGGCAAGCCCAAGTCCCGTGGCGGTCTTCACCTCCTTGGAGACCGCCAGAAATGAGCACATGCCCAGGTAATTCGTCAGGAGAATGTTATTGGTGAAGACAGCGGAAAGGAAAATGGCGAACCAGCCGGCCGCATGCGTCATGATGCCACCCCCCGCCCTCTCGGACCTCGCGAGAACGAAAAGCCGCGAATGCACCAAATCAGAAGGGCCAGCACAAAAAACCCCCCCGGCGCCATGGCCAGAACAGTCCAATTCACCCATCCGGCGCCCAGCACCGGCACCCCCCACAACGTTCCATAACCAAGCGTTTCTCGCACAACGGCCATCAGCAATAAGACGTAGCTGTATCCCAGCCCCGCTCCGAGACCGTCCACGAAAGCCAGTCCCGGCGGATGATTCATGGCAAAGGCCTCGGCGCGGCCCATGATGATGCAGTTCGTGATGATCAATCCCACATAGGGACCAAGCTGCCGCCAGATATCGGGAGCGTAGGCTTTTAGGAAGACGTCCACGAGGATCACATATCCGGCAATGACCAGCACCTCCACCATCATGCGGACGCGCCCGGGTATCCATCGGCGCAGGGCCGAGATGCTCACATTCGAACAAACGACGGTGAACAACAGCCCTGCGCACATCACCGCCGTATTTCGCAAGGAGTTGGTCACAGCCAGCGTCGAGCAGATGCCTAATATCTGCACGAAGACCGGATTGTCCCGGCCCAGGTTGCTCCAGAATATTCTTCCGGCCCGTCCCCCGCTCACGGCACAGCGTCTCCTTTCAAAGCGCGTTGCAGTCGCTCCGCGCTCTTGTTCAACAAATCGCGCACGGCCGCCGAGGTGATCGTCGCACCCGTAACGGCATCGAACGCATCGGTTGGCGCCTCTGACTCCGCCTCGCCCGCCAGCCGAAAAGGCGGCCGTTTGCCTGGAAATTGCCGCTTGAACTCCGCCTCGTCTATGCGGGCGCCGAGCCCCGGCGTTTCATTGTGTTCCGTGAACTCGACGCCCGTCAACCGCCGCCCTTCCGCGTCGAACCCGACAACCCCTCTGATCCGCCCCCACAGCCCCGGCGCTTGTCCAATCACCAGATAACCCTGCGGCCTCCCATCATCCGACAGTACGGTCCATATCCCCGCCCCCGGCCCCTCGCGCAAACGTTCTTCCGTCCCTTCCCGCAAGCCGGCTCCCGCATCCAATCCAGCCGCAATCAACAATGCCCGGCGCAATTGCCGCTCCTGGTTGGCCATCACCTTCTCAATGGTGAGCAAGTGAGCGCCGGACACCAGGGATGTCACCACAGCGGTCATACCCACCATGAACGCCATGATGGCCGCTTGTCGTTGCAGGGGGAATCTTCTCTTCATGCCGCCTCTCTTCGGCGCATCCCCGCTTTGATCGTATAATCCAAAATTGGCGCAAATATATTAGCCAGCAAAATGGCAAACATCGTGCCGGCGGGCCACACCGAGAACAGCCCGATCACCGAGGACATGACCCCAATGAATGCGCCGTATATCCAGCGGCCGATGTTGGTATTTGAAGCGGTGACCGGTTCCGTGGCGTAGAAAAAAACGCCTATCAAAAAACTGCCGGCCATCATGGCCCGCCACGGATCCGGCGCGTTGCGAACGGCGCCAATCCAGAACAGCCCTTGCGCCACGACAAATCCGGCAACGGCCGAAATCACGATGCGGTAGTTCGCCGTCTTGCGAACCAGCAGCAACACTCCTCCAAGAATCGCCAGCAGTGCACTCGTCCCCCCGATGGTCCCCGGTGTCGCGCCAAGAAACATGCTCTCCCACGGGACGGCGATCCCCTTCTTCAGCAGCATGCCAGGTGTAGCCGCCGTCACCGCATCCGGCAAGTACGCCGCCAAGCCGCCCAGCCCGCCGGCAAAAGGCTCGCTCCACTGCGCCGTCATCGGGCCGCCAAAGCTGACATAAAGAAATGCCCGCCCCACCATGGCCGGATTGAAGACGTTGCGTCCAAACCCGCCAAACATCATTTTCCCGAACGCAACCGCAAAAACCGTCCCCAACACGACCATCCATAACGGAAGCGCCGGGGGCAACGACAGGACCAGCAGCGTCGCCGTCACAAAAACCGCCGATGTCACCGGTTGTCGATCCTTTCTGACAAACAGGTATTCCGCCAGAAACCCGACGCCGTTCGCCAGAATCAGCATCACAACCACTCGCCAGCCAAACCAGTACAGCGCGCCCGCAACCACAGGAATCAACGCCAGGAGCACATCGCCCATTGGACGCTGCCACTTAAGAAGCGGGGACGGCCGTGGTCGAGAAGGAATGGAATTCGACGTGGCCATCATGGCTCAATCAAACCCCACGAGAACGACGTAGCGGTTGATGTCGTTGGGATCGATCGAAACATCCAGTATCGTTTGCCGCCCCTCGAGGATATCCACATCGCCGGCAAAAGCACGTCCGCCGTCTTCTCCCCTGAGCACGATTCGGTAGTAACCGGGCTTCAGATCAAAAATGGAATACCGCCAATCATCCACCCGTCCGAGCCGAACACCGTCAGCGTACACCTCAATATCATCCCGGGCATGATTGTCCACGATCAGCGCCCCGAGACCGGATGGCGGAACGTGATCAAACTCCTTACGCGATTCACACCCGCCAATCACCACAAACGCCCACAAAGCGAGGCAAACCGTCCGGCCCGCTTGCCTGGTTCCAAGCTTTCTTCGGGTCATCATGGCTCCTCCTCCGCGCCGTCCGCCGCAGGGCGCGACGTCCCCCCACCGCGATTTCGTTCAGACCGCCACCTTGAAACCCAAGCCCCTGAACGCTGCTTTCAGCGACTCATCGCCTCCCGCCGCGCGCACTTGGGTGGCTGGGAACTCCCGCCGTTCCGGATAATCACGGCGCAGCCGATCAAAATGAGCCGCCCGCTCCGCGTCGGTCATATTCAAGCAAGCTCGCAGCCGGCAGTCGTCCGCCTCTATATCGTACACCGCGTGGACAACCTCCGCAAGAACGTCATGCCATTCGCGCCCCATCGCGTTGGTCTCCACCCATGGCGTAAGCGGCGCCGGCATGAAGGGTTCATGGCTCCACTTCGGTTGAAGCCCCAGAAAACGGCATGCCGCGCGGTACACCATCGCCGTCCCCATCACCTTGCCTTCGAACGAATGACCGGCAATGTGCGGGGTCCCCAAGTCCGCAACCCGCAGCGCATCCGCGCGCAGGGCGGGCTCGCCTTCCCATGTGTCCAGGACAACCGCGCCAAGGCGCCCTTCCTCTCGAGCGGCCACAAGCGCTGCTGTTCGAACCACCGCGCCGCGAGCCGCGTTGATGAACACCGCCTCGCGCTTCATCTTTCGGAAGAAATCCTCATTCGCCATCCCCACCGTGCAATCCACGCCGTCACGATTCAGCGGCACATGAAGCGTCACGACGTCGGATTCCGCGAGCAGCGCGTCGAGCGAAACAAATTGCGCGCCGCCCTCAGCCCGTTCTCGCGGCGGATCGTTCTGCAGCACCTTCATGCCCAATGCCGCTGCTTTTTGGGCCACCAGGCGTCCCACGCAACCCACGCCGACGATCCCCATGACGCGGCCCATCACCGGCAGGCCCCGGTGGCGCCACAACCGCAACAGCGCCGCGGTGACGTACTCCGAAACGCTGTTGGCGTTGCACCCAGGCGCATGACACCAGGCAATGCCCGCGCGCTCCAGCCAGGCCAGATCCATGTGATCCGTCCCGATGGTGGCGGTGCCGACGAATCGAACCCGGCTGCCTCCAAGCAGGGCTTCATTCACCCGTGTGGTCGAGCGAATCGCCAGCAAATCCGCGTCGCGCACATCGTGAGGGCTCATCTGCCGGCCGTCGACGACGCGCACCTCGCCCAGCGTGCTAAACGCTTCAACGGCCAACGGCATGTTCTGGTCGCATACAATCAGCATCGGATCCCACGGACAGCGGCGGGATACTACAAGGCGGATGGCGGCTCCGCCCTCAAGCGCCGCTCTAGTTGTTCGGCCGCCAATTGCGGGTTGGCCCGGCCCTGACTGAGCCGCATGATTTGTCCCACGAGAAACTTCAAGGCCGCGGTTTTCCCTTTTCGATAGTCGTCCACAGACTTCGAATGCTCCGCAATAACGCGCTCCACCAAGGCTTCCATGGCCTTGACATCGCTGACTTGGGCTAGGCCCCGAACCTCGACGATTTCGCGCGGATGTCCGCCCCGCTCAAACAGCTCGAGAAACACTTCTTTGGCCGAATTCGAGTTCAAGACGCCCTCATCCACCAGCGCCACCAGTTCCGCCATGGCCTCCGGCGTGATGCGCGCCGCCTCCAATCCCGCGTCTTTTTCGGCCAGCCGTCGGCGCATTTCCGTCATCACCCAGTTGGATACGCCCTTCGGATTCCGGCTCGCGGCGGCGGCCGCCTCGAAATACTCGCTCAAACCCTTGTCGGCCGCCAGCACCCGGGCGTCATACTCCGGCAAACCATATTGCGCCATAAACCGCTCGCGCTTGCGGCGGGGCAGTTCAGGCAGGGTGGCGGCCCATTGTTCCACGAGCGCCCGGTCCAGGGCCACAGGCATGAGATCCGGCTCAGGGAAATAGCGGTAATCATGCGCGTCTTCCTTGGTGCGCATGGACACCGTTTCCTCCAGGTCGGGATCCCATCGCCGCGTCTCTTGTTCGATGCGCCCGCCCCGCTCGAGAACTTCGACCTGCCGCTGCAGTTCATGGGACAAAGCCGCCTGCACGCCCTTGAACGTGTTCAGGTTCTTGATCTCTGTTTTCGTGCCCAAGGCGGGATGTCCCGCCGGCCGCACGCTGCAGTTCACATCGCACCGTAAGTTCCCCTCCTCCAAGTTGCAGTCGCTTACCCCCGCATAGAGTAGAATCTGCTTCAGTGCCAGCAGGTACGCCAAGGCTTCTTCCGGCGATGCCAACTGCGGCTCTGAAACGATTTCCATCAGAGGAACGCCGGCGCGGTTGAAATCCACGCCGCTGCAAACGCCGAAATGAAGGTTCTTTCCGACATCCTCCTCAAGGTGAATGCGCGTAATGCCCACCGTTTTCAGGCGTCCACCAACGTCCACTTCCACAAACCCTCCCTCGCACAAGGGCCGGTCGTATTGCGATATCTGGTAGTTCTTCGGCATATCCGGATAGAAATAATTCTTCCGGTCAAACTTGCTGTAGCCGCTGATGCGCGCGTTCAGCATCAAGCCCGTCAGCACGGTCAGTCGGATCGCCTCCATGTTCATGACCGGCATCGCGCCGGGATAGCCGAGACAGACCGGACACACCTGCGTGTTGGGTGGCGCTCCAAAATCGGTTCCGCAACTGCAAAACATCTTCGAGCGGGTTTTCAACTGCACGTGCGTTTCAAGCCCGATGGTGTACTCATAGCGGCTCATGGCGCCTCCTTCGCAGGACCGGCGCCCCCGCTCCGCCATGGTTTTCGACGTCCCCATCCCGCCGCCCGCTCGTACGCATACCCGACCCGTAGAATCTGAGGCTCTCCCATCGCAGGTCCGAGCACCTGCAAGCCGATGGGCAACCCTTCGCCAGTGAATCCGCACGGCACCGCCAAACCGCAAATGCCGGCCAGATTCGTGGGCACCGTAAAGACATCCCCCAAATACATCTGTAGCGGGTTCGCCGTCTTCTCCCCGATCCGATAGGCCGCGGTCGGAGTGACGGGCGTCAGTATCGCGTCGCATCGCTCGAATGCCGCGTGAAAATCCCTGCGGATCAACGTGCGCACCTTCTGGGCGCACGCGTAGTACGCATCGTAGTATCCACTGCTCAGGACGTATGCGCCAAAGATGATCCGCCGCTTGACCTCCGCTCCGAAGCCCTCGGCCCGCGTACGCGTGTAAAGGTCCATCGGATCGCGCGGATCAGCGGCTCGATAGCCGTACCGCACGCCGTCAAATCGCGCCAGATTGGCCGAGGCCTCGGCCGTGGCAATAATGTAGTAGGTGGCAATGGCATACCGCGTGTGGGGCAAACGGATCTCCACGATTCGCGCCCCCAGCTTTTCACATAACCGTATCGCTTCCTGCACCGCCTTCTCCACCTCGGTGTCAAGGCCCCCGACGAAGTACTCCTGCGGCAATCCCAGACAAACGCCTGACAAGTCTTCCGCGAAGAAGCTTTCGTAGTCGGGCACCGGCTCATCCAGAGATGTTGAATCCATCGGATCGCGGCCCGCAATCACCTTGAGCAGGCGCGCGGCATCCCGCACATCCTTGGTCATCGGGCCCACCTGGTCCAGCGACGAGGCAAACGCCGTCAATCCGTAACGCGAAACCCGGCCATAGGTTGGTTTGAGCCCGACACAGCCACAAAACGCCGCTGGTTGCCGAATGGATCCGCCGGTATCGGACCCCAATGCCGCGAGCGCCTCGTCAGCCGCCACCACCGCCGCAGAACCGCCGCTCGATCCGCCCGGCACCCGATCGGGATTCCATGGATTGCGGGTCAACTGATAGGCCGAGTGTTCGGTGGACGATCCCATCGCAAACTCATCCATGTTGGTTCGGCCAAGCAAAATGGCCCCTGCCGCCCGAAGGCGCGCCACGACGGTGGCATCGTACGAAGAAACATAGCCACGCAAAATGCGGGATGCACACGTACACGGCTCGCCGCGGATGTTCAACACGTCCTTGATCGCAACCGGCAGGCCCAACAACGCTCCCCGCCGTCCCCGGGCGCGCGCCGCATCCGCCGCGCGGGCCTGTTTCAGCGCGTCCTCTTCGTTCACGGCCAAATAGCCGCCGATCAACCCGTCGCGTTCGCGGATGGCACCGAGCAGGTCCTGCACCAGTTCCACCGAACTGCACGCACCGCGCGCGAGCCGCTCCTCAGCCTCATGCAGCGTCAGCGTGTTCAGATCCCCAGCCATGATTCCGCTACTCCACAATCCGTGGAACGAGAAACAGCCCGTCGCGCTGCACCGGCGCGTTGGTCATCACCGTCTCGTGATCTAGGCCCGGCCGGACTTCATCCTCGCGGA
Organism: uncultured bacterium; assembly: GCA_938031185.1. Classification (GTDB taxonomy): domain Bacteria; phylum Verrucomicrobiota; class Kiritimatiellia; order CAIKKV01; family CALHGX01; genus CALHGX01. Next base: position 64,895 of record CALHGX010000047.1, read on the forward strand.
ACACGTTGCGCACTGCGGTGGCATGCGCGGTGGGTTCCACGCCGGTGACGTCCGGCTCGCGGATCGCACGCACATAATCCGCCACCTGCGCTAACTGGGCCTCAAAAGAACGGATTTCCTCTTCCGTGAGCTGCAGCCGCGCCAGCCGCGCCACGTAACGCACATCCACCATGTCCGACGTTCTCTTCTCTCCGCTCATTTGCTCCTCTCCATCAGGCCGTCCCCTTCACCATGACAGCGTCAAGCCATCGCACGAAACAAACACTCCAGCCGGAAGCCCCACCTGCGTCTGTTCATGGTCAAGGTCATGGCACATGTGCGTCAGATAGGACTCCCGCGCGGCGATCGAGCGTAAGGCGGCGACGCTTTCCGCCACGGTCATATGCGTCGAATGCGGCCGATGGCGCAAAGCGTCAAGCACCATCACATCCACCCCTTGGAATCGCCCAACGGTTTCTTCATCCATCCGCTTGCAATCCGGCACATAGCCCAGCGAGCGCCCCTCGGCCTCGAGCCGAAAACCGTACGTATCGGCCTCTCCATGCGGCACGCGAATCGGCGTAATGGCAACGCTACCCACCTGAAACGGCGCCGACACCTCGGCGAACTCGAGGCGCGGTCGATAGACGCCCGGGGGGGGCTGGTCCACCAGCGCGTAATCGAAGATGCGCCGCAAATCCCGGACCGCTCCAGGCGAGGCATAGACGGGAATGGCCGCGTTTTGAATCGTGTTGTACCGCCGAACGTCATCCAGCCCGAAAATATGGTCCGCGTGCGAATGCGTGATGAGCACCGCATCCACCCGCGGCACCTGAAACGTCAATGCCTGCTCCCGAAAGTCGAGCGACGCATCAATGATCAGATGCGCGCCGCCCGCCTGTACGTAAAGGCTGGACCGCCGTCGCTTGTTTCGCGGATCGGGGGAACGACACACCGCGCAGTCGCATCCGATGACCGGTATACCGACGGATGTGCCTGTCCCGAGGAAGACCATGCGCATAATTCAATACGATACGGGAAAGGCCGTCCGCTGAAAAGACCGAACCGTCCGCGCCTTCTTTGCGCGAACGGCATGGTCGTCGTCTTGTTCCGCCTCGCCCCGCCAGGACTACCTGGCCACAAGGCCCAGCCACTGCTGTACGGCAGGAGAGAACTTCACAATGATCGGCGTGAAGACAATGCACACCATGCTCATCAGTTTGAGCAGAATGTTCAGCGAAGGACCGCTCGTATCCTTGCAGGGATCGCCGACCGTGTCGCCGATGACGGCCGCCCCATGCACGGGATTCTTTGATCCGTCGGGCAGTTTCTTCCCGCCGTAATTTCCCTTTTCGATGAACTTCTTGGCATTGTCCCACGCCCCGCCCGCATTGTTGAGCATGGAGGCCAATACAAAGCCCGTCGCCAAGGTGCCGGCCAGCAATCCCATCACGCCAGCAACACCCAGCACCAGCCCCACCGCCACCGGCACCACAATGGCCATAAGCGAAGGGACAATCATTTCACGCTGGGCCCCCGCCGTCGAAATCTCGACACAGCGGGCATAGTCCGGTCTGTCGCGCCCCTCCATGATGCCAGGTTTCTCGCGGAATTGCCGCCGCACTTCGTCCACCATGGAGCCCGCAGCGCGCCCCACCGCCTTCATGGACATCGCCACGAACACGAACGCCATCATGCTGCCCAGGAACAGCCCGCACAGAACGAGCGGATTCAGAATCTGTATGTCGTAGGCCTTCACAAAGGCCTGCACGGAAGCCGTGGCCGCCTCCGCCGCGCTGAAGGCATGGCTGCCCGCTTGATATACTCCATCCGCCGCGGCCAGCTTCGCCACCCATATCTTCACTTCTTCGATGTTTGCGGCGAGCAGGGCCAGGGCGGTCAAAGCCGCCGAACCGATCGCAAACCCCTTGCCCGTGGCGGCGGTCGTATTGCCCAGCGCGTCCAGCGCGTCCGTGCGCTGCCGCACCTCCGGAGGCAAATGCGACATTTCGGCGTTGCCCCCCGCGTTGTCGGCAATGGGACCGTATGCGTCAGTCGCCAGCGTGATGCCAAGGGTCGCCAGCATCCCCACCGCCGCGAAGCCGACACCGTAAAGACCATGCGCGTAGTCATGGAAGCCGCCCGCCAGCCCGAAGGCAAACAGAATGCCCAGCACAATGATCAGCGCCGGAGGCCCGGAGGATAGCATGCCCGTCGCCATGCCTTCGATCACCACCGTGGCCGGTCCCATACGAGCCTGGTCCGCGATCTTTTTTGTCGGCGCATACGCGTCCGAGGTGAACAGCTCGGTGGACTGCCCGATCAGAACTCCGGCGATCAACCCCGTGGCCACGGCGCCAAAGATCCCCCACGTCACCATGCCAAGTTTCGCCATGATGGCCATGGCCAGAAGAATCAAGGCCGAGCTGCCGAGCGTACCGCCCAGTAGTGCCCGTAGCAGCCCCTTCTGATCAGCACCCTCGCGGCATCGGACCATGAAAATCCCGAGGATCGAAAGAAGAATCCCGATACCGGCGACGATCATCGGCGCCATCACGTTCCGCACCGCCAGCCCCATGCTGCCGGCCTGCACCCCGATCGATGCGCCCAGAGCGGCCGTGGCCAGGATGGATCCGCAATAGGACTCGTAAAGGTCGGCGCCCATGCCCGCCACGTCGCCTACATTGTCGCCCACGTTGTCGGCGATCACCGCGGGATTCCGGGGATCGTCTTCCGGAATGCCCGCCTCCACCTTGCCAACCAAGTCGGCCCCGACATCCGCCGCCTTCGTGTAGATGCCCCCTCCCACACGCGCAAACAACGCCTGTGTGGACGCCCCCATGCCGAAGGTCAGCATGGTGGTCGTCATGTGCGCGATCTTCTCAAGGTCGGTACAGCCGGGATGCACCAGCTCAAACCCCAGGAAATGCAGCCCCGACGCCATGTTCGCCGTCGTAAAGACCAGCTTGTCGAGAATCAGATACCACAGGCAAATGTCCAGCAGCCCGAAGCCGACGACGACCAGGCCCATCACCGCCCCCGAACGAAAAGCCACCTGCAGCCCGCGATTGAGTCCTTCACTCGCCCCCTGCGCCGTGCGGCTCGAAGCGCGCGTCGCGGTGTTCATCCCCAAATACCCGCACAACCCGGAAAAGAAACCGCCCGTAAGAAACGCTATCGGCACAAACGGGTTCTGAATCCCGAACCGCGCCAACACCAGCAAGATGACAACCAAAGCGGCAAACACCACCGCGACCACTCGGTATTGGCGGAACAGGTACGCCATAGCGCCCTCGCGCACATAGCCCGCGATTTCCTGCATCCGCGCAGTGCCGGGATTTGCGCTCATCATCATTCGGTAGAAAATCCACGCAAAAGCCAAGGCGCAGACCGCGCCCACTGGGGCAATCCACCATATCGGTGGCGTCATCGCTACCGACTCCGCCGCCATTGCGTGCCCTGTCCAGCCGACGCACACCAAACCGCCAATCGCCGATTTCGCCCACGCGCGCATCACGCCTCCTATGTCTGTTGCTGGTTCAAACAAACGGCTGAACTGTACCGGCGCCCCCACACGCTGTCAACAATGGGCGGATCATACGCCCCGTTGTTGCAAGCCGGCAGGGGTTTTCGTCAGGGGCTCGAAGTGCTTTTCATACCACACCCGCCAGAGAAACAATCCCCGCGCCGGCGCAGTCGGCACACGCGCTGTTCGCGTTCGCGCGCGCAGAATGTCTTCGACTTCCTCAATGGTTACCTGCCCCCGGCCCACCCGAATCAACAGCCCGCAGATGCTGCGCACCATCCGGTAGAGAAAGCCCTCCCCCGCGACGACGACGGTAATCCGCTGTCCGCGACGCAGAACCCGAACGGTCTGCACCTCTCGAACCGTGCTCTCCACCTCCCGGTTCGGATTCGCCGTGAATGAAGCGAAATCGTGCCGTCCCACGAGCCGCGCCGCTGCTTTCTGCATGGCCTCCACATCCAAGCGATCACGCACATGCGCTTCGTAAAGCCGGCTGCAAGGGTCTGCCACGGGTCCGTTGAAAATAAAATAGCGATACTCCTTGCCTGCTGCGCTGCGGCGGGCGTGAAAAGACGCGGGGACCCGAACGACTTTGCGCACTCGAATGTCTTCGGGCAACAGGGCGTTGACGCCCCGTAGCAAGCTCGTCGCCTCGATTGGTTGCGCCAGGTCGAAATGCGCCTCCTGGCCACGGGCGTGCACCCCCTGATCCGTGCGGCCGCTCCCGTGCACCTTGACCGATTCGCCGGTTATTTCCCGAATGGCGCGCTCCACCTCGGCTTGGATCGTCGGCCGGCCAGGTTGAATCTGCCAACCCGCATACCGTGTGCCGTCGTAAGCCAGCGTCATCCGGTACCGCGTCACCATTCCGCCTCCCCGGCTGCGCCGCCGGCACGATCCAAATATCCCTGCAGGATTACCTGTGCCGCCAGCTTGTCCCGAACGGCGCGCCGTCGGCCTCTGGAAAGATTAGCCTCCTCCACAAGCATTCTTTCCACCAGCCCCGTGCTGAGCCGCTCATCCCAGAACTCCACGGGCACACCCAGCGCCGCCCGTATTCGCTCCGCAAAGTGCTCCACAGCTTCAGCCGCCGGGCCCTTGCTGCCGTTCATGTTCAGCGGCATCCCCACCACCACCCGCTCAGCGGCCGCGCGGCGCAACGCCTGCCGCACCGCATCCACCGCCTCTTCCACGGACGCCACCGTCACGGTCATCAGCGGCGTGCTCAGGCACCCCGTCGGATCACTGACGGCAAATCCCACCCGGCGCTCCCCATAGTCCACACCAAGAATACGGGCCATCGTTCACCTACAACACATCGTCGCAGCGGCCCTTTTCACGCAGGACCTGGACCAGTTTCTTTACGTCCTGGGCGCGGTTCCGCGCACAAATCAACGTGACGCCCTCAGCCTGAACCACAATCAGATCATCCACTCCCAGCAGCGCCGTCAAACGCCCCTCCGAAACCACAATGCATCGGCTCGCGTCCAGCGTCTCCCATTGTCCGCGCCCCACGTTCCCTGCCGCGTCCTTCGGCCAGTGATTTTCCAGGGCAGTCCACGTGCCGACGTCGTCCCACCCGAACGCCCCGCTGGCCACCACGATGTTCTGCGCTTTCTCCATGACCGCGTAATCAATGGATATTCGGGGCAGCGTCGGATAGTCGGCTCTCAGCGCCTCATCGAGGGTGCCATCGGCCGCCGCCTTCGTCCATCGCGTCTCGAGATCGGCCAAGTCCGGACGATGCTGCCGCAAGGCCCTGCGAATGGCCGCCACAGACCATACAAACATGCCGCCGTTCCACAGGTAGCGACTTGACCGGACATACTCCTCGGCCGTCTTCAGGTCGGGCTTCTCGACGAACCGCGCCCCTCGCCGGAAGGCCACCCCGTTTACGCAGGCGATTGTCTCCGCCACCTCGATGTACCCGAACCCGATGTTCGGCCCCGTGGGCTGAATTCCGATCGTCACCAGAACATCGCTTTGCCGGGCCACCGTCGCGCAAGCCGCCAGAACGCGTTGGAATTCCTCCGTGTCGCCGATGACGTGATCCGCCGTTAACACACAAAAAACGCCCTCCGGGTCGCGCGCTCCAACAAGCGCCGTGGCCAGCGCAACCGCCGCCGCCGTGTCGCGGCCCACCGGCTCCCCTATCACGTGCCCCGCCGGCACATTCGGCGCAGCCTGCCGGGACGCCTCCACCAGCGCCGCGCTGGTAATCACGTAGACATGGTCTGCCGGCATCAACCCTTCAAGCCGCTGCACGGCAGTGGCCAGCATGGTGGATTCCCCGACCAGTCGCAGTAGCTGCTTCGGGCGTCGCTCGGTGCTAAGCGGCCAGAAGCGCTCGCCCTTGCCCCCCGCCAGAATAGCCGCATAGACGCCTCCTGCCATGGTCCGCCCCTTTCTCATTGCGGTCGGTTCATCTCATAAATTCGCGCCAGCCCCTTCAACGTCAGTTTCGGATCAACTGCGAACGGCAGGCCGGCCCCCCGTAGCACCCGCCCCGCATGCCCGCCCGTCGCCCACAGGTGCGGCGTCACTCCGCCAAGGCCTTGCTGGACGTGTTCCACGATCTCCCGGACCATGCCGCGATATCCGATCCGCGCCCCAATCCGCATCGCCTCCGCAGTGCTTTTGCCGATGTGTCCGATTCGGCCTTCCAACCGGATGCGCGGCAGCAAGGCCGTCTCGCGAGCCAAATAGTCCGTCATCATTGGCAGTCCTGGCGCAATGACGCCGCCGCAATAGGCCCCGTCATTCGAAATCACGTCAAACGTCAGCGCCGTTCCAAAATCCGCCACGATCGCGGCCTGATGGCAACGCGCCCAAGCCTCACACGCGTTCGCCAGACGGTCTGCGCCAATGGTTTGCGGCCGCGGGTACGCCAGCTCCACCCCCAAGCGCAGCTGATGATGAACTCGCACAATCCGCCGTACCCCGCATCGGCGCAACATCCTCGTCCAACGGTTGGTGGCGGCCGGCACCACCGAAGAAACCACTGCCCCTTCGATCGGGTGTTCCTCTGCCCCTTGCAGAATCAGCCGCCGCATAGCCTCTTCGGAGGCGGCGGTTCGCCGCGTCGGAGCCCAATGAACCCGCCCCACCGCCAACCCTCGCGCCCGCGCCACGCTAGTGCTCGTGTTGCCGATGTCCACCACAAGAATGTTGGTCGCTGTCGCCATACGTGCCTCGCCCCTCTACGCCACAATTTCCAAAGAGAGGTCAGACGCGGGTGCCGAATGCGTCAGGGCGCCGATGGACACCGCGTTCACGCCCGTGGCGGCCACGGCCGTGACGTTTTCCAGCGTCAGTCCACCTGACGCTTCCAGCCGACACCGCCCCGCACACAGCGCCACGCACCGTCGAATGCGTTCCGGCGGCATGTTATCCAACAAAATCCAGTCTGGCCTGCCATTCAACGCGTCCATCAGCTCCTCTTCGTTCTCCACTTCCACCTCCACCGGCAGGCCAGGCGCGTGCCGCCGCACTGTTTCCACGGCCTCGGCCAGACTGCAACGGCCCCCCTCGCTCCAGAACCGCCGATGGTTGTCCTTGATCAGCGCCATGTCATGGAGCCCCATTCGGTGGTTCTTGCCTCCACCGCAAGCTACGGCATATTTTTCGAGCACACGCAGCATGGGCGTGGTCTTTCGCGTGTCCAGCACAGCCACGCCATATGGCGCGCAACGCCGCACGAATTCGCGCGTGAGAGTGGCAATCCCGCAAAGACGCTGTAGCAGGTTCAGCGCCGTGCGTTCGGCCGTCAAAATCGCCCGCAGGGCGCCATGCAGACGCATAATCGTTCCCCCTGCATCAGCCACCGCGCCGTCCGACACTTCCTGCGTGATGATCATTCGGGCATCCAGGGCGCAAAAAACGGCGCGCGCCACTCCCCCGCCGGCCACCACGCATGGCGCACGAGTAAGGATCAACGCGTCGGCCTGCCGCTCCGGTGGCACCAGCGCGTTGGTCGTGATGTCGCCATCGCCTACGTCTTCGGCCAGCGCTCTACGCACCAGATCGCGCACCTCCGGACGCTCCGAGATGTCCTTCGTTATGTGCATGGCCCAGCGCCTTTTTCCTGCCCCCCGGGGTGCAGCCCCGGAACGGCCCACTCGCAAGGTATATAGCAGCACCCTTCGAAGGGCTTGTCGCAATCCACCGCGATGGGGAAATGGTTGTCCAGGCGGTGGTAGTTGACGCGGTGATCCCATGAGTGGACCGAAAACGAAAAAAGATATCCCCCGCGGGCCAGATCGAGCGACCCCAGCCGCAGCACAACAACGCCCGGCCCTTCAATGCGGGCCAGGCGAACGCCTTCGTTTTGGGTGTTGTTGCCATGGACGAGCCGTCCCTGCTCATCGCACACAGCAAAGCCGAAAACAGGATTCTCCACGGGCCGCCGGGCCTCGTAGTGAATACGTATGGTCACGGCTTCGCCCCAATCAAACCGCTCGCAGGGCCGTCCAGACTGATCCATGAATTCGACCCGGGTAATCACCACGTCCTTCGTGCCCCATTCACGACGCAGGTCCTGGCTGTTCTGCCTCCGCCAGAACGCCTCATACTGCCCGATGATCTCGGACGGCTCGCCGTCTCCCATAATGCGGCCATGATCGAGAAAGAGGATTCGGTGACTGACGGCCTGGATGGCCGCCAGATCGTGCGAAATGATCAACATCGTCTTTCCGCGCCTTCGGAACTCCCCCATCCGCTGCAGGCATTTGCGCTGGAACGCCGCGTCGCCCACTGCCAGCACCTCGTCAATCAGCAGCACGTCGGGATCCACCTCCACGGCCACCGCAAAGCCCAGCCGGATATACATGCCGGACGAGTAGTGCTTCACCGGCTGGTCCATGAAGCCCTCCAGCCCGGCGAAGTCCACAATCGCAGCGTACCGCTCCCTCATCCGCCGCTGGGGAATCCCCATGATCGCGCCGGCCAGAAACACATTCTCTCGCCCTGTCAGGTCGGGGTGAAAACCCGCTCCAAGCTCCAGCAGCGACGATATGGTGCCCCGCACTTGGATGCGTCCTGTCGTCGGCTGCATGGTGCCGGCCAACAGGGCCAGCAACGTGCTCTTGCCCGCTCCGTTGGCGCCGATGATACCCAGGGTTTCTCCGGCTCGCACCCGAAAGGAGATGTCGCGAAGGGCCCACAGGTCCTCGCGCTTCCGGTGTGCTCGCAGCATATCCAGCGCGGCCGACTTCAGAGTCTGGCCACCCGGCGCACGCAACCGAAACCGCTTGCTGACCGATTCAACCGTTATGACACAAGGCTCGTTGATCACGACGAACGCCCGTCCAATACCAGCCCAGCCTCAGAGATGCTCTGCGAATCGCGGCTGCAACCGTTGAAAGATCACCACGCCGGCCACCAAAACCATCCACGCCACGGCAAACGACAGCGCCAGCGCCGTCCCTCCGGGCAACGGCGCTCCCACCAACGCATGGCGGTAGACGGTCACAATGCCAGCCATGGGGTTCGCAAAATAAGCGGTCATCCAGCCGGCGCCGAACCGGCCCGCCACTTCCTCAAGCGAATAGATGACGGGGGTGGCGAAAAACCAGGCCATCGTCAGGACGCTCAGGAGATGTTCCAAGTCACGAAAGAACACGTTCAAGCTCGAGAGGAGCAGGCTCACGCCCACGCTCAGCGCCAGATGGGTGAGTACCACCGCAGGCATCCAGCCGAGGTGCGGAAGCGACGCGCCCGCGAACGCCAGATAGACCCCCACCACGATCAGCGACAGCAGGAAATTCGTCAAATTGGCGAGCGCCATAGCCAGCGGCAGAATGATTCGAGGAAAAGCTGCCTTCTTCACCAGGTTGCCGTGGCCCACGATAGCATGGAGCGAATCGCCCAGGCACATGGCCAGGTACTGCCAGACAAAAATACCCGTCACCAGCATCGGCAGGCGCACCGGAAAGCGCATGAGCCCAAGAAAAAGCGCGTAGATCGCGATCAAGGATAAGGGCGCCAGCAGCGTCCACAAGAAGCCCAGCGCCGAGTTTTTATAACGAATCTTCAGATTGCGTCGAATCAGCATGCCGAGCAGTTCGCGCCGCCGCACAATGTCGTTACATAGTCCCATTGGTCAAGCTCCGCGTCATGCCCCTGCAATTAGCCGGCGGCGGCGCGGTCTCCAAGCGCAATCGGCCTCCGCCTCTACACCGGTTCAACCGGTGTTTTAATCCATAACGCCTTGGGCACAACCTCCATGTCAAACACCCGACCATCCGGCAATTCCTCGCCGTCAATCTGCGCCGCCTGAGGCTCGCACATTTCCAACCGAATGCGGCGCCCCTGGGTCTGAATCGAGTTTCGCAGCAGCCTTTCGGACCAGGACCATACAATTTCCGTCTGCCCCCTCAAACTCAGGAGGTAGCGCGCCAGGTAATCCGTGTGTCCGCTGAATGCGGCCACATCGAGCAATCCGTCGTCCGCAAAGGCATTACGGCAGAAATCGAAGACCCCCGCGTAGATTCTCGTGTTGTTGACCACCACATTTAGCAGAGGGCCCTCATGCCAGCACGCCCCATCCACCACAATCCGCCCGACCACCGGCTCGCTCTTCAACATAGGCCGCCCCAACGACAACGCGTACAGCAGCCGCCCATTGATCACATGGCGCACCAATGGCACCCGCGCCACCACGCGCCGTTGACGATTCCGCTCGCGCAGGATGCGCGAGTCGAGCCCGACCGTCACCGCATCCGCGAAGTATCGTCCCCCCATCCGCCCCAGGTCCATGTGGTAATCGGCGCCGTGAAGAATGGCGCCGATGGCGCGCCGCAGATCCTGCCCCGACCAGTCCTCGCGAATCTTGATTCCAAGCGACTTGGCCAGGTCATTGCCCGTGCCGAGCGGCACGAAAACATACGGCGGAACGGCTCCATCCGGTTGGCGCTCCCGATAGGCCATCATCGCATTGATGGCCGCCGAGTGCGTTCCGTCGCCACCAAGGCCCACCACGGCGCCGTAGCGATCCAGTGGTTCGCAGCCGAAGCGGCGGGCCCATTCGTCCACCGGTTCCTCGGGGCGAATTTCGAGCACTTCGTACGACAGCCCGAATCGCTCCAGCTCGCCTGCCGCCTGAGGCCAGCGTTTCCCCGCCCAGCCACCGGCCGCTTCAGGATTTAGGACGCACAAAACCTTCATGTGCGCGTTCCAAACGCAGCCGGCGCCCGTGCGGCGAAGGTCGCATCAATGCCACTCCAGCCGGTTTACGATCCCGCTGCAACCGCAAGTTCTTTCGGGCGCTTGAGCAGCGTCCGAACCTGCTTCGCGTTCATCCGCCGCAGCCGTTCTTCTGAAACACCCAAGGCCGCCAGACGTTTTCGCTGTGTTTTTTCCCGCCGGCGCTTGTCTGAAGCCTTCTTCACCGGCCGGTACAGCCTTGTCAATCTCCCTTTACCTGGCATTTATGCGCTCCTCCCCTACTGCCTCTGAAAACGCGCCACACAATGCCCCGTCGTCCGGCCGCTGTCAATCCGGCATGCGCCACGGCATCCTCCGACCGCCGCACCTCATATGCGGTTGGGCGCTTCGATCCCCAGCAGACGCAGCCCCGTGCGAAGCGTGGCGGCGGTTGCCGAGCACAATCGCAACCGACTTTCCCGCACCCCATCGGCCGCCTTGAGAAACGGCACGTTTTGATAGAAAGCGCTGTATAGACCGGCCAAGGAGTAGAGATAGTCCGCCAGCGCATTGGGCTTGTAGGTTTCGGCCGCCCGAATCAGCGTTTCCGGGAAGCGCGCCAAATGCAACGCCAGTTCGCGTTCCACCGGCTCATCGAGACGAATCGGATGCGTCTTGAAATCCCGCCCCGGATATTGCTCGGCATAACGATCCATGACGCTTGCGATGCGCGCGCAGGCGTACTGGAGATACGGCGCCGAATTGCCCTCCATCGCCAATGCCTTCTCCCACGTAAACGTGACCACGCTTTGGGGATTTTGGCTTAAGTCGGCGTACTTGACGGCGCCCAGCCCTACGGCCCGCGCCACCTCCCGCTGCGCCGCCTCGTCCATTTCGGGGCTGCACGCCTTCACCACCGCCAATGCCCGTTCCTCCGCCTCGTCGAGGTACCGCTCCAGCTTGATCACGTTGCCTTCCCGTGTCGAGAACGTCCCCTCCGGAAGCCGCATCAGTCCGAACCACACATGATCCAATCGCGTCGTATATCCCAGCCTCCTGCATATGCTGAAGACCTGCTTGAAATGCAACTGCTGCCGCTCGTCCGTAACGTACACGATGCGCTGCGGATCGAACTCCTCCACCCGGCTGATGACCGTCGCAATATCTGTGGAGGCATAGTTGAACCCTCCGTCGGCTTTTCGCACAATGCATGGCGGCAGCCCGTCCTCCTCGAGAAAAGCCACCTGCGCGCCCTCGCTTTCCCGCGCCAACCCGGCCTGAATGAGCCGGTCCAGCAGCGGCCCCAGGCGCTCATGGTAGTAGCTCTCGCCTCGCACCAGATCGAACCGCACGCCCAGACGTTGGTATATCCGTTCGAACTCCCGAAGACTGGCCTCCACAAACTCCTGCCAAAGCCGCCGGTTCTCCGGATCGCCCCCTTGGAGCTTGACCAGTTCATGGCGGGCCTGTCGCATCCAGTCTTCATCCGTGCGTGACCGCTCGTAACTCCTGACGTAAATCCGCTCGAGTTCTTCGACCGGCGCTTTGGCCATCGCCTCATGATCCGCGAAATGCCGATACCCAAGCATCAACAGGCCGAACTGAGTGCCCCAGTCCCCCAGATGGTTGTCAGAAACGACCCGGTACCCGAGAAAGCGATACATCCGATCCAGGGCATTCCCGATCACTGTCGAGCGAATGTGGCCGATGTGCATCGGCTTGGCCACATTTGGACTAGAGTAATCCAACACCACCGTTTGGCCTTGCCCCACATTGCCCACCCCCAACCGTTCATCCCCACAAAGTTGTTCCATGCGGCGAGCCAGCCAATCGGCGCTCAGCCGCAGATTGATAAAGCCGGGGCCGGCCACCTCGATCTTTTCCACGGCCGGATCGGGTGTGGCGGCCGCCACCGCCGCCTGGGCCACATCGCGAGGCGAGCGCCGCATCACCTTCGCAAGCGCCATAGCCTGATTGCATTGATAATCGCCGAAACGGGAGTCTGTTGCGGGCGTCACCGCTACCGGGGGCAAATCGGCGCCCGGGAAGGCCTTGCCAAACGCCGCCGATAGCCATTCGGAGAGGCCTTGGTCCAGCGGGGCCGACAATCTGATCATCGTGGTGCTCCGTCTCTCAGGAAGGTCCTAGGCGCCGCGAGCCGATCGCCCGCTCATACGCCCGAACCTCTTCCAGCCAATCCATGTCGCCTGGGGTATTCTTCCGCAGGCAATATGCGTTCCACACCGCCCCCATCGGCAACGTTTTAACGTTCTCCATGCAGGCCAGCCGGCCTGTGTAATCGCCCTCTGCCTCTAATCGGCGCAAGGTCTCCACCGGCTGCAGCATGGCCCACAACAGACCCTTCAACACGCTCCGCGCTCCGATCACCCACGCGGCGACGCGGTTGATGCTGGCATCGAAGTAGTCCAAGCCAATGTGCATCCGATGCAACCAATCACCGCGCACCATTTCCTCGGCCAACGCGCGAACCTCATCGGAAAAGACCGGCACATGATCGCTATCCCATCGAAGTCCCCGGCTAATGTGGAGCAGCACCCGGTCCACGAACAACAGCACCGCCGAGAGCTTGTCGGCCACTGTCTCCGTCGGGTGGAAATGGCCCATGTCCAGACACAGCGCCACGCGCCGGGTCGCCGCGTACCCGAGATAGAACTCGTGCGAGCCGGCCACATAGGCTTCCGTGCCAATGCCGAACAGCTTGCTTTCGACGGCATCCACAACGCCGTCCATTCGTTCCGAGAATATCTCGTCGAGCGCATCCCGCAACCGCTCGCGGGGCCCCTTTCGGTCCGCCGGCGTGTCCTTGAAGCCATCGGGCACCCAGACATTCACAACGCAGGGCGACCCGGCGCGCGCGGCCATCTGCCTTCCGATGCGGCGGCACGCTTGGCCATGCTCAATCCAAAACTTGCGAATATCCGAGTCGCGATGCGACAGGGTAAAGCCCGACGCCGCCAGCGGGTGACTGAAGAACGTACCGTTAAAATCCATGCCCAACCCCCGGTCGGCGGCCCAGTCCATCCACCGGGCAAAGTGTTCGGGGGCCAACTCGTTGCGCGCCACGCGCCGGCCTCCGGTCTCCGCGTAGAAAGCATGCAGGTTGATCCGATGTCGGCCCGGAATGAGGCGCAACGCCGCCTCGTAATCCGCCCTCAGCTCGTCCCCGTTGCGCGCCCGTCCGGGATATCCTCCGGTAACCTGAAGCCCACTGCCGCCCAGGTCGCCGTCCTGCTCGAAACCGGCCACATCGTCTCCCTGCCAGCAATGAAGGGACAAGGGGACCGCTTCCAGACGCCGAAGCGCCGCCTCTGTATCCACTCCGTGGCTCGCATAGGCATCGCGAGCCGCTTCATACTCGGCTTCGACCCGCCGAACGACTGATGCAGATGGCGTCTTCTTCATCCCGGTTCCTGCCGAATGCACTGTAAGACCTCATCCCGACGCGCTTCCATTAGCGACCGGCTCCTGGCCTCCAGGTTCAGGCGCACCAAGGGTTCCGTGTTGGAGAGCCGCACGTTAAACCACCAGTCGTTGTATTCGACCGTTACGCCATCCAGCTCCGTCACGCGGCCGTCTGAGTAGCGGGCCCGCAGGCGCCGCAAAACGGCCGGCGGATCCGCCACTTCCGAGTTGATTTCGCCGCTGGCCCAATAGCGCCGAATCGGGCGCACTAGTTCGGACAATGGCTGCCCGCTTTCCGCCACGATCCGGGCCACATGCAGAACCGCCATGGCTGAGCTTTCCGTATAGTAGTTGTCGCGAAAATAGTAATGGCCCGAGAGTTCACCCGCAAACACCGCGTCGCGTTCCCGCATCTGTTGTTTGATGAACGCATGGCCGACCCGGCTCATCATCGGCGTGCCGCCGCTTTCCAGAATGACCTCCTTGACCGCCCAACTGCTCCGCAGATCATAGAAAATGACGCCGGGGCCGCTGCGCAAGACGCTGCGCGCAATCAAAGCTGTGATCATGTCCATCGGCACCACGGCGCCCTGCTCATCCACAAACCCGGCTCGGTCGGCGTCTCCGTCAAAGGCCACGCCAAAATCGTACCCCCCCTGCCGCACCTTCTCTTGCAGCGCTTTCAGCGTCTCCACCTTCAGCGGGTTGGCCTCATGATTCGGAAAGGAGCCGTCCAGGGTGTCAAACAATCGATCCATCTCCAACATGCCATCCAAAGCCTGGGCTTCCACAATCCCCATGGCATTGGCAAAGTCGGCCACGATCCGGACCGGACGTAACGGCGCACCCAACTTCCTGACGTGTTCGGCATACGCCGGCGCCACTTCGAAACGTTCAACACCTCCCGGCTGCGCCGCGCCACGGCCGCCGGCGCCTTCCGCCACCAACCGCTCGATGTCTTGAATACCGGTGTCGCCGCTGATCGGTATGGCCCGCTCCCGGCAGAGTTTGAAGCCGTTCCACTCGCCCGGGTTGTGCGACGCGGTGATCATGATGCTGCCATCGGCATTCAAAAGGCCGTTCGCAAAATAGGACATCGGCGTCGAGCACAGCCCCAAGTCAACAACAGAAGCGCCCTGCGACGTCAGCCCCTCCGTCAACGCCCTGAACAGCGCCTCGGAGTGAGGCCGCATGTCTCGTCCGACCACCACCTTTCGGCATCCCAGAAAAACGACGAATGCTTGACCGATTTTTCGGGCCGTTTCGTCCGTCAAGGTCTTGCCGTATATTCCCCGAATATCGTACGCCTTGAAAATGCCTGCCATGTCTGCCCCTCCAAACTGAAATGGCCAAGTCGGGTTAGGATAGTGGCCGTTCCATACCATTTCAATCCTCTTTGCGCCCATCGCAATGCCTCGCGACAAGGGCACAGCTTGCGCCGGCAGGGCCCTTGTTCTATCTTTAGTCCATGCGGGCAAAAGACACGTCGGACGTTCTGGCAAGCGCAATCGCTGTTGCCGCTGACGCCGTGGCCATCTTTGGCGGATTCATTCTTGCCACGTGGATCCGATTCAACAGCGGGTGGATACCGCTCTTTCATGACCGCCCGCCGGATCGGCTGTATTTCATGTACGGTTGGGGCGCCGCTATCGCCACCCTTCTTTTCCTATTCTTGTTTCGATCCCTTGGTCTCTATGTCAGGCCACAAACCGGCTCTTTTTCCGGGAAAATACCCCGCCTCGTACGCGCCTCCGGCTTGGGAATGCTGCTTTCCACCGCATTGGCTTTTGCCCTCAGAACGGATCCGCCTTTTTCTCGGCTTACGGTCCTGCTCGCGCTGGCCACCATAACCCTCCTTCTCCTCATCGAGCGTTTCATCCTCTTTCACGCCGAGATTCGGTTCGCGCGCCGTCACCGGGCTCAGAACCGCATCCTTATTCTTGGCACAGATGACGTCGCGGCGCGGCTTAGACAAGCCGTTGAACGCGATCCCCGTTTGCGGTCCACCGTGATCGGCTTCCTCTCCGTTCGTGATAACAGCACGCTGGATCCGGCCATCCCGTCCGACATGCTTCTCGGCTCTCTGCGCGAATTAGAGACGCTTTTAACAACGCACCGCCCCAACCAGATCATTCTGGCCGACACCGAACTCAGCCACCATCAGACCGTGGAACTCATCCTGCTTTGCGAGCGAAACTTGATCGCCTTCAACGTCGTGCCCGACCTCTTTCGCGTGCTTACGAGCGATGTGGATGTCCGCACGGTGGACGATATCCCGCTGCTCGGCGTAGGCCAGTGGCCGCTGGATGTTTTTTGGAATCGAGCGCTCAAGCGCGTCGAGGACGTGATTGGCGCCTTTTTAGGCCTCATCCTCGCCGCGCCGTTGCTGGCCCTGGCCGCCTGGCTGATCAAGCGCGAATCTCCCGGTCCAGCCTTCTACCGGCAGGAACGGTGCGGGGAAAACGGTCGCACCTTCGTGCTTTGGAAACTGCGTACCATGCGGACCGACGCCGAACGGGAAACCGGTCCCGTCTGGACCAAGCCCGACGATCCGCGCCGCACACGCATCGGCGCCTTTCTGCGGCGCTGGAACCTCGACGAGCTCCCCCAACTGTGGAACGTGCTCAAGGGCGACATGAGCCTCGTGGGGCCCCGTCCGGAGCGGCCGCACTTTGTGGAGCAATTCAAGGAAGATATCACCCGCTACATGTGGCGGCATGTGTCCAAACCAGGCATGACGGGCTGGGCGCAAGTCAACGGCCTGCGCGGGAACACCAGCATCGAGGAGCGCATAAAATACGATCTTTACTACCTGGAGCACTGGTCGCTGGCGTTCGATTTCAAAATCCTGTTGCGGACCCTTTTTGCGCGGCAGAACGCCTACTGAATCAGCGCCTTTCTCGTTGACCGATCCACGGAAATCCGTGATGATCCCGCCCCCATGGATGTTTCGATCCTAGCGCTTTTTCGCAACCTGTCCGTGTGGTCGGCCTTCCTTTCCTGGCTGACAGCCCAATGCGTCAAGATGGCATTGCACTTGCGCCGCACCGGCCGTGTGGACTTTCAGTACCTGGTCAGCCTCGGCGGCATGCCGAGCGCGCATTCCGCCATGATTTGCGGCTTGACCACATCGGTCGGGATCGGGGCTGGTTTTGGAAGCAACCTGTTCGCCGTCTCCCTGGCCTTGGCGACGATCGTGATGTTCGACGCGTCCACCGTTCGGCGTGCCGCTGGGCTGCAGGCTCGACTGTTGAATGAGATCGTCAACGAGCTGTTTCGTGAACACCATCTGTCCGAACGCAAACTCAAGGAGCTGCTGGGCCACACCCGTCTGGAAGTCTTTGTGGGCATGCTCATCGGCGTGACGGTTGCCGTGCTGCTCCACTTTGTCGCACACCGCACTGGAGTTGGAATTCCAACTTGATGTTTCCGGTTGGGTCGCTCCGCGTCATAATCATGCTTCCGCCGCATGTTCAGCGCGGCCGCCGAAACATCACCGGAATTCACGAGGGAAAAGCCGTCCGCCAACCCGCTTTGTTCGCGAAGCGCGTATCATGCGCCTGTCACGCTTCGACTCCGGCTGGCCGTAGCCGCCCTCCGTGCAGGGCTAAACCTAAACTCGGGCGCGACGCCGTCTAAGCCGGAGGTGCTCCCCATTGATTGGACAGTTCTACGGGTAAAGTAAGCTAATGTTCTTTCGGTTGTCCACCTCCTTGTCTGGTCCCTATCCCCGCCCCCTAGGGGGCGGCGCGCCACCCCGTGGCCGGCCATGCTGGCGCATT
>CALHGX010000048.1 GCA_938031185.1 uncultured bacterium
GCAGCCAGATTCCGTGTTCTCGATTGTGTCAGTCCATCACGAAAACGGTTCGAACACCGTGGTGTGGCTAGGCGGGACTAATGGCTCGTGGCGTCCTTACCGACTGGAGGGAGCCCGGCATCCTGCTGGCACTTGGGAAACACTGGCCCCGGCCGTGCCGCGCTCGCCTTCCGGCACCAACTGGTGGCGTTATCGCGCCGGTTCCAGCGGTTTTGTGCGAATCATTGCGCCAACGAACGATTGATATGACGACACCCTCTTCCGCCTACGCTGCCGCTCTTGTTGATCCGAAAGGCCGGGGCTTTACGCTGCTGGAATTGCTGGTGGTCAGCGCCATCATCGCCGTCCTGGCCGCCTTGCTGCTTCCGGCCCTGAGCGCGGCGCGCGAAAGCGCTCGGCGCGCCTACTGCGCCAACAACCTGCGGCAGCTCTACCTCGCCAATGCCGCCTACGCCGCGGACCACGGCCGCTATGTGGCCGCGGCGCCCGACATTTTTTCATCCAACCGGCAGCGCTGGCACGGAACGCGTGAAAGCGGCAACAAGCCGTTCGAGGGCGCCAAGAGCCCCCTGGCCCCCTACCTCGGTTCCGGCCAGGCCATCCGCCGTTGCCCCTCCTTTCGCGACTACAACACGGCCGCGGCCGCCAATGCGTTCGAGGCCTCCTGCGGCGGCTACGGATACAACGCCGTCGGTGTGGGCTCCGAAACCTACTTCCACGGCTATGGCTCCGGCGCCATGCGCCGCGGCATGGACCCGGCTTCAATCCGAGATCCGAGCCGCACGGTCATGTTCTGCGATGCCGCATTCCCCCAACCCTACGGCAGCAACCCCAAGTACCTGATCGAATACTCCTTTTGCGAGCCCTACCACTGGGTTTTCGACCCGGGAAAAGAATCGCAGTTCCAGGCGGATCCCTCCGTCCACTTCCGCCACGGCGGCCGCGCCAACGTGGTATGGTGCGACGGACATGTCTCCGCCGAACAGTTGGAGCAGCAGGGCGCGCCCCATTTCACCCGCATGAACATCGGGTGGTTTGGACCGCCGGACAACACCTTGTTCGACCCCTTTTAGTCCCCCTTGAAGGAGGTGATGCGCCGCGAACAACAAGTCCGACAAGAGCAAATCCACTCCGTACCGAAGGCATAAGAAACGGAATTTTTAGGAGGAAGAAAGCATGAAGAAACGTCATTTGATGGGCATCGCGTGTCTGGTTGCGGCAAGCCATGTGACGGCAGCCGGTTTGAAGACAGTCACGTTCGATGAATTGAACCCGGGCGAAAGCGGATATTGGAATGGCGAGGACCTGGCGGGCGGTTTCTGGAGCGTCCAGGCGTGGTTCGGAAACACCTACACCGACTGGGGCGACGGCTGGTATAGTTGGGCCGGTTTCGCCTATTCCCGGGTCAACGACCCCGAGGACCCTTCCTTCCAAAACCAATACGCCGTGATCAGCGGCACGGACATCAGCGGCACGGGCACGTACGCCGTGGTCTATGACGATGCATGGGACCCGAACGCGGACACAATCACATTGCCCAAGCCGTCTCAGGTTCGCGGTTTTTACATAAACAACACGACCTATGCGGCGCTGGCCATGCGCGACGGCAACTGGTTTGCCAAGAAATTCGGCGGCGCCTCGGGAAACGATCCGGACTGGTTCAAGCTGGAAATCGCCGGCCGCGATGCCCAGGGCCATCTGCTGGGCACCGTGGAACACTATCTGGCGGATTTCCGCTCCGCCAATTCGGACGATGACTATATTCAAAACGAATGGGAATGGGTGGACCTGACCCCGCTCGGCCCGCGCGTCAAAACGCTGCACTTCACCCTGAGTTCCAGCGATGTGGGCGAATGGGGCATGAATACTCCGGCCTATTTCGCGATGGATCATCTCGCTTTTGTCGCAAGGACCGACTGGCGGCGTCAGACCGATTTCGCCGTGCAGGACGTAGACCTGGATGTGGTCGGCCCTCGGAACCGCCTGGCCGTGGACGTGACAGTCCGCAATCTGGGCGGAAAAGCGGGCGAGGCCGCCTTGTATGTGGTTGTGCAGTCTCCCGGCCGCCGCCAAACGATCTTCAAGCAGAAAACCGGCTCGCTGCGGCCGATGGGCACCCGAACGTTCCGAATCCGCTGCAACGCGCTGGGCGCGCCCAACGGCGGAACGCATGGCGTCACGGTCCATGTGGTCCCACGCCATGCCCGCGAAGAGATCGACCTCGAAAACAACATGGCGACCGATGCGCTGAAGTGGTGAGCGCACTGGCATGGAGCCGGGCCCGCCGCCCTTGCGGCGGCGGGTCCCGACCATGATTTTTTGTCCCGCCCGCCGGATGGTCGTGGCCGGTCGTCGATCGGATTGGAAACGGCCCGCAAGATCGGACTTGCCCCTGCGCCTTAATCGAGCTATCCTGCTCACATAAAGAAGAGATCACTCGCCGGGATGCGCGCGTCAGGCAGACGGCGCGCCGGGCGAAAGGACAAGGCTGGGTTATGGAAGCCATTCGGGAACTGATCGCATGGAGCGTGTTTGGGCTGCTCGCATGGGTGGTTGCAATTATCGCTGGGGCCGGAATGTATCGGCCGGCTGGCGTGATGTGGGCGTGGGAAACGCAAGGAGTGCGACCGTTGATTGCCGGGCGTTCCCGTTTCGGAATTCGCGTTCGCAAGAGAGCAGGCGCTCGGAACGTTGAATGGCGTTCTTTGACAAGACAACCCGCTGAACGGCGCGGGGGGGTTTTGAAGCACCCTGCCTTGTTCGTGTACGGGCCATAATCTCGAACCCAGTGTCTTTATTGACATGGGCGTCGGAATGGCGCGGGGATAGGAGGTCCGCCTCGGGCGGAAACCATGAACCTCGCCAATGGAGCGCCCACCTTGGTTGTCCGAGGTAGCGAGATTAAAGCCCCTACGGCAATGGCGGGGTGCTTCTTTTTTTGGAGCGGACGGGAATGGACTTGTTCGGTGAACGGCAGGAACAGGCGGCGGGCCGTCTGGTCCCGCTGGCGGCGCGCATGCGGCCACGGTCCCTCGACGAGATCGTCGGGCAGGACCATCTGCTGGGGCCCGGCAAACTGCTGCGGCGGGCCATCGAGGCCGACCGTCTCGGCAGCCTGATCTTGTTCGGACCGCCGGGCAGCGGCAAGACCTCCCTGGCCGAGGCCATCGCCGCCCGCACCCGGCGGCGTTTCGAGCGAGCCAGCGGCGTCCTCGCCAACGTCAGCGCATTGCGCAGTCTCCTCGCGGCCGCCCAACAACGCCGCGCGCGTGACGGCGTGGAAACAATCCTGTTTCTCGACGAAATCCACCATTTCAACAAATCGCAGCAGGATGTCCTTCTGCCCGCCGTCGAAGAGGGAGTCGTGACTCTGATCGGCGCCACGACGCACAACCCGTTTTTCTTCATCAATGCCCCCCTTACCTCCCGCTCACAGGTGTTCGAGCTCCAGCCTCTGTCCGAGCCGGACATCGTGCGCCTGCTGCGCCGCGCGCTGACAGATGAGCGCGGTCTGGCCGCATTCCCCGCAGCGGCCGACGATGACGCGCTCGCGCACCTGGCCCGGGTCTGCGAGGGCGACGCCCGGCGGGCCTTGAACGCGCTCGAGATCGCCGTGCTCACGACGCCGACCGGCCCGGACGGATGCATCCATATCACGCGGGCCGTGGCCGAGGAATCCATCCAGAAGAAGGCGGTGGTGTACGACCGCGACGAGGATGGACACCACGACACGATTTCGGCCTTTATCAAGAGCGTGCGGGGCTCCGATCCGCACGCCGCGGTGTACTGGCTCGGCAAGATGCTCTACGCGGGGGAAGACCCGCGGTTCATCGCGCGGCGGCTGGTGATCCTGGCCTCCGAAGACATCGGCAACGCGGACCCGCGGGGGCTGACGGTGGCGGTAAGCGCCATGCATGCCGCCGAGTTCGTCGGCATGCCCGAGGCGCGCATCATTCTGGCCCAAGCCACAACCTACCTGGCCACCGCGCCCAAGAGCAATGCCGCCTACATGGCCATCGCCCGCGCCATGGAAGACGTCGAGGCCGGACGCACCCTGCCGGTGCCGGCTCATCTGCGCAACGCGTCCTACCGGGGCGCCGAGCGGTTGGGCCACACCGGCTACCGCTACGCGCACGATTTTCCGGGCCACTTTGTGGCGCAGGAATACGTCCCGACGTCGGCGATCTACTATGAGCCCTCGGGCGAGGGATACGAAGAAACCATCCGCAAACGCATGGAACGCTGGCGGCAATTGCGCGACGCCGCAAAGGAACAGGGAGGCGAAGATGCGGCTGCGGACCGTTGAGTCGGACGAAATGAAGCGGGCGCTGCGCAACGACATGCGGGCGCGACGCCGCGAACGGCTGCCGGCCTGGGTGGAAACGCAGAGCCGGGAAATTACCCGGCATCTGACGGCGTTGCCCGAATTTGTCCGCGCCCGAATCGTGTGCCTCTACCTCGCCCGGCCCGGCGAGCCGCAAACAGACGACATCCTGCGGCTGGCGCGGCAAGCAGGCTGCCGCGTATGCGTTCCCGCCTGGGACGGCGCGATGGGCTATGCGCCGGTATGGTATGCGGATGGCGCAGCGATGCAGAAAGGGCCCGACGGCGTACCGGAACCGGTCGAGAAAAAACGGGTGGAGGCGGACGCGGTGGACCTGGCCATCGTTCCCGGCCTGGCGTTCGACGCCCGCGGCGGCCGCCTGGGACACGGCGGGGGGCACTACGACCGAATGCTTCGCGAGCCCGCCTTGCGCAAGGCCTTTCGCGCCGCTCTGGCGTTCGACTATCAGGTGGTCGCGGCGGTTCCCCTCGGCGAGGGGGACGAACGAATGGATGTCGTTGTGACGGAAACAAGCGTGTACCGAACAAAAGAGGCGGTCGTCCCGACAGGATGACCAAAAGGGAAATGAACGCGCGATCCGCCGAGACGGAACGCGATGGAAAGGAGCGGACCCATGACACCGGAGCTGGGATTGGTCATTCTGGTCTCCCTCGCCGCCGGATACTGGCTGAACATGTGGAACATGCGCTTGCGGCTGAAGTCCTCGTTTCAGGAGGCAGAGCGCATTCTCGCCGAGGCGCGGCGCGAGGCGGAAAACATCCGCACGGAAGGCCGGCTGCAGGCGAAGGCGGAGGTGATTCGGGCGCGCGAGGAGTTCGAGGCTTCGACCCAGAAACGCCGGGAGGAATTCGCCGCGGCCGAGGAGCGCATCAGCCAGCGGGAGGCAAACCTCGACCGCAAGGTGGCGTTGCTGGACAAGAAGGAACAGACGATAGACCAGCGTGTTGAAGATATCGAGCGCCGAGCTCAAGAGCTGGACCAGCGGCGACAGGAACTGGAACGGCTCACGCAGGAAGAACGACGGAAGATCGAGCGAGCCGCAGGCATGAACCGCGAGGAGGCTCGCCAAATGCTGCTCTCGAAAATGGAGAACGAGATGCGGGGCGAGATCGGCGGATTGATCCGCCATTTCCAGGAGGAAGCGCGGCAAACGGCCGACCGGGAAGCGCAGAAAATCGTGGCGCAGGCCATCCAGCGCTACGCCGCCGGCCATGCCGGCGAACTGATGACGAGCACCGTGGCCCTTCCCAGCGAGGAAATGAAGGGCCGCATCATCGGCCGCGAAGGCCGCAACGTGCGCGCCATCGAGGCCGCCACCGGCGTGACGCTGCTGATTGACGACACCCCGGAGGCCGTGGTCATTTCCGGATTCGACCCGGTGCGGCGGGAAATCGCCCGCTTGGCCCTCGAACGGCTCATCCTCGACGGCCGCATTCATCCGGCGCGCATCGAGGAGGTCGTCGCCAAGGTGCGCGAGGAAATGGACCAGACCATCCGCCGGGCCGGCGAGGAAGCCGTGTACCTTGTGGGCATTCATCAGGTGGATCCGGATCTGGTCAGCCTGCTCGGGCGCCTGAAGTTCCGAACCAGCTACTCGCAGAACGTGCTCATGCACTCGATCGAAGTGGCGCAACTGATGGGCGTCATGGCGGGAGAACTGGATGCCGACGTAACGTTGGCCAAGCGCATCGGCCTTTTCCACGATATCGGCAAAGCGCTGGACCACGCCGTGGAAGGCGGTCACGCCATCATCGGAGCGGATTTGCTGCGCCGCCACGGCGAGCCGGCTGTCATGGTCAACGCCGTGGGCGCGCACCACGAGGAGGTGCCGACCGAAAGCGTCTACGCCGTGCTGGCTTCGGCTGCGGACGCCATTTCGGGATCCCGGCCGGGCGCGCGCTCCGAAACCACGGACTTTTACATCAAACGCATCGAGAAGCTCGAAGCCCTCGCCCATTCCTTCCCAGGCGTCGAGCGCAGCTACGCCATCCAATCCGGCCGCGAAGTGCGGGTGCTGGTCAAGCCCGAACAGGTGGATGACGCCGGTGCCATCATCCTGGCACGGGACATTTCCAAGAAGATCGAAAGCGACCTGCAGTATCCCGGCCAAATCCGCGTCGTGGTGGTGCGGGAAACACGCTGCGTCGAATATGCCCGGTGAACACATATGAAAATCATCATGATTGGTGATATCGTGGGTGGCGCGGGCCGCAAGGCCTTTGCGCGCTTCATGATCATGACCAAACACCGCGGCGAGGCGGATTTCGTGGTGGCGAACGCTGAAAATGCGGCTGGCGGCAAGGGCATCACCCGGGCGGTGGCCGAGGAACTCTTCGAGGCCGGGGCCGATGTGCTGACCATGGGGGATCACGCCTGGGATCAAAAGGAATCGGTGCCCTTTTTCGACGTCGAGCGGCGCCTGCTACGCCCCGCCAATTTCGCCCCCGGCTGCCCCGGCCGCGGCATCCATAGCACGGACACGCCGCGGGGGCGCGTCACGGTCATCAACCTGATCGGCCGAGTGTTCCTTCATCCCTACGACTGCCCCTTCCGCGCGGCGGACGCCCTGCTCGCCCGCGAACCGAATTTGGGCCGCGTCATCCTGGTGGACATGCACGCCGAGGCCACCTCGGAAAAAGTGGCCATCGGCCGCTATCTCGACGGCCGCGTGAGCGCGGTCGTCGGCTCGCACACGCACGTGCAAACCTCCGACGAAACCATCCTGCCCAAAGGCACCGCCTATATCACCGACCTAGGAATGACCGGCGCCAAAGACTCGGTCATCGGCCGGGATCTGCCCTCCGTGCTGGGCTCTTTTCTGACGGGCATGCCCTCGAAATTCGAGCTGGCAACCGACCAGGTGGCGCTGGAAGGCGTATGGATTGACGTGGACGAAACCACGGGCCGAGCGCGACGGATCGAGCGCATACGGGAATTCATCGCGTAGAATTTCGCTCGGGTGGAGGCAGGCCATGCAAGCAACAGACATGCCCGACGAACGGGCGCTGACCGTCACGGAATTGACACGTCGCATCCGTGGCACGCTCGAGACGGCATTCGGACCGCTCCGCGTCGAAGGCGAACTGTCCAACATCCGGCGGCCGACGTCCGGCCATTGTTACGGCACGCTCAAGGATGAGGGGGCGCAAATCAGTTTCGTGATCTGGCGTGGCGAGCTGCGGCATATCCGCGCCGACCTGCGTGACGGGGCGCAGGTGCGCGTCCATGGCGACCTGACCGTGTACGAGAAAGGCGGTCAATACCAGCTGGTCGTTCACCGCATAGAGCCGGCCGGGTTGGGCGCTCGGCAAGCGGCCTTCGAAGCGCTGAAAAAGAAACTGGCAGCGGAGGGGTTGTTTGATCCTGCCCGCAAGCGCCCCATTCCCCTCCTACCACAACACATTGGCGTTGTGACCAGTCCGACCGGCGCCGCCATCCGGGACATCCTGCGGGTCATCGAACGTCGGTTCCCTAACCTCCATATCGTCATCGCCCCCGCGCGCGTGCAAGGCGATGGCGCAGCGGAAGAGATCGCCGAGGCCATCGGGGCCCTGAACCGTCTGGGCGGATTTGACGTGCTGATCGTGGCGCGGGGCGGCGGCAGTGTGGAGGATTTGTGGGCCTTCAACGAGGAGGCCGTGGCCCGCGCCGTGGCGCAGTCGGTCATCCCCGTGATTTCAGCCGTCGGCCATGAAACCGACTTCACCATTTGCGACTTCGTCGCCGACCTGCGCGCCCCCACCCCGTCCGCGGCCGCGGAAATGGTGGTGAATCGAAAAGACGCCTTTAACGAACGAATCACAGAATGGCGGCGCCGATTGGCTGGCGCGCTCACCGAACGACTGCTGCGACTGCGGGCGCGATACGCCGCCGTGCACCACAGCCACGTTTTCCGGGAACCCGCTTACGTGGTGAAGGAACGCCACCAACAACTGTCCGTCCTGCGCCAGCGGATGCGGCACGAGCTGCAGACCGCCTCCGCCCAGCGACGCCAACGGCTGGACGAGAACGCGCTGCGGGCGTTGCACGCCATCCAGCACCGCCGGGAGACCGCCATGCAACAGGTCGAGGCGCTGCACCGCCACCTGCGCGGACTCAATCCGTTGGCCGTGCTGGAACGGGGTTACAGCTTCACAACCACGGCGGCAGGACGCCCCCTTCGCGCCGCGGCGGATATTCGGCCCGGAGAACAGATGCACACGTGCCTTGCGCGCGGATGGCTGGAATCGGAGGTGACGAAAACCCATGAGCAAAAAGAAACCGGATGAAGCAGCCACGTCGAAAGAACCTGGTTTTGAGGAATCGCTCGCCCGCCTGGAAGAAATCGTACGCGAGATGGAGGGCGGATCGCTCAGTCTCGACGACATGATCCGCCGCTTCGAGGAAGGACAGGCGCTGCTGGACCGCTGCAGCCGAAAACTGAACGAGGTGGAGCGCCGCATCGAGGCGCTGGTCAAGCGTGGCGACCAATACACCACCGAGCCGTTCGAAGCGCCAGATCAGGAACAGGAAGCGGAGCAGCCCCCCTCCGAAGACATCCCTTTTTGAAGCCCCCGCTTTCCCCCGACGCCGAGCCGCGGCATGGCCCAAAAACCCACATTCCGCAACCCCCTGCTGCAGGTCCGCGACCTGCGGGTGTGGTTGAGGCGGGACGGACTCGAAACCGCGGTCGTGGACACGGTCAGCTTCTCGCTGGCCCGCGGCGAAACACTGGCGGTGGCCGGTGAAAGCGGCTGCGGCAAGACCGTGACCGCGCTGGCTCTGGGGCGCCTGCTGCCCCGGCGATTGTTCCGGCAACAGGGGGAGGCGAGACTGGAAGGAGACGATCTGCTCGCCCTCGACGAAAAAGACATTGTTCGCGAGCGCGGCCGCGGCCTGGCGTACGTCTTTCAGGATCCTTCTACCGCGCTCAACCCCGTGATGCAGACCGGCGCGCAGGTGGCCGAGGCGGCCCGACTCCACGGTCTTAACCAGCCCCGGGCAGCGGCGCTGGAATTCCTCCGAATGGCGGGACTGTCCGACCCGGCGCAATGCGCCCGGTCCTACCCGCATGAACTGAGCGGCGGCATGCAGCAGCGGGTCATGATCGCGATGGCACTGGCCTGCCGCCCGCGCGTTTTGGTGGCCGACGAGCCGACCACCGCCCTGGACGTCACCACGCAGGCGGAAATCCTCCGCCTGTTGATCGAGCTGCAAGCGCGCATGGGCATGGCCATTCTGCTGGTCACCCACAACCTCGTCCTGGTCGCGAACCTCGCGCAACGCCTCCTGATCATGTATGCGGGCGAAATCGTGGAATCGGGTCCCGTGACGGCAGTGCTGCGACATCCGGCCCACCCGTACACCCGCGCCCTGATCAGGGCCGCACCGCGCCTTTCCGGCCCACGCGGCCTGCTAGAGGGCATTGAAGGACGTGTACCCATGCCCGGACAATGGCCGGACGGCTGCCGCTTTCATCCTCGTTGTCCCGAAGTGCAAGCGCGATGCCGCAACGAGCGGCCGCCATGGCAATGTCTGCCGAAAGGACAGAAAGTTCGATGTCACTGCTTGAAGTCAGCGACCTGGTGATTGAACACCACCACCGGTTCGGGCGTGGCCGCCTGCGAGCGGTGGATGGCGTTTCGTTTCGGATGGAAGCAGGCGAATACGTCGGCCTCGTGGGCGAAAGCGGGTGCGGCAAAAGCACGCTGGCCCGGGCCATCCTGGGCTTTGAAGAACCGGTGCGCGGATTCATCCTCCTCGATCGCCAACCCGTGCAAACGCTCCGCCGCGAGGGGAAGGCCTTTCGCCGCCGCGCGCAACTGATCCTGCAGGACACGTATGGCTCGCTCAATCCCCGCATGACCGCAGGCGAAACCATTGATGAGGTGTTGAAGGCGCACCGACTGGCGACGCCGGCGGAACGATCGAAACGGGTGCGCGATCTGCTGGAACAAGTTGGATTGGATGCCGCATGCGGCCGGCATTACCCTCACGAGCTAAGCGGCGGCCAGCGTCAGCGGGTTTGCATTGCGCGCGCGCTGGCGCTGAACCCCGAACTGCTGGTTGCCGACGAGCCGGTGTCCGCTCTGGATGTGTCCGTGCAGGCCCAGGTGCTGAACGTGCTGCGCCGCCTTCGCGCCGAGCGCGGCGTGGCCTGCCTGCTGATTTCACACGACCTGGCCGTGGTCCGCCATGTGTGCGAGCGCGTGCTCGTCATGTGCGCAGGCCGCATCGTGGAAGAAGGGCCAACGGATCGCGTCTTCAACGCGCCGGAGCATCCCTATACCCGGCGCCTGCTCGCAGCCGCTGTGGGGCCATTGGAGGCGCCGGGTTCAGCCGGTCTTACGCCGGTTGATCCAGCATGCGGCTGAGCGCCAGCAACACATGCGGCCCGCTCTTAGCAGATCGCGGAAAACAGCAGCTCCGCGCGAATGAGCGGGTGAGGTCCACCTTGGCACAACCAAGTTGGAGGCCGCTCATAGCAAGTCCGCCGCCCTTTCTGCCACCTTGGCCAGGATGTCGCCCATCGCCGCCAGCGTACGTTCATCAGAGGAGAGCCACGGATGGAGAAAGCCGACGGCGTGCTGCGTGCCCGCGCCATCGGCCACCGGGCATGTGCCGTCGCCCGCAATCCGGTAGCGGTCCGGCGGCATGTTGTACAACATGTGCCGATAGACCGGGCCGTAGGTACCGCACGCGCCGGACAGCCCTTCCGCTCGCAACGCGTCGAGCAGCCGCGCAAGCGGGACCTGTGCCGCCGGCCCCCGATCATAGATGAAGAAAAGGCCGTAATAACCCTGTGGCGAAGCCTCCCGGCCCCTCGCCTGCACGCGCACCCCCGGGACGTCCGCCAATCGTCGGCGCAAGTAGTCTGCTGCGTTTTCGTAGCGGGCAATCAAGGCCGGCAACTCTTCCAACTGGTCAAGCAGGATGCCGGCCTGAAACGCCGTGCTACGGAAATTGAAGCACGCAAGGCCCGCCGGCGGACCGCTTTGCGCCTGTCCCTGCCGCATGCCGCGGCCATAGCCAATGTGCTTTAGCCGGTACAGTTTTTCGGCCAGCACGTCGTCATTGGTAATACAAATGCCCCCTTCCCCGCTGGCCAACGTCTTGGACTGCTGGAAGCTGAAGGACCCCACGTCGCCCCAACAGCCCACTCCACGTCCACGCCACTTGCCGCCCTGCATGTGCGCGCAGTCTTCAATCACCGGCAGACCCCGCTCCCGCGCCAGCGCCAGAACGGCGTCCAGATTTGCCATGGAGCCGTAGAGGTGAACAGGAATGATGGCCTTTGTCTTCGGGGTAATCGCCGCTCGGGCAGCTTCCGGATCCAAACACAGCGTGTCGGGTTGGATATCCACGAACACCGGCGTGGCGCCGACATAGTGCACAGCCATCGCCGTGGCCATCCACGTCAGCGCCGGCACGATCACCTCATCACCCGGCCCAACGCCCACCGCGCTCAGCGCGCACTGCAAGGTCACCGTGCCGTTGACCATGAAAATGCCGTGCTTCGCGCCATGGTGGTCCGCAAAAGCTCGCTCGAATGCCCGTTCCGTCGGCGAGTTGAAGGACCATTGCCGCGAGAAGTAAATCTCCCGCAGGCGGGCAGCCGTGCGCTCGAACAGAGGCGGCCACGCCGGCCAGGGCAGCGGACTTTCGCAAACAGGTTTTCCGCCAAGAATGGCCAGACGTTCGACTCGCTGTTGCTCATGTGCGGCATCTTTTCTTTTTGCTTTCATCCTGCCCGGCAACCTGCCATCGGCGGAATCCGTTGACAATCTGTGCGGCATGGACAAGACTACGAAGATATGGAAAAAACTATCGTTCCCAACTCGTCCCCCCCGCCCATTTCGGAGTACTTGCGGCGCGCGCTGGCGTTGGTTTCCAAATCCCCTCCCACCCGTCTGCGCCTGTTTGGCCCGGCAGAGGAGAAAACGAACGCCAGCCCTCAGACAACGGGGCTTCACGGGGGCGGGCTGCATGCGCACAACGAGTTGGAGGTGTGTTATGCCGTCCAAGGCGCATGCCGTGTGTGGAGCGGCAATGGCTTCGTCGGCATTCGCGAGGGCGAACTGCTGATCATCCCCCCGGGTCTTCCACACGCCGAGGGTTGGATCGCCGCCGATCGATCCTACCGGCTGCTGTGGCTCGCGCTGACCGAAGACACCGCAGAAGCCTTCACAGACACCTATGCACCCCGTGCGGGATGGATGCTCAGCGGCCGGGTACATGCCAGGGGTGTAGGCAGCGAACTGCTCCGTGGAACCTTGCAGGCCAACAACGAGGCTTTCGCAAGCGAAACGGATGGTTACCTTCTCAAAGGCGTCCTCCTGGTCGTGCTGGCCCGATTGCGCGAGGTGGCCCTGAAGGCAGAATCCGGTCAGCCCGCCGGTGCCGGAATGCGAAACCTAGCGGAGGCCGTTCAGCGCCATCTCGACTTGCATTTCGGCGATCCATTGACCGTGGCCGCGGTCGCAGCCCGGTTCCGGCGGAGCCCAAATTATCTCAATCGCATCTTCTCCGAATGCTACGGCATTGGCATCCATGCCTATTTGCTGCGCCGCAGACTGGAGGCCGCCCATCGCCTTTTGACTCAACACGATCTCCTGGTCAAGGAGGCGGCCGCTTTGGTGGGGTTTTCCGATCCACTTCACTTTTCCCGCCAATACAAGCAGCGTTTCGGCATCTCTCCATCAGAAACAAGACAGCCGGTGATACATTGAGATCATTTTTGTGATGCTATTGTGTAACCTTGAGGACCACCTTAACGATTGATGACGAAGTTTTGGCCGCCGCAAGAGTCTGGCCGCCTGGTTGAGCAGCCTCTTTCGACATGTCCTCAACGAAGCACTCCGGGCCGGTTTGCAAGCGCTCCGAGGGCCTGTGTGTTCCAAGCCCTACCAAATTCAACCCCGCAAAATGGGGCTAAAGGCGGGAAGAAATCCGGACAACATCCAGGAGCTGCTAGCCCAGATTGAAGGAGAGGAGCACCGTTGATCCTGGTGCATGCCAACACACTGCTTTAGGCAAAAGACGAGCTCAACCCGCATCATCTGAAAGCGCGAACGTGGTGGCTCGCCACCCTGTCGGCAAGATCGTCAGGCTAACGGTGTTGGACCGTCCTGAACGCCTTCATCCGCATTGGCGCTGGAACACGGATGCAATCTCGTCCCAACGGATGCCGATTTCTCTCGTTTCCCGGACATTCTCTGGCGTAATTTTCTTCCCGCTTGAAGGAGCAACTCCCATGCTGACACTGCATTTGATTCCCAATGCGCACCTCGATCCGGTCTGGCTCTGGGACTGGCGCGAAGGTCTGACGGAAGCCGTGACCACATCACAAACCATCCTCGATCTGATGGACGAATTCGAGGAGCTGACGTTCGCGCGCGGCGACGCCGTCTACTACCGCCACGTCGAGGAATTGGCACCACGCATTTTCCGGCGCATCCGCCGCCGCATTGAAGAAGGACGCTGGGAAGTGGTGGGCGGCACCCACGTGCAGCCGGACACGAATCTTCCTGCAACAGAAACACTCCTCCGGCATTTCGAGACGGCGCGGCACTATTTCCGGAACCGTTTCGGCCGTGCCCCCACCGTGGCGTGGCTGCCGGATTCCTTCGGCCACAGCGGCGGCCTGCCCGAGATTCTCTCGGCGGCGGGCATGAAATTTTACGCCTTCGGCCGCCCCGCTCCACATGAGTTGCCCATTGCCCGGCCGGCCTTCTGGTGGGTGGGCCAAGGCGGCGCCCGCATTCTGGCTTATCGGACGCCCACGCTTTGGTACGGAAACGAGCGCGGCGACATGCCCCACAAGCTCGACGCTTATCTGGCGCAGTTCGCCGGCGGCGACCAGGAAAACGTGGCCGTCCCGTACGGCTTGGGAAACCACGGCGGCGGACCGACCCGGCGCATGCTGCGCGACATTCGTCAATGGGCCGCTGCCCACCCCGAGATCAGGGTGGAGCATTCGACTTTTCAGCGATTCTTCGAAGCCCTCCGTAAAGAAGCCCAGCGCAAGGGCCCTGGTTTTCTTCCGGAACATTCCAAAGAACTCAATTTCTGTCTCCGAGGCTGCTACGCCTCCGTCGCCAAACTCAAGTTCGCCTACCGACGCGCGGAAGCGCTGACCTGCCGCGCTGAAAAAATCAGCACCGCCGTTCATGCGGCACTGGGTCGCCGGCCTCCGAGTTTTGCGCAACAGTGGGACGCCATTCTCTTCAACAGTTTCCACGACATTCTGCCCGGCTCGAGCATCGAGCGCGCCTGTGACGAGCAGTTGGACTGGCTCGGCGGCGCGGTGCACGCCGACCGACGGGCCGAACTGGCCGCGATAATGGCCCTCGCAGAAAAGGTGGACACACGCGTGGCTCGGCCGAAAGGCGACCTCCCCACGGCCGTCCCGTTCCTCATTTTCAATCCGCATCCCTTCCCGTTCCGCGGTCACGTGGAAATCGAGCCTTCGTTGGATTATCGCCCCATCGCAAAGTACCAGAACCGCACGGACGAGGTGCCCATCCGCGTCTGCGGGCCCGACGGCCGTTCGCTGCCATTTCAGCGAATCGCCACCGAGCACTATTGTCTGATCGATGCCGCCTGGCGAGCGCGATTACTCGTGCCCGTCGACGTGCCGCCGCTCGGCTGGACAGTGCTGACCGCCGGCTGGACGGAAGGGGCATGCCCTCCGCAGGTGCGTGGCCCGGCTGAGGCCGTCGGAATGGGCAGGATCAGCAACAGTTTCTACCGCCTCGAAGCGCGCCCCGGCGCCGCCGGCCTGAGTTTGTGGCGCGAAGGACAAACCCTGTTCGGGGAAGAAGGACTTCATCTTGTCACAGTGGAAGACCCGTGGGGTTCCTGGGGTGGCATGCGGGAAGAGCCGGAAGCAACCTGCTTGTCCCAGGTGCGGCATCGCTGGAAAGTCCGCGCGGTGGAAATCTTGGAGCGCGGACCGGAGCGCGCCAGCCTGTGGGTGGAAATGACCGGCGGGCGCTCACGCGCCGAACTGATATTATCCCTCTGTCGGGGAAGCCGGTCGCTGGACGTAGCCGCAAGGGTATTGTGGAACGAGCGGGCCGCACGGCTGAAGCTGGTGCTGCCGGGCTTTGGCACAGAAGGCGAATTCGAAGTGCCGGGTGGCATCGCGCACCGCGGGGTGGTGGGCGAAGTGCCCGGCGGCCGCTAGGTTCGAGCTTGGGGCTCACGAGGGAAGATCGGCTTCGCCAGCGACGCATTGTATGCCTTCGATTGCACCGACGGCGCGCTCCGAGCAACCATTGTGCGCGCCAGCCGCTACGCGAGCGACCCAAAGATGGAGGCAGACGAACGCCCCTGGTTGCCGGCGGTGGACCGCGGCGAACTCAAGTTCCGCTTCTGCCTGAGCCCCGGCGAAAATGAGCTGCCCGACCTCGCCGCTCAACTGGAGCAACCTCCGCTCGCCCTTTACGTAACGCCCAGCCCAGGACCATGGCGGCGAAGCGGCTCCCTTGCTGCCCTGGAGCCGCAATCGGTCCGCCTGCTGGCGCTCAAGCCCGCAGAAGCGGGCAGCGGCATCATCCTTCGGGCCCAGCAGCTTGCAGACCGCCCCGCACGGGTCCGTCTCACCTGGCTCGGTCGGAAGATGGACCTTGGCGAGCTCGGCCCGTGGCAGATCGGCGAATGGCGGGTGCACCGTCGCAACGCGAAATCGTGAGCAGTGAGCCACAGGGGCCTTCAAAACGCTTCTTTCCCCGTGTATTTTTATTGTTGCGCGCCACCGGGGCTCCTGTATGATCAAATCAGGTTGGTATTCGATGGACTCGGTTGCGCCTCGTTGGAAATGAGGCGAAGTTGGCCGTGCGTCGGTCACCTGCCGCAAGGGCGAAGGTCGCCCCCTTTGATGGCTCCGGAAGGAAAAACATCGGGGCCGAAGTAAAGAGAACGAGGCGCAAAGAAAAGAATGGGTAAGAAACTATATGTCGGCAACCTGAGCTATGGCATCACGAGCGACACGCTCCAACAGCTCTTCGCCGCGCACGGCAGCGTATTGAGCGCCGACGTGATCATTGACCGCGAAACCGGACGCTCCAAGGGGTTCGGCTTCGTCGAGATGAACTCCGACCAGGAAGCGCAGGCCGCCATCAACGCGCTCAACGGGCAGGACGTCGAAGGACGGGCCATCGTTGTGAACGAAGCGCGTCCCAAGGAACCCCGTGCTGGCGGGTTTGGCGGTGGCGGATACGGCGGTGGCGGCGGCGGTCGGGATCGCGGCGGGCGCGGTGGCGGCGGATGGGGCGATCGCGGCGACCGTGGTGGCCGTGGGCGTCACTAAAGCAAACACCCTTCGTCGTTGGTTTTGGAAACAGGCGTTACGGACTTCCGTGACGCCTGTTTTCGTTGGCGGCTTTGGAGCCCGGTCCAAAATGTTCGTACCCATGCAGGGTTGATCGCACAGGCCCGGCCGGCGTCACCCACCGCACGCCGGCGCCGCTCGTTACACGGCCGATGCGCGTGCAGCGCAACCGAAACCGACTTCGCCAGGCCCGTTCCAAAGCCGCCGCCTTGCCCGGGCGCACCGCCAGCAGCAGTTCATAGTCCTCGCCATCCGTCAACGCATGCCGCCAGGCCGGCCCGCCGCGCGCGGCCCGCTGCGCCGCGGCGGATACCGGCAATTTCTCCACGCGGATTTCCGCGCCCGTTCCGCTCGCGCTCATCATGCGCCGCAAATCCGTGGCCAGGCCGTCGCTCAAATCCATCATCGCTGTCACCCAGTTGCCCGCGCGGAGCCAGGTTCCTTCTTCCACCCGGGGCTCGAAACGCAGATGCCGCCCCGCGGCGCTACCGCCCAGCGTGCCGGTGACGTACAGCACGTCGCCCGGCCGCGCGCCGGACCGCCGCAGCGCCCGACCGCGCGGCACACAACCTACCCCAAAGACGTGCAATTCCAACCTTGGCCCCTGCGCCACATCGCCGCCCACAATGGCCATGCCATGGCACGCGGCCATGCGCACCGCGCCCTCATAAATGCGCGTCAGCCGGCCAATGACGCACGAAGGCGACGCCACCACGTTGATCAGCGCCCACAAGGGACGGGCCCCCATAGCCGCCAGATCGCTCAATACGCGTCCCACCGCTTTGCGACCGATGGCCTTCGGGGACGCTTGCGGAAGAAAATGAATGCCTTCGATCAGCGGATCGCTGGTGAGCACCAGCTCTTCTCCGGCCGGCGCGCGAACCACGGCGGCATCGTCGCCCGGTCCCATGACCACGTCTGCGCGAGTGCCCAGACCGCGACACAACCGCGACACCAAAGCGTCTTCTGAAATGTTTTTCAGTTTTCTCACTGTCGGCTGCCGGCCACCATGCGCGTGATGCGCACATCGCGAATTCGAATGGCGTCGCGGCGGGAATAACGAAACTCCAGCCGTACAGGCAACTCATTGGCCTGAGTCAGATGAAAGCCCGCCTCGTTCGTTCCGCTCGTGACGTCCGTTTCGCCGGCTTTCGTGGCTTCCCCCAGGGCGGTGAAGATGCCAAGCAACGTCTCGAACGGCGCCTCGGACCGATACGTCATGGCCACCCGATAACGCCCTGCCGGCAGCGGCAGATTAAGCCCGTAGAAAACCGCTCCGGATGGATCGCGCACCGGATCGAGCTCGACCTCGTACGTGGCCGGATCGGTTCGGCCGGCGTGGAAGAAAAGCCAGGCGGGCAGTTCCAGCGTCTTGCCGGGCGCCGGCGGCTTCCATATCCCGGCCGTCAACAGCACGGCGTCGGCGCGAATCACGCCGTCATCGGCCGTCAACGAGGGTTCCACCCAGTGGGCGCCTTTCACAGGCGACAAAGCCACCGGCTGCCAGGTCCAGTCGTCGCTGTTCATTCGCACGGTATTGCGCTGCCAAAGGAGGCCATTGACCGTCAGTTCCAACGCCAGCAAGCCGACGCCCCGCGCGCGCACAAGGAACGCCATGTCCGGCGCCTCGCAAAGATTTGTCGGCCGCAGACGCACCAGTCCCCGACCACCTTGGAGACGCACGCTCCGCCCGGCCGAAGCCGTGTTTTCATCCAGGACCACTGGTCCATCGGCCACGCTGCCCTGCTCCGCCTCCCACTTGCGCGCCGGAAACCACACCGCCGCATCCGGCCATGGCGGAGGGCGGTTCATGAGTATTGCGCTTTCCGGCGCATCCACCGCCTCGATACGATAGGCCCACACGCCGCGGCTTTCGGCGAGGAAGCTCAACCGTTTTTGCCCGCTGAGCCGCTGCAGCGTGAACCCGACGGGGAACGGACTGACCTTCTCCGGAAACGCGCCCTCGTGCATCACGAGATATCGAATGCCGCGCCGCAGAAGATCGTCGAGCAGATCGTCCGGCAATTCGCCGAGATTCGCGCCTTCGAATCGGCGGAAGACGTTCTCCCGATACGCCCGGCCCACGGCTGGCGCGTAACCGTTCAGCATGCGGATCCGATAGAGCGCGGCGTAGTGCTCGTAGAGCGAAGACCAATGCGAGTCGCCGGGCCAGAGGGGCAGCGCCAGAGCGCGCGCGGGACCGCCCTTTGCGGCTGCATCCGCCGCCACGGCGGCATAAGCCGGCTGCTCGCGATCCAAGAGGCTGATGCCCGCCCGAATGTGGGTCTTGAACTCAAAAAGACCAATGATGGCCACCCCACTCAACAGCAACGCTTGCGCGCGTCGCGAGAAGCGGGGCAACCAAACGGCCAGGGATACTCCGCCGGCCACCGCCATCAAGGCAGGCAGGAACGTAAACGCCCGGGCCGGCTGGCGAATCATGCTGAAGGCGGGAATCCAGCGACGGCAGGCCAGAAAAAGACGTCCCTGCCAAGGACCCCGCGGCCCCAGCGCCAGCGCCACGATCCCGGCACATGCGGCGGCCAGGGCGAGCAGGACCCACGTCCTGCGGATCGAGCCCGGCCTCCGGCGGTCCGCCCAAAGCAGCGTCCCCACCCACCCAAGCCCGACCGTCACCGGCAGGGTCCAGCCCAGAAATACCTGCGCGTTGATTCCGTCCGTCCGCCGTCCCAGGAGACCGGCCGGATGCGCCGAAAACAAAAGCACCTCGCGCAACGTCCGCCCGCCGGCCAGATCGGTGCCGGCATAGAACCCGGACCGCATTGCATATCCGGCCGCCGCCGCCGGCAGCGCGAGCAGAAGCGCAGGCAGGAGCGCCCGCAGCGGGCCAAGATACGCGCGCGGCGCGCGCCACCGAAAACCGGGACGGGCGGTCAGCGCGAAGAGACACCAGCACGGCGCGGTCAAGAGAGAAAAGAAGAAGACGTGCAAGTCGGTGCAGAAAGCGCAGATCACCGCCGCGCCCGCCAACCAGCCGCCGGCCGCGCGATCATCCCGCGCGGCCAGATCCAGCCCAAGAAAAAGCGCCGGCACGAAGGCCATGGCGTAGCCCGCCGGACTGCCGCCCAACAGGACATGCCAGCGGTACGGAAGCGCCGTCGCCAGCAACGCCGCCGCCGCCGCGGCCCCGTCATGAACGGCATAGCGCCGGGCTAGCCGCCACGTCAGCCACACACTCAGACACCAGGCCGCCCACCCGGCTAGGTTCCAGCCGAACGCCTGACCGCCCAGCGCGGCCGCCGCCGCATACACGAGGGAGAATGGCGCGTAATAGGGATCCGGCCGGAAACGTTCGGCATCGTCGCCCGTGTTGAATTCGTAAAGATTGTGAAACCACGGTGTTTTTCCCCGCAACATGTCGCTCGCCAGCCAAAAATGGTAAAGAAGCTGCAGATGGTCGCCCGGTACCATGGCGCGGACCGCCAGCGGCTCGGGATTGCGCGCCGTATGCGGGATGCCGCGCCAGAAATGGCGCGGCAGCGGCCATGTGAACACCGCCCATACCGCTGTGGCCAGCGCCACCAGCGTTACCCCCTGAAGTTTCTTCATTTCGTCTCCTCCACCGGCATCGCCGGCCGGCCGCGCCCCCGCACAATAAACAGCAACCCGCCAAACGAAACATACACCAGTGTGGCCGCGACATAGAGGAGCGCCAGCGCGGCGGCCGCCTCCTTCGCATAACCGCTCCGCGTAAAAAACCAGACGTAGAGGCTGTCGCGCAGGCCGATGCCGTACACGGTGATGGGCAGCGCTTCAAGCAAACTCACCAACGGCACAAAACGGCCGAACTGCGCAAGGGGCACATCCAGCGCCAGCGCCCGGCCAAGGCACCACACGGCGAGAATAACCACCAACTGGAAGAAGAACGACAGGCCCATGACCTGCGCGAGCAACGATGTCCGGCGGTATGCCGCCATCGAATCCAGAAACCGGTTCGAAAACCGGGCCAGCCGTTCGATCTTTTCCATCCGTGCCAGTCCCATCAGACGGCGAATCAGACGCTGATCGTGGAGCAACCACGCAATGAGAACCAGCGCCCCCAAAATAATCAGCGGCGCCAGCACCAGCGACGCGCCGTCGGCTAATCCCATGGCCACCGCCAGCGCCGCCAACGCGAGGAATCCGGTCAGGCGATCGGCGAACACCGACGCGACCACGCGCGCGGGTTTCACGCCGTCCCGGGCCACGTTCAGCACTCGATAGGCGTCTCCGCCAATGGTGGAGGGCAGAAACATCGAAAAGAAAGAGGATATGAAATACGTTGCAAAAAGGCTGCGCAATCGCACATGGGTCAAGCCATCCGCGCGCAAAAGCAGGAGCCACTTGACGCTGCTCAACCAGGTGTTCAGCGTCAGTAGCGCAAAAAACGCCGCCAAGGGCTGCCAGGCCATCCCGCGGAAACACTCCAAAAGAACAGAGAAGTCCTGCCGCCGATACAGCCAGAAGAGGAGCGCCGCGCTAACCGCCGCGCGAAGAACCGTTGCTGCCGCGCGCTTGCTCATCATGCCGCTTCAACGCTCCGGCGTCGGTTTGGTTTGCGTTGCGCCACTGTCACCCGGGCAGAAGCCCTTCCAGCCGATACCATTCCGCCGTTCGGCGCAATCCTTCGTCCAGCCCCACCGCCGGCTGGTACCCAAGCTCTCTTTTGGCCCGCTCAATGGAAAAGGCCCGGTTCTGCCGATACCAGTCCACCCGGCGCGGGAAGATGGGCGGCGCGATGCGGAATGGACGGCACGCTTTCTCGCACACATGTCCGGCCACCAATAGCGGCCATAGGGGATAATGCCGGATACGCACCGAAACGCCGAGCGCGCAGGCCACGCGCCGAACCAGATCCTCGATCGCCACGTATTCCTGGTCGGCAATCAGGTACGTGCGGCCGTCGCCCCGGCCGGGTTCCATGGCCAGCAGGAAGGCGTCCACGAGATTGTCTATGTAGAGCGGGTGGTATAACGTGCGCCCGTTTCCGAACATGGGAAAGACGCCGCGCGCCACGCGCCGGAAGATCAGAAAAAAGCGCTCCGGATCGCCGGGACCGTAAATGGCCGCCGGCCGCAAAATGACCGTCGGCAGCCCCTTGCGAAAATACTCGATGGCCACCGGTTCAGCCTCGTATTTCGTGCGTTGGTAGTAATCGGCGGGCCGAATGGGCGCATCCTCGTCGGCCGGCGGCCGTTCCACGTTGCCGTGCACACCGCAGGTGCTGCAGTAGATCACCTTGCGCACACCCGCGGCTTGCGCCGCTTCCAGCACATTCCGTGTGCCGCCCACGTTCACTTCCCAATAATAGCGATTAGGCACGTCGAGTTCGCGGAAGGCCGCCGCCAGATGATGCACCACTTCCACGCCCTGCAAGCAGCGGCGAACGACCGCGGCATCCGTGACCGAGCCAATCACCACCTCCGCGCCCCATTCGCGAAGCTCCCGCGTCTTGTGGCCCTCCTTGTTGTCCAGCGCCACCACCTGATGGCCGGCTTGCAGGAGCCGCCGCACCAATGCTTTTCCCGTGAACCCTGTTCCACCAGTAACCAATACCTTCACGCCTGTTCTCCCGAGGGCCGCGCGCGCGGCCGCGCCCGAATTACCCGCTCACACTTTCGACGCCGTCTCCGTCCGCATTCGAATCGCCCGCGCGGGAACCCCCACCGCCACGGTATTGTCTGGCAACGGCCGCGTCACCACGGCGCCGGCGCCCACAACGCAATTCTCGCCGGTGCCCGCGCCGTCCAGAACGATCACGCCCGCGCCGATCCAGTTGTTCCGGCCAATGACGGTCGGCGCCTTCGCCGCCACGCCGTCCTGCCGGCAAAAGGGGAGCGCGCTTTGCAGATCGTACTCGCCCCCGCTCAAAAAATAGGCGTAAGCGCCCACCATCGCGCCTTCGCCGATCGTCAACGCATGAGCCGAAAACAGGATGCAGTTGGCGGAAAGATTGACCTCCCGCTCAATACGGATATCGCCGTTCTTGCAGTAGATGATGGTGTTGCGCCCCACATAAACATGATCGCCGACCGTAATGCCGCGATTCGTTGTTCCCTTGGCGTCCAGCACGGTGTTGTCGTCCAGCACAACATCGTTTCCCAAA
This sequence comes from uncultured bacterium, assembly GCA_938031185.1. GTDB lineage: Bacteria > Verrucomicrobiota > Kiritimatiellia > CAIKKV01 > CALHGX01 > CALHGX01. The sequence goes on from CALHGX010000048.1 coordinate 22,765, forward strand.
TGAATCTTGTGCGCATGCCGCAGCGTCATGTTGCGACCAAACACGACGCCCTCGCCGACGGACGCGAACAGGAAAGGATACAGCTTCGACCGCAACCAGAGCCCTAGCGCCCCCGGCATGTTGGCGCACACAAGCTGAACGAATTCCGCCCAGATCACTTCCACCAGAGACCGGTCGCCGTAATAGAGGTCTCGGTACTTGCGACAGGCTGACTTGCCCCGCTCCGCCATGACGGCATGGTATTTCACATTCCTTTTTCCCTCCGTCGACTTGTTCAGACTAGTCGGGCCTCCACCCGAACGCAAGGCGTTCGTCGGCGCGTTTGTCTTTCCCTCGGCTGGCCCGTTTCACCGTCCAGCCGGAATGATCACCGGCGGCGCCCGAAGACTTTCCAACCCATCTTCATCCACAGCGCTCACGCTCACGGCGGTTCCGAGTGGCCACTCGTCGGGCAAACGGCATTCGGCTGCTCTCACCACGCGCCAGGGTACGGCGCGAAACCGGCCGATCCGCCACACGCGATACGCCCGGACCGGCTCCGGCGGCGGTGTCCACCGCAGCACCCGTCCGCCGTCAGCGCCCGGACCCACCGCCAATGCCGAGGGGGGCGTCGGCGGCGCCTTGGTGCGAGCCGTCTGAACCGGCGACCAAGGCCCGCGCACACCGCCCTCGTTGACGGCGGCAATCCGATAGCGGTATTCGACCCCGCCCCCGGCCGCCGGTCCCCGCGCGGCGCCTACGTCAAGCCATTCCCTCCGCTCGCGCCCCTGCACCCGAAACGTGACGCCGGACCAGCGGCCGCCGTTTTCACGGTGGATGTCGTAACCCACAACCTTTTCGTCGTTGACGGGAATCCACGAAAGAGCCACCCGCCGCGCCAAGCCAGATCGGGCCGAGAACCCTTCGACCGGCGGCGGGGCGGGCCAGGTTTCGGCTGACACCGGCGCGCACCGCGCGCCGCGCGCGCCGCTCCGCGCAACGGGCACCACGGTGTAGAAATAACGCCGGCCGTCGGCAAGAGATCGGCCCCTTGCGTGACCATCCGTCCATGTCACGTTTTCGCGTCCGGCGCGCGTGCCCACCATTGCATAGGGACCTTGCTCGCTCTCGCTGCGGAAAATCTCGTAGCGCGTCACGTCCGGATCCAGGCTGGATGTCCAGCGCAACGTCACGAAGCGGATGCCGCCGCGTGCCTCCAAATCGCGCACCGGCGCGGGCGGCGGCGCCGTCACAACGCGCACCGGACGGGACGCAGGGCCCACCGCGCCCGCCCGGTTCACAGAACGAATACGATAGAGGTAGGTCGCCTCGTCGGCCAGTCCGCGGTTATCCGTCCAAAAGGTGTCGCGCGTTGCGCCCACACGCTCGAACGCGTTGGAACTAGATTCTTCGGCTCGCTCCACTTCGTAACGAACGACCCCTTCGGCCGACGATGGCAGCCAGCCCACACGCACTGTTCGGCTCCCGGCGGGCTCCGCCGAGACACGGCGCGGCGGATCAGGCGGCGGCGCAATCATGCTTTCCACTACCGGCGAGAAGGGGCCGCATCGTCCCGCCTGATCCACAAAAGCGACGCGATAGTAGTACGTCGCGCCGTCCGCCAGAGGCCGCCCCCGCCGGCTGCGGTCGAAATGGCGCCCCCACCGCGCCGGCTTTTCAGCTACAACGTCGAACGGGCCATCAGGCGTCTCGGCGCGCTCGATGCGGCAGCGCCACGGCGCGCGGGGCGGCTTCCAACGCAACTCGACCTCCCGCAACCCCCAATCCGACACTTCCAACCCCTCTGGCGCCGGCAGCCCCGTTTCGTCCACCGCGACGCCTGGCGCGCGGGTTTGCGGTTGCACCGGCCACTTGGCGTAAAGACCTGCCACCAATTCATGCACCACCGCCCGCGCATGTTCGGGAAGCGTGATGGCTTTGTCCGCGCGCCGCGCCACGTCCGCGCTCCACAGCACGCGGCCGCTGCGGCTGTCAATGAGGCGCGCGGATACCGCCACCACCGGCCACACCAGACCGGCTTCCGCCACCGTCCCGTACTCATCCACCGTTCCCATCACCACGCCTTGCGCCCCCAGCAACGCGCCCGCTTCCATGGCGTTGGTCACCGACAAACCCGCCAACGCCAGCTCGGCTTCGCCCAGCACCTGGGTCATGCGGCTGCGCTCGACCAGCGAATAACGGCCCGCGCGCAACAATTCGGTGACGAAAAGATCCGCAACGGACACGCCGATCAGGTCTGTCGGCGCCCGAAAAGGCAGGACGGCGATTCGTTCGACATCCGAAGCCAACGGCTCGACATGAACATTCGCAGGAGACGGCCGCCAGCGAAAAAAGTGCCATCCCGGCGACGGCGGCGCGACGCAGCCGCCTGCCCACAACGCTGCCGCCGGGAGTATTATCCGCCCGAACGTTCGCAGGCCCTTTTTCCGTGGCGAACGCCGTTTGCCCTGCTGCATGGAGCAACGTATCCCTACTGCCGCAAGCTTTCGCCGCCGCGCGCCCGCCGCGGCTGCCGGGCGCGCCCATTGACGGATGCCGCCCGCATGGTACTGTGTTGCCGGTCGGCCAGCAAGAAAGGACCCATCGTCATGCACAAAGACTCGCTCGACTTCCTGCGCGAACTCGTGGACACGCCCAGCCCTTCCGGATTCGAATGGGGCATTCAACAGATCATCCGTCGCCGCATGGAAGGTTTTTGCGACGAGGCGCGAATGGACGTCCACGGCAACGTCATGGGAGTGGTGAATGGCGGCGCGCCCCTCCGCATCATGCTCGCGGGACATTGCGACGAAATCGGCCTCATGATCACGCACATTGACGAGAAGGGCTTTCTCTATTTCGCCGCCGTCGGCGGTGTAGATTCCGCCGTGACCGTCGGCCAGCGCGTACGCATCCATTCCGCCAAAAAAACCGTGTGCGGCGTGATCGGACGCAAGCCGATCCATCTGCTCGAGCAGGAGGAACGCGGCAAAGCTTCCAAGCTGCACGAAATGTGGATAGACATCGGCGCGCGCAAGAAGAAGGAAGCCGAAAAACTGGTGGCGGTGGGCGACTACGCCACGGTGGACGTGGGGCTAATCGAACTGGCCAACGACCTTGTGGCCGGCCGCGGCTTCGACGACCGCGCCGGCGCCTTCGTGGTGGTCGAAACCCTACGCCGCCTCAAGGGCCGAAAATTGCGCGTGGCGGTCTTCGGCGTGACGACGGTGCAGGAGGAACTCGGGCTCCGCGGAGCGCGCACCAGCGCCTTCGGGATTGACCCGCACGTCGGCATTGCTATCGACGTCGGCTTCGCTTCCGATCATCCCGGCGCGGATCCTAAACGCACCGGCGAGTGCCGGCTCGGAAAAGGCCCGGCGCTTCATCGGGGACCGAACATCAATCCCGTGCTCGGTCGGCTTCTTGAAGAAACCGCGGCGCGCAAAAAACTGCCTGTCCAGATCACGGCTGAGCCGCGAGCCACGGGCACGGACGCCAACGCCATGCAGGTCAATCGCACCGGCGTCGCCACCGCGCTCGTCAGTGTGCCCTGCCGTTACATGCATACCCCTGTGGAGGTGATTTCACTCGACGACCTCGACAACGCCTCCCGCCTGCTGGCTGATTTCCTGACGAACTTGAGCGATCAGCAAACCTTCATCCCTCCGAGTCCGTGAAGGCCCCCGGTGAAATCTGCGCCGTGGTGCTGGCCATCGGCGACGAGCTGACGCTCGGCCAAACGGTGGATACCAATTCCGCGTGGCTGAGCACCCGTCTCTCTGATTACGGTGTCCGGACGCTCGCCCACCACACGGCGCCGGACGAGGCCGATGCAATTGCCGCCGCCCTGGATTGGGCCGTGGTCCGTGCGGACCTGGTACTGGTGACCGGCGGCCTCGGGCCAACGGCCGACGACGTCACAAGAAACGCTTTGGCCCACCTGCTCGACGCGCCGCTGGAGGAGGATCCACTTTCACTGCGGCAGATCGAGGAGTTCTTCCGCCGGGCGGAACGCCCGATGCCGCCCATTAACCGCGTTCAGGCGCTGCGCCCCCGGGGTGCTACGGCGCTCGACAACCCCATCGGCACGGCACCCGGCATCCGCTTCACCTGTGGGCGAGCCGAGATTTTTGCCTTCCCCGGAGTTCCGGCCGAAATGCGGGCCATGTTCGATCGGCATGTGACGCCTTGGCTCGTCCGTCGCGGCGGTCCGGCTATTCGCACAGCGGTCCTCCACACGTTCGGCTGGGGCGAGGCGGCCGTCGGCGAAGCGCTGCGAGATTTGATGGAACGGGGACGTAATCCGTCCGTTGGCACCACCGTTTCGCTTGGCGTGGTATCGGTCCGCTTGCGCAGCACGGGCATGGGCTCCGAGGCAGACGCCACCCTCGCTGCCACGGTGGCGGAAATCCGGCGTCGCTTAGGGACGATCGTGTTCGGCACGGGGGAAGAAACCCTCGCTTCCGTTGTGGTGAAGCGCCTGCGCGATAGCCGCCAGACGGTGACCACCGCTGAAAGCTGCACCGGTGGTTGGGTTGCACGCCTGCTCACCGACGTGCCCGGTGCCAGCGCCGTGTTTTCAGGCGGCTGGGTGGCCTATGCCAATGCATTCAAGCTCCGGGAACTGGGTGTGGCGTCCGAATTGCTTGATGCGCATGGCGCCGTCAGCGAAGCCGTGGCGTGCGCAATGGCGCAGCGGGCCCGGGAAAAGGCTGGCGCCGATTGGGGACTGGCGCTCACAGGCATCGCCGGGCCGGAAGGCGGATCGCCGGAAAAACCGGTGGGGACAGTCTGGATCGCCGTCGCTGGACCTGACAGGCCGGAGGGCAGGGCGGAGCGATTCTGTTTTCCGGGCCACAGGGAAATCATTCGCGGACGGGCCGCAAACACGGCGCTGAATCGACTGCGTTTGGCCCTGCAGATGTGAACTTTCTGCCTGCCGGACGCAACTAATCAGCCAAACATCTTGGAGACAGGGATTCTCCGAAATTCAACCACTGATATCCCGCTTTCCAAGGCTCCAAAAAATCAGGTCAGTTTCCACAGATGACTGCAAATCTTACTGTGTCATTCCTTATGGCTCAGTATTGTCGGACAACAATAAATCGCCACCGGAGAGACTCTTCCGATAGCGGCATAAAGCCTAATCCGAATTGCACTGCGGCCTGGCTCCAATCCACTACTCAACGTCAGAACCACGGACTCAAAAGAAATATTTTCATATGTCGGTTGACATGTCGTATTATATTCGATAAGGTTCTTTCATGATTTTGTCTGCCAAGTGTCAGTATGCCTTGCGGGCTGTTTATGAGATTGCGCGGTCTAGCGGTGGTGGAGTCCTGACGATTGAGGATATTGCGGCGGCCCAGCATATTCCGCGTCGGTACCTTGAGGGGATACTGAATCAACTTCGAAAGGGGCAACTGCTTGAAGCACAGCGTGGCCGTTGCGGCGGCTACAGACTTGCTAGGAGGCTAAAGGAGATTAGGGTTGGTGACATTGTGAGGCTAATTGACGGCCCGATCAGGGCTGTACCTTGTGTTGGGGGAAAAAGAACGAGTAATTGCCCCATGCAGGAAAACTGTGTATTTCTTCCGACGTGGAAAAAATTGCAGGAAGCTATCGACAGTACGCTTGATTCGACGAATTACCATGATTTGATCGAAATGGAAAAAGAAGCCAAAGCGGAAAGGTGTTTGAATTACGCAATTTGACGCAAGTTGTTTTTTTTTGGCAAAAATACGGTACTTATATCGAGTATATAGAATGGTTTTGGATTGATCAAAAAAACCATGCGCGTCTACACAGACAACTCGGAAGCGATCGGCAACACTCCCTTGGTGCAACTAAACCGTATCTCTGAGGGATCTAATACGCGAGTATTGGGCAAGATCGAAGGCCGAAACCCCTCCTACTCAGTCAAATGCAGAATTGGAGCAGCGATGATCTGGAACGCAGAAGAACGCGGCTCGCTCAAGCCCGGCGTGGAAATCGTGGAGCCCACGAGCGGCAACACAGGCATCGCGCTAGCCTATGTTGCTGCGGCACGGGGGTACAAACTGACACTGACCATGCCGGACAGCATGAGCATCGAGCGCCGAAAAGTGCTCGCCGCGTTCGGCGCAAGCCTGATCTTAACCCCTGCACATGAGGGAATGCGCGGTGCCATTGCACGCGCTGAAGAGATGGTCGCGTCCGCCCCTGGGCGGTATTTCATGCCGCAACAATTCAAGAATCCCGCCAATCCGGCTATTCACGAGAAAACCACCGGCCCCGAAATCTGGCGGGATACAGAGGGGCAGATAGACGTGCTGGTTGCGGGCGTCGGCACAGGCGGAACGATCAGTGGCGTGTCGCGGTATATCAAAAAAACCCAGCGCCATTCCCTGATCACCGTGGCTGTGGAGCCAAAAGAAAGCCCGGTCATCACTCAGCACCTTGCCGGCCAGAAGGCCAAACCCGGTCCTCATCAGATTCAGGGAATTGGCGCCGGCTTCATTCCCGACAACCTTGACCTTTCGCTGGTGGATCGCGTCGAACTGGTAGACAGCGCGGAAGCGATCATTTTCGCGCGGCGCCTCGCACGGGAAGAAGGCATCCTTTGCGGAATCTCCTCCGGAGCGGCCGTCGCCGTGGCGTGCCGTTTAACGCGGGAGCAGGCGTTTTTCGGAAAAACCATCGTGGCGGTGTTGCCGGACGCGGGCGAACGGTACCTCTCGACCACCCTATTTGATGACGCCTGGTTGCCCAAGCAGGAGCCCATCGAATGCAGACCAGTTACGAGCAATTAGTGTCGCATGTCGAGACCATGGGCGGAGCGGTGATCGCCTTCTCCGGCGGAGTGGACAGCACCCTGGTCGTCGCGGCAGCGCACGACGCGTTGGGGCCTCGCGCCTTGGCCGTGACGGGCTGCTCGCCGACATACTCCGCCGATGAGCGGGAACAGGCCGTGGCCCTGGCAAAGTTTCTTGGCGTGAGGCACTTGTTGATCGAGACGCGCGAAAACGACGATCCAACCTATCGGAGCAATCCCGCCAATCGCTGCTACTACTGCAAACGCGAATTGTTTACGGAATTGCGCGCGATTCTGCAGCGAGAGGGGTTGAGCGTGATGCTGGACGGATTCAATGCCGATGACCGCAAAGACTTTCGGCCTGGCCATGCTGCCGCCTGCGAGTTGAAAGTGCGTTCTCCGTTGAATGAACTGGAACTGACGAAAGCCGATATTCGCCGGTTGGCACGGCAGAGAGGGCTTCCGAATTGGGATCAACCCGCCTGCGCTTGCCTTGCCTCCCGCATCCCCTACGGCGAGGAAATAACCCCTGCCCGGCTTCAGCGTGTGGTCAAAGCCGAAACGGCCATTCGCAGCCTGGGGTTTGGAACGGTTCGCGTTCGGGATCACGGCACAGTAGCGCGCATTGAACTGGAGCCACGGGATCTGCCTCGCGCAACAGACAAGGATTGGGCGCAGCAACTAACGAACGCGGTGAAAATGGCGGGCTTTCTCTACGCCTGCCTCGACCTGCAAGGATATCGCACCGGATCCATGAACGAAGCGCTCCCTACAACCCAGCCGCGTGAGGCGACCCCATGACCACGGCATCTGTTTTGCCTACGGCCGATGAATACTTTCTGGCCTGCTTGAACAGGACGATCCCGCTGCTGGGCGAATCGGCGTTGCATAGGCTGCGGGGGTGCACCGTCGGCATCGCCGGCTGTGGCGGCGTGGGCGCGGCCGTGGCGCTGACGCTGGCGCGAACAGGCGTTGGCGGGTTCGTTTTGGCCGATCCAGGCTCGTTTGACCTGCCGGACATCAATCGGCAGTGGGGCGCCAACGTAACTTCCCTGGGCCGGAATAAGGCAGAAGTGTATGCGGAAATGCTCCGTTCCATCAACCCGCACGTCCGCGTACGCATTCTAAGCGGACAAGCTATTACCGAAGAATCATTGGAATGCTTCTTTGAGAACGTGAATTTGGTGATGGATTCCCTGGATATTGCCGTGCCGACCGAACTGCGCATGCGCATGTTCCGTCTCGCCCGCACGAAGGGGCTTTACAGCATTTCCGCCCCCATCATCGGTTTCGGCGCCGTGGTGGCGGTGGCGGCGCCAGATGGCATGCCCATGGAAGCGGTTTTGGGGGCGTACATCGAAGAGGCGGCAGTCAAGGCCCGACTCCCTGAAGGCCTCCGTCCTTTCTTTGTGCCAGAGCACCTGGGGGCCATGGAAGAGATGATGGTCCGGCACAAGGTGCCATCCATAGCCATTTCGCCTGTACTGGCGACCTCGTTGGTTTGCACGGAAGCGCTCCTGATCCTGCTAGGTCCCACCATCGCAGGATGGCGCCCGCCCATCTCGCTGCCGCAGACGCTTATCGCCGAACCGCTCACGCAACAGTTTCGCGTAACGGACGTGCGGGAGCTCGCCAAGCCCAAGCCGCCCCGTCCCGGTGCCGAAGGCCAGCCGGAGGCTACGCCATCCGTCTCGCTTTCCGCCGACTCGCCTGAAGAGCGCCGACGTCTGCTTTCACAAGTCGGATTCAATGTGGCCTTGCTCCCGCACCACGGCATCGCTGTGGATTTGCTCACGGACAGTTGGTCTGATTTGCCCTGGGTCGAAGAAGCCGAAGAAGCGGCATCGCCTGATGCATCCTCAGGGGGGCGAGTGGAGACCGTGCTGCAAGGATTCTACGGCTACAAATTTGCCGTGCCGGTTTTTCGCGGTCGCTTCGCAGAGGCCCTGCTGGCCAAGGCGGCTGTTCAACAGGGATGGACCATCGCCGCGAATACCTTGTTCCCTTCCACGCGTTTTCACCTGGAAGCAAGCGGAGCCCGTCTCGTAGACCTCAGCGCGGCGGATGTGTCGTCGGAAAACGAAGAGGGCCTGTTCAAGGGCAACCTCGATCTGGAACGACTGGCCGCCATGGTGGCGGCCCAAGAAATTCAAGCTGTCTACCTAGAGCTCGCCGTCAACGCCATCGGAGGACATCCCGTCTCGATGGCGAACCTGAAAAGAATACGGACATTGACGGAAACCGCTGGTGTGCCGGTTTTTCTGGACGCCACGCGCGCCTTCGAGAATGCCGTCTTGATTCAGGAACGGGAATCCGGTTTTTCCTCAAAATGTCTTACGGAAATTGTTCGTGAATTGTGCGGCCTTTCAGACGCTTGCGCTACAAGCCTGACAAAGGATTTCAAAAGTCCCGTTGGTGGGTTCGTAGGCACCAATCGGGAAGGCCTTTTCTGGAAAGTGCGCGAGCTGGCTGTTCTGGCCTACGGTACAGGGCTGGACGAAAGAAACAGGAACCGGCTGGCGAGAGCTTTGCGGCCGCCGGGCCAGACGGATGGGCCGGCGGCGCGAGTGCGGATGGTAAAACGATTATGGGACCGCCTTCGCCCTCTGGGCGTGCCAGTGCTAGAGCCGGTGGGGGGTCATGCCGTTTTCGTGAATGCCAGCGCTTTTCTGCCGCATCTGCCGGCGGCGGCTTATCCGACGCACGCCTTGGCCGGGGCCTTGTTCGTTGAGGGAGGGGTGCGAACCATTCCTAACATGATAGCGCCGGAACAAAAAAAACAGGGGGTGCAGATGTTGCGCCTGGCGGTTCCCATCAATCGGTATGAGGAAAAAGACATGGACTCCGTGGGAGACGCTTTTGAACGAATAATGAAACAACGGCAGAAGATCGGGGGCTTGAAGCGTGTCGGAGGGCCGCCCGGTTTGCTGGGAGACCACGCCGCGCAGTTTCAACCGTTACCGCCATGAAGATAGAAGCGAATGTGGATTTGCCAGCGGGCACAGGGCCTTTCTGTGTGGCCAAGCGGCTACGTTCGACCACAGCCATAAGGCGCTGTCCCGGTGTAGTGGCGCTTTTGTCCGGAGGCCTGGACAGCACGCTGGCCGTGCGGCTGATGGCAGACCTGGGCCTTCATGTGCTGGCGTTGAACTTTGTCGGGCCCTTCTGCACATGCAGCCCGAGGAAGCACGGCGGATGCCGGCTGGCGGTGAGCGTGGCGCAGAGCATGGGCGTCGAACTGCGCGTGATGAGCAAGGGGCTGGACTACCTTCGGATCGTCGAGCAGCCTCGTTTCGGGCACGGCCGCGGACTGAATCCCTGCATAGACTGCCGCATCTACATGCTCCGCAAGGCCGCGGAGGTCATGAGAGAAACCGGCGCCGTGTGCGTGGTGACGGGTGAAGTGCTTGGGCAGCGGCCCATGTCGCAGCACCGCCGGGCGCTTGACCTGATCGAGCGGGAAAGCGGGCTCACGGGCAGGCTGTTGCGGCCGCTAAGCGCGCGCCGCCTGCCGCCAACCATTCCCGAGCGGGAAGGCTTAATAGACCGAAGCAGAATGCTGGATCTGATGGGGCGGGCACGATCCCCTCAGTTGGTCCTCGCCAAAGAGCGAGGGGTTGAGATATTCGGGTGTCCTTCTGGCGGATGCCTGTTGACCGACCCGATTGTTGCCCGGCGAGTGAAGGACCTCTTCGATCACTGCCCGGACTGGGACGAGCGCGACGCGCGCCTGACAACCCTGGGGCGGCACTTCCGTCTTCATCCGGACCTCAAGGTGATCGTGGGGCGCGATGCGGCGGAAAACGTTCGGCTCGAACAAATGGCGGGAACGCTACCGGTCGTCACGTTTACGCAAGCGCCGGGGCCCACAGCGGTATTGAGGGGACGTTGGGAGTCAGGAGCCCTCGCCATGGTCGGACGGCTCCTACGGCATTTCGCCCCGAAAGTGACCGACGAATGTGTCGAGGTTTGCTTGAAACACGATGGGCAAGAAATGACGCAGGTTGTCCGCCAAGCCGCAACCGCAGGCGATGTGAAGGCATGGACCATCTAGCGCCTGAAAAACCTATGAACACGAAGAACAGCGAATTGGCGTACAGCGGAACGGGAGAACCGGAAGATGTTTTGCGGTGGGCCCTGAAGGAGTTTCACCCCGATATCGCGCTGGCGGCCAGTTTCGAGCACACCGTCCTCATTGACATGATGACCCGCATCCGGCCCGACATCCGTGTTTTCTCGATCGATACGGGACGCCTCCCGGAAGAGACGTTTCGGTGCGCCGCAGAAGCCGAACGCCGCTTCGGCATCAAGGTGGAATGGTTCTTCCCGGACCGGGAAGCCGTGGAACGCCTGATTAACGAAAAAGGCATGTACTCGTTTCGGGAAAGCATCGAAGAACGTCGCCGTTGCTGCCACATACGCAAGGTGGAACCGTTGAACCGCGCCCTGAAGGGCTTGCGCGCGTGGATTACCGGCTTGCGTCGGGACGAAGCGGAAACCCGGCGGAAGGTGGACCTGGTCGAGCGCGATATGGCTCATGGCGGTATCCTCAAGATCAACCCCCTCGCATACTGGACCGCCGAGCAGGTGTGGGAATACACCCGGAAGCACAATCTGCCGTACAATCGGCTGTACGATCACGGCTACACGTCCATTGGCTGTGCCTGCTGCACCCGCCTGATCGAACCGGGAGAAGACCCGCGAGCCGGCCGCTGGTGGTGGGAAGATGCCGAGCACAAGGAGTGCGGCCTTCATGTTCAGAACTGGCAAATCTAGGGGAGAACACCACATGAGCAACGGCGCTCAAACGCTATTTTCCACGTTAGACCGGTTGGAAGCTCAAAGCGTCCATATTTTTCGGGAAGCCTACCGCGAGTTCAAGAACCTGGTGATGTTGTGGTCCATCGGCAAGGACAGCACGGTTCTTCTTTGGCTGGCGAGAAAAGCCTTCTTCGGCCATGTACCGTTCCCCCTGCTCCATATCGACACGGGGTTCAAGATTCCGGAGATGATCCGCTATCGCGATGAGCTTGTTCGCCAGTGGCGCTTAAACATGATCGTGGGGCAGAATGTGCGTGCGCTCGCGGAAAAGCGCACATTCCCCGACGGTCGCCTGACGCGCTTGGAGTGCTGCCGAGCGCTTAAGACAGAGGCGCTCAAATGCACCTTGTCGGGGGAGTGGCCACGGAAACGTTTCGATCACAACCTGGGCCGCTACGTCGAGGAAATACACGGGGAAGCGTTCACGGCCGTCCTCGTCGGCGTCCGCGCCGACGAGGAAGGCAGCCGATCCAAAGAGCGGTATTTCTCGCCCCGGGACCGAGACAGCGATTGGAACCCGGCGGAACAGCCGCCCGAGCTGTGGCAGCAATATACCACCGAATTCGCACCCGGCACCCACATCCGCATTCACCCGCTCCTGGACTGGACCGAGCTGGACATCTGGGAGTATATCGGCCGCGAAAATATTCCCGTGACGTCCCTCTATTTCGATTCTGGCGATGGTCGGCGCTATCGTTCCTTGGGATGTGCGCCGTGTACAAAGCCCGTGGAGTCAACCGCTCGAACCGTGGCGGATGTCATCGCCGAGCTTAAGACGGGTAAGTTGGCCAACGTGGCGGAGCGCTCCGGCCGCGAGCAGGACAAAGAGGATGGCGGCGGCCTTGAGACGCTTCGGCGGGGCGGATACATGTAGGACGAAACCCTCTTGGCGCCCCGCCAACAGGAGGACGACAACGTGAACGTGTTAATGGACAACGATCTGGAACAAATGAATGTGGTCATCGTGGGCCACGTGGACCACGGAAAAAGCACGCTGATTGGCCGGCTGCTGGCCGACACGCAGGCCCTGCCCCGGGGCAAACTGGAGCAGGTGCGCGCCCTCTGTGCTCGCAGCGCCAAGCCGTTCGAGTACGCTTTTCTGCTCGACGCATTGAAGGACGAACAGGACCAGGGCATCACGATCGACACGGCGCGTTGCTTCTTCAAGACCGCGCGGCGGCGCTACATTCTGATTGACGCCCCAGGCCACATTGAGTTCCTGCGCAACATGATCTCCGGCGCAGCCCGTGCCGAGGCGGCCTTCCTGCTGATTGATGCGCACGAAGGCATCCAGGAAAACTCCCGGCGCCACGGCTACATCGTGTCCATGCTGGGCATTCGGCAACTCATTGTTCTCGTGAACAAGATGGATTTGACGGGCTACGATCGGGGCGTGTTCGATGCGGTGCGAACCGCCTACGAAGAATTTTTGCGGCGCCTGGACGTTCATCCGCTGCGCTTCATTCCGATCAGCGCCGTACACGGCGTCAACGTCGCCCGCCGCGGCGCGGCGGAGATGCCGTGGTACGACGGGCCGACCGTGTTGGAGCAGCTCGATGCGCTCGAGCCAACCGCTTCACCTGCCAACCTCCCCTTCCGCTTTCCCTTGCAGGACGTCTACAAATTCACCGAAGGCGGAGACGATCGCCGCATTTTCGCCGGGACCGTGTTGACAGGGCAGGTTTCCGTGGGACAGGAAATTGTTTTCCACCCCTCGGGGAAACGCAGTCGTGTGCGTTCGATCGAGGGATTCCAAAGACCGCGCGAGTCCCGCGCCGTCGCGGATCAAGCCACGGGCTTCACGCTGGAAACGCAATGGTATGTTCGCCCCGGCGAACTGGCGGCGCGTGCCGACGAAACGCCGCCCCACGTGGGACGACGTTTCCGCGCCAATCTTTTTTGGATGGGCCGGGCCCCCATGATCCCCGAAAAGACCTACAAACTGAAACTGGGCGCCGCCCGGGTCCCCCTGAAACTGGTCGAGGTGCTCAGTGTGCTGGATGCGGCCGATTTTGTTTCCGAGCACTCCAAGCAGCAAGTGGATCGCCACGACGTGGCCGAATGCGTCTTGGAAACGCATCGGCCCGTGGCCTTCGATCGCGTGGATCAAATTCTGCGCACCGGCCGTTTCGTGGTGGTGGACGATTACCAGATTGCTGGAGCCGGCATTATTCTGGAGCGGCTGGAAGACACGGATTCCACCGTGCAACGGCACGTGCAGGCGCGAGAACTGGCATGGGATAGCGGCCGCGTCACGGCCGCGCAGCGCGCCGCGGCCTATGGCCACGGCGCCAAATTCGTGCTGATCACTGGCGCCGACCCGGCGGTCGTCGACGCGTTAGCCGCCGCCTTGGAGGAAACGTTATTCCGTGCCGGCTTCAAAGCCTATTACTTGCGTCCCGCCAACGTGGCACGCGGCCTTGACACCGACATTCGGCTGCGCGGCGAAGCGGCAGAAGAACATGTGCGCCGCCTGGGCGAACTGGCCCGCATCCTCACCGACGCCGGCCAAATCTTTATTGCCTCGCTGCCTAACGCGGACGAATACGACGTGCGCACGCTGGAGCTGTTGAACAGTCCGCACGAAATCTTGGTGGTCACCGCGGGCCCAACGGGAGAAGGCCGCCTCCCCGCCCACTTAAGCCTGCCGGAGGGGATGTCCACTGAAGCCGGTGTAAAGGCCGTGCAGCAATTGCTGCGGGAGAAAAATGTCATTCTTGACTATCAGATCTGAGCACGGGTTGGAACGGGACGGCACGTTATGAACGAGATGCTTTTTTACATCCTCGTCGGGCTTGTGGCCCAGTTGATTGACGGAACGCTAGGCATGGCTTATGGCATCAGCGCCTCGTCCCTGCTGCTGGGGCGCGGATTACCGCCGGCCGCGGTGAGCGCCACGGTCCACGCGGCCGAGGTCTTTACCACGGGGCTTTCCGGCGTGTCCCATCACTATTTCGGGAATGTGGACCGGCGGCTCTTCTGGCGTCTTTTGATTCCCGCCGTCGGTGGCGCGATTGGTGGAGCATCCTTGCTCGCTCACTTGCCGGCCGAGCGATTCCGTCCATTTATCGCCGCGTATCTCCTGCTCATGGGCGGCTTGATCGTCGCGCGCGTCTTCAAAACCATTCCCCCCGTCACTGTGACGACACACTTGATACCGCTGGGGTTTATTGGCGCGTTTCTGGATGCCGTGGGCGGCGGGGGGTGGGGACCGGTCGTGGCCTCCACCTTGATCGTTCGGGGAAATCATGCCCGGACCACGATCGGCACCGTCAACGCCGTGGAATTTTTCGTGACGTTGGCCGCTTCGCTGACCTTCGTTCTTACCATCGGCCTTCGGCATTGGCCCATGATCGCCGGTCTGGCCGTGGGGGGTATGATTGCCGCGCCGCTGGGCGCCTATGCCTGCAAGAGAATTCCCCATCGCCCCTTCATGTTCCTTGTCGGTCTGCTGGTGATGACGCTCAGCATAAGAACACTGGTGAAAGCATTGCCATGAAAGAATCCGGCCTTACGAATTTCGGAAACAACGATCGATCATGGCAACCGGAGACTCTGGCCTTGCACGGCTCTATCACGCCGTTGATGGGCGAACCCACCGCCATGCCGGTAGTACAAAGCTCTGCTTTTGCGCATGCTAGCGCGGAAACGCTGGAAGCGATTTTCGCTGGTCGGGAACCCGGCTACGTCTATTCCCGAATCGCCAATCCAACGGTGTCGGCATTCGAATCGCGCATGGCGGTAATGGAGGGGGGGCTGAGCGCTATCGCTGTGTCGTCCGGGATGGCGGCGATCAGTTCAGTCGTGCTGGCCCTTGCGGGCAGCGGGGAAGAGATCGTGGCCGGCAGCAGCCTGTTTGGCGGCACTTATTCGTTGTTCCGACACACCTTAAACCGTTACGGCATCGGCGTTCGCTTCGTAAATCCCAAGAATCCTACGGAGTTTGGCGAAGCGATCAATGATGCAACGCGGCTCGTCTTTGTGGAAACCATCGGGAATCCGAAACTGGATGTGCCGGATATCGCCGCCATTGCCGCCGTGACGCGAAAGCACGGCGTTCCCCTGGTTGTGGACAGCACAGTGACCACACCGGTTCTCATCCAGCCCAAGCGGCTGGGCGCGGATGTAATTGTTCACTCCGCGTCGAAGTTCATCAATGGGCACGGCAACGCCATCGGCGGGATCATTATCGATGCTGGAACCTTCGACTGGTCCAGCCCGCGTTTTCCCCATCTGGCGCCATTCCACGCACGGGTCGGCCAATTCGCACTGCTTGCCGCGCTACGCAATCGCATCTGCCGCGACCTCGGCTGCTGCCTGGCCCCATTCCATGCGTTCCTGTTGAGCATGGGCCTCGAGACGCTCGGCGTCAGGATGGAGCGTCACTGCTCGAACGCTGCCCGTCTGGCTGCGTTTCTGGCAACGCACTCCAAAGTGGTTGAGACCGGCTATCCAGGATTGGACACACATCCCGATCACGTCCTGGCGAATCGCCAGTTCAGCGGCCGCTTCGGCGCCGTGGTGACCTTGCGACTTGGCGCCAAGAAACGCTGTTTCGACTTCATCAACCGTCTGCGGTTGGCGAAGAACCTCGCCAACCTGGGCGACACCCGAACGCTGGTCATTCATCCGGCCTCGACCATTTGCCGGGATCTGAACGAGGAGGAGCGGTTGGCGATGGGAGTGACGGAGGATCTTGTACGGCTATCCGTTGGGATCGAGGATCCGGCGGATATTCTGGGTGACATCGAACAGGCGCTTGGCACCTTGTGAATGGGAAAGGAGATAGAGAATGCAAGTCAAGGTGAACGATAAGGCGACGGAAATTCCGGATGGGCTGACGATTGCGGAACTGCTGATCCATCAGAAGGTGAAAATGCCGGACATGGTATCGGTACAGTTGAACGGGACGATTCTGAAACGGGAGGATTTCCCCGCGACGCAAGTCCGGGAGAACGACAGCGTGGACTTCCTGTATTTCATGGGCGGCGGAGGGAGGGCGAGCGCCGCCGCGGCGGAGACAAGCGGGAAAGAGGGGGTGATGGCGTACGCATTCTGGCGTGATACGGCAGGGCGCGGAGGCCGCAATCTCATGCGGCGGCACGTCACATCGAGAAGTCGGGCGAAAACACGTTGGAGGATAGTGTGAATGGCAACCGGGTCAGTTGGAGCGTCATGGCGGCGGCGCTGACGGGATGCGTGGGTTCGGTAAGCCCGGCAAATCGGGCGGAAAGGATGCGGCGGATGAAAAACAGGATTAGGTTGGTGTTGTGTGGGTGGGCTTTGGCGGCCGGCGTGGCGTTTGGGCAGGGGAGTCTTACCCCCCCCGGCGCACCGGTGCCGACGATGAAGTCGCTCGACCAGATCGAGCCCCGAACGGTCATTACGAATCTGCCGTGGACGATATCCACGCCGGGCGGGTACGTCCTGGACCGCAACCTCTCGCTGTGGTCCGGCGACGGCATCTCGGTGACGGTCTCGGACGTGACGCTGGACCTCAACGGCTTCGTCCTGACCGGCGATCCCAGGGGCGGCGGCCATGGCATCCATGTCGCGGCGGGTGCGGAGAACGTGACGATCAAGAACGGCGTCCTGCGCAACTGGGGTGCGGACGGCATCCATGCGCCGGACGCGGGATTCGTCTCGATCCGCAACGTTCAGGTTTACGGCAGCGGCGGAAACGGCGTGGCCATGAACACCGGCGAGCTGATCGACGCCATGGCTAAATACAGCGGCCTGGCCGGGGTACGCACCCAGCATGACATGCAGAAGTTGATCATTCAGAATGTCCGGGCGATCGCCAATGGCGGCGGCGTGGTCATCGAGGGGACCGGTGAAGCGATCATCATAGGCTCGGACATTTCCAGCAATACCGGACATGGAATTTTCTGGGTCTCCGCCACGGCGGACGCAACGTTCCGACTGTCTCTTGGCGGCACGTCCTGCAACGGCAACACCGGTTGCGGCCTGCGTATCGCCGGCACGCAAACGGCTCGGATCAACGTTGAATTCGATGGCGCCACGATCCGCGATAACGGCGGCCATGGGATTGAAGTGCATGCCCCTGCCGAGAACGTCCATGTGTATATCAAGGGCCCCAAGGGCGAGTTGGTCAACAACGGCGGCGATGGCATTCATGTAGGCGACCTTGGGGCTGGCGCGAGAGGTGTTTTGAAACTCGGCCAGATCGGGGGCGAAAGCCTCAGGGTCGGCGGCAATGGCGGCAACGGGCTGTCGGTCGCGTCCACCGCTGCCGCCGACGTGACGATCCAGAGCGCGGGGGCCGCGTTCGACGACAACGGCGTGGACGGCGTGCGCGTGAACCTCTCCCACGCCGATTCCCGGCTGACCCTGGAGCATCGCGGCGGCAGCGCCGCGAGTAACGTCGGGCACGGCTACAACGTGCTGGCTGCCGGACGCCAAGCCATCCAAGGGTTCTTTGACGTCTTCCTGGCGCGCAACGGCGGCAGCGGGTTTCGGGAAGATTGCGCCTCGTTCAGCGAGGCCCGGATGGATGGCGTGAGCGCTCAGGGCAACGGCGGGTTCGGCTTGGATTTGGTCGGCAAGAGGTACTTCGTTAATCGCAGCGATGTTGTCGGCAACGCCTCGGGCGGCATCCGCCACCAAGTCCGAAGCTACGCGGGGAAGCCCTATACTGGCCTGACTTTGAACGCCTGCCGCGTGGACCAGAATGGCGGTCACGGTGTGGAGGTGCGGGATGAGGAGTCCTCCAGCCAAGTTCGCGTGTGCGTCATGCCGGGCACCTCCGTATCGGGCAACACCGGCCACGGCGTGCTGGTGCACGCGCAAAACACCGCTTCGGCGCTCGCTTTGGATTGGCGCGACGCCCATGCCGACGGCAACGGTTCAAACGGCGTTCACATCGAGGGCGACGCCGGCTCGGGCGGGGTCGAGTTGGCCATGGAGGGCGGCAGTTGCGACAACAACACGGGCGCAGGACTGAGGATCATCAACGAGGAGGGCATTCCCCCGTCCCCCCGGCCTGTCAAAACCAAAGGAGCTGTTTTCTCCGGCAATGGCGGCCATGGCGTGCATCACAGCGGCGCGGCCCTGGGCCGCTACTCGGACAGCCGCGCGGTGCGCAATGGCGGCGACGGTATCCGCGCCGAGCGGCCGGTCGCCGGCATCTACGACCGCTGGGGCGAACTGATCTTCGAGACCAACGACCTGGTCGGCAACAACGGCGCGGGCTTGAACATCCCCGTCGTCGTCGGCTCGGTCACCGGCACGGTCGTCGTCGCGGGCGGTTTGGTCAGCGGCAACGCGACGGCAGGCATCCTCATCGCCGACGACGGCGTCAAGCCGGGCTCGGTCAACCGCGTTTCGGTCACGGGCAACGGCGGACATGGGATCGAGGTGGCGGGCCACGATTTCCGGATCGAGGACAATCTCCTCGCGCGTAACGCCGGATCCGGCATCCGGGTCACCGGCACGGGCGCGCACGTCGCGCGCAACCAGTGCAGCGGCAACGTGACGGGCGTCGAATTGGTCGGCCTGGGCAACGCCGCGCGCGAGAACATCTTCGGCGGCGACGCTGCCCAAACCCCCATCGACGCCGCTTTGCCGGGCAACGCCGTGGCGCCGATTCAGGCCATCGACACCGGAACCAATCCGCTGGGCAACGTGACGTTCTGAACCATGGAGAACCGCACAATGAGCAAGCCAAAGATACCTACCACGATTCGCGCTCTCGAAGCGGCGGAAACGCGTGGGGCGGCCGATGTCCTGGCGCAGGGGATGCGGGATAACCCTCTGCATGTCCAGGCGCTGGGGGAAAACCCGGAGCGAAGAGAGCGCGCGCTCGCGGGCGTGTTTCGCGCGTTTCTGTTCATGGAGGCGACCCGAAAGGGCCGGGTCTTG
>CALHGX010000049.1 GCA_938031185.1 uncultured bacterium
GGCAATCACCGCGGCCAGGTCGGCCTGCTTCTGCTCCAAATCGCGCACCTGCAGCAGCAACCGCGCGTTCTCCCGCCGCAAATCGGAGGCCGCGCGCGCGGCCTCCGCCACCTGCCGGCGCAACTCCAGATTCTCCCGCACCGTCTTTTCATATACAGCCAGGTCTATCGCGCCCGCCGCCTCGGTTTCCTGCGCTGAAAGCGGCTCCGCGACGCCAAGGACCAAAAGGAGAACCGCCGCCGGACTGATCACCATCCGCGCAACCCAAGGCAGGATGAGTTTGCCAGGACTCGTCATGTTCAACCTGCAGGCGTTCCTGCTCGAACCGCCCCGGCCCCGCGCCGTTTGCGGCGGGGACGGGCCGGACACCGGCCTACGGCGTTTCGATCGGCGCCGTCAGCGCCAGCGGATCCGCCACCCGAGGCGCCTTCTTCAGATCCCGGGTTCGCAGGAAGGGCTCCGCCCCTGTCACAACGCGCGGCGTCAGAAAAACGATCGTCTCCACGTTTTTCGATGTGGCGCCCTCGGATCGGAACAGCAGGCCGAGAAGGGGAATGCGGCCCAACAGGGGAATACGCCGGACCGACTTCGTCTTCTGCTCTTCGATCATGCCGGCAATGATGATCGTCACGCCGTCCTTCACCGTCACGCTCGTCTCGGCATACGACCGATGCACCACCGGCACCCCTTGCTGCGGCAGCCCGTCGTACCAATCCTGAATGTTGCTGATTTCGGGCCGGATATCCACCGTGATGAATCCGTTGTCGTTGATGCGCGGCGTCACGGAAAGCGAGATGCCCACTTCCACGAACTTGTACGTTTTGCCGACAATGTTGGACGTGCCGCTTTCGTAGGACAACTCGGCGTAGGGCTGATTCTGGATGACCTTGATGGTCGCTTCCTGCCCGTCCAGCGTCGCAATGTGGGGGTTGGAAAGAATCTTGGTATCCCCCATGGTTTCCAGCGCCTCCACAATCACATTCAAATCCCCCCCGCCTACGATGGTGCGATAAGTCAGCGCGCCCCCTCCGTCCTTCGGAGTCAAGCCGACGGGGAATCGGGACACGGACTGCACCTGAAAACGGGGATTGATCGCATCGAACACATGATCCCATTGGACGCCCAGGCTGCGCGAGTTGTTCAGCGCCACCTGCACAATTTTCGCCTCGATGAAAACCTGCTTGTTCTCGCGATCGAAGAGCCGAATCATCTCGCCGATCCGCCGCACATTGTGCGGCAGGTCCGTCACGATCAGGCTCTTGGTGCGCCGGTCCGTCCGCACCCCCCCCACGTCCTTCGTCAGAAACGGCGTGATCTGCGGCTCCATGTCCTCCACCCGAGCGTACTGAAGCGTGAAGTTTGTGGTCACGGTGGGCGCCACGCGTTGGACGGCCGGCAGCGTCGGCTGATCGTACTTGGCGATCAACGCCTGCATCTCGGCGATTTTTTCCGGCGTGTCCATTAACACCAATGTGCCGGCGTTGTCGTCAAAAACGATCTTGCCGAGACTGCTTTGCATCTCCTTGAGAATCTGCGCCACGCGGCTGGGCGCCGTATATTGTAGCTCCACAATCTTGGTCTGGCGCTGCTCGTAGAATCCCCGGCCGTAGAGCTCCCGGTATTCGCGGTCGCTCATCACCTTGATGATGTTGCCCTTGACTTCATAGGCCAAGCCGTTGGCCGCCAGCACGATCTCCAGCGCGTCGCCAATCGTCACATCCTTGATCATCAGCTTCGTCGCGCCGGCGATGTCGCGGCCGATGACGACGTTCAAATCGCCCTTCACCGCCAGGAACTTGATAAGGTCGGCCACGTCCATCGGCTCGAGCAGATCCAAGGACACCATGCGTTCCATGCCCGGCAGCCGGTATTCGCTCAGCGGTTTCGCCCCGGCGGCCGGCGCCTCCTGCGCCGCCATGCCCGCCGCGGCGAGCCCGCATGCCGTCCGCACCGCGAGCGCCCACAAAATGGATGTTCTTTTCACCTAACCTCGATCTCCTGCTTCTGGTTCTTCACCACCACCCGGTCCGGAAAGATGCGCAGCAGCACGGCTTCCGTCTTTCCGATCGTTTCGCCCTTCTTCACGAAAAACGTCGCCGCCGAGTTCTTCTCCCGCAAGAGCGCCATCGAACCCGCCTCGTCCCGGGAATCAATGGACACTCCCACGAGTTTGAACTCGGACTCCACGGCCGCCGGCGCCGCAGCGGTGGCAGTGGCTGCCGGCGGGACAAAGGCGTTGCGCGTCCCCACCACCGCCAGGCACTCCTCCAACGAAGGCAATCCCGCCGACGCCATCTCTGGCGGCGTGAACACCGGCACCCCGGCCCCCGCCAAGCCCGCGGTTGCGGCGTTGGCCTCCGAGCGAATCATCCACAGGCTGTGGCCCACATAGACGGCCAGCACAGCGGCCACCGCAGCGAGCACGCGATTGACGTGGCGCAATGCCAGCCGCCCTCCCCCCGCCCGCGCCGGCCGTTCTTCTGCTGCTTCTTCGCCTCCCGGCGTCGCGCCCACAGGCTCGGTCTCCGCCGCGGCGGCGACGGCTTGCTGGGGCGCCACAAACGTGGGACTGACCGCCTCCGTGGCGGCAACCGGCGCGCGGGCGGCCGGCTTCCCGCTCTCTTCCC
>CALHGX010000050.1 GCA_938031185.1 uncultured bacterium
ATTTCCTTCTCGGAGAGGCAGTGTACCGCTCCCGCCCTGATCTCCTCGCGAACGCGCCGAAGCACGGCGTTATACAGCAGAACCCGCCGTCGGCCCGAGCGCTTGCTTGTCTTCGGCTTCGACTCCGCATCCATCTCGTCAACGCTCCTTGCCGTCTTCATTATGCCGGCCTCCTGCCTTCCAGCCTTGTTCCCTGCTATTTGGCCTCATCCTTACGCTCTTGCTCCGCGTAGTAGCGCCACACGGTCTCCGCCAGATGCAGCGGGTTGGTTCGCAGAATCATTATGGCCAGCCGCCGGGCCGACACACCGCCGCCGTCAATGCCATGGAAACCCACCAGCGAAAGAATGGCCAGCGAACTGCCGAGCACGAACAGGGGAGCATAGGGATCGGGCAGGTCCGTGAACCGGGACACCACATCCACGAAAAATCCCGCTCCAAGAAAACCCATGCCGCCCATCAGTCCAAGACACGCGTAGTTGATGGCTGTCAGCGCCACCCCCCGCTCGGGCCGGATCAGCCGCACGAATAGCAGCCAGTCTGAACCGATGCCCACCGCCGCCGCCGATCCCCCCGTCCAAGCCAAAACACCCATGGCAATCCCCACCTGCCATTGGGCTTTCTGAAAGGGCAACAGCAGGTAGCCGAGCGGCTGCAGCGCCGTCATGGTCAGCCCGATCATCAGCACGGCCTTGCCGCCGAAGCGGTCCGCGGCCCATCCCCAGACAAACCATAGGAACAGGCTAGCTACCAAGCCCGCGTTTTGAAGCCACACAACCTGCCCGGCCGTCATTCCAACCTGACGGGAAAGATAGAGAGGAACAAAACCCCATACGCCCGTCGCAAGAGTGCAAGCGGACAAACCAACCAAGTATCGCATAAACGCACGGTCCTTGACCGCGCCCCACAACTCGACAAACGGCGTCGTCGCCCGCGAAGGATTGTGTGGACCGCCACCGGGCACCTTTGCCGCCAGTACCAACGCCAGGGCCTCGAAGACGATCCCCACAGCCATAAGCGTCATGAAGCGCGGGAGCCCTTCCCCTCGAGCCAAATACCAGCCTGCGCCGGCCAGCGCCGCCACGGACGTTGCTGCAGACACCGCCTGCAGTATGGCGCCATATTTCCCCCGCATTTCAGCCGGCACAAATTCCCGGCTCCAGGGGAAATAGCCTGTTTCAGCAATTGCGCGGCTGACGGCAAAAAGAAACATGACGACCGCGACAAAACGGAACCCCACCGTCGCCCCCCACATCGTCACCACCCACGGCGTCAACAGCAGCGTCGCCATCAATACCGTGCGTAAGCTGTAGAAGACAAGGTACGCCCGTTTGGCGCCAAACATCTCGACTCGACGCGCAATCAGCGGAGCCAACAACCCACAGAACGGGAAAAAGGATAGAATGACCCCAATGCGCGCGGTGTTCAGCCCCAAGGCGCTTAAAAACAGCATAAAAATCGCACCGCTGAAGGTCAGCGTGTAAAAAACCGCATTGGCCGCGCCGCTGGCGTAAACCCAGCCCACCACTCCCCCGGGCTTGCCCCAGCCGCCGTTTCGCGCCCCCATGCCGCTTGTCGGTCGTTCGTCCGCCATCAAATCTCCTGCGCCCGGAGATAGCGGCGCAGCCCCAGCCAATGCAGGTCGTTCAGGTCCTGTATCCCTTCCGGTTTGTCCGTCGTCAGACACACCTCATACGAGAGGCCTTCCGTCTGGACCTGAAACACATCGGCCCCTTCCTCCAAACGGAACTTGGGGGGCGGTTGTCCTTTTCGATTGGGCGCCAGTGCCACGAGAAAACCTGTTGTATTCGGCGCCTTGACCCGCACCAGCCGCAACCGTTCCTCCACATTCAATCCCTTGTTCTCCCATCCGTCTTCGCCCAGTTGGAAGGACTCGAACGGTCGTGCAAAGAACACCGTCAGATCGGCATCAAACATCCCTTCAAGGAAAAACGTCCTCTCGTTAACCTGCCGCGCCGTTGTGGCCAATGTCCAGAGGTTCCAGTCCGACCATGTGCCGCCTTGCAGATCATCCCAGATCACCAGCACGTCAGGCCCCTTGATCAAATACAGATGGCGGGTCCATGACACAGGAGCCGCCAGCGGCTGGAATTTCGGAAACCGTTGCCACGGAATCTTGCTCTTTTCCTCCGCCGTTTCCGGCATGGCTCGATCCGTTAACGCCAGTGTCCGCCCCACCACGTAGTCAAATGCAGGCTTGCTGCGAAACCACACCACCTGCCCGCGCTCGCCTTCCTCGCGGTGCGCCAGCGAAACTCGGTTGTGATACCAGGGCTGCCCGAAGTTAGGGTGATACTGCGAACCCCAGTCCACGCAGAGAGGAATGCCCTTCCAATACCACGAGAACGACCCCTCATCAGCATCGTAATGCTGGTAATGAGGCCCATGCTTGTAGAGCACGTACGTGTCCCCGTGACGCAGTAGCGCGCCGAACTCCGGCAGGGCCCGGCTTTTTGCCTCGAAGGGTTTAGGTCGCACATGCGGGAGCCCCAACTCAAGGCCCAAAACGGCCGCCATACCCCGCCCGCCGACAAACGAACCACCGCGTTTCCACGCTTCCGCCAACTTCACCGCCAGCGTCGGATTGTTTCTGCCATATTGCCCGGCCGCCCATGCCAGAATGCATTGATGCATGCTCACGCCGACTTCGATGTGCGTGTTGCCAACGACAGGCACAAGGCCGATCCCACCACCCACTCGCGGATCCGGCGGGGTTTGCATGTCGCACAGCGTCTCCATGCAGCGCTGGAACCGTTCGTCTTCGAACAGATTCACCCCACCGGCGTGCCGGATTGCCGCCATTCCCTGCATCGTCCACCACAGGGTTCCGTAGGTGTACAGCGGACACTCATACCACACCCCGCCGGGTCCGATGGCCATCGCAAACTCCTTGCGGAATTCGTTTTCGCAATGCTTCCGCCAGCTCTCCGCATCGGGATGGTCCACCAACAGGCCCATCATCAACGCCTCCGCACTGATCATGTCGGTATGGAAATTCGGATTCCCTCGATGAAAGTCCGTTTCCTCTCGTGGCCAATAGTCCGGATCCGCCGTAATATGGCCAAGGAAGTTCCAACACTTCATCGCTCGCCGCAATTCGGCTGGAGTAAATGCCTTGAGGGCCGCCAGCGCATCAAACAAGACCACCCGGTCCCGCGCCCAACGCGACCAAATCAGCGCCACATTGCGGTGATCGGTGTAGCCATGCTGAAGAAAGTTGTCCACGCTCTCTTCCAAAGATTGCAGCATACTTTCCGCATAAGCCCGCAAAGCGATCGGCGCAATCTTCTCTCCGGCCAACGCCAGCCCGATTTCTTCTCGGCCCCAGTGGTCAAAGATGGTCAGTGGTTGCCCTTTTGCTTGTCGCGCCTGGCGAATTTGGGCCCGTGCGTCTTTTGCAAACTTGCGCCAAGCCACATTCTTCACCGCGGCCCGTCGCCGCGCCGCCAGCTCCGCGCCCGAAATGAAAACCCGCGGGAAACGAACTAACGGGCGTGCTTCATACCAACCGAGATTCCACTCCAGCGCCTTTTGCAGCGACATATGTCCCATCTTGATCTGCGCTCGATGCACCGCGCCGGCCGCCTTGTGGGTATCTGCTGTAAAATCGGTCTCCTTGTTTCCGAAATACATGGCCCACCAACGGCGGCCCTCCGCCAATCGAAAGCGCGCTTCCACTCCCCTCGGCGGCGGAGTGGTAACTTCCACTTGATTCTGCTGGCCGCGTCGCCAGTAGTCCGTGTGCAGCATGACGAGACCCAGCAGATCCCGTCCCCCTTGGGCCTCATAGCAGGACCACCAGGTCGCCGCGTCCAGATGCCATGCATGATAGGGCTGCAAAAGGTAGTTGCCGGGAATATTCCAATCGATCGAAAACGCGTTCTCGCCCACCTCGCAGTTGCCGCCCCGCCCCACGCTGGGCGTATGGCAGCGCCGGTAGACCATGTCCGGTGCAAAGTCGGCTGCCAAATCCAGCGCATACGCGCCCCGGGCTGTCCCGTAAAAGTCCTCCCGCACTTCCACCGCGTTCAGACCCATCTTCGCGGAAACCCGAACCGTCAGGTGCTTTTGCCCACCAAAATCACAGGTGAGATCCGCCGCCGCCCATACCGGACCCGCCGCGATGATGCGGCTGGTGAACTTGGTCAATGGGGGCATATGCTCGAATCGGGACTGACCCCGCCAGCGTCCGTCCACCCCCTTCCACGCCAGCAACGGCGGCCCCAGTCGCATCTCGGTCGGCAGCTCCACCGCAAAACCGCTCCCGCCCAGCAGCAGCTTGTCCCCTTCACGACGGCAATAGACGGCGCCAGGCGCATCCATATTCGCCGCCGCTCTTCCCACAATCAGCCGCAACGTCTCTCCCGCCCCCAAACGATCCACGTAAACGAGCAACGCCTGCATCCCGTCCTCGCCAACCGCCACTTGCGCGGGAACAGGCTCCCGTGTTCCGGCGCGGCACACGGCCAAGGCCTTCGCCCCACGCTGCTGCAGATTTTTCATTGGAAAACGCAGGACTTCGTTTTTCCATTCGCGATCCATCGGTTCGCGAATCACCAGCTCCCTTGGCATGACTTGCACTCCTTGTTAATGGCAATCACCAGAACCAGCCCGCACATGCGCTGATTTCCATCCGCAAAACATGAACGGACATAGTGTGCCATCACGCTCCGCAACGCAAGTGTATACCCGGTTTGAAACACTTGGCATTCGCGCCCGACTCACATACATTAGGCCCGTCATGCAGCAGAGCTCAGAGACAGCCAACCCACCAGCACAGACAAAGCCATCAGGCCATGCCGTGCTGGTCGTGGACGACGAACCGGCAATCCGTGATCTGCTGGCACTGATTCTAAACCGTCTGGGCTACGAAACAGCTTGCGCGGCGGACACAGGGGACGCCGTGAGATTGTGTCGGATACGGCACGAAGCGGGTCGCCCCTTCCATGCGGCCATTGTGGACCTGACGCTCCCCAAAGGGGAGAACGGCGCGGATCTGGGCCGGCGCCTTCGCGCCATTGATCCGGGGCTCCGTCTTATTCTCACCAGCGGGTTCGCTCAAGGTCAGGCCATCCGCGAACATAAGCATCTTGGTTTCGACGCCGCCCTCGCCAAGCCTTTTCGCATGGCGGACGTCGACCGCGTGCTCGGCGAAGTTCTTGCCGGCAACGCACACGCCAATCCGCCGTCGCAACAGGCCGCCGGGAAAGCGGTTCCATGACAGCCGCCGGAAAAGAACTTCGGGTGCTCTTCGAACCATCCGGCCGCAAGGTCTTTGTGTTGCCCGGCACCGTTTTGCTGGAGGCCGCCGCCCAAGCAGGCTTTATCCTTCACACCCCCTGCGGGGGCGCGGGCCACTGCGGAAAATGCCTTGTGCGTATCCGGTCGGGCCGCTGCACGCCGTCCGCCACGGAAGAAGCCACGCTGGGCGCCGCGCGAATCGCCGAAGGCTTTCGATTGGCTTGTCAGGCCCGTGTGGAAGGTCCCCTCACGATCGAAATACCGGAAACGTCCCTTTTCCAATCACAACAGCAAATTCTGACCGCCGACAGCGGCGAGCCTCTGCAGGTGCATCCGCGGGTGGCGCGGCACCCGTTGACGCTCCCTTCCCCAACGCATGGCGCCGGCGAGATATCCGACGCCGAACGCCTGCTGGCGGCGCTGCCCCCCTGCCGCCTCCGCATCGCCGCCCTGCGCCGACTCCCCCTCGCGCTTCGGCAGGCGGATTTTCGTGTCACGGCTGTGGTGGCGGATGGTGAAGTCCTGGATATCGAACCGGGGCATGACGCGGACTCCGCCTACGGCGTCGCGTTTGACATCGGCAGCACAACGCTCGTCGGCACCCTTGTTCACCTGCGAACTGGCGCCGACTTGGCCGTAGCCGCCCGCGTGAACCCACAGACCTCGTTTGGCGACGACGTTCTGTCCCGCATAGCCAAGTGCCGCAACGAGCCCGACGGCTTGGCGGTGCTGCAGGCGGCGGTGCTGGACGGGATCAACCGCCTGCTCGACGAGCTGGTCAAAAAAACCGGTGTGGACCGCCGCCACGTTTACGAGCTCGTATTTGCAGGCAACACGACCATGCAACAGATTTTCTGCGGCATCAGCCCCGCGGCGTTGGGCGAACTGCCGTTCGTGCCGGCCTTTCGCGAAGCGCTCGAAATGCACGCCGCCGATCTCGGCCTTCGCGTCAATCCCGAAGCCAAGGTGTACGTGTTCCCGCAAATCGGCGGCTTCGTGGGCGGCGACACAGTGGCGGGCATCGTGGCCACGCGTCTCGACCGCGCGCCGACCCCGGCCCTGCTGGTGGACATCGGCACCAACGGAGAAATCGTCCTGGCCGCCCACGGCCGTCTCACGGCCACCTCCGTGGCTGCCGGACCGGCGTTTGAGGGCGCCCGCATTGTCAACGGGATGCGCGCAACAGCCGGCGCCATAGAAAAAGTGCTGCTCGATGGCGACGTGCGCATCAACGTCATCGGCAATGCCAGGCCCGCCGGCCTTTGCGGCACCGGCCTCATTGACGCCGCCGCCGAACTGCTGCGTGTCGGCGCCCTGGATTCCACTGGCCGCCTGTTGCATGCGAACGAGGCTCCGGCCGGCCTTGAGCCAGCCATACGAAACCGGCTGATCGAGGAACAAGGCGAGGTGAAATTTCTGCTCGCCGATGGCGCCATCACCTCCAGCGGCCAACCCTTATACCTCTACCAACGCGACATCCGCGAGCTGCAACTGGCCAACGGGGCCATTCGCGCCGGCATCAACATCCTTTTGCAAGACGCGGGTTTGCGCCCCGAGGACCTCGGGGTGATTCTGCTGGCCGGGGCCTTCGGCAATTTTATCCGGCGCAATCATGCCCGCCGCATCGGGATGCTGCCGCCCATCCCCTGCCGCCAGATCCGCTTTGTGGGCAATACCGCCTCGTTCGGCGCAAAACGAGTTCTTTTGTCCGTGGAAGAGAAGAAATACGCCGAAGAAATCGTCCGCCGGGTGGAGCACCTCGACCTGAGTCTGCACGCCGCCTTCCTGGAAGAGTTCGGACGGGCCATGCTCCTGCCCGAACAGGATCCCGGCGAATGCGCCGAGAGCGATTGATCCCTGCGCTCCCGGCTTCAGACGTCTAGGCGAAACGCCATCAACGCGCCGATTTCTTGTGCGATCTTCTGCACAAGCGTATCCGAAACCGACCGGTTCACCTTCATAATGGCCAGGGATTCGTCGGTCGCCAGGTTGTGCGAATGGCGAATGTCCTCGATGTTCACGCCCGCTTCGGCCAGGCTGTTGCCGATCCGCCCCACCACCCCCGGCCGGTCCTTGTATTGGAACACCACCGTATGGCCCTGCGGCTCGAAATACAATTTGTCAAAGTCGTTGATACGGGAGAGCATGACGGTGTTCTCCACCACCGTGCCCCGCACGCTGGCCTTCCGCAGATGGGCCGTGTCCATGCTGGCGGTCAGGTCCACAGTGATGGAATTCTCGAAGCCCTTGCGGTCTTCCGTCGGCCGACGCACATACTCAATCCCGCGCTCCTTGAGGAACGCCACAGCCGCTTTGGCATCCATGGCGCGATCGAATTCCTCCCACAGGGCCGCAACCATCGGCACGATCAACCAGTCGCCGAAAGACTTCAACGGGCCGTAGAAGCCGGTCTCGATCATCTTAAGCGTCGCCTCCCGGCCGACCTCCGCGCGCGCCACCTTGGCCAACGTGTGCGCCAACGTGCAATACACCTCATCCAGTCCCTCGGGGATGTCCCGATTCACGATGTATGACGTCACGCCTTTCTCATCGTATTCGATCAATTGCTCCGCCGCTCGCCGCGCCGCATTGGCATTGGCCTCCTTCGTGCTGGCCCCCAGATGCGGCACCATGATGTCCGCAATGTCCGCCACGCTCTTGGGCCCGGGTTCGTCCTTGGGATAAACGTCGTTCAGGAAGCGCAGCCCCTTCTCGGGCTTGACGCGGCGCAACGCCGCCTCGTCAAGCACCCCGGCACGGGCGCAGTTGATCAGCGTGGCGCCCTTTTTCATCTTCCGCAGCAGCGTTTCATTGACCAACTTCTTGGTCTCGGCCGTTTCGGGAATATGCAGCGTCACATAATCGGACCGCTCAAAAAGCGTTTCCAGATCGGTCAATGTCACGCCGAATTCCGCGGCCCGTTCTCGGGCGATCATCGGATCGTAGCCGAGCAGTGTCACGTCGAACCCGGAGAGCCGCCGCGCCACCAGCCGCCCAATATTGCCCAGCCCAACGATGCCGACCGTTTTCCCCGCAATCTCCCGGCCCATGAAGGCCTTCTTCTCCCACTCCCCCGCCCGGCAGGAAGCATCGGCCTTGATCAGGTGCCGCGCATCGGCCAGCATCAACGCAATCACTTCCTCCGCCACGGCATTCGCATTGGCGCCCGGCGTGTTCATCACATCAATGCCGCGCTTGCGCGCGTGCTTGGTGTCTATCGTGTTGTACCCCGCGCCGGCCCGAATCACAACTTTCATCTGTGGCAATTGGTCTATGATCGCAGCCGTAACCGGTTCGCTTCGCACGATCAGCGCATAGGCGTCCGGATGTTGCGCCGCGAGTGCCGCAACGTCCCCGGCATCGTCCTGCACCACTGCGTAATGGCCGTTGGCCCTGAGTAGGTCGGCCGCCACTTTGTCCAGCTTGGTCGGTATCAGCACCTTCTTCACGGCGTTTTCTCCTGCTGCTCGCTCGCCTGCGGCGGCGCATCCGCCGCCATGATCCATTCGCGGCATCGTACCGGAACCCTTCCGCGAATCAAGACTCTCCGCTTGACCCGTACAGCCCCCCCGCATACTCTCTGCCTCATGAGTGGTCTCCGTTTCGCTGTTTGCGCGCTTTTGTTGGCGGCCGCCGTTGCCGTAGCAGCGCCGCCGAGAACGGGCGCGGAAAACGAGTCCGCGTCCCGGCAGACGGAAACGGTGCGGGAGCGGGTCAAGCGCAAGCCAAGCTGGCTCCGCCGTGCCGCCAAGCCCACCCCGGCCGAACAGTTGGCTTTCGCCAAGAACTTGGAACAACGCCGCGCCCTGCGCCGCGCCGCCCGTGCGTACGACGCGCTGGTCCATACCTGGCCCGATTCTCCTGAAGCAGTTGAGGCACAACGAGCCTTGGCCGCCGTGCTCGAGCGACGCGGAAAAACCGAACGCGCCTTCAACGAGTATCAATATCTCATCAAGCACTATGCCGGTCTTTTCCCATACGATGAGGCGCTGAATCGGCAGTTCGAACTCGCGAAAAACACGGCGCGCGCGCGGCATGGCCGCATCGCCGGTTTCGGCGGTTTTTCCGCCCCGGAACGCGCGATTCCATTGTTCGAGACCATTGTCGCAAACGCCCCCGCATCCCCCCTCGCCCCTCAGGCGCTGATCGAGATAGCCCTCATCCTCCAAGCCAACAAGGATTACGAGGAGACGCATGCCGTCTGCGAACGCATCCAAAGCCGATTCCACGGCCACCCGATCGCGGCAGACGCGGCGTTCCTTGGCGCCGAAAGCCTCTACCGGCTGGCCCGCGCCTACCGCAACGACACGCAAACCGCTGAAGCCGCCCGGAATGCCCTGATCCACTTCCTTCGTCGTTACCCTAAGCACGAAAACGCCAATAAGGCCCGCCAGTACACGCGGGAACTCGACGAGCGGCTGGCCGCCGCCTTGCTCGAACAGGCGCGCTACTACGACCGAATCGCCCGGCACCCTCAATCTGCCATGCCCGCTTACCGAAGCATCATCGAACGTTACTCCGACACGCGGGCCGCCGTCGAGGCCCGTTCAAGGTTGCAAGCACTGGACCCGACCTCCGGAGCATCCCATGATACACCATAGATCCAGCGTCGTTCAGTCCGCCACGCTCCGAATCGCGGGGCCGGCCATGCTGCTTCTTTTGTCCGGCTGCGCGGGCTATCGGCTGGGCAACACCCTGCCCCCGGGCATTCGCTCGGTCGCCATTCCAACGTTCGTCAATCAAACCCGCCAGCCGAACTTGGAATTCGAAACGACCAACGCAACCATCGAGGAGTTCCAGAAGGACGGCAGCCTGCGCGTGGTCGCCCCGGAAAACGCGAATGCCATGCTCGAAGTGACCCTTACCGACTACAGGCTGGAACCCACGCGCTATCGCTCAGACCAGCCCCTGACCGGACGGGAATACCGCCTGCAGTTGACCGCAGACGCCGTCTTCCGCCGCTGGCCGGGCGGCGACACGCTCGCGCAGCGACGAAAAATCACCGGAGACGCCACATTCTTTGTCTCGTCGGATCTGCCGTCGGCCGAACGCGAGGCCTTGCGGGCCGCTTCGCAGGACTTAGCTCGCCGCCTCGTCCGCAGCGTCTTGGAATACTGGTAGGACCCGTGCCCTCAGGCGACAAACGGGTTCACAGACCACGGGAACTTTACGAGGCGATCTTGACCAGATGGGCGGCGGCGCGCGCCTTGCGGCGATCGGCCGTGTTTTTCTTGATGATGCCCTTCCCGGCCGCCTTGTCCAAGGCGGAGGCGTAAACGCGAAACGCCTGCATGCTGTCCTCTTTTTTTCCACCGGCCACAGCTTCAAAAAATTGGCGGCGGTTTGTGGCGATACGAGCCTTCACGCTGCGATTCCGCGCGTTGAGGCGCGCGGACTGCCGCATGCGTTTCTCGGCGCTTTTGATGTTCGGCATGTCGTGCTTTCCTGATCGGTTCCCAACCGTTTCTGTTCAAAGAAGGATCTCATGGTATCGACCCGCCGCTCCAAGTCAATCCCCAACTCCAACAGGGGCCCCGGACAGCGCCACTCCGTCAAACCGCCATGATCTCCTTTTCCTTCGCGGCCAGCAGCGTATCCACCTTGGCGATGCACGCGTCAGTTTCTTTCTGGATCCGGTCCAGCGCCTGATCGCGCTCGTCTTCCGTCGCCCGCCCTTCCTTCTGCAGCGCCTTGATCTGTTCGTTCGCTTCGCGCCGCACATTCCGCACCGCCACCCGCGCCTCTTCCGCCATCCGCTTGATCACTTTCGCCAACTCCCGGCGCCGCTCTTCGCTGAGCTCCGGGATGACGATCCGGATCACCCGTCCGTCGTTCATGGGCGTCACTCCCAAATTGGCCGCCAGAATGGCTTTCTCGATCGCGCCCAGCGCCGTCGGATCGTAGGAGTTGATGACGAGCAGGCGCGGTTCGGGCGTGGAAATGCCAGCCAGGTCCCGCAGCCGGGTCGGCGTGCCATAGTAAGAAACCATGACGTTTTCCACCAGCGCTGGCGATGCCTTGCCGGTCCGCACCCCCGTGAATTCCTGCTGCAGGAAATGCAGGCACTTGTTCATCTTGTCATCGGCTTCTAGCAGCACCTCGTCAATGGATTCCATCGTCCACCCCTCAGTCTTTGATCATGGTTCCAATAACCTCTCCGGCCAAGGCTTTTTCCAAATGCCCTTTCCGGAAGAAATCGAAAACCAGTATCGGAATGCGATTCTCCATGCAGAGTGCGAAAGCCGCCGCGTCCATGATCCGCAACCGCTTGGTCAGCGCCTCCTGATACGTCAGTTGCGCATACCGTTTCGCGGACGGCTCGCGCACCGGATCGGCACTGTAGACGCCATCCACCTTCGTCGCCTTGAGCAGCGCATCGGCCTTGATTTCACTGGCCCGCAAAGCCGCGGCGGTGTCGGTGCTGAAATAAGGATTTCCCGTGCCGCCGGCAAAGATCACGATCCGGCCTTTTTCCAAATGGCGGATGGCACGACGGCGAATAAACGGCTCCGCGACTTGCCGCATCTCGATCGCCGTCTGCACGCGCGTGTCCACACCCTCTCTTTCCAACGCGTCCTGCAAGGCCAGCGCGTTGATCACCGTGGCGAGCATCCCCATATAGTCGCCCGTAGTGCGGTCCATCCCACGCGATTCCCCGCTGGCCCCGCGGAAAATATTCCCGCCCCCAACGACAATCGCGATTTCAACCCCCAGCCGCCGGACCGCTTTCATGCGCGCTGCAAAGGCCGCCAAAATCTCCGGATCAAGGCTGAGCCCCGTTTCCCGGTTGCGCAGCACTTCCCCGCTCATCTTCAGCAATACCCGACGGTATTTGCCGCGCTTCGCTCGGCGTTGAGGCATGATAGATCTCCGACTGAAAAACACGGCGGGAAGAGATTCCCCGCTTGCACGGCCTGCAACATAGCGCGTTGCAGTGCACAAGTAAAGGCCTGACCGCCCCCATCGGTCGCCGTCGGTCTCTTTTCCGCGTCCTAACAGGTTATTCGAATCGCGCCGGCACAAAATGAATCTTCGACTCCGGCGGCTTGATGCGAATCGCAGCCGAGCTCGCAAAAAACACAAAGGCGCCCCCACATCATCACAGCCTTGAGCCCCACGCCGTAAGGGCGGTGCAACTCAACACCATTCCCTTCGGCAAGGACCGACGTCGGAAGTTCAAGGAAGGCCGTAAATTCCGAAAGCGCCAATCCTCATGGGTAGGCCCCACCTATCGTCGACCCCATGAACCCCTTTCCCGAGGGCAGCCGGACCTTCCCGCACAGATGGCGCAGTCTATGGCCTATTCCGCCACCGAAAAGCTGACCGGATGCGCAGCGTCTTTCACCTTGACGATGAAGCCCCACTGGCCCAGCCAGTTGCCGCACTTGACGAACAGGCGGTTGGGACCTTTCTTGAGTTGCACCCGAGCCTGAACCATCTCGTCGTTGCGTAGATTACCAAGGTTCTCCTCGGTGGGCACCAACACGCCGTTTAGATATATCTTGAGTGAATCATCCGCGCCGCCACACAGCAGCACATCCTGATCTTCTGCGCTATGGATATAGGCCTGCAAATAGGCGACATAGTAATCCCACGTTGGTCGAGTCCAATCCGGCTGACCAAAGAAGCTGTTGAGATTGTTCGCCGCACCGGCGCGCACGTTGAGTTTCCCGTGCGTCCACGTCCGACGCTCAACCGCCCCGTCGTCGCGCTGGCGGACATATTCTTCGCCTTCTTTCGCCACATAAGCGGCTTCGTTCGGCAATTCCATGTGTTTCTGCGCACCCCATCCGACATGGGGAATCTTGAACGGGCCAAGCATCAACCACTCAGTGATCCGCCCGCCTGCCGTTGTCGGCGGCACAAGCTTGACCCCCGCATTCGAGAGCATCTGCGCAATGTACTCATCGGAGCGCGCCTGGGTGTACGCCTGCTTGTCTGGCCCGTCCCATAAAACCTGATCATAGATCACCGTGCCTTTCCCCAAGCGCTGCACAAGCAACACGCCCGGTTGTGCCGCCTCAATCACCCCCGGCGTATCGCTGGTCAGCATGACGTCGGCCAGAATCCCTTTCTCCACAAAACGGCCCAAGCCGGAGCTAAAGGTGGCGTTCAGGTCAAAATGGCTCATGCCGTCGAAGAGCGGACTGCTTTTTGGATCAAAGCGGCACCACCGCACAATCGCCCGCCCTTCAGGCGTGGATTCGCCAAATTGCGCCAAATACTGTTTTTGCAAGGGGCTCGTCACCGCCTTAAGTTCGATCCCGAACACCTTGCCCACCGCTTCCGCTGTTTCCGGCTGCGTAGCATGAACGATGACCAAGCCCCCGGCACGTGCGTAATCCACCAGCGCCTGTGCCTTGTCATGGGGAAACTCTCTACCGCTGACGACAACCGCGCCAATTTCGGCGGGGTCCAAAGGCGGCTCAAACGGCGTTTCCTCCGCATAAATGCGCGACAGGTTCACTCCGAGGTTGACCACCTTCTTGAGCGGCTCCCGGCCTTTTACTCCAAGATAATCCACCGAGCGCTTGAGCAGGAACGCCGCCGCAGGGCTGATCTCCGCCTTCTCCTGCAACATCAGCGAACAGAACACCGCACTGCCTTTCCCACCCGGCACCTCGAACATGGGCGCGAGCGAAAGCCCTTGCCCGGCGTCCAGTTGCCCAATACCGGCATCCACAAGAATGCGGAAATTGCCCTGATAAGGCCGCGCTAGCGCGTCTCGCGCCACCATGAAATCGTCATAGGAGTCGTCGCCCTTCCACTCCGGCCACCAGAAGGCCGTGACCGCCGTCAAGTCTCGTGTAATCGGATGCTGACGCGCCCTCGGATGCGCAAAGGTAAGATCCTGCCCCGAATCCTCCAATGGCACGTTCAGGAAAAATGGCGGCAGCCCCGACCGCGCCAACACCAGCAGATTGCCCCCATTCTGAACGAAGTGCTCCAACAGATTCCAATCCTCGGCCGAAAACCGCGCGTCACGCCCCACCACGATTGGCCGGCCCTGACGAACGGCATCCGCTACCCGATCGAGCCTCGTGAACTTCGCGTGTTGCCGCTTGAAAAACTCCGCTGAATCCTCTCCGCCCAGGAGCACAAAGGCCGTACTCGAGGCCAGGTTCGCCGGGGGGAACATCACGTACTGCTGTCCATCCGAATACACCACGTTCGTTCCACGGACCAGTTCAACACGGACATGGAGAGGTTGAGGCTTATCCGCTCGTGGCAGATTCGCCGAAATCTCGTACGTTGCGCGCTGGCCGGCCGTTACCCGCACCGGAATCGTCCCCTCCGCCAGCCGTTTTGCCGTGTGGCTCGCCACAGTCCAAGGACCGCTGTCAGTGACCCGCATTTCTTCCTCGCCGGTTTCCAGCGTCCAGTGCAACACGGCATCCAAGTCATTTTCCGACTCATTGATCACCACATATGGTCTCGTCATCTTTCGACCCGCCACATACGCCCTGTACAGGTCGGAAGGATAAACTCCCATCGTGTTGAAATTCTTGTGCGCACAATCCCACACGATGTCCGGCAGACTCACGTAATTATAAAACTTGTCCGGCTGCGGATCCCAGCCCCCCATGCGATCACCAAAACACATCAGCACGCTCACGGCGCCCTGCTTTCGCGTTTCCATCAGTCCGATATACTGTGCCCAAGCTTGGTGATACCGAACCCAAAGAGTGCGCATGTCTTGAATATTCTGGAACTCGAGGTTATCGAAGGGAGCCCGATACACGATGTCTCCAAACGCGGAACTGGCCACATCCATGCCGAACCCTTCTCCCCATTCGTCGGACACGATGGGCTTGACACGATCCCACGCCTGGTTGAAGTCGAAATACCAGCTTAGGTACTGGTACATATCCGACGGAAAGCGGGTGCAATAGGCATAGTTGTTATAGCCGGCATCGAAGAAGTCACCTCGTCCCCGTAGGTCGTAACCGTGCGAGCTGGTTACCAGCCGCGTCGGATCCACCCGCCGGAACGTTTCCGCAAGGTCTGTCAGCGCGGGAATGCTTGGGGCCCACATATCCGGCATGCCGCTCGTGAACGTGCTCTCATTATCTGTGGCCCAAACCACAATCGCCGGATTGTTGCGGTACATCCGAATGTACTGGAGATACATCTCCTTCACGCGCGCCCAGAAATCCGGCGCCGTAGTCGTCGCGCCAGCTGCCAGCGGCGGCTGCAGGAGCACCAAAACCCCTAGTTCGTCGGCAGCATCCACCGTCCATTTCTGCCACCAGTTAACATGCGCGCGCAGCGAATCCATCCAAAGCCGGTACTTGTGCCATTTGATGCCATGGAAAGACTGCTCTGGCCGCTCGTGATAGGAGTCCCAAAACGAGGTGCCGCCCATGAACGTGGTCTTGCCGTTGAGCTTGATCTTGCAGTCCTCGATCCATACCTCGCGGAAACCGAACCGCGTCAAACTGCGGTCGGTAGCCGGTGCCTCCTCCTTGCCGGTCGCCACCTCCACCTCCAAGTGGTAGAGCTTCGGGCGCGCCGGCGTCCAAAACTCCGGCCCCTTTTCACCAACCAGCGGCCGATCGCACCAACTGCCGCCGATGGTAACGACTCGCCGCTCCCCCGGTCCCAAGTGCTGATAAATCGGCCAGAACTTTTTGACCGGCGCCGCTCCCTCCGGCTTCTCATGGATCGGCTCCGAAAGCTGCGTGGCTGCCGCTGTCAAAGGCGCCTGCAAATCGTACACGCTGCCCCGAACATAAACCCATTGTGGCTCGTCTGTCGCATTTATCACTTCCACATCAGCGTCGAGATGCATGCGGCGCGTGGAAGTTCTCACAAAGACATCGTCCGCATAAACGGTCGGCAGAATTT
Source organism: uncultured bacterium (assembly GCA_938031185.1). Classification (GTDB taxonomy): domain Bacteria; phylum Verrucomicrobiota; class Kiritimatiellia; order CAIKKV01; family CALHGX01; genus CALHGX01. The sequence goes on from CALHGX010000050.1 coordinate 16,111, forward strand.
CCAGCACAGCCGGCTGAAGCAGTCCCACCTTGCCCTGATGGGCCGCCGCCGGCATAAAATGTTCCGGATGACACCACAACCATCCTTCCCCTACCCCGTCCTTCCACACACACTTTCCGTTGCGGTTTACCACCGAGGCGTTCACCATCGCCATGGCGATCTGATTTTTGCCGGGCTTGAAAACGCCGCGAGGCGCGGTGCAGACAAACGGCACATCGCCGCCATAGTGCTCGCCAATGAACGTGCCGTTCACAAAGAGGCGCTTGTAATAAAACGCCCCGTAAAAAGTGAATCGGAAAACCTCGTCCTCATCGCCAGGCGCCACCTCAATGTCCCGAACGATCCAGGCGCTGTCGTGCTTCTGATCGGTCCAGAGACCCGGTGCCGAGTATAAGCGCCAGCCGACCGCCTCATCCCCCACGTTGCCAGGCACCGTGGCGGCATTGGTCAACGCCATACCTTCCACCGGCAGAAGTTGCCACTCGCCCCACAAATCCACCCGCTTCCGCAACCCGGCCTCGGCCGCGGCCGCACACGCCACAACCATCAGGACCACCCACCCAACCCCATACCACCATCGCCTGCCTATCTTCATTGTCATGCCCTCTCTTGTTCATCGACACAAGACGATGTCAACGCGAATGCAATTCTTGCGTGGGAAAGGACAGGTACATCGTGACCCCCCTCCTGTGGTGAAGCTGGGGGTGGTGAGTGGGAGGCGGATGAAGGAGATCAGGGGCCACCTCCGGAGGTGGCCCCTGATCGGGCGGGCCGATAAGATCCGCCACCATGAT
>CALHGX010000051.1 GCA_938031185.1 uncultured bacterium
CCCGGCGATCTCGGTCAGCGCGTCGTGTTATTGAAGTTTGACTCAGTGGTCTTCGGCCACCGGGTATTCGTCAACGGACAAGACTGCGGGTTCGGCTTCGGCGGTTATGCGCCCACGGAGTTCGATATTACCAAAGCGGCGCGGCCCGGCGTCAATCGCCTGCATCTGGCCGTGTCGAGTTGTTCCGCCAATCCGGGCGCGCGCGTCTGGCCGATGGATGGTTACACATCGCAACAAGCTCTATGGGGAAACAAGGGACAACTCATTGGACTTTGGCAACGGGCGCGCGTGGAAGTTGCTCCGGCGGTATATGTGGCCGACGTATATGTACGCACGTCAGTCTCCAACATGACGCTGGCCGCCGAGGTGGAGCTGGTCAATACGACCGACGCGGAGCAAACGGGCATGCTGCGCATAGCAGCACACGAGGAGGAAAAACATGGCAGTCGAATGCCTGGGCGCGAAACTCGAGCATGGCCTGCGGTAGAACTTACGCTCAAGCCCGGCGAGCGCCGTGTGGTGAGCGCGGGCGGGGCCTGGCCGAATGCCCGGCTGTGGTGGCCGCATGATCCCCATCTTTACATGCTCAAGATGGAATGGAGCCCCAAGAGCCTTCCAGCTGATGTGGCTTTCGAGCGGTTTGGCTTCCGGGAATACACCGTGGACGGCATCCACCTAAAGTTGAACGGGCGCAAGTTGGTGATCAGAGGTGCCGCGATTACGCGCTACCACCGCATTTTCAGAAGCAAAGAAGAGGCGCGACGAGAGCTGGACGGGCATGCGTCGTTCTGGAACGCAAACGGCACCCGGTTGCATTGTGACCCGATGGAGCAGTACATGCTCGACGCCGCAGATGAGAAAGGTTTCTTCCTGCTGATGCAGCCACCGAATGCGGCTGGCTCCTCGGGCGAAGCGCGGCGGGAGGTGTGGGCGAGCGATGATGACATGTGGCTCCGCTATATGAGACTCTCACGCAATCATCCTTCCATCGCCATTTGGTCTATTTGCAATGAAGGCACCTTCTGGGGTGGCGGCGGAGAAGCGGCTCCCTCATTGCCGTTTTTGATCGAACGCGGCAAGAAAATGCGGCGGCTCGTGCCGGACGCCCTGATTACGTCCAGTCATGACACGCCGCTTTATCGCAGGGGCGCATTGGACTTCTTTGACGCTTCCACAGGCTGGTGCGCGGAGACGGATAATTTTCATCCCCGCCAGTGCAGACTCTGGCAATCCTATTTCTATAAGCCTGTGAACGAATACAAGAAGGACAAGCCGTGGGTGGACGACGAATGGGGTCATGCGAACTCTATCCATGCCGGCGCAAACTTTATTGGAGAAAGAAGCTACATTCACCGAGACAACGCGCCGGATGGCCGAAACTACTGGCAAACTATGGGCGATGCTATCGGCCTGTGGATGGCGATGATCGAGCACCGCCGACAGCCGTATTTTTGCACGGTGCTGGCGCTCGGAGACCTCTACTCCTACTGCGACATCGAAACGGGCAAGTATGTAGCCGATCAAGACATGATGAAGTGGGCCAATCAGGCCTGGGCCGCGCAGGCCGTGTTCCCGAAGGAGTATTACGGCGGCGCCTGGGCGGGCGAGACGTATCGGCGCGCGCTGATCGTCATGAACGACGTCTTTACCGATCTGAAGGGCGCTCTACGGTGGCGGGTGACGGACGCGGACGGCCGGGTATTGGATCGGGGAGAACTGCGGCTGAACGTGCCGTCGGCAACGCATCAGGAAGCGATCGTGACAAGCAAACTGCCGGCGTTGCCTCGCCCCACGGCCGCGAAGCTGCACTACGATTTGCTGGATTCCACCGGCCGTGTGGTGTTCGCCGACGCCCACGAGTTCGGGATTCTGCCCAGGCCGGATTGGAAAAGCGTCAAACCTGTAGTTGTTTGGCCGGCTGCCGGGTCGTTGGCCCGCCTCAAAAAGCCACCTTTCCGCTGGACGATCCAACCGACACTGCCGGATACCGCGACCGTCGTAGTCGTCCCACGAGGCGCAGAAATTGCTCCCCACCAATGGAACGAGCTGGAACAGTGGCTGGGCAAAGGCGGCTGCGCTCTGGTGTTGGCCGACACGGGGTTGCCCGTCACGTTCGGCGGCACGCAGACCCGCACCAGCGGCAAGGCCGCAGTCATTGCCCATGTGCGCGCCTCCGATCATCCGATTGTGCAGGATATGCCGGAGGCCGCTTTGCGATATTGGATGGGCGCGGCAGGCGACGTTTACAGTCCGCCATTGGAAACAAATATGCCGGACATGTCTGTCGCATCGCGCGCTCTGCGCAAGCCTCTGAGCGGAAACTTCCTGACCCTTCTGGATTCAAGCCTTGGCGCCGTATATCTGAACGAACCTGACCCGGGACTCAGTCAGGCTCCAATGTTCGAGGTGCGTTATGAAAAGGGCCGGGCCATTTTATGCACCATGCTCCTGGCAGAAGGCATGGCGCTGGATATTCCTGCTGCCAGCTGGCTCATGCGGGAATCGTTGGTTTATCTCCAAGATTCTTCTCGCCATATAGGCGAGGCACCCAGGCCAGCGGTTGTCGCTGGGATCCAGGCTCCCCGTCTGCGGATTGCGACCACCAAAAACTTGCAATCCGCTTCAGCCTATCTCATCAATGCGTCAAATCCGGAAGGCGAGCATGCATTCTCATCAACACCGTGGCTGGAGTATGCACGCAACGGAGGCAAGGTTCTGCTCCATAATCTTGCTGAAGATCAAATCAGGCATATAACCGATCGGTTGGGAATCACCTTTACCACCCGCGAGTTCAATAGTAATCCGCATGACGGCCAAACCATTGCGTATCGGCTGGATCTGGTCAAAGCACATCCCCTCTTGCGCGGCATAAGCCATTTTGAAGTCAACTGGAACGAGACCGGCCACTTTGTCTCGCGTTTTCTTTCCCGGCAGCCAATCCTCAAACTGGGGGTATTCAGCGATGACCCCAGGGTGGAGAACTTGACAAAGCAAGGAGCGCTCCTTGTGATCCGCGTGGGCAAGGGCATGGTTGTAATTGATCAGGTTTTATGGGATCCGGAGAAGTTTGTTTCCGACTATGCGCGGCGGCGGGCCGACAGTTATATCAGCGCGCTGCTGAGCAATCTGGGCGTCGCCGCAGTGCCGCGGCCGTCAATAACAGGAAGTGGTTTTGAGCAGCCAAATGCAAACACGATCATGCTTTATCACTTCGAGTCTGAAGGCACTGGGCTTGTGACGGACGAAGGCGATCGCGGCTATGACTTGCTGCTGAACGACAAGGTGGAACTTGTAGAGGGCAAGGTTGGCCATGCGCTGCGTCTCAATCCCGGCAGCGCGGTCTATCCCGAGCTGTCCCAGGCCACGTTCGGCAGCCAGACACCGGAGATGACCATCCGCTTCTGGATTAAACCCGAAACTGATCCGAATCCAGAAGGTCAAGGGGCAGGTGACATATTGCGTTGGGCGCGCGGAGCGGCTAACGAGTCGCGCGATGTGGCAGTATTTCTAGCGCCGGATGGAACTATCGGGGCGGGATTAGGCGGCGGCGGCTTTTCAGGTGGTACAGGCAAAACCCGTGTGTGGAAGAAGCACGAATGGGCGCATGTGACCGTTACTTTCAGCGCCGCCAATCGGCGCATCCGTATCTACGTGAATGGAGAGAAAGATGCCGAGTGGACTCCTCATATCTCCTACTACCCCTACGGCGCGTTTCAAATCGGGAACACGGGCCGCGATGGTAAAAACAGCTTTGTCGGTCTGGTTGACGAACTGCACGTTTGGGCCGGAGAATGGACGCCAGAGCTGGAGTCGTCAGATCGGAAGGAGTAAAAGGACAGCATAAAGATGCGTGAAATAGCGACATTGGTCCTGTTCACCTGTTTTGTTGCCGTGACACTGAAAGCCCAAATCACCGGCTTGCGCGAGGGGTTGCCCGAGCCTGAAGGCGATGATATGCCGGCATCGGTCCTGATTCCCCGGCTGCGAGAAGACAATCCGACGATGAAAGCCGCCGTGCTCGATGCGCTGGGCCAAACAGGCGAGGCGGTGGCCGTTCCGCATGTTTTGGCGGCGCTGCACGACATGTATCCCGATGTGCGCATTGCTGCGGCCCGGGCATTGGGCCGGCTCAAGGCCGCGACGGCCGTGGATGAGCTTGCGGTGCGGCTTCGCGAAGATGCGCGCACGGACGTGCGGCGTGCGGCGGCAGAGGCATTGGGGGAACTGGGGCAGCAGACCGCCATTCCCGCGTTGGTGGAAGCGTTGAAGGAGCCAGCGCTTCGGGCAGCGGCTCTGGATGCCTTAGGGAAAGTGGGCACTGCAGAGCAGCGGGAAATCATTGGAGGTTATTTGACCAATGCGGCCCCCGCCGTGCGTGAGGCTGCCGCGCGCGCGTTCGGACGCGTGGGGGCAGGGGACGGCGTCGGAGCGATCCGACCGCTTTTGCAGGACGGTGAGTGGAAAGTGCGCTGGGCCGCCGCCGAGGCGCTGAGTCGGCTGGGCGATCCCAAGGGCGTTGAAGTGTTGCTGGCGGGGTTGGATGATTCGGATGAGCAACGGCGTGTGGCGGCGATACGAGCCTTGGCGACGGCGGGCGCGACCGACGCAATTCCCAAGCTGCTGGAAAAAGCGAGAGTCGCGGAGGGATTTGAAAAAGAAGATTACCTTAAAGCTCTGGCCGGATTGCGAGCGGCCGAGGCATGCGACCTTTTTGTGAAAGGATTGTCGGACGAGTGGTTTGGAACGCGTGTGGCGGCGGTCGAGGCGGTCGCGGCGATGGGGCGTCGCGAAGCGCGCCCATTGCTGGAACGAATGACCAACGATGTCGAGCGCGCCGTGCGGATGGCGGCGCGAAAAGCGTTGCGGGAATGGACGGACAAAGAGAAGACAGATGAAACGTGTTCGGTTGAGCAACGGAATTGAGATTGAACTGCGGGTGAAGGGCGCGATTTTTGAAGGACTGGGGGAAGCGGCGTATCGGGGAATGGCCCTGCGGGATGGGACCCGGCCCATCCGTCCGTTTTTCGAGACGCCGGAGGGGATCGCCTATGAGACGTTCCGGCATCCCGAAGTTACGAGGAAGGGTGAAGCGGTGCTGCTTCGGGTTAAGGCCGTTGGGCGCCATGGGCGGCTCACGGACCAGTATGAGTCGCACTGGGGTAAGGTGCGTACGGCGGAAAGCTATCTGCGGCCGGACGAAGAAGTGGAGGACGTGCTCGAAATCGAGCTTGCCCCGAAGACTCTGCGTATCGAGGAGGTGGATTTCATTGGTTTTGTGACCCGCTATCGTTTTGCGGGCAGGGGCGGTCGCAAAGTTCGGCGGTTCGAGGAATGCGCCACATGGGAGATTGGCGGTTCCTGCACGGACAACACGATCATCAATCGCATCTACTACACCCCGTTTGCGCCGGAAGCGAAGCTAGGCCGTAACACGGAATGGCATACGGGTGGTGAAACGCCGGGTGCGACGTTTGGCGGGTGGGCCTATCAGTATTCTTTGCGTTGGGGCGGGAGCATAGGGCTCTTCGATTTTCTGGCCAGCCCCAAAGGCACGTTGATTCGTGGCTACGAGAAGCCCGCGTTCCTGCGCTCGTGGCTGTGCAAGAAGAAGGGCGAAACCGTGCTGGCGTGCTTCGACGAGCAGTTTGATACATTGAGCAGCCGGTTTGAAACGGTGGGAACCTTTGTAGGGTTCACGCCGAAGCACACGAGCAAGGATGTGACAGCCATGCGAAACCTCTGGACGGCCTGTCACATTCATTTTACCGAAGCGGCGCGGCAATGGGCGGGCGCGAAGCCGAATACCATTGTGCCTTTTGCGGCCTGCGACTGGATGAAGGGCGAAACGTCGGGCCGTACGCTCTATGAGTATGCGGACAAGTATTTGCCCGGTCTGGCCGAGATGGCGTTCAAGGTTGTGTGGTTGGGGCCGCTTTGGAACAACGACCGTTCAACCGAAGGTGTGGAGGAATCATCGTGTTCGGCCTGGGATTGGGAGATCTCGCCTATCTATGGCGGCATGGAAGGTCTGAGGTATTTCACAAGGAAGGCCCACGATTTGGGCCTGCTTGCCATCATCTGGGTGAGCGGGATCATGATCGGCCAGTTCCATCGCGCATTTCTGGAGCACCGACGCAACTGGAACAACCGCTACAACAATAGGCGCCAGTTCGGCAGCGGCTATGACGGCATGGGGACGTTCAACCTTCGCCGTCCGGAAGTGTACGAGTGGGTTATTGGCCGGCTGAAAAAGGTGATGGAGGAAGGCGGTGTTGATGGCTACTTCCTCGATTCTCATGTGGATTCGTTGCTGGAGCCCATCGATGCCTCAGACGGCACCTATACGCCTCAGTTTGAACAAGGGGTGCGGTTTACCGTCGAGTTGCAGAAACACTGCAAGTACCTGTGCGCGGAATCGCAGTCGCCTTTTGCGCTGATTCAGGTGGGCAACGGGATTGCGGGCATGAAGCCGGTGGAAGGCTTGGAATATATCAACTATGACCGGCACTTCGGGGCCATAGATTACCTGACGAGCAAGGATTGGCTGGACGGCTATTACCGCAACTATGCGTATGGCGGGAACACGCCGTTCAGCTTCAGGATATTTGACAAGGTCATGGCTGATCGCAAGTGGTTCGACTCCATCCGTCAGACGCATCTGGACACTATGGCCGCGCGGCCCTACATGGCGAAGCGTCGGCTTCTGCCTGGCGATCCTGGCGTGGAATGGACCAGCGCGGACCGGCGACATGTCGTGTATTTTTCGTTTGAAAAAGGCGCTTACAAGGCGCCCAAAAAACCGCTGCAAGCACGCTGTCTTACGACGGGTGAGGCGTGCGCCTTGGCGGCGGATGGCCGCTTGGCCGTCGAGCCGCGAAAGACGTATTTGCTCGCGCTGTAACGCCGCCTGCATGGCGATCTTGGATGATGGTGAAAAGAGGGGAGGTGCTCCGGTCAGGGCCTTGAGAGTGTGGGCGTCGGAGCCAGGCGGAGATGCTTGTGGCAGGGCCGAACGGCCGATCTACGCAACGGGAGGGGGAACACTGAAGACTCTGGTACGCGGGGGCACACCCCCTGCCGATCTGCATTCAGCTATGCACATTGGCGCGTTTAGAAGTGTGCAGTGGCGGGACATCTTTGCCTTCGGTTGATGGCTTGCAGATTCTCGTCTATTGTTTTTCTTGAAGAGAAGACCAAACTTCGGATCAAGCTTTGGAGAGGGCGCAAGAATTGCATTAGGGATGGACAGGTAGATCGTGACCCCTGTTGGGGTGGTAGTTGGGAATATACTGGCGCAGGACTTGTCCGAGGTCAAGGAGCTGCCAGGAAGCGATGGCAGGGGCGATCTTGGGGGCGCGTTGGCGGATGATGTCCAGGGGCGTACGCCAGTGTTTGTAGCTGTTGCGTCGAGCGATGTTGAAGTACAGCCGGTAGGTGGTGATCTTCCTCCAGAACTCGTCCTTGGAGCGGAACAACTCCCGGT
>CALHGX010000052.1 GCA_938031185.1 uncultured bacterium
GGACATCATCCGCCAACGCGCCCCCAAGATCGACCCTGCCATCGCTTCCTGGCAGCCCCTTGACCTCGGACAAGTCCTGCGCCAGTATATTCCCAACTACCACCCCAACAGGGGTCACGATCTACCTGTCCATCCCTAAAACTTGACCTCGTGCCGCCGGGCGAGAAAGGCCCTCTCTACATGCAGAACTATATCGTCCCCGATCCCATACCCGGCGCTCCGATGGCGGAGTACCCCGAGCTCATTCTGGGACGGCGGCTCCCAGCCGGCAGCATCAAGTGGACCAAGGACGTTCGGTTGCTTTACGGCAGAACGGCGCCCCGTCAGCGCCGGAGAGACTCTACGGACGGGCTGAATGCTGTTCAGCGGGGGACTGAATGAACGCCGCCGAACAACTAACCCTGACGGCTGAGCGGCTCATCTTGCGGCCGTTCGAGCCGAAGGACGCTTCGGCAGTACAACCGCTGGCCAGGGATCGGACTGGCTGGCACCGATTACCGCCGTTTCTGCCGCCGACAGGCGTTTCAGATTTTTTCGCCAGGGGGTATCCCGTCAGTGACATAGGGGCGGGCGGGCGAGATGATGTAGGAGGAGAGGCCGGGGCGGAGAGGGGCAAGGGGCCTTGGCGGGGAAGAGCAGGCGGAAGAGATCGAGCTTGGGATTGAGGGCGATCTGGTCGAGGGCCTGTTTGAGGCAGGCGACGACGTCACGATTCTGCTTCTTAAGAGAGTAGATGACGCTCATAAGGGTTTCGCGGGTATGGGCGCCCCTGAGGGATTGAGATCCGAAGCTGACCTTGCGGGCGATGACGAGGGGGCGCCGGTCGCGTTCAGAGAGGTTGTTGTCGGCAGGGATGCGCCGGTCGCGGGCCCAGTGGAACAGGCGGGCGTCTTTCTCGCGGAAGATATCCTGAAAGGCTTGAATGGCCGGATGCCGGGCCGGGGCGCGAACGCAGGAGCGGATGTCGCGCTGGATGCGCTCGGCCTGTTGGCGGAAGACCCGGTCAGAACCGGGTATCGCGCGGGCCTGCATGGCGGCCGCCAACCGTGGGGCAGGGTATCAACGAAGGAGTGGATCTCCCGGTTGTCGGGGAACTCGATGGCGATATCCTTCAGGTCGCGCAATAGATGCGCATAACAGTATGGGTGCGACCGCGGTACGCGTTGTAGGCGGCGTAGCGATCTACGACGAGGGAACCCGCGGGGCGACGCTCTCCGAAGACTTCGCGCACAACGGCGGCCGACCGGGTTTGGCGGAAGCGAAAGAGGCTGAGGGTCGGGGTGGCAAAGATCCAAGCGTACCCGTTCTGACCATCGGTGCGCCAACCGGTCTCGTCGGCATGCTTGACGGGCGAAGCCCGGTACTGGCGCAGCAACCCTTCGACGACCGGATCGAGTCGTAGGGCCAGTGCATGCATCACCGCCCAAAGGCTGGAGGCGGGAACGCCCGTCTGCTGCTCGATCCGGCCGAGCGTTTGACCGAACAGGAAATGCTGCGTAGCCACATGGACCAGCAGCTGATTGCCGTAGAGGGCCTTGGGCAGACGCCGGGCGCGCAGGCTTCCACGTGACGCCCGCAACGGGGACACTGCTTGGATTCCAATTCCAGAACGGTTTTCTCCACCCGTACCGGATCGCAAACGATCACGCCGCGTCGCCGTAAGCGCCGAAGCTTCAGTCGCGCATGGCAATGGGGACAGCGTTCGGGCGCCGCAACCCGCTCGATGCGTTGGGCGCTCGCCGCAGCGATGGCGGTACGCCCATGGCCGGGGTGACCGGACTTGCCGCCGCTGCGCAACGCCTGTCGCTCCGAGCGCGTGTTGGGTTTGACCAGCGCCTTGGAGGAGGGCGTCGAGGACCCGAAGGGCGCCTCTTTGGCGGCGCGCTGTTGATAACGCAGTTTGCTGCGCAGTGCCGCCACCGGTTCCTCCAATCGGTCGATTCGAAGCTGCTTCTCCAAGCAGCCGGCGCAGAGCCGATCATGGCTGAGGGTCGGCATGGGGTCATTTCCCCCGCGTTGTGCCCCGCGCAGCAATCAATGCGCGACCCTCCGCCGCCAGTCGCTGCTCTACCGCACGACCGTTGGCAATGGCCCGGCGCACCAGTGGCGCCAGGTTCGCCGGCACGTAAGCGCAGCGCCGTCGGCCGCCCTCCCGGTAGCTGAACAGGAACACGCGGTGTCCTCGGCCCTCGCGGCACGCCGCGCAGTTCGATCGGGTGCACGGTTTTCGCACCTCGGAAAGGGACCCTTTGGCCACGGGCCACAGCCGTCCCAGATCGCGCAACCAGCGGTCTCGGTCCATCCCTACGAAAGCACGGTTTTGTTTCATGCGTGTGTATATGTTATATCCCATATGTACGCGCAAGCAAAAAAACGGACGGGCTTGCATGCCCGTCTTCTCCGGCCTCTTCCCCTTCGCCACCTCCGCCCTCCGCCCCTATGTCACTGACCCATTACGAGATGGTGGATAATCTCATAGGACGCGCTGCCGGAACCGATGATAATCGCCGCGCGGAGAACGGTTGTCTTCACCTGTGAACTGCTTTGCAGTTCCTCCGCCACGCGCATGCGGCTGCGCAAGTGAGGAGACAGCACCGTGCGCACGTCGCCACGTCCGCCACGGTAAATGAACCGCCGCACGCCGTTGTCCTCGGCAACTTGCCGGAAGTTGCGGGCATTGACGGCGTCCATGCCTTGAAGTTTCTGGGGCCGCTCAGGAGGGAATGAATGAGGTAGTAGGCCGTATGAACGCCGCGCAGGGCGTTCTTCAAAGCGGCCGGGTCCGAGGCCTCCCCCACGGCGACTTCCGCGCCCGGCCGGCGTTCCGCTTCCCCCGTCGCGGCCGCGCGGACAAGTACCCGCACGCGATACCCCCGCGCCAAGTAGGTCCGGCGCCAGGCGCCCCCCGACATAACCCGTCGCCCCGGTCACCAGGACCGTGCCGATGTACGGGCGAGGCTGCGACTCCAGCCCGTCGCAGAAATGTTCGGCAGCCATCGTCATGACTGATCCTCTCCAAATCTGTCCAGGCAGAATACCATACGTCTTCACTCACCCCATCGGGCACAGCACGAAGATCGCGACGGCCCATGTTGCGTGGCTGACAATATTGATCCATACAGAACCGAATATTCGATAGACCAGCGCCCAGAAGACACCGCAGACCAACGCGGCGAGAATCAGCGTCAGGTTGGCGGTCGCGAGGTGAACGCTCGTGTAGGCCAGAATGGACAGCGCAAGGCCGGCGCCGCCGAGTTCGGCAGTCAGACACCGCTGGACGTACCCGCGCCAGAAGATCTCCTCCCCTGGCCCAACGATGCCGAGCAGAACAATCGCCACAATCCAGCGCGGCGTCTGGACGCCCTGGCTGTAGACGGCTTCGATCTCACCGGCCCCGAAAGGGAACAGGCGGCGCACGGCCAGATTGCCGGCAAAGAAGATGCCGTACAGCAGTGCGGCGGAGCCGACTCCCAGCAAGAGCGTGGTGACTGATGAACGCGTCCCGGCGCGAGACATCAACACACGGCGCATATCGGCCGGTTCGGCCAGAAAGGCCGCACAGCAGAGCACCAACACCGAAAGAGTCATCCAGAGCCAGAAAACACGGCCCGTTCCGAGAAAGAGAAAGGCAAAAAGCCCAGACGCCGCCAGAATTAGCAGTGCACAACGAACGACGCGGCGGTCTATGGATCTATGCATCATAAGTACCGGCCGATCCAGAACGCTGCCGTGGCCAGAACGCCGAATATCATGTGAAGCTGGGCGGTTTTGGCGTCGAGCATGCCGAATGTCTGCACGTCTTCATCGGGTCGGATGCGCGCCAGACGCCACGCGAGGGGTAGGGCCAGAAAAGCAAGCAGCGCCAAGGGAGGCGTCGGAAGATTCAGTCGCGGGATCCGTCCGAGACCGACGTACAATGCCGTTAGCGCCAGAGGCGCCAGAACCAGCAACTGATAATAACGCCTCGACCCTTCAAACCCCAGCCACCCGGCCACGGTTCGGCAACCCCGACCGCCATCCGTCTCAAGATCGCGCCAGTTATTGGAGTGCAAGATGCCGACTGTCAGGGAAACCAGAGGTATGCCCCAGAGGATCGGCAGCCAAGAAAATGTTCGGGTCTGAACCCACCAGGTTCCGAAGACCGGCAGGACGCCGAACGCCATGAAGACGGCCAGGTCTCCAAGCCCCGTGTACTTGAAGCAGAAGCGGGGCGTGGTGTAGCCCAACGCACAGATCGCCCCTGTGATCCCGAGCAGCAGCACCACCCATCCCGCGATCGCGACGAGCGCGAACCCGCACAGGCCCCCGACAGCAACGCACAGCATCGCTGCGCGGAACGCTTGCCGCTCCGTAATCCATCCACGCACAACTGCGCCGCTAACCGGAAACACCTGCCGGTCCAGGCCGCGCCGGTGATCGAAGCAGTCATTCAGCAGGTTGGCCGCCGTGTGGAAACAGACCACGCCGAGCAGCGTCAGCGCGAGCGGTCCCCAGCGCAACGAATAGCCCGCTTGATAGGCCATGGCCGCGCCCAGAGCCACGGTCAGCACGGATGCCGTGTAGGCGAACGGCCGCACGGCGGTCAGCCAGATGCGCAGCGTCGAAGCGGGCCTGTCAGTCCTTTGCATGTGACGAGTGGTTCCCTTTTGCTGCTTCCTTCGCGGTTTCGTGGAGGGACGATTTGCCGTCCCTGTGATCGCCTTCCTTCCGGCCTTTCTTAAATTCGCCGATGCTGCTTCCCAACGCGCGCGCCAGTTGAGGTATCCGCTTCGCGCCAAAGAGAAGCAGGAAAATCACGACGATGATTCCAATCTCCCCCAGTCCGAAATTCCCAACCAAGAACGCCAGTGTCATAGCCGCCTCCTTCTGTTTTGTAGTGGTCCATCAACGCTTGTTTGCATCCGTTTCCCTACCCGAAACCGTCATGTCCGCCGGGAAATTGACGTTGCGCCAGGCCGGGGCGAGATCAGCCGGCACGGTTGGCGTCGCCACGCCGGGCGCATCGGCCAGATCCCGCGGACGCCGCGCCCGTTCCACGGCCGACGCCATCCGGAAATCGTAGTAGGCCAACAGGGGCTCGGGGGCCGAAGCGCCCGGCAAGACCGGCATGACGGCCCGCACGCCGGGCCGTCTGTGCGACAGCAGCCATGCGACGGCCGCAGACGACATCTCGGGTTGATCGCAAGCCGCGAACAGCCACCCCACGCGCGGCGCCCACCGCATTGCGGCGCGCATGCCGCGCAACGGCCCCTCGGCGTCATCGGCGTCAGGCAGAACGGGCAAGGAACGCAGATCGGTGGGGATTTCTCCACCGCCCAGGAGGGCGACTTTATGCGCCCTGTCTCGCACGGCCTCGAAAATTCTATGGAGCCAAGTCTGACCAGGTCCACCGATGAGGTGTTTGGGGCGTCCCATCCGCGTGCTGCGGCCGCCGATCAGGATGCCGGCATACACGGGAGTTGAGAGCCAGAGCTCTTGCAACCAGGCCTCGATCAGCTCGAGGGTGATCCGTGGCCGATCCTCGCCCCATCTCAGCAGACGGCTGATCCCGGTCGCATCCGGCGGAATGGCGTCATCGTCGGGCTTACCGAGCCAGAGCTTGCCGGGCAGCAGCCCGCTTTTATGGCCTTCGACGAGGATCAAGTCGTAGTGGGCTCCGGCGAGCACGATCACGGCCTCCAAGTCGGCAGAAGAGGGGCCATGCAGACGAGCAAAGACCTGTTCCTGGTCCCGAATAAAAACATCTGCACCGGTTTTGAAGATCCGGTCGGTATCCTTGCCACCGCGGTCGAACTGCAGACCGTGCGCATCTTGCTTGACGACGCCGACCTTGAGGCCGCGTTCACTCAGGCGCGGAACCAGTGCCTCGATCAGCGTCGTCTTGCCGGAGCCGCTGTAGCCGCAGATGCCGAAGGCCGGATATTTGATCCTAGTGGCTTGGTCGCTAGATGGCACTATTCTGTCCTCGCCATCTTCTCTGGCCGGCCGCAGTCGCTGCGATCGCCGCGCAATTTCGACAGGCCGTGGTCAAGGGCTGGAAGAATGACCTCCAGATTCTCAACGGCCGCACGCTCTGAACCCGGAAGGCTCACGATTAGCGTCCTTCCGCGAATACCAGATACGGCGCGGGAAAGCATGGCGTGCGGCGTCTTCTGGGATGAGGCCCGACGCATGGCCTCATCCAGGCCGGGCGTGCGGCGTTCCACCACGGCGGCCACGGCTTCGGGCGTGACGTCGCGTGGGGCAAACCCCGTGCCGCCGACCGCCAAGATCAGATCGATCGAATGGCCGTCGGCGAAGTGACGCAGAGCCTCCTCGATTTGCGGCTGCTCATCCGGGATGACGCGGATCGTGTAAATGTGCGCCGGCAAGACCTCCGTGAGCCGCCGAGCGAGCGCGGGTCCCGCCGTATCTGTAGTCTCTCCGCGTGCACACCGGTCGCTGATCGTCAGGACAACCGCCTGGTAAAGCGCACGTGGCACCGCTAGCAGAACGTCAATGGCATCGCCCGGGCTCACAACCCCGCCCGTTACAACGCGCGCAAACAGGCCGAGCCGCGGCATGATGCAGTCGCCGGTCTGGTAGTAGATAGCGCAGCGCGAATGACAAACCTTGCCGATCTGGGTGACCGCCAGCTCCGCCTCGCGCCCAATCCGCACCCGGCTGCCGAGCCCCAGGATTTCGAGATCAAGCCCCGAGACAACCAGGTTTTCCGCGAAATCGCCCGCTTTCAGGTCTGGCAGCCCTTTGCGGCGCAGCTCCTCAATAGCATCGGCGGACAGCAGGCTTACCTGCCGGTGCCAAGAACCGGCGTGAGCGTCACCCTCAATCCCGTGGTTGGCGACAAAGCGCGCCGACTCGATCGGCGATTTGCGTTCGCCTTTCCTGGCGCTGACACAAACAGCCTCTATTCTCCCGCTCATGATTTTGCCTTCTTTGCGTCTTTGCGAGAGAATTCCTCTCCGGCTTTCCAGACTCCCGATTGGCCCCCGGTTTTCTCCAGCAGCCGGACGCGCTCGATGACGATACCCTTGCCCGCGGCCTTGCACATGTCGTAGACCGTCAGCGCCGCAACGGTCACGGCGGTCAGCGCCTCCATTTCCACGCCGGTTACGCCCCGGCAACGGACGAACGACTCCAGACGAAGCGTTTCTTCCGCTGGCGTGGCCCAAATGTCCACCACGCTCAGCGCCAGCGGGTGGCAAAGCGGGATCAGTTCCGCCGTTCTCTTGGCCGCCATGATTCCGGCGATGCGCGCCGTCTCCATTACGTTGCCTTTGGCCGTTTCGCCCGTTGTCCGGAGTTGTTCTGCGATCCTCGCGCCCAGCCGAACGACGGCCTCGGCACGCGCCGTGCGTTCGGTCGCCGCTTTGTCGCCGACGTCCACCATGCGGACGCGGCCCGATGCGGATAGATGCGACAATCGCTTGCTTTCAGGCATCTTCCACTTCCAGGATAATTGGAGTTTTCACATTTTGAAACAGGCGATGGCGCAACCGCGGCGCGTATGTCGCAACGGTTCCGATCGCCATGCCGATGAGAAATCCATAGGGAAGAAGCACGGCTGACAATGCCGTCAATGCCGCAATAGCCCGCTCGGAACGACGCGGCACGAGATCCCGCGCAAAGCGGATTAGCATACCGCTTTCGGCAAGAAGGATGACGCCCAGCACGGGCAGCGGAAACATCTGCACAATCTGCCCAAAACCCGATCCCCAGAAGACACCGAGAGCGATCAGAAAGACTCCGTAGATCAACACTGACCCCCCTGTTCGTCCGCCGAACACATAGTGCCCGGCCATCCCACCGGACCCGTGGCAGACGGGAACGCCCCCGAGGAAGGCGCTCGCCACGTTCAGGAGCGAATAAGTATATCCGATGGTGCGCAGCGTAACCCGGCGTTCAGGAAAGAGGTCCGCGGCCATCTGGTGGGCGGCAAACAGCGAATTACCCAGCGATAACGGGATTTGCGGCAATGCGAGCAGAACAAGCCCCTGCAGCATGTCGCCGGTCGAGAAGGTTACCGGACGCGGCAAGGCGAAGCGGAGACTCTCCCGCCCCAAGCCGCCGACCGAGTTGAAGACGAAGGCATAGAGCAGGCCGATGCCGACAACGGGCAGCGCGGGCGGACAACGTCGGTTGCCCAGCAGCAGGAGGAGCACCAGCGCGCAGAGGGCGGCCAATGCCAGGCCGGAAACGCCCGCCGATGGAATGTACCGGCCCAGGGCCAACAACGCCAGTTTGAGACCTAGCCCCAACTGAATCCCCCTGATCACGGGTTCCGGTACAATGGCGCGCAGTTTGTCGAGAAGGCCGGATGCGGTGAGGGCGAGCATGATGAGTCCGATACTCAATCCCGCCCCGTACACTTGCGCAGCGCTGATGCCGCCGGCAATCACCAGGGCCGCCACCGCTTTGAGCGGCTGCACCGGCATGGGAATGCCGTAGAAAAGTGCCGCTGCAACCTGCGCCAAGCCGAATACGCCAAGCACCGCGGCCGGGTTCATGCCGGAGGCCAGAATCATGCCCGTGATCAGCGGCAGATCGGTGCCGATGTCGCCGAAAGCGCCGGACAACTCGCGGCGGTTGAACTGGATTCGCGATCCGAACATACTCGTTCCTCATCCTCCAATGGAGGCCATGGCCATTCCCTGCGCAAACAGCCGACCTCTCCGCTTCGCGCCGAGAACGGCACGCACAGCCTCGCACAACGCGGCCCTATCGCCCGTGCGCAGCATCTCGCGCACGGAGATGCCGCCGTTCCGGGCCAGGCACCCGATCAGCCGGCCATCCGCCGTCACTCGCAGACGGTTGCATCCCCCGCAGAACGGATCGCTGCACGAGGAAATAAAGCCCACCGTGCCGCGCCGCCCGTCCGCGTCCGTTACCTGGTAGAGGCGCGCCGAACTCCCATAGGACGGCCGCGCGGGATTCAAAACGAAATGTGCCGATAAACTCCGGCGTACGGCGGCGGACGACATGAATCCATCCGGATAGAAATCCGCGCCTGGACCAATCGGCATCAGCTCGATGAGGCGGATCTCGCAAGCGTTCCTTATAGCGAACGCGACGAGTTGTGGTAATTCGGCGTCGTTAATGCCACGGATCACCACAGTATTCAGTTTTACCGGTCGCAGGTCGTGTGTGAGGGCCGCGTAAACGCCTGCCAGGGTGGCGCGCAAATCCCCACCGCGGGTCAGCCAGTGGAACACGTCGGGCGAGAGGGAGTCCAGACTTATGTTCACCCGCTCCAGACCGGCTTGCTTGAGCACGGCCGCCATCGGCGCCAGACGCGCCCCGTTGGTCGTCAGCGCAAGATCAGGAACGTCAAGTTCAGCGAGCATGCCGATCAGTCGTTCGATGTCGGGACGAACCAGGGGCTCTCCGCCGGTAATGCGCACCTTGCACAGCCCGAACTCGTCCTGGAGACAGGCGACCAGCGCGGTTATCTCTTCGTAAGTGAGAAGCTGGTCTCTGTCGCAAAGTGGGATGCCGTGAGCCGGCAGGCAGTATCGGCAACGCAGTTGACAGCGGTCGGTGATGGAGATCCGCAGAGCAAGTCCCTGTGGTGGGGGGACCGCTGTCATGGCATTCTCCAGGGTCGGAAATCCACGACAGCGCCGGCGGGCAGGCTCACTACGCCGTCCGGCATGATGACCGTCCCGTCGGCTTTGCTGCCGGCGACAAAATCGGACGAGCCCAAATTGGGCACGGGTACAACGGCTGTGCCGAAATCGAAGGACACCAAACGCCCCAGCAGGTAATGTCTCCGCGATCCCTTCGTCTTGACTTCGGAGCGCAGCGGAAGCCGCAACAAAGGACGGCACGCCGCCTCGGGACAGCCGGCGAGTCGCCGCAGCGCCGGCAGCGCGAATTCATGCAATCCGACCAGCACGGCCAGGGGGTTGCCCGGCAGGCCGAAGACATAGCGGCCATCTCCGACAGTGGCAAACAACTGCGGCTTGCCCGGCTTGATCGCGATCCCGTGATATCGAATCGTCGCGCCCAGTTCCCGGAGAATGCCGGGGACCAGATCGTACCTGCCGACCGATACGCCTCCCGACACGAGCGTGACCTCATGTTTCTCCAGACTGAAGCGCAAGGCTTCGAGGAGCGGACCACGCTCATCCGGCACACGCCGGAAATCCGCCGGACCGAAACCGCGCTCCGCCAGGGCGGTCACCAGCAGTGGGCCGTTCGAGTCACGGATTTCGTGTTCCCCGACGACGTCCTTGGCGGCCTTCAGTTCCGATCCGGTGGTGACGACGCCGACACGCGGAATGGCGTGAGTCAGCAGCTGGCCGCACCCCACGGCGGCGCATAAGGCCAGCGCGGACGCATCCAGAAAGGATCCCGCCTCAAGCAGAACCTCGCCTTGCCGCGCGTTCTCGCCCCGGCGCAGGATGTGCTGTCCGCGGCGCACGGCGCCGAGAACCGACACCGTGTCCGGCGCGGGCTGGTCCGTCTCCTCGATCATCACGACCGCATCGGCGCCCGGCGGCATGTTGGCGCCGGTCATAATGCGGACGCATTCGCCGAATGTGACCGGCGGCCTTGCGGACGAACCCGCGGCGACCTCGCCGACGATGCGCAGCGTTGCCGGCACGGAGACGACATCCTCTGCGCGCACGGCGTATCCGTCCATGGCCGCGCGGTCGGCGGGGGGGATGCCGCGATCGGCAAGGACCGGTTGAGCAAGGTAGCGCTGCGCGCACCGATCCAGCGCGCAGGGCTCGACCGGCAGCGGAGCCACACAGTCCATCAGCGTACGCCAGGCGGCGTCTGCATTCGTCATCTCGTCTCCTTTCCAAAATGGCGCTGGGCGTCCGGCATTCTCGCCAACCCTCGCGCCGGGGAGGCGCGGGACGTTTCCATCCCCACCCTGTCGTTCGGCGGCCTTAGCTTCGGCCTTAGGCCCGGCCCGAATCGGAGATTTATCGCTTATTCCTTCAGTGGGTTCGTTGTTTAAACCTTCACCAGTCTGACCATCGTATCGTAGAACGAGACACTTCCTCCGACCGGGTCGAGCATACAAGTGTTTTTCAGCGTCGGATCGGTCCACATGGCGGCGTTGGCGTGAATGCCGGCCGCCCGCCTAGCTTCGCCCTTGATGACGTGCCCATCGATCGTGACATCGCTCGCGCCCGTGGCCCAATGACCGAAGCCAAGCGCAAAACTCACCACGCCAGGCCGCACGGTCTGGGTCACAACCAGCTTGCCTTCCATGGGCTTGCGGCGGCCGGCCCCGAGCGGCCACGCGCCGTCCGGATTGGTCGCGCTGACGACCTTGACGGTTTCGCCGTTATGAAATCCTAGCCGAGCGGCATCCGCCGGGTGAATCAATATCCCGTTCTCAGGCAGGATCGCGCTCAGCCAGGCATTGGCGATGGTGCGGCTCTTGGTTTGTGTGATCACCCGATGGGTGATCAACGCCAAGTCGTATCCCTTGCGCAACTCGTCCGGTTTCTCCCCGGCGAAGTCCAGTATCGGAAGGTAACAGGCATAACCGGGATGATGCTGGCCCGTTCCGGCGTGGATGACCCCCGCGGTTTTCTCCTGGTACAGGTTAAGCAGCTTCGCATAGGGGTGTGCGATACGGTCACCCTTATATCCCAGCGCATGGTCCTCGAAACGCCCTCCGCGGTTGAGGACATAGACAACCTTCGGCCACATCGTGGCGCCCACAATCGTCTTCCAGCGTTCCGGGTCGAAGACGCTGGACGGCAGATGCCGGCGCGCCTGGAGGAATATCTCGATCTCGCGTCCGTTCGCGTCCGGTACACTCTGCGATCCATCGGGTTTTTCTCCGAACGCCAGATTGGCGACCCCCCGAAGATACAGATCATCGGGATGCCGCAGCGGGAGATCGGGCCCAAACCCCTGGTCGCCAAAGCCGGGCAACCGCAAGCGCTCGGCGACGCCCAGAATCATGGCCTCGAGGCTTATGGGCATGCGTTGACCGAACACCGTACACTCCTCCGGAATGGGGGCCATGACCGGTTGACGCACGGGTTGGACTTTGTTCGCGAGGTTGGGATGGCTTCCCTGGAACTCCCATCGTTCCAGGTAGGAGGTATCCGGGAAGATGTAATCGGCATACATCGAGGTCGCGCCAATCAGAATATCGCTGGCCACGAACAGCGGCACTTTGGCGGTGTCGCAGAGCGTTTCGATATTCGTATGTCCGGCCGGCAGCGAGTACGTCGGCGCCCCCATGTACATGAACAGCGCCTTTACCGGGTAAGGATAAGCGTCGGCCATGGACGGAATGATCTCTTCGTACACATCGCTCGAGAGCGGATACCAGTTGCGTTTCGCGGGATAGCCGGCGAACAGGGTGGTCTTCTCGTAGTCCACGCCATGGCGGATGGAACTGACTCCGAAGGCCGTCGTCTTTCCGGGGTGGGCATCGAGTTTGAACAAGCCGCCTTTGCCTTTCGTGTCCCATGTGCTGGCGGCGATCATTCCGCCCTTGGCGTCACAGTTGCCAAGCAGTATGTTCACGCTCATCCACGCCAGCACGTTGTAAAACCCGTTCGTATGCTGCGCGGAACCGCGATGGATATCCACGGCCGCGCGCTTGCCGTGGGCGGTCAACTCATGCGCCACCTCGATCAGGGTCCGGGGCTCGACGCCGGCCATTTCCGACCATTCGTCCACGGTGTGTGCGGATGCCGATTCGAACAGAATCTGGAGGCCGGATTTGACCAACGTGCCGTCGGGCAGGGCGGTGTCCACAAACAAATCCCCGAACACTGGGGTCTGTTCGTCGTTGGGATCAATGGCTATCGGTTTGCCGCCGGCCATGACGACAAGGAATCTCTCTTCGAATTCCTTCCCGTCGTTGGTCCGGCGCTTCTCGGCGACCTTCAAGGGTTGCCCGTCGATCAAGAGGTCGGCGGCGCGCACGAATTTTCCGGGCACGCCGTCCTTGATCGCTACGAGCCAAGTGGCATTGCACCAGCTGCTCTCGCCCGCAGCCGCGGCCGCCGCCTTGTTGGCGCAGGCCAGAAAACGGGCGTCGAAACGCTTCTCCTCGACGATCCAGCGGATCATGCCCATCGCCAGCGCCGCGTCCGTTCCGGGGCGGAGGGGCAGCCACTTCCACGCCTTCGATGCCAGCTTGCTGAAGCGGGGGTCCGCCACGGCGATCTTCGTGCGGCCGGAAACCAGGTTCTGCGTCAGGCGCGCCGAGCGGTTGGGCGGTCCGTAGTTGGCCTCGAAGAGATTCGCGCCGACGAAGAGGATGAACTCCGCGTTCTCCGTGTCGGCCTGCCAATAGAATTTCTGGCCATCGGAGAACTTGCCGCCCGCGTACTGTTCGCTGATCGCCTTGCACGTGAAATACAGGGAACCCTGGCAGACGGTGGTGTGTCCATGGGCGTTCGTCGTGCCCAAGGCGGCGGCGAAACGCTTGTAGAAATCGCCGCGCCCGTCCTTGAGGCGTCCCCACGCGAGCACGATCTGGTTGTTCTTCGGTCCTAAGTCCGGATGGTCGGGGTCAATAAGTTTATCCAGGTGGGCTGCATACCTGTTCTTGAACTCCGCCACGCGAGCGATCTTCTTTGCTTTTTCCCTCTCGTCCCAGATCGCCTTGACATCCGCCGCCATCTGCTCGGCCAGAGCCGGATCGGTCAGCGCCATGAGGGCGCGCAGCCCGTCCACGTGGCGGTTCTCCTCGCCCGGCACGTCCTTGAACAACGTGCCGCCTTCGCAGATCTCGGCGACGGCATCCGCGAAGGGAATGGTCACCCATTTGTTTTCACCTCTTTTGCCGGCCCGTTTCAGGACCTTGCGCAAGCGGTATGGATCGTAAGCCGTCTGCAGGCCCGCCTGACCTTTAGGGCAGATCGCGCCGTCCACCGGCAACGCGTCATCGAAGGACGTGGCGTAGGGCAGATGCGGGACCAGGGTCCAGGGATTGTACGGGTTCCCGTCGATTTTGACGACGACACCATCCTGCACCTTGCACTTGATGCCGCAGCCGGTGTTGCACTGCAGGCAGGCGCTGTACAGGGTGTTCTCGGCCTTGGCGAGGTCGTAATCCGCATCGGGCCTTCCGCTGTTGAGAATGGCGTTGCCCCGGCGTTGCCCGCCGTCGTCGCTTCCCGCCGCCGGGGCGACCGCTGCCGCGGCCAGGCCGCCGCCCAGCATGGCGCCGCCCGCCAGGAACTTCCTGCGGGAGATCGGATTCCTAGGATTGATTTCGTTTGTCATCGCGAAGCTCCCTGATTCGCGGTCGCCAGGCGCGCCGCCACCGTCTTGTTGACCATTTGTCCGATGAAGTACACAGCCAGGCCGATGGCCAGCAGCAGCGCGGCCACCTGCCATTCCATGACGGTTGGGCGGTAGGCGAAAGCCAGGCGTGGGTGATGAAAAGCTTGTGGCAGGCCTGGCATCTCGGTGGGCAGTTGCCCCCCCAGAACAAGCTCCAGCCGCCCATGCAACAGCCCGACGGATGCCAACAGGGCAGCCACAAGCCATCCGGGGCGGCGCTTCCCGGCCAGCAACAGCAACGGAACGACGATGCCGAACAGCGGATAGAGCCATCCGGTAGAATCGGGTGCATCATGGCCGATGGCGGCGGCGCCGGAATCGTAGATGTGCGCGACCATCCACCGGACGCCGGACAGCGCAAGATAAGCGGCCAGCGCGCCCTGCAGGACACGCCGAGCCAACCGTGTTCCGTCCTCTTCCGCGGTTTCGGATGCGGCCCGGGAGCCTGCGCACCGGACGAACAACAACAGAGCCGCGCCCGCGGCCAGGCCGGATACGAGCGTGACAATAGGCCAAATCCCGTTGTGCCAATAGGGTTTGACCTTCACGGCCGCGAAGAACATGCCGCTTCCCATCCCAAAGGCGCAGCAAACGAGCGCCGCAAAGAGAATCAGCGGTCGGAGCCATGCCGATCTTTTCCGCCAACTCAACAACCAGGCGACGGCCGCCGCCAACAGGAAGATATTGTACATCCAGGCATTCAGCGTCATGACGCTTCCGAAATTTGGAGACAAAAAAATGTTGGCGCCACGCTCCATTCGACCCAGGTCGAGGCCAATGGCCAGCAAGCCGGGGAACATCGCGGCCAGGCTTAGCACGATGGCCGTGCGCAGCGATTCGTTCGTGCGCGCTCCCTCCGTTCCACGGAGGTAACCCATTCCGCCCACCAGAAAAACGCCCGTCGCCATTCCGACTCCGTGGAAGTAAAAGGCCACCCAGATACCCCAGGGCACATACGAACCGTAGCCCGCCATGTCATGCCCCGTCCGAAGGCGGTGGTAAAGTCCGATGAGACCCATGACGGCGAGCACGCACCAGATCGCGCCTCCAAGCGCCTGAAGAGCAAGATTCCGCTTGCCGCCGCTTGCTTCTTTCATCTCTTTCATCTCGCAGCCTGTCCTTTACGAAATGTAGTACACGCTCGGATCCGTGCCGCGATGGGCGAGCAGTTGCTCGGCGCGCTCGCGGCGAACCAGGCGGGTTATGACGGCCATGTCGTCGTTCAAATCCCCAAAATACGTGGCGCGACCGATACAGGTCGTCACGCAGACCGGCAGTTGCCCCGCTTCCAACCGGTGCAGGCAGAAATGACACTTGCGCGCGTTGCCAATGGGCGAGCCGTGTTTCGCCCGCGACCAGGCCTTGCCGTACTCGTGGTTCGGCTGCTCTTCATACGAGGCAGCACGCCCTTGGAGAGCCCCGTCGACGTCCTTTCCCGCCCCCAGCGCCGCGCCGGCCCGGTAAGAATGCCCGAAGTCGCTCGTGCGCGCTCCATAGGGGCATGCGGTAAGGCAGTGCCGGCAACCGATGCACTTGTCGTAGTCCACCACCGTCACGCCGTCCGCGCGTTTCCAGGTAGCGTTCACCGGGCAAACCGGCACGCACGGGGGCGTTCTGCACTGCATGCATGGCCGGGGCGTGAATTGCATCCGCGGATCGGGAAACCGCCCCGACTCCTCGGTCAGCACCGGGCGGTACACCACGCCTGGCGGCAACTTGTTTTCGGACACGCAGCCAATGGTGCAAGCGTGACATCCGACGCACTTGCGCCGGTCAATGACCATGCCCCACTGCCGCCGTTCCGCCGGCTTGCCCATCGCCCGCGCGAGGTCGCGCTGCATGGTCAGCAGCAAATCTTCCGATTCATCCGCCTTCACCGCCGACAGGGCCTGGATCTCGCGCACAGTCTCCTCCCCCGCCGGATCTCCATAGTCGGTCCGGCGGCGGCTCCTGCGCGCCGCTCCCGACAGAACCGCCGCCGCTGCTCCGGTCAAGATGGTCGCTTTCACGAATTCAGCGCGGGTCATAGCCATGGGTTTCAATTCTCCTTCCTTTCGAATCCGGTCGGCAGATCAAGACACTATGGATAGGCGCGGCGTTAGACATATCTACGATGGTATGCATGCCGCTCCATCCCCCGGCGGCCCGTCTTTCCGTGCCTCCAGCGACTTGGCCACAACGCCGACCAGTGCATCGGCCGACACCGGCTTTTCGAGGAACGCGGCGGGACGCCCTCCGAGATACCTGGCTAACTCGGCGGATTCAAAGGGCAGGCCGGTGGCTTTGCCGACGTTGGTCAGGAACACAACCGGAATGTCACGGGTGGCTGGATCCCGTCGGAGTTCGCGGAACGTCGTGAAACCGTCCTTGCCGCCGGCCATCATGACGTCCAGAATGATCGCGCCGGGCCGGGCCATGCGAGCCATGCGCAGCGCGTCTTCCCCCGATGTGGCCGCAAGCACACCATAATGCACGCCCAGCGCCCTGCAGGCGGAGACCAGTTCCTCGGGGTCATCATCCACCACAAGGACGGTCAGCGTATGAATATCTTTGAGCATCGCAACGCACTTTACAGCGCGCCGTATGGCTGCCATACTGGACAAGTCTACGAAAAGTGAGATTGACGTTTGTTTATATAAATGTACGGCGCATGCCTCAGGAAGGACGTGAAACGACCGATCAGCCGGAAAGCAGAAGAACGCGACAAGACACTCGACGTGCGGCATTCGCTAATTCGTCAACTGGGAGAACTGGCGGCGGAACTGACGGGCGTACGCCTTCTGGTCGTTTATCCGACGCCATCGGGATGGGAGCAGATTCACGGCGACAGCCGCGCCGATCTCCAGCCCCGCTTCTGTAGGCTGGTTCAGTCATCGCCGGAAGGCGCCAAGCACTGCCGGATGTGTCACATCTTGATGACGGTAGCCGCCTGCGGCGGCGGCCCCGCCGAACAGCGCTGTCATGCGGGAGCTTCCGTGATGGTGTGCCCCGCCGCAAACTCCTCTTCCGAATCGGTTGCCATCGTTTGCTCTTGCATGTTTGTCGGGGCCGGCGGCTGGGAGGAGGCCCGCGGGCGCGGGAAAAAACTGGGACTCGACTTGCGGGAGCTTCGCAAGGCTTTTCTCGCACTTCCAAAATTGGACGAAACGCAACGGACACGGCTGCGGGCGGCGATGCGGACGATGTCCGAGGCGGTGCGGTTGATACGGCGCAACGCGGCGCTGGAGGAGAAACTGGCCACGGCGGGGGCGGGAGTCCGCTCTCACATCGATCTTGAGCAATGGATTAAGAAAAGCGATTGGGTGCCGCCGCGAACGGAAGAAGGCGCCGGCACCCCGCTATTGATCCATGCCGTCCGTGAGCTCATCCGCCAGCGGCCCGAGTTGCCGCTCTCGGTCAAAGAACTCTCCGCCGTGGCCCGGCTGACGCCCAATCACTTCACCACTCTGTTCCGGGAACACGTCGGAATGCCGTTTACCGACTACCTGGCCCAACAGCGCATCGCGTGTGCCCAAAGACTCCTCCGCAATCCCACGCTGAACGTCAACGAGATCGCCCGCCAGGTGGGCTATGAGGACCCGGGCTATTTTGCCCGCCGCTTTCGCCAAAAAATCGGCCTTTCGCCCCGCGAGTGGCGCAACCGTCAAGCCGACTCAGCGACTCGAGAGTGACGCGGGGTTGCGCCCGCCGGTCTCATTTCCCCTAGGGTGCCTCGCATCCGCAAAATCGTAGGTATGTCCTGTTCATTTTGGATGTCGGCGGTGACATCATGGCCGGCACGTATTCGTCTAGGAACGCATGCTGGGAAGGCTCATGAACGATTGTCGGGATGTGGCGGAAATGTTGCGGGAGCTGCGCCGGATCGTCCGCGAAGCGCTGGAGGGCACTTCGCTGCGTGGCCAAGTGGCGCGGTTCTGGTCCAGCATAGGCGGCGGCAAGATGTTGCGAGCACGGCTGCTCTTGTGCCTCGGTCCAGCCGGCGATGTCGCGCCTGGAACCATTTACCGGGCGGCGGCGGCGGTCGAGATGCTGCACGCGGCGAGTCTGTTGCATGACGACATTCTGGATGGGGGCACGCTTCGTCGCGGACATCCTGCCTTATGGGTTACTGACGGAACCAAAGCCGCGGTCATTCTAGGCGATCTGTTGGTCTCCCTGGCCGTCGAGGCCATCCAGGACGTTCTGCCGTCCCATCTGCCCATGTTGACGGTCACGCTGCGCGAAATGTGCGACGCCGAGGCGGAGCAGGAATTTGCGGGGCTCAAGGCCGGAGCATCCTGGGGGCGATGCGTAGACATTGCCCGACGCAAGACCGGCAGTCTGTTCGGATTCGCCGCCGCCTGCGCCGGCGGCTCGAACCCGGAACTGGTAGCGGCTCTGCGGCGCGCGGGCTATGCGTTGGGAACGGCCTACCAACTGGCCGACGACCTGCTGGACGCGTGCGCGGCTCCCTTGTCTAGCGATAAGACTCTCGGCCTCGATGCGGCCACGGGCAAACTGACCGCCTCCAGCGTGCGGCCACCTGCCGGACAGACGGCCGAGGGGGTCATCGAGTCCCTGCTGCGCGACTCCGAATCTGACTTGGTCCGCTGGCCCCGAGTCCAGGCCGCCTGGCATGGCTATGTGCGCGATACGATGGCACCGTTACTCGCGCGATTCGCCGGGGTTGCCCGCGTGGAGGCCATTGCATGAAGTTTGGCAGAGGAGGATTCCTTCCCAGGGTCCCGGGGCGGCCGTCACGCCACGTCGACGCGGCGCCGCTGCCGGAACGGCTTGTCGTCGAACTGCGGCGCGACGGGCTGACGTATGTCCCGGCCGTGCGCGACAGCGAGCGGGTGGCGTTCGGCGCGCCGCTGGCATGGGCGGAGGCAAACGGCGGGCGTGTGGCGTTGCCTGCGCCAGCCGCCGGAACGGTAACGATCGATTCGAGTGATACGGGAAGCGCAGGCTCTGTCGTACTGAACGTGACGAGCCATGATATTCACCCGCTCGGGACGCCTTGTACGCCGGAACGCACAACCGCCGAGGCCATGCGCCAAGCGCTGGCGGAGGCGGGGATCTGGCCGCTAATCTGGAGTTCAAGGACCGGAGCTATGCCAGCGTTGGACGGATCGGAGACGCCCAATCGTATCTTGGTCAATTTTGTGGCTGCGGAGCCTTTCCGCGCGCGTGGCAAGGTCATTTGGGGCGAGTACGGGCAGAACGTAACCGCCGGGTTGCGCTACTTGCCGCGGCTGTTGACGGAATACGGGATCATTAATTTGACGCTGACCGAACTAGACCATCCTGTCGCCCAAAGGATTCGTCAGGAGACCGCAGGTCATGCTTGGATTCACATTGAAAGCGTACCCGTTCGCTATCCCGTCGAACATCCGCGCGTGCTTTGTCAGGCCTTGCGGCAGAGCGATCCGCGCTTCCAACGCGAGGATGTCCTCTGGATTCTCGACGTACAGGCCGTGCAGGCCATCGGCGGCTGCATGACCGACGGCATTCCGTTACACGAGCGCGTCATCGCGGTTGGCGGTCCCGGCGCATCCAATCCCCGCCACGTTCGCGCCCGGATTGGGACGGGGATCGACCGGCTTCTGGAGAGGGGGGAACTCACGGAAACGAAGCGAGTGCTCAGGGGTGGACTCTTCAGGGGCAGGCCCGTGGACGCCGCCGCGGCCGTGGGTTACGATGACGATGCCGTTTTCGTTCTACCGCGCCCGGAGGGGCGGGAGTTTCTCGGCTTCGCGAAGCCCGGTTTCGACCGGACGTCGTTCCTGCCTTGTTTCGCCTCGCAGTTGACGACTGCGGCGGCTGACCGGCGCCTCACGACGTCGTTGCGCGGCGAGCGGCGCCCCTGTATCGCCTGCGGTTTGTGCGAGGACGCCTGTCCCATGGGCCTGCTGCCCCAGGTGCTGCACCGCTACCTGTACCGCGACGCGATCGACGAGGCCGAACGAACCGGCCTGCCGTTGTGCATTGGCTGCGGGCTGTGTTCCTATGTGTGCCCGTCGAAACTCGAACTTCGAAAGCAGTTTAGCGAAGCGCAGGTCCGTCTCCGCGAGGAGCGCGAACAGGCGGCCGCGGCCGAAGCCGCCCACAAGCGGCAGGAGGAAGCTTTCCTGCGCGAGAAGGAACACAGCGAGGATTGGCGCAAGTGAACCCGATCGGCAATTTGCTGAAGCGGTTTAAGCCGTTGTTCGACCAAGGAGGGGGGCTCCGACCGCTTTGGCCCATCTTTCAGGCGGCAGACAATTTCTTTTTTTCCCATGTTGAGGAGGCCGAGCACGCTCCTTTCGGACGCGATCCGATCGACATCAAACGGTACATGTCGCTGGTCATCGTGGCGCTATTGCCGTCGTTCCTGGCCGCCCTGTATTTCTTCGGACCGCGTGTCCTGCTTATGCTCGCGGTCTCGTACGCCGCGGGCGGCCTGGTGGAGGTTCTGTTCGCGCTCGTGCGCAAGGAGGAGATCAACGAGGGCTTCCTGATCACGGGCTTCATCTTTCCACTCATTCTTCCGCCCGGCATTCCCCTCTGGATGGTGGCGGTCGGCGTGGTATTCGGTGTGTTGGTGGGGAAAGAAGTCTTTGGGGGGACCGGTCGCAATCTCTTTAATCCAGCGTTGGTCGGTCGGTGTTTCCTGCTCTTGGGGTATCCGGCGGCTCTGTCAAAATCCTGGGTCGTGCCGCAGTCCGGCGACTGGCTGCTCTGGTGGCGAGCGCTCCCCGACGTTCCAGCCGATGCTGTGACCGGAGCGACCCCTCTGATGCTCGCTAAGCAGGGAACCCACACGCCCCTTTGGGATCTGTTCATCGGGCACACGGCCGGATGCATCGGCGAGACGTCCATCCTCATGACATTGATCGGTGCGCTGTTTCTCATCACCATGCGGGTCGCCAGCCTGCGCACCATCCTCGGGTCCGTCCTGTCCTTTCTCCTGCTGGGGACGATCCTGCACTGGATCGCGCCGACGCGCGTGAATCCCCCGTCCTTCAATCTGCTGTCCGGCGGCTTTCTCTTCGGGGCCGTTTTTATGGCGACTGATCCTGTTACCGGCCCGGTGACCGGCGCCGCGAGGTGGTTTTACGGGGTGATCATCGGCGGCGCCACGCTTCTTATCCGCTCCTTTTCCGGCTACGTCGAGGGCGTAATGTTCGCCATTCTGCTGGGCAATATCTGCGCCCCCCTGCTTGACGAGATAGTCATTCGGATCCATGTCAGGAGGTACGCCCGTGAGATCTGACGTGCGTACCCTGTTTTTTGCCGCTGCCTTTGGGACGACCTGTGCTTTGGTCCTCACGGCCGTCAGCCGCCTTGCGGCGCCTTACAGGTCTGCCAACGAGAAGGCCGAGGAAATGCGCAATTATTTGTCTGCCTTGGGCGTTCCTTTCGACGAGAAAGCCTCCGCCAAAGCCTTGATCGAGATTTTCGACCGCAACGTGGTCGTGCAGACAAACGGCCGTCTTCGGATATACGCCTTTGTCCCAGCTGGAGTCTCGCAAGAGGCCATGGCCTTCGCTGTTCCACTCGCCGGAATGGGGCTGTGGGGACCGATCAAGGGGGTGCTGGCGCTTGAGCCGGATCTGCGGACCATTCGCGGCTTGAGGTTCTACCAACAGGAGGAAACCCCCGGACTGGGCGGGGAAATCGGCGCCGAGTGGTTCGTCAGGCAGTTCAAGGGCAAGAAACTCGTGTCCTTCACCGGCGAGCCCGGGTTCCGATTGGTCAAAAAAGGCATGCCCTTGGACGAGAACTCCGTGGACGCGATCACGGGTGCCACCATGACTTCCGAGCGGGTGCAGACGATATTGCGGGACGTGGCCGCGAAGGTAGCGGAGGAAAGGGGGCGGCATGACCGCAACGAATAGGGTCTCGGTAACGTGCGTGGGCTGCGCCGGAAGCAAGTGCCGGGAGACGATACGGGCGGGCGTTCACACCAATAACCCCATCCTGGTTCAGGTCATCGGCATCTGCTCGGCCCTGGCGGTAACCAGCAAGCTGGAGACCGCGTTGGTGATGGGAATCGCGCTGATTCTCACGGCCACGCTCTCTTGTTTTTTCATGTCGCTGATCCGCAACATCACCCCGCCGCGCATCCGCATGATCGTCGAGATCGCGCTCATCTCGGTTTTCGTCATCTGCTTTGACCAGATTCTGAAGGCGGTTTACTGGGACATGTCCAAGCAACTGGGGCCGTACGTGGGCCTGATCATCACCAACTGTATTCTCATGGGACGATTGGAAGGCTTTGCGCTTCAGAATCCGCCGCTGCTCTCCCTCGTGGACGGTTTTGCCAACGGGCTGGGATACGCGCTGGTGCTGGCCATCGTGGGCTGCGTGCGGGAGCTGGTGGGCTCGGGATCGCTGTTGGGTTTTGCCATTCTCCCCGAGTCCGTCTACCAGACGAACCTCCTCTTCGTGCTCGCGCCCGGCGCCTTCTTCACGATGGGGCTGTTGATCTGGATCGTGAATGCCGCAAGTCCGCCCAAACCGGAGAAAAAACCGTGAACCCCACTCCGCTCTGGGTCATCTTTGTCGGATCCCTTTTCACCAACAATATTCTCCTGGCCAGCCTGCTCGGCATGTGTTCCTTCCTGGTCTGCTCCAGCAAGGTGGATACGGCTCTGGGCCTGAGCGCCGCCGTGGTCTTTGTCATGACCTGCACCACGGCGCTCAATTACCTCATTTACTACTTTGTACTGATTCCGCTGCAACTGGAGTTCCTGTCGTTCGTGGTCTTCATCTCCGTCATCGCCGCCTTCGTGCAGTTTGTCGAGATGTTCGTGGAGCGGTTCAGCCCCAAGCTGTACTACGCGCTGGGCATTTTCTTGCCGCTCATCACGGTCAACTGCGCCATTCTGGGCGCCGTGCTTTTCATGGTGATCCGCAAGTACAACTTCGTGCAGTCCGCCACGTTCGGGTTCTCGGCCGGACTGGGGTGGGGCCTGGCCATCCTCCTGATGGCCGGGTTGCGCGAAAAAATGGGCTATTCCAACGTTCCGGTGCCCCTGCGGGGGGTGGGGATTCTCATGCTGGTTACCGGCGTGATTGCGATGACGTTCATGGGGTTCGCCGGAATGCTCAACGTCCAATGAAGGCGTCCCGAAGGTGGCGGGGCGATTCCCGAAGTCGTGCGGGAGATAGGGCAAGCGAGTGCTCTACATCACAGCCATAGCGGTGATCGGCGGGTTGTTCGTGCTTCTGGCTGCGTTGCTGCTGGCAGCGGAACGCTATTTGGTCCGCTACGGGGTGTGCACCGTCAGAATCAACGCGGGCTCAACCGTGTTTAAGGTCCAAGGCGGAGGCGCCCTCCTTGCCGCCCTCATCAACAACAAGATCTTCATCCCCTCAGCTTGCGGCGGAAAGGGGTCGTGTGGCTACTGTAAGGTCACCGTTACGGTCGGTGGCGGACCAGTCCTCCCGACGGAGACTGCCTTCCTTAGCCGAGCGGACGTCCGATCCGGCGTCCGTCTGGCTTGCCAGGTGAAGATCAAGCAGGATATGGAGATCGGTATTCCCGAAGCCCTTCTGAATGCCAAGCAGTACCGATCCCGCGTCGCGAGCGTCGTGACGCTGACGCGCGACATTAAGCAATTGGACTTCGACCTTCTGGACCCGACCGAGATCGAGCAGCGGCCCGGGCAGTATGTTCAAATTCAGGCGCCCAGTCCCGAAGGTCCTGTCTTCCGCGCCTACTCCATCAGTTCGCCGAGCTACGAGAAGAACCGCATCCAGCTCAACGTACGGTTGGTTCCGGGCGGGGTTGCCTCCACATACCTCCATGGGCTGAAAGAGGGTGACGAGGTCCTTTTTACTGGACCGTACGGCGAATTCCGTCTTTCCGAGGATGCGCAACGTGAAATCGTTTGTGTGGGCGGTGGCTGCGGCATGGCGCCCATGCGCAACATCATCTATTCCCTGTACCACCAATGGCCGGAACGGTCCTGCTGGCTGTTTTTCGGCTGCCGCACGACCAAGGATATCTTCTATTTGGACGACTACCGGATGCTGGCCAAGCGGCATCCGAGCTTCAAGATCGTCTATGCGTTGTCCGACCCGCTGGCTGCCGATGAGACGTGGGACGGCGAGAC
The DNA here is from genome assembly GCA_938031185.1 of uncultured bacterium. Taxonomy (GTDB): domain Bacteria; phylum Verrucomicrobiota; class Kiritimatiellia; order CAIKKV01; family CALHGX01; genus CALHGX01. The sequence continues at coordinate 24,360 of CALHGX010000052.1, forward strand.
CGGCTTTATTCACTTGGCTGTGGATAAGTTTCTGGCGCCGGGTGTGAAACGACAAGCGTTCCTCTGCGGCCCACCGCCAATGATCGAGGCCGTTATGGACGTGTTGAAAAACAAGGGTTTGACGGATACAGACATCTTCTACGATAAGTTCTGAACCGCATCCCCTTTCATCCCGTGCGGAAATAGGAACTCAATCCGGGCCCGAAGGAGGAAGACGATGGGTATTTTGACGATCGGCGAAATCCTAGATAGTGCCCGAAACTTTGAGAGCCGCCTGGAGGCGCTCTATGCAAAGATTCGCGATAACTCAACGGACAACGGCGTGCGGTTGCTGACTTATTATTTGGCCCGCCATCGTCGCCACCTGGACGAAACCCTGGCAGGACTGGACGCTGAGACGTTACGCCATGTGCAGGCGGTAGAAATCAAGTTCAGTGCCCCCTTCGATGCGTTGGCCGACCTGCGCATTCCGGGTCTCGATCCTGCGAAGGTTACCGGTGACGAGTTGATGGAAGCCGCGATCCGTTATGATAGCGAACTGGTGGCGCTGTATCGGACGATTCTGAGTCAGCCCCTTGGCGCGGAGGCCCGCGCTGTGCTGGAAGCGCTCATCCGGATGGAGGAGCGGGACATTGTCATGCTGAAAAAGATGCTGGCCATGCACTATTTCTGAACCAGGGTGAAATCTCATGGGTTCCTTCAGACTCGATCCAGCCTCCAGGCCGCAGGATGCCGCCCCGCGGCCGGCCGGAGCCGATGGTCTGACGAGCGCGGTTTTGCTGCACAACGCCCGCTGGTTCACCCGGATTCGATGGAGCGTGGTTGCCGTGTTGACGGGCTTCGGCGCGGCAGGCATTCTCTTTGACCCGGATCTTCTCATGCGTTTCGGGCTTCTGCCGCCGGGGCTGTGGCCGTTGACCATGGCAATCATTCTCACGCTGTTGAACGTTTGGTCTATCCGTTGGATCCGGCACCTCCCCTCGCGAACGTCCTATCCTTGGCGCGGCGTCGCCGCGAACATCTGGTTTCAAATCGTCTCCGACCTCTTGGTGCTAACCGTGCTGGTGTATCGGATTGGACCGACCGAGACCGTGATCGCGTTTGCCTATCTCTTTCATATCACGCTGGCCTGCATTTTTTTCGGTCGCCGGGACAGCCTTGCCGTGACGACGATGAGCGCGGCGCTCTTCCTTGCCACGGTGTTTCTGGAGGCCATGGCCGTTCTGCCGAGGGCGGGCATTTTCCCGCACGCGTCCCTGGGATCGCCCGATCTGCTCCGGACAGTAACCTTCGCCGTACCCACGGTTTTCGTGTGGTTCGTGGTGTGGTATCTCGTTTCCACGCTTTCGGATTCCGTCCGCCGGCGGGACCGCGAGCTGGACGCCGCGAACACACGCATCGTTCGCGCGGACGAAGAGATGAACCTGCAGATGTTGCGCGTTACGCACGATCTCAAGGCGCCTTTCTCGGGAATCGAAAGCAACATTCAGATCCTGAAACATTCATACTGGGAGCAGATACCCGAAAGCGTGCGAGAGATCATCGGGAAGATCGACGCGCGGTCCATGACCCTCCGCGCCCGAATCGGAGATATTCTGACGCTCGGTAGCCTCCGCTCCGCGCCGTCCGCGCAACAGGGCGTCGGGCCGGTGAATCTGCGCGCATTGCTGGATGCCGTCTTTCGGGATCTTCTGGGCTTGGCACAGGAAAGAAAGGTGGCGATTGAGATTACCGGCGAGGCAAGCGTGGTCAGCGACACCAGACAATTGAAGATTCTCTTCTCGAATCTGATCTCGAATGCAATAGTATATTCGCTCGAAGGAGGAACCGTGGAAGTTGGGATCGAAGAAGAAGCAAACCGGGTGAGCGTCCGCGTTGCTGACCACGGCATAGGCATCAGCGACAAGGCGCTGCCCCAGGTATTTGAGGATTTCTACCGCACACAGGAAGCGGCGTCGTTCAACCCGAATTCGACGGGGCTCGGGTTGGCGATCGTCCGGCAGGTCGCGCGCAATTTGCGGCTCACGATCGAGGTGGAAAGCGAACAAGGCAAGGGGACGACATTCCACGTGCTCATCCCGAAAAACGACGAGTTGAAGGAGGAACGGACATGGCGCGAATCATGATTATAGACGACGACATCGAGATGACGGATAACACGGCGGCGTTCTTGCGGAAACAAGGGCATGAGGTGTCTGTGCTCTACACGACCGAAGGCGCCGTACGGCATGTGTCCGAAGGCAAGCCGGAACTCGTCATCCTCGATGTGATGTTCCCGGACAACCCCGCTGCCGGGTTCGATCTGGCGCGGAACATCCGGCGCACGAAGGGCATCAATGAAACGCCGATCATTCTGCTCACCGGCATCAATCAGGAATTCCCGATGGACTTCTCGGGCAAAGACATCGACCCGGACTGGATGCCAGTCCAGGACTTCATGGAGAAACCAGTCCAGTTGCCGGCCCTGCTTGAGCAGGTGAACCGGTTATTGAAGAAGCCCTGATCGAATGGGATGCGCAATGGTCGCCGGCAGGTACATCCGACGCCTTGAGGCAGGATTTCCACTGATTGACACTCCCAATACGGACAAGGCGCTGAGAACGCTCAGGCGCGTCTCCGATATCGAAGTCCAGGAATGGGCAGGCGACAATATTCGGGTGTACGTCTCGAAGGAGTACCCTGAGTCCACGATCGTCCACGAACTGTTGCATGTCATCTTGCGACTTCAGGGGTATCCCACGGTGGCTGTGGACGAAACTCGCGTGACGACGCAGCTGCCGGAGGCAATGCGCGCTTGCATGCCTGTGTTGCGAGGTAGCCTGGCGTCCACCGCAGACCATCCGGAGATCTACCCCGACTTCGCGGATTCGAGGGGTAGGGTCTTTATAAACTGCTGCGAATCAACGCAAACATTTCAAAGGTCTTCACTACACCGGGCTATCTGGTCCCCTCTCCTTTGGCGGTGATGCGAGGGGGCGGTTGATTGGGCAAGGCACGTCGCATCTGATCGAGAAGCACTCGGAGTTCCGGTTCGGGCTCCGTTTGACGGGACAGGATGATGGTGCGCTCATCGGTGGCGGGCAGGAGCACACCGATCATCTCAACGGCGGCGAACTTCTCCAGAACCGAGCGCGGCGTCAGGCCCGGCGCCGGATCGCGAAGGCGGCGTCGCAATGTCACTTGCATTGCAAAGGCCATGAAGGCCACGAAAATATGCGCCTCGATGCGCTCCTCCTTCTGGTGGCGGATCGGCCGCAACGCCAGGTCGCCTTTCAGGTTGCGAAACGCTTCTTCCACGTGGACCAGTTGGATGTAGAACTCCCACATCTGGGCGGGTTCACGGCCGACCAGATTCGTTCGCGGGAGGTAACGGCCTTCGCGCCGTCGGATGTTGCGCAGCTTGTCTTTGCGCAGGGAGAACCGTAGTGCCACATACTCCTCGGGGACCTCGATCTGAACCAACCGCCAAGCCGAAGGCGATAGTTGCTTGGCGGCTCCCAATACGCCAGCGGAAAGCCTTCCGGCGTCACAATCAACGCGATGACCGCCGGCACACAGTCAAAACGCTTGTCCCGGCTGTAGCCGAACTTGCGCTTGTCCTTTTCGGGAAAGGGCGGATCGCTCTCAAACTACGTGCTCGGTAGTGCACCCCGTTTTTTGGACAGGTAGCTAAGCCAAGATTCTGACAAGATGACGTCCGAGAAAACGGGAGCGTGGAGATGGCGACGAAGCGACGGAAGCGCTCGGAAGAGTTCAAGGCGAAGGTGGCCCTGGAGGTGTAGCGCACCAGCATTTTCCGGACACTTTGTACGCGGTATTCATGCGGCCGCCTCCAACAGCGATTGACGAGCTTGCGCAGGCGTCTTGAAGCCATGGCGTTCGATCAGCCAGGTACGGTTGTACAGGTCCTTGAAGGCCAGGAGCGCCAGGCGCAGTTCCTCGACCGTCGTGAAGGATCGGACCCAGAGCAAGTTTTCTTTGAGGTGCGGATGAAGCGCTCGGCGCATCCGTCCTGCCTGCCGGCAGCCATGTGCCCTCCGGCTCCCGGACGAAGGCCGGCGAGCCGGCCGCCCCCAGGAAACGCGGTTCGTCCTGGAAGTCATCCGAGAGGTACGCGCTGCTATGGTCGTGGCGCAGCGACAAGCCCGTGGCGATCGGGGCCGTGTAAGCGCCGAAACGCTCCCGCAGGCCCTGGCGGATCGGCTCCAAGGCTTCGAAACGATTCCCGGACTTCGCCGCGTGGATGCCGACACATTCGGCCGTGGCGTGATCCACGGCCACGAACACCGCCGCGTTGCCCTCCGCCGGCGTCACCGTGGCGGTCATGTCGGTCCCCCACATCTCGTCGGGTCGCTGAGTGGTAATCGTCCGGTCGTGGGCCTTCGGCCCGTGCGCCCGCCCGGCCCGCATCGGGGCCGGCAGGCCGTTCTCGCGCATCAGCCGGCGGACGCGCACTTTCGAGGTGCGGATCCCCTTCACGCGCAGCCGCGCCCATACCTTGCGATGCCCTTCGCCATGCCACGGCGACGCCTTCAGGTCCGTGCGGATGTGTTCCAGCAGCGTCGCATCGTCGCACGGCCCATTCGGTCCCCGGCGACCCGGCGCCGCCGGGTCCGGATACCGAACCCGCTGCCGTCGGGCATGGAACCCCGAAGGCGGTATCTTCCAGGTGCGCAGCACCCGCGCCAGACCATAGGGGCGCTCCACGGAAGGCGAAACGGTCCGGCTCATCGCTTCGACTTCCTCCACGGAAAAGGGTGGGTTTGCTCCAACTTCTCAATCTTGGCGTCGAGCAGCTCGTTGGCCATGGTCAGCTCGCCGATCTTCGCTTTCAGCCGCTGGTTTTCTTCGTCCCGCGCATCCGGCTCGCGGCTTTTCAGGGCCGCTTCGCCGGCGCGCTCGAATGCTTCCCTCCAGCCGCTGAGCGTGGCGGCGGTCACCCCGAGTTCCCGCGACACCAACTCCAGGTCTTCACCGCGAATCAGACGCTCCACCGCCGCATGTTTGCGCCGAGCCGAAAACCGACCCGCCCCGCGCCGGTTCCCCCCTCGGGGAGAACCGCTTCCCTTCTGCATCTCACTGCCCATCCGGATACCCTCCTTCCCCCCTTCTTTCTACCCCAATTCGGTGTCCAGGAAAACTCTAGCGCGGGGGAGCGGCAGAATAGTAGCCGATACAAAGGTGAAGTACGCCGCGCCAAAAGTGTCTTCCAACGGCACTGTGCTGATGGCCGTATCGCCGCTATTTGTCACCACGATTCGGAACGTCACCGGATCCCGTAATTCGCCGGACCGGCCGGGGGGCTGATCAGTGATTTGGTGACCGTATGAGACGGCTTTGTGATGACCACCGAGGCCGTTCCCGTAGACGCCACACTCAGGCTCGCCGCCACCGCCATATTGGTCGTGGCCGGCGAAGGGGCCGTCGCCGCGAAAGATACCGAAAACGTCTTTGTTTGGCCGCTGGTCAGCGGCCCGATGTTCGTCCAAGTAATGACGCCGTTGCTCACAGTGTTTGGCACGGGACTCGCACTGGCGTAGGTCAGATGATTCGTATCGAAGGAATCTGTCAAGCTGACATTCGTCAGCGTCAGGTCTCCTACGTTTACAACGGAAATGCTGAACTGAACCGGCTCGCCGACCAACGCCAGGCCATCTGCCGGCACGGACAATCTCTTCGTCACCGCCAAGCCCGGCACGTCAGCAGGCAACGGCACCGTGGCGGTGTCTTCCGACTGGTCGGTAGGATCATCCGGATCCGTGTAAAGGACGTACAACACCGTCCCCGGGGGGGCATAGATCGTCCCGTCTTCGTCCCCGCCGTCCACCGTGGCACTGGCCGGCAGGCATGCCGTGAATATGCCGGCATTTGGTCCCGTTTCCGTAAGCAAAATCGTTTCCTTGTCCCCACTGGTGGTGGTAATCACCGCAGTCACCGTTTCCGTCACCGACGTATTGGCGTCCTGATCCAGATCAGTAACGCGAACACATACGGTGTGATTGGTGGCATACCGGTTGGTTCGAACGCCATCGTCCCCAAAGGTGAACTCGGTAATGCTGGGCGTTCCCAGATCGAGGAGCGTCACACTAAGGGTCGTCGCCGCCGTATTGGTAACCCCTTCCGTCCCTTCCCGCGCGGTCACCGTAATGAGGTAGTTGCCGGCATCCAACGGCTGCCACGGATACTCGTATGTCTTGGAGCAGTTGTTACTCGCCACCATGTGCGCGTCATTCAGGGAGACATTTACACCGGCCGCCGGAATGCTTAGGTCCAAGCCTGTGATGTCATATGCTCCGAACGGATCACTGACTTTGGCCCGAACATAAACCGGCTGCCCCGCCGCCACGTTGACCACCTGCGTGCCGCCAGGATACGGCCCATCATAGATGCCCAATGTGTCCACCTTGATGATGCTCGTCGTCGGCAAAAGAATCCGCGACGGCCTGTTGGTGCTGTCATACTCGATGCGAAACGCCACTCCGCTCTGCCCGTTCGACACCACAAGTGTAATCGCCGCCCCCGCCGGAATGTTCGTTGCCGTGGGCAGGGCGGCCGACCAGGTCAGCGTGGTGACGCCTCCCGCCGTCGAATAATCCGCCGTGGTATCGGTGAAGAACACGTTCGTTCCATACTGCAATTGCGCGGTCACCGCGGTCGGATTCGGCATTGTCCCGCTGGTGACGGCAATGAAATTGGTCATGGTGATCACCCCTCCGGCGGGAAGCGATAGGTCGGTGCACAACGACGGTGTCTGGACAAAAGACGCAATGCTCTCCCCGGACAGGGCGGGCTTGATGGCCACGGCGCCGAAAGCCCAATCCTGAGTGTGGCTGCCGGTGTATCTCATGCCCATGTTCGTGCTAACCGCCGTTCGCATGCGGGCGCCCCCCGCCACGTACACTCCCGAACGGTTTTCGTCTTCCCACAAGACAGTCTGGTCGCTCCCGGCGGCAATCGTAACGACCTCATCCCACGCAATGGCCGCATATACGACATCACCCACTGCAGCCGGAATGTTGGTAAGCACGGCGGAGGTGCTGCCACTGCTGTTGGTCGAAACGAAGGAATCAAGAGGGGTCGTTTGGTGAACATTTCCAAATGTGGTTGCCCCCGCACACAAATCTCCAAGGGCGCTCAACAAGATCACCACATTACCCGTTCCCGGCGTCGGATTGAGCAAGCGATAGATGTACGTGCGAACATTCGCGCCCCCCCACCGGTGCCCCCTGATATCTCGGTCCCCACCAGCGTCAGGTTCTGGGCATTCCAGCTCACGTTGGTTACGGTCGGCGGAACCCCTGTTTGCCCAGTATTCCCAACGGCGACAGAAACAAGAAGCAGTCTGTCGGTCGCAGCATTCGTCACGGTGTGAGAGAAAACCAAGCGATTCGTATTATCCCCAAAGCTGGAGGTCGTCGAGAAATTCGTGATGACCTTGGGGCCGCCCTCAAGAACCGCCGTCTGCCGGGTGGTGGTATCACCCGCCGCCACGGGGTTTATGCGGTCCAATGACCCGTTTGTGTCGCCATCCGTTCCATCCGTCGTCAGGTACAAGGGCTTGATCGCACTGGGCGCCGCGATGACAACAAACGCCTCGCAGAAATCGCCATAAAGAGGGTCTATGTAGGTAACGGAAAGCGCATGCCCAGGAACGGCATACAGCACGCCGTCTCCAGGAGCCAGCCCTGCGGTGGGAGAAGAAGGCAAGGGAGTCAGGCTGAAAAAGCGATTGGTATTTGAACCAGATTCCGTCAGCAAAAGACTCTCCACGTCTCCATGCGTTTCGTTCTTCACAAGGACGGTGACGGTGTCTACAGCCGAGGTGCTCAGGTTGGCATCTTTGTCCGTCAGTCGCACATAAATGTTCCCACCTGCGGGATAAGCGGTCGTAGGTGTGCCGTTGTTGTCCGTAAAGTCCACACTACATTGATCCGCGCCCGCCGGCGGCGGCACAATGATTTCGTGATCCGCTTCGAGGCCGGAGGTCGCCGCCGTGTTCCGGATGGAACCCGAGGCCTTTATTTCGACGCGATAGGTGAAAACACTGGTTCCCCCACGCAGGATGAATGGAATGGTGCACCCCGTTTCATCCAGCGGGAAGGGCGTGCCGCCAATGCCGTCATCAGGTATCGGCATGCTGTCGTGGGTGGTTGTGTTGGTCTGGTACTCGAGCGCAACGGGTAGCCCATCCAGGAGCAACATATTCCCCAACGGCAATAGCCCCTTGTTATCCACCTCTATGCGGTACTCGAGAAGATCCCCAATGCTTAATCCAGGCGTCCCATTGTCCGTAACAATGCGACAGGACTTGCGAAGCACCGGCACAGGAAAAGGCAGCACCGTTGTACCCAAGTCCAAATAAGGATTTCCCGCCCCCGCCACGGCCGGATCCTGGCCCCACGCCGTAGCGAACAACGTTCCATTAAGGGTATAGAGCCGCATCGCCGTTTGATCTTTGTCCGGATCATAGATCGTTCTCGATTCCAAGGCCTCAAGGTCGTAATGGACGTCGTAATTGTTGCCCTTCGGATCTGTGAGCGGCCCGCTATAGTCGCCGTTGAAATCCACGTAAATCCGGGTGGCCGCTGCCGGCGCCACCCAAACCGGGCTCCCGTTCTGCGTCAGATCGCTGCTACCGGGTCCCCAGCCGACCACGGCCACCGCGGTCAAGCCATCTTCCGGGACGAGGGTAAACCCCCAGTCATGAACGTTGTTAGCCGTCGGTCGAGCCCCTACGGTAGACAGCGCAAAGAATGACATGCCATTCGTATTGACCAACCGCGCGCCGGAATTCTGCGGCACCTGCCATTGATAGGACGCCCCCGCTCCCACACTGAAACTGCCGGAACTGGTGCGTGTCGTGTAATGAATCGTAACCGGCGACGCATGCGGATTATAGATGAACACATAGCATTCGTGGGAGCCGATTGCGCTGTGGATTGTTTTGAGGGGTGAGACGAGGGGTCGGAATGCGGGAAGGAGCAAAAATCTTCAGAATGCAACCGAAAAAACTCGGTTTCCGCCTTCCCAACCGTCGCTTCAGCCGCCGAACAACGCCCT
>CALHGX010000053.1 GCA_938031185.1 uncultured bacterium
TCGGCGGGATCATTCCAGACTTGAGCGGCGATGTCGTTGAGGGTATGCATAAGAGTGCTCCAAGGGATGGGGAAAGGGGCCGGCTTCTCCAACCAGGATTCGGCCGCCCCTTCCCTGTTCTGATCTCGGTTCATGTTCTTCCTCTTCATGGCGTCTCCTCCGGTTCGTACACAAGATTTTTTCTACACCCCATGAAGGGACCGCTTCTATCTTGTGTGCTGGTGCCGGAGATGTTGAAGCAACTTGTTGCGTCGGTGGTATGGCAGCGGTGAACGGAGCGCATCGCAACGGGCGTGACACCCCGAACGCGCGCAGCGCCTTGGGGCGCGGCGAGTTCTATGCCGCCTATTCGAGCGCCAGCGGCCACATACCGCCGGCCATCACAAATATCACGGCGGACGAAATAGAGGGGACCATCACGGTTGTCGGTATGGGCTACATGCAAGTCGTGCGGGTCTTGCAAGAGAATCTGTTTGGTCTTCTCCCGGCCGGCAACCGTGCTCGCCCCTTTCCACCAAGTCGAACTGAGGGCTTCTCGTCCCAAACACCGCCATGCCGGCATTCAGCCGCCTTCGGGACCGGACATCCGTTTCCTCTTGCCCAAGACCCGCTTTGCCTTGAACGCCTGCACGAGCAGATTCCCATGCGATGCGCTTGAAAAGACACGCGACGAGGACCTGCGTTCTTTTTGCGCGCGAACAGTATCAGGACAGCCGGTTACGGTAGTCCTCGTACGTGAAACGGCGCACCATTTCCACCACGCCATCGGTCCGACGCAGCGCAATGGTCGGCAAGCGTATGCCGTTGAACGTGTTGTTCTTCACCATGGTGTAGTGCGCCATGTCGTGAAAAACAAGACGATCGCCCACCCGCAGCGGCGCCGGAAACGAATAATCGCCAATCACATCGCCCGCCAGGCACGAGACTCCGCCCAGCCGATAGGTGTGCGCGTATTCCCCTGGCTCACCGGCCCCCTCAATCCGCGGCCGGTAGGGCATCTCAAGCACATCCGGCATGTGCGCCGCGGCGGAGGTGTCGAGAATGGCGATGGATCTGACGTTATGAACCACGTCCAACACCGTGCTGATCAGCACCCCGGCGTGAAGCGCGACGGCTTCGCCCGGCTCAAGGTAAACCTGCGTGTCCGGGTGCTTTTCCTGAAACGCGCCAACGATCCGGCACAGCCGATCCACATCGTAGTCCCGGCGGGTGATGTGGTGTCCACCGCCGAAATTGACCCATTTCATATCCGCCACCCACTTTCCGAATCGCCGCTCGAATGCGGCCAGCGTTCGTTCCAGGCTGTCGGAATTCAGTTCGCAAAGCGTGTGAAAATGCAATCCCTCCAAGCCGGCCAGATTCGCTCCTTCCAGCGCGGCCGCCGTGACGCCAAGGCGGGAACCGGGTGCGCACGGATCATACAAGGGCACCTTGACTTCCGAGTGCTCCGGATTCACGCGCAAGCCGCAGGATACCCCTTGCGAGGGGGGCACGCGCGGCCCAAAACGCCGCCACTGGTTCAAGGAATTGAAGGAAACATGGTCGGCATAGCGCATCAGCTCGTCCCACTCGTCCTCACGGTAGGCCGGCGCGCACAGATGCACCTCCCCGCCGAACTCCTCGAAGCCCAACCGCGCTTCATGTAACGAGCTGGCGGTGACGCCGCAGAGGTACCGGCGCACCAAGGGAAACACGCGAAACATGGCAAAGCCCTTGAGCGCCAGAATGATGCGGCACCCCGTCCGCCGCTGAACATCGTCCAGCCGTTGCAGGTTCGCCTCGATTGCCGCTTCATCCACAACGTAGCACGGCGTATCAATATCCGGCAGGTATTCGCCGTCCATCGCGTTTTCTCCTTGAAGCTCTTTGGGACTCGCTCCGGATTTCATGGTCTGTTTCGCGTCAATCTTCCAACCGTTCAAGTAAAATAGGGGCCACCTCCACCGCCACGCCCTGACCAATAATCTCGACGTTCAACACCACGCGCGCGGGACCACGCAGGCTTTCCACTCGGCCCTCCAATCCCTGAAAAGGCCCTCCTTGTATTCGGACGCGCATGCCTTTTGTCAGCGCCCGGCACGCTGCCAATGTCGGATCCGCCGCCAGCGCGGTGCGTACCTGATCCAGCTCGCGCAGCAAGCGGGATTCGTCATCCACGGGAATAAGGCGCGTAATGAGATGGCTTTGCAGCAGCGCGGCTCGTGTCGTTATGTCCCAACGGGCAAAAACATAACCCGGGAAAAGCGGTTTTTCTACCGTCACTTTGCGTCGCTGGTATATCTTCGTTTCCCGCCGCAGCGGCAGATAATGCTCATAGCCCCCGTGGGCGCAGTAGCCCGCCATTTTCTTTTCCGTCCTAGGCCGGACATGCAGCACGCCCCACCGTTTCACGCCTGTTTCAAGAGGCATGAGGCGTTCCTCCGCGCTCTGCCCGCCGCGTCAGCACGGCGCTCCGGCCGGCGGCAACCATGAGAAATCCACCCTCAATCCGCCATGTTTCCCGCTCGCCGTCGGGCGCAACGATCACAACCGGTCCCGCTCGGAGCAGCACGGCGGCGGTTTGGTGTCCAGCTTGAACGGACAGCCGGCCTTCGGCCGCCGGCACATCCACCAGTACGGCGGCGATTCGCGCCGCCACGCCCTGGGGCGTCAGCATTTGAAAATCGAATGCTCGAGGCGAGGAGGCCATTGGCTCACTTTCCCAACTGCCGGGCTTTGCGAATGGCGTCGTCCACCGTTCCGACCATGTGGAACGCCGCCTCGGGAAGAGCGTCGTGGCGGCCTTCGGCAATCTCGCGGAAACCGCGAATGTTGTCCTGGATGGACACGTACGCCCCGGGGATGCCGGTGTATTGTTCGGCCACGAAATTCGGCTGCGAAAGAAAGCGTTGGAGCCGCCGGGCGCGGGCCACGATTTCCCGGTCGGCGGCCGGCAATTCCTCGACGCCGAGAATGGCAATGATGTCCTGCAGCTCCCGGTAGCGCTGAAGAATGCGCTGTACCTCGCGCGCCGTTCCGTAGTGCTCGCGCCCCACCACCTCGGGCGTCAGAATCCGCGACGTCGACGCCAGCGGGTCCACAGCGGGGTAGATGCCGAGTTCGACAATGGCCCGGTCGAGCACCAACGTGGAATCCAGATGGGCAAAGGTGGTCGCCGGCCCTGGATCGGAGACATCGTCGGCCGGAACATAGACCGCCTGCACGGAGGTGATGGCGCCGCGGCGGGTGGACGTGATGCGTTCCTGCAGTTCGCCCATCTCCGTCGCCAGCGTGGGTTGATAACCCACCGCGGAGGGCATCCGCCCGAGCAGCGCAGAGACTTCCGATCCCGCCTGCACGAAGCGGTAGATGTTGTCCATGAAAAGCAGCACATCCTCGTGCAGGTCATCGCGGAAAAACTCGGCATGGGCCAGGGCGGTGAGTGCCACGCGCAGCCGGGCGCCGGGCGGCTCGTTCATCTGGCCAAACACCAGGCATGTGTTGCGCAGCACTCCGGACTCCTTCATCTCCAGCCACAAATCGTTTCCCTCGCGGGAGCGTTCGCCGATACCCGCAAAAACCGCGCGGCCGCCATGTTCGGTCGTGATGTTGCGAATCAGTTCCATGATCAGCAACGTCTTGCCCACCCCGGCGCCGCCGAACAGGCCCACCTTGCCGCCGCGGGCAATGGGGGCCAGCAGGTCTATGGCCTTGATACCGGTTTCAAAGAATTCCGTAGCGGGCGTTTGTTGTTCGAACGCCGGCGGCGGCCTATGAATCGGCAGAAAACGGGGGTTGGCCAGCGGCGGGCCGCCGTCGATCGGTTCGCCCAGCACGTTGAGCAGACGGCCCAGCGCCGCTTCGCCCACCGCCACGCTGATGGGAGCGCCGGTGTCTTCCACTTCCAAGCCGCGCGAAAGGCCCCGTGTCGGCGCCATCGCAATGCAGCGAACCACGTTGCGCCCGAGGTGTTCGGCCACCTCCAGCGTCACCGGACGCGTCTCGCCCTCGCGCCGCGCAATCAGCGCGGTGAACAGCGCGGGCAGTTGTTCGCCGAAAAACTCGACGTCCACCACCGGCCCGACCACATGCGTAATCCGTCCGTTGCTCATGCGTGGAGCATCCCCGCCACCATTTCCGTCATTTCCGTCGTGATCGCTTCCTGCCGCAGCCGGTGGTGGCGTACCGCCAGATCGGCCACCATTTTGTCCGCGCTGTCCACGGCGCGGCTCATCGCCGCGTGGCGAGCCGCCTGTTCCGACACGCTGCTGTGAAGGAGGGCATGTTCGATCGCGGCGCGCGCGAACGCTGTTTCCAGCGCCATCTGGCAATCCTCGCTCGCCGGCTCGATGTACGCGTTTCGCATGTCCGCGGCCGATCCGGCCGTCCAATTCGCCGCCGCCCACGCGGCCGGCAGCAAAGGGCACGCCACAGGCGTCTGCCGCAACCCGGACACAAAGCGGGTGAACAGCACATGGACAACGCCTCCCGCCGCCTCGCGATGCCGCGCCAGCAGTTCGTCCGCCCAGCGGCGCGCCATCTCCGGCCAGGCGGAAAACGGCGGTTGACCCCATTCCGCCTCGATCGCCCCGCCGGCCCGGCGAAGCGCGCCGGCCAGCGCGCGGCCGACCACGATCAATTTCGGCGTCGCCCCGCGTGACCGGAGGCGAAGCCATTCGGCGGCCAGATTGTTGTGAAACGCGCCGCACAATCCCCGGTCCGAGCCCAGCGCCAGCACAAGCGCGGGTTCCGTGGAGGCGGGGGGTGTCGCGGCCTGAGTTTCCGCCGCCAGGCCATCGAGCAGCCCGGCCAGCGCTTCCATATACGGACGCTGCGCCTCCAACGCGGTCCGGTAGCGGTTGAGCAGCACGGAGGACATCCGGTCCAGCGCCTGTGTCACCTGCCGCACCTTGCGCATGGCCCGCTCTCGCCGCCGTATGTCCCGCAATCCGCTTCGCATGATTCCTACGTTTCCGTCTGCGGTGTCGAAAGGAACAGTCCCTTGAACTGCTTCATCGCGCCATCGAGACGCCGTTCCGTCTCTTCGTCCAAGCGTCCGCTCCCGGCCAGTGCCGCATACGCGTCTGCGTGCGTGTGTTCGAAAAAAGAGGTCCACTCTTCCTCGAACCGGCTGACGTCGCGGACAGGCACGTCGTCCAGATGGCCCTGCACCGTCGCCCAGAGTGCGACCACCTGCCGGGCGAGCGGCCATGGCTGCCCCGGCGGCTGCTTCAGCGCCTCTGCCAGCGACTCGCCCCGCTGCAACTGAGAGAGGGTGGCGCGGTCGAGGTCGGACGTAAGCCGGGCGAACGCCGCCAGTTCGCGATACTGGGCCAACTCGATGCGCAGTCGCAGCGCCACTTTTTTCATCGCCGGCGACTGCGCTTTTCCGCCCACCCGCGACACACTCAACCCCACGTTGATCGCCGGCCGAAATCCCTGATGGAACAACTCGCTTTCCAGATAGATTTGTCCGTCGGTGATCGAAATGAGGTTGGTGGGAATGTAGGCCGAATAGTCGCCCTGCTGTGTTTCCACGATCGGCAGCGCCGTCAAGGATCCGCCGCCGCGGTCGGGGTGCAGTTTGGCCGCTCGTTCGAGCAAGCGGCTGTGAAGATAGAACACATCGCCGGGATAGGCTTCCCGGCCCGGCGGACGCCGCAGGAGCAGTGAGATCTGGCGGTAGGCCACGGCGTGTTTCGAGAGGTCGTCATAGACAATCAGCGCGTCCTCCCCCCGATCGCGGAAATACTCCGCCATGGCGCAGCCCGCGAACGGCGCGATGTACTGCATGGGCGCCGACTCGCCCGCGGAGGCCACCACGAGAATGGTGTTGCCAAACCGGTCATGCTCCTTCAGCGCATCCACCACCGAGGCCACGGAGGACATTTTTTGGCCGATCGCGACGTACACGCATCGGACATCGCCGGGCGTCTGATTCAGGATGGCGTCTAGCGCCAGGGTGGTCTTGCCGGTTTGCCGGTCGCCAATAATCAACTCGCGCTGCCCTCGCCCGATGGCGGTCATGGCATCCACGCTCTTGATGCCGGTGTGAAGGGGCTCGCGAACCGGCTCGCGCTCAATGATGCCCGGCGCGTCCGCGTCCACCAAACGAAAGGCGCCCGCTTCGATGGGGCCGCGCCCGTCCATGGGCTGTCCCAACGCGTTGACCACCCGGCCGAGCAGCGCCTCGCCCACGGGAACCTGCAGCACCCGGCCGGTTCGCTGCACCGAATCGCCCTGGCGCACACTCGCGTAATCCCCGAACACAATGGCGCCAATCGGCCCGCGCTCCAAATTCAGCGCCATACCGTAAGTCCGGCCGGAAAAGAGCAGCATTTCCTCGGCCATGCAGCCCGGAAGTCCGGACACGCGGGCAATCCCGTCGCCCGTTTCCTCCACCCGGCCGATTTCCGTCATATCCGGCGTCGCGCGATAACGCCGCAGGTTTTCCTCGAGAACGCGAGCCACCTTGGCGGGATCGATGGTGATCGGAGCCATGCGGTTCATGCTAGCCGCGGCCAGACGGAAAATCGAACCTTTTTGCGTCGCCGCGGCGGCGCCCGCTTATGACAGCAGCGCCCGAATATGCGCCTCCACACACGCCGCCAGTGCCGGCAGGTGATAGCCGCCCTCGAGCACGGACACGATTCGTCCGCCGCAGACCCGTACGGCCAGCGCACAGGTCATCTCCGTCATGCGCGCAAAGCCCTCCGCCGTGACGCGCATGGCCGCCAGGGGATCGTCCGCGTGTGCGTCGAAACCCGCCGAGATGAAAATCATCTCCGGCGCGAATCGCTCCATGGTCGGGAGCACCTCTTTTTCCATGGTCCGTAGATAGTCGGTATCGGTGGAACCCGGGGCCATCGGCACATTCAGCGTGGCGTTTTGTCCTGCGCCACGACCGCGTTCACAAGCGCGGCCTGTACCAGGGTAGAGCGGATATTGATGCAAACTGACGTACAGCACGGAAGCCTCCTCCTCAAAGATGTGCTGCGTGCCGTTGCCGTGATGAACGTCCCAGTCCAGAACGGCGACGCGCCGGAGCCCGCGCCGCTGCGCGTGCCGCGCGCCAATAGCCACATTATTGAGGAAACAAAAGCCCATGGCCCGGTCCCGCTCCGCATGATGGCCGGGCGGACGCACGGCACAGAACGCCCGGACGACGTCTCCCCGCAGGACGGCGTCCACCGCCGTGACCACTGCCCCGGCGGCCCTTAAGGCCGCCGGCCATGTGCCCGGCGAGCCGATCGTGTCGGCATCGGCTCGAAACATGCGACCGCTTGCGCCGGCCTCCTCGAGCCAGGCCACATAGGCCGAGTCGTGCGCGAGCAGGAGCGTATCGCGCGAAGCAATGGCGGGTTCCATCGCCGTCAGTTCGTTGAGGAGGCCCGAGGCGTTCACCCGCTCCACGATGACGCTCAGCCGCCGGGGATTTTCGGGATGGCCGGGGCCCGTGCGGTGGGCCAGAAAATCCGGGTGATACAGCCATGCGGTGCGGCTCATGTCCGTCGGTTCTCCCTTCCGTTCAGCCAGGACGGCGGACAAAGCCTACCAAAAGAACACCGAACTGCGAACAAGGAACGCCCCGCGTTCCTCGCGCCTCCAGTGTCGACCGGTCTTTTTCGGGAAACCGCAAAGAAAAAGAGGGCGCGGTGCGGCCGCGCCCTCTTCGCCAAATGGGCGGAGTTGTTCAGCCCTTGATGGCCGCCTGCGCCGCTGCCAGCCGCGCAATCGGCACACGGTACGGACTGCAGCTGACGTAGTTGAGCCCCGCTTTGTAGCAGAACCGCACCGATTCCGGGTCGCCGCCCTGCTCGCCGCAGATGCCGATCTTGAGCTGCGGCCGCGTCCGGCGTCCCAGATCCACCGCCATGCGAATCAACTGCCCCACACCATCCTGATCGATGGTCTGGAACGGATCGGCGGCAAGAATTTTCTGGTCGAAATACTCCTGCATGAATCCGCCGATGTCGTCGCGGCTGAAGCCGAACGTCATCTGCGTCAGGTCATTCGTGCCAAAGGAGAAGAACTCGGCCTCTTCCGCCATGCGATCCGCCAGCAACGAGGCGCGCGGAATTTCGATCATCGTGCCCACCGAGTGAGGGATGTTCTCCATGCGCTTGCGGGCGGCCACCTCGCGATGGACTCGCTCCACGATGGCCTTCTGATGTTTCAACTCCCTGACGTCCGCCGTCACGGGGATCATGATTTCGGGCATGCATTTCTTGCCGCTCTTGGCCAGTTCAGCCGCCGCCTCGAAGATGGCGCGCACCTGCATCTCGGTGATTTCGGGATAGGTGATGCCCAGCCGCACGCCGCGGTGCCCCATCATGGGGTTGGTCTCATGCAACGCGTCGCCGCGCTGTTTGACTTCCTTGGCCGTAATGCCAAGGCTCTGCGCCAGCTCCTTCTGCTTGGCCGGGCTTTCCGGCACGAACTCGTGCAGGGGCGGATCCAGCAGCCGGATCGTCACCGGCAGGCTGTCCATGACCGCCAGCGTCGCCTTGATGTCGCTCTTCACGAAGCGGAAGAGCTTCTTGAGCACGGCTGCCCGTTCCTCGGGCGTCTTGCTCAGGATCATCTTGCGCAGGAGGAACAGCGGCTGTTCGCTGCCCTTGCCGTAGAACATGTGTTCCGTGCGGAACAAGCCGATCCCTTCAGCGCCGAAAGACCGGGCCACACGGGCGTCTTCCGCCGTGTCCGCGTTGGCCCGCACCCCCATGGTGCGGAACCGATCCACCAGTTCCATGAAATGGCGGAAGCGCGGATTCTCCGTGGCGTCCACCAACGCCAGCTTGCCCGCGTACACGCACCCTTTGGTGCCGTTGAGCGTGAACCAGGCCCCCTCCTTGAACACCTGGTCTTTCACGCGCAGGATCTTCTTGCGGGCGTCCACATGCAGGGCGCCGGCGCCGACCACGCAGCACTTGCCCCAGCCGCGGGCCACCAGCGCCGCATGGCTCGTCATACCGCCGCGCGCGGTGAGAATGCCCACCGCGGCCCGCATGCCCTCGACGTCTTCCGGATTGGTTTCCTCGCGCACGAGAATCACCGTCTTCCCGTGCTTGGTCCACCGCACAGCCTCCTCCGCGGAGAACACGATTTGCCCGCACGCCCCGCCCGGCCCCGCCGGCAGTCCCTTGGCCAGGACGCGGGCGTTGCGCTCCGCGTTCGGATCCACCACCGGATGCAGCAGTTCGTCCAGTTGCCCGGGCCGCACGCGCATGACCGCCGTCTTTTCGTCAATCATCTTCTCCTCGAGCATGTCCATGGCCATGTTGAGGGCCGCCGTGCCGGTGCGCTTGCCGGAACGGGTCTGAAGCATGAACAGCCGCCCTTCCTGAATCGTGAACTCGATGTCCTGCATGTCCTTGTAGCGGGCTTCGAGCTTGTTGCGGATGTCCACCAGCTCCCGGTACACCTTGGGCATCGCCTGCTCCAGCGACGGCAGGGCGCCGTGATGCTCGTTGCGCGTCGCTTCGTTGAGCGGATTCGGCGTTCGAAGGCCCGCCACGACATCTTCGCCTTGAGCATTAACAAGCCACTCGCCGTAGAACTGGTTCTCGCCCGTGGCCGGGTTGCGCGTGAAGGCGACGCCGGTGGCCGACGTCTCGCCCATGTTGCCGAACACCATGGCCTGCACGTTGGTGGCGGTGCCCCAATCGTCGGGAATGCCTTCAATGCGCCGGTAGGACACGGCTCGCTTCCCGTGCCAGCTTTTGAACACCGCGCCAATGCCGCCCCACAGCTGTTCCTCGGCGTTGTCGGGAAAGGGCTTCCCGAGCGCCTTCTTCACGCGCTCCTTGAAGCGTTCGCACAAAGTCCGCAGATCGTCCGTTTGCAGATCCGCGTCACTTTGATACCCCTTGCGCCTCTTCAGCTCGTTCATGAGGCCTTCGAGCTGCATGCGGATACCGTGGCCATCCTTGGTCTCGACACCCTCCGCCTTTTCCATTACGACGTCGGAATACATCATGATCAGGCGCCGATAGGCGTCATACACAAACCGCTCGTTGCCCGTCTTGGCGATGAGGCCGGGGATGGTGGCGCTGCACAGGCCGATGTTCAGCACCGTTTCCATCATGCCCGGCATGGACTGGCGCGCCCCGGACCGGCACGACAGCAGCAATGGATTTCGGGCATCGCCGAACCGCATACCCATTTCCTCTTCCACCGCGCGCATGGCCTGCTGCACCTCATCCTTCAACCCCCGCGGAAACTTCATGCCGAGCGCGAAATACTCTGTGCAACACTCGGTGGTGATGGTAAACCCCGGCGGCACTGGCAGCCCCATCAGGCACATGTCGGCGAGATTGGCGCCTTTGCCGCCCAACAGTTCCTTCATATCCGCGCGGCCTTCTGTGGCCCGCGACCCAAAACGATACACGTATTGCTTCCTGGTTTTCTCCACGGCCATTGTTCTGCTCCTTTTCTTGTTGAAAGCCCCAAAAGGGCTGTTGTTTCGCCGTCTTGGCGCGAATGCGCTGCCCGTTGCGACACAAAAAAACCGCCTCCGCTCTCCGTTCGGACGGCACCTGCGTCGGCGGCAACTGCGGACTGGACAAGCACTCGCAAACCGATACGATCTTTCGCATGCTTGTAGCGCATTCACCGAATGCGCGCAAGCACTTTCGCAACAAAAAAACAACGGAAGGAAATTCGCACGTGAGCCACGATCTGCAACGCGCCGCCAACGTCATCCGTGGCCTCGCCATGGATGGCGTGGAACAAGCCAAATCCGGACACCCCGGCATGCCCATGGGCATGGCCGATGTCGCCGCCGTTCTCTTTCTCCGGCACCTGCGGCATTGTCCCGCGCATCCCGAGTGGCCCGATCGCGACCGGTTCGTGTTGTCTGCGGGGCATGGTTCGATGTTGCTCTACAGCGTGCTGCATCTGGCCGGATACGGCGTGACGCTGGACGATCTCAAGGCGTTCCGCCAATGGAACAGCCGCACCCCCGGGCATCCGGAGGCGGGCCACACGCCCGGCGTGGAAACCACGACCGGGCCGCTCGGGCAAGGCTGCGGCAACGCCGTGGGTATGGCGCTGGCCGAACGCATGCTGGCCGCGCGCTTTAATGCGCCCGAGTTTCCGCTCACCGATCACCGCACCTATGTCATCGCCAGCGACGGCGACCTGATGGAGGGCGTGTCGCACGAGGCGTTCGCACTGGCGGGGCATCTGGGGTTGCACCGCCTGATCGTGTTTTACGACGACAACGGCATCACCATCGAAGGCCGCACCGCGCTGGCGTACAGCGATGATGTGCGGCGGCGTTTCGAAGGCTACCACTGGCATGTGCTTGAAATAGACGGGCACGACTTCGAGCAGATTGACGGCGCCATCACCGCGGCCCGTGCGGAAACGGACCGGCCCACGCTCATCATCACCCATACCCACATTGCCCATGGGGCGCCCACCGCGCACGACACCGCCAAGGCGCACGGCGAACCGCTGGGCGCCGAGGAAGTGCGCGCCGCCAAGCGCGCGCTGGGTTTGCCGGAAGACCAGACGTTTTTCGTCCCCGACGACGTCCGCCTGATGTTCGCCCGCCGCGCGCGCGAGATGGACGCGCTCTACCGCGCCTGGGACGCGCTGCGCGCCCGTTATGAAGCCGCCCATCCGGACAAGGCACAATGCTGGCGCGACCACCTCGCCGGTACGCTGCCAGCGGATCTGGAACGGGCCCTGCCGTCGTTTCCCGCGGACAAGCCCGTGGCGACGCGAATCGCGTCCAGCAAGACGCTGCAACACCTCGCCCAGGCCATCCCCATGCTGGTGGGCGGCTCGGCCGATCTCGCGCCTAGCACCAAGACTTTGATCGAAGGCGCGCCCTCCGTGGCGCGCGGTGCCTTCGAAGGACGCAATCTGCATTTTGGCATTCGCGAGCACGGCATGGCGGCTATTCTCAACGGCATGGCCCTCCACGGCGGATTCCGCGTGTACGGCTCCACCTTTTTCGTGTTTTCCGACTACTGTCGTCCCTCGGTGCGACTCTCGGCCATCATGGGGGTCCCGGTCATTTATGTTTTCACGCACGACAGCGTGTACGTGGGCGAAGACGGTCCAACCCATGAGCCGGTGGAGCACCTTGCCTCGTTTCGGGCCATGCCGAATGTCACGATCATCCGCCCGGCCGATGCCACCGAGACGGCGGCGGCCTGGGTGGCCGCCTTGCGCAATACCCGCGGCCCCACATTACTTCTGCTGACCCGCCAGAATCTGCCCGTGCTCGATCGCAACCGGTATCCGCGCGCCGCGGAACTGGCAAAAGGCGCGTACACGCTCTGGCAGAGCGCGCCCGGCACGCCGCGTCTCGTCGTCCTGGCCAGCGGATCCGAAGTAAGCTTGGCGCTGGATGCAGCCCAACGTTTGCCGCCGCAACCGGTCATTCGGGTCGTGAGCATGCCGTCCTGGGAACTGTTCGCTCGACAACCGGCCGCCTATCGCAAGGACGTCATCCCGCCCGAGAGTTTGAAGCTGGCGATCGAGGCCGGAACGTCCTTCGGCTGGGAGCGGCATGTGGGAACGGAAGGGCGGGTGCTGGCCATTGACCGCTTCGGCGCTTCGGCGCCGTATCAGACGATCGCGAAGCATTTCGGCTTTACGCCCGAGCGGGTGGCCGAAACCATCCGCGAGATGCTGGCCGGCGGCTGACGGGCGCGGCGTTCGCCGGCTTTGTGACAAGAATTCCGATCGCAACACGAGCGTGAGGCTGTATGGCCCGGTTTATTATCCATGGGCGGAAACGTTTGAGCGGGCGGTACCGCGTCTGCGGCAACAAGAACGCCGCCCTGCCCATGCTGGCCGCCGCCGTGCTCACCGACGAGCCGGTCACGTTGGCCAATGTCCCTCGCATCCGCGACGTGTCCACCATGCTCGAGATTCTGGCGGACATCGGCGTTCAAGTCGCCCAGGAGGGCTCCACCGTGCGGCTCTGCGCCCGAGGGCTACGCCGCAGCCGGCTGCGGCCCGATCTCTGCCGCCAAGTGCGTTCCTCCATTCTGTTCGCCGGTCCGCTGGGCGCGCGTCTTGGCCGCGCCACGCTGTATCCGCCCGGCGGCGACGTCATCGGCCGCCGGCGTTTGGACACGCACTTTGACGGATTGCGCGCCCTCGGCATCGAAATTGAAGGCGGCGATTCCTTCCGACTTCGCCGCCAGCGGCTTCAGGGCGCACGCATCCTGCTGGATGAAGCCAGCGTCACGGCCACGGAAAATTTGCTGATGGCCGCGGTGCTCGCTCCGGGCCTCACCACCTTGTACAACGCCGCCTGCGAGCCGCACGTGGCCGATCTCGGCCGCCTGCTCACCGCCATGGGCGCGCGCATCCGCGGGCTGGGCACCAATCGGATCGAAGTCGAGGGGGTGGACGAGCTGCATGGCGCCGAATGGACCGTGCCGCCCGATCCGATAGAAGCCGGCAGCTTTTTCGCCGCCGCCGCGGCCACCGGCGGATCGCTCCGCATGGAAACACCGCTCGATCCCGATGTGCTGGATGTGATCAGCCGCCCCTTCCAAAAACTCGGCCTTCGTTGGCAGCAGACGGAAGACGGCGGACTCTATCTGCCGGAGAGACAACGGCTACGCGTTCACCGCGATCTGGGGGCCGCGATCCCGAAAGTAGAGGACGGGCCGTGGCCCGCTTTCCCCTCTGATCTCATGAGCGTGACCATTGTGGCCGCCACGCAGGCCGCTGGCGTCATGCTTTTTTTCGAAAAGATGTTCGAAAGCCGCATGTTCTTCGTGGATTCCCTCATCGCCATGGGGGCCGGCATTGTCCAGTGCGACCCTCATCGGGTACTGGTGGCCGGTCCGGCGCATCTGCACGGGCTCCGCATGGCCAGCCCTGACATCCGCGCGGGCATGGCGCTACTCATCGCCGCGCTGTGCGCCAAAGGCGAAAGCGTGATTGAGAACGCCGAGACCGTGGATCGCGGCTACGAAGACGTGGACGGCAAGCTCCGCGAGCTCGGCGCCGACATCGAGCGGGACAGCGGCCGCTAAACCCGGCAAATAGGGGTAAAAAAAACGGGCGCGGCGTGCCGCCGCGCCCGTTCATTCCATTCGCTTTTCCGAAAACTCATTGCGCCGGCGGCGGTTTCGGCCCCTCCTTGCGGCCAAAGGGCCGCCGGTTCGGCGCTCCCGGTTCTCCTTGCCGCCACCGCTCGCGAAACGCGCCTCGCAACTGGTCGCGTTGCTCCGATGTCAGCATCGCCCGCACCGCGAGCAACTGCCGTATCTGCGCCTTGGCCAGCTCAGTTCGCAGTTGTCCCGTCTGCTCCACCGCCTGCATCACCGCGTTCTGATCGGGGTTCTCCTGACTCAACAGTTCGGCCTGACGAAGCGCCGCCACTTGGACCCGCGCTCGCAATTCCACCAACTCGCGCCGCCCCTCGAACAGAAGGGCTTTCAGTTTTTCCTTCTGCTCCTCCGTCAACCCGAGCCGGTCGGCCGCGCGCGGGTTCTCGTTGAGCCATTCAATCATGGATTCCGCTCTCGGCGCGGCGGGCCCCGCGCCTGGTCCCATCGCGCGCCGGCCCGGCCCGCCGACCGGCGGCGGATCCTGCGCCCAACCGGCGGCCGCCATCATCGCCAGCCCCGCCGCACACCCGCAACGCCACACGTTTGCTTTCATCCGCACCCGCCTCCCTTTGTATCGCCCCCGGAACCTTTCCGGAACGGTGACCATATGACGGGGCACCGCGGGGTATTATTGCACGCCTTGCCTATGCGAGGCTCCGCCGGCATCGTGGTCATGGCACCACAAACCAGTTTGGGCAGCGGGCCAATAGCCTCCAGCCGCCCGCGGTCACCTGCACCGTGTCTTCCACCCGCACGCCACCCACGTCAGGATAGTAAAGGCCAGGCTCCACCGTGATCACATCGCCTTCCATCAGCCGGTCGCGTTGTGTCCCAAGCGATGGAGGTTCATGGATTTCCAGTCCCACACCGTGCCCCGTGCCGTGAATGAAACCGAAGGGACGTCCGTTCGCGGCTCCGTTCTTGAAACCCGCCCGCTCAAGACACCGCCGCGCGGCCGCATGGATCCGGTCCGTGCGCGCTCCAGCGCGCACCTCCGCCAAGGCGGCCTGCTGCGCCGCGGTCACGGCCGCATGCATGCGGCGAATCTCCGGGCGCGGCCGCCCCTTCACGAGCGTGCGCGTCAGGTCGCCCCAATAGCCGGAAGACACCTCTTGAGGGAAGATATCCACCACGATGCTTTCGCCGGCCCGCAAGGGGCCGGAACCAACCTGATGCGGATCGGCAGATGGCGCCCCGCAGGCCACAATCGGTTCGCCGAAAAGAACGTCGTATGCCGCCGCGGATTTGCGCAGCGCCGCACGCGCTCTCTCCGCGGTCAACAACCTGCCATCCAAAACCAGTCGTTCTTTTTCGTCTACACGCGAGGCGGCTAGCAGCGCGCGAACGGCTCTCATGCCGGCCACCGCTGCGCGCTGCGCGCGGCAGAGGGCGGCGAACTCTCGCGCGTTCTTTCGGCGACGTTCAGGGAAAAGCCCCCCGCGGGCCACACGCAGACTCACGTTCCCTCTTTCCAAGAGCCGCGCGATGCCCAACGGAAACCACGCCGGCGCCACCACGCGCCGAAGCCCAAGCTTGCGGGCCAAGCCGAGCGCCCACCATCCCACCCGTCGGCGCTGCGCCGGACGCAAGCCCAGTTCCTCCGGCGTTAGGATGCTCGCCCCCATCATCTCCGTTCGAGCACGATTTGCTTCCATGGAAGACACCACGACGTAATCGCGGCCGCCAGCGCGCACAAAAACAATGGGATCGGCGCTTTTGAAAGCAGAAACGTACCGCAAATCCGGATGCTGTAACGGGTTCCCAACCATCATTATCGCGCCTGTTGATTTCTTCATTTGCGCTCGGCTTTCATTGCGAATGTGTTACGACTTTCTTTTCTTCACGCATCGAATTGTCAGATCCTTGTGTACATGAAAATTGAACTTTTTCCAATGATAGCATATTGGAAGACCCATACGAATAGTGGCCTTTGATCTTTGGCAACTCAACAGATAGCGCAGCAACCGGAAAAGCGCTTTTACGGCGTTTTTTGACTTGCGACGCCGCCATCCAACCGGTACGGTCAGCCCCGTGCGGCTTCGGAACAAGTATAAAGCCCGGCTGTTGACAACCTGTTGATAGCTTCCTCAAGGAGGGTTGCGGGCGAGTGACGAGGTGCGTGGGTGTTCAGGCGCATAAGTGCTCTCCGCATGTCTTGGTAGAAGTTACTGTTGGGGGGGAAATTTCGGTGAGCGAAAACTCGGCTACTGCCTTGTGGAATGAGGCCTGTGTTCATCTCCAAGGCCTGTTGCATCCGGATGTTTATCAGCGATGGATTGCCGTGATCGAACCTCGCGAGTTGGACGGTGATCGTCTGACAGTGGCGGTGGACAACACGTTCTATCAAACGTGGCTTGAAGATAATTACCTGCCGTTGATTGAGAAGGCCCTCGCGGCGGTTTGCGGCAATCCTTTGAAGGTTCGCTTTGTCGTCGGCCGCCGTGTTCCGGCCGCGGCTCCAGCGGATGCGCCGTCGGAACCCGAACGCCCGGCCAGAAGCAAGCCGGTGCCGCGCCGCAGTGCCCCAGACGTAGCGCTCAATCCGCGGTTCATTTTCGATACCTTCATCGTCGGCGCCTCCAACAGCTTTGCGCATGCGGCCGCGCTGGCTGTCGCGCAAGCGCCGGCTCGCGCGTACAACCCGCTTTTTATTTATGGCGGCACCGGCCTTGGAAAAACACATCTGATGCAGGCCATCGGCCATCATGTCCTCGCAAATTCCCGCGCCCGCATTTGTTACATCTCCTCCGAGGCGTTTACCAACGAGTATATCGACGCGTTGCAGAACCGAACCTCCGTTCAATTTCGCAAGAAATACCGCAGTGTGGACCTCCTGCTGATAGACGATATTCATTTCCTTGCCGGAAAAGAACGAATGCAGGAGGAGTTTTTTCACACGTTCAATGCGCTCTTCGACGCGCATAAGCAGATCGTGATGACCAGCGATCGCCCCGCCGGTGAGATTCAAGGTTTGGAGCAGCGCCTCGTGTCCCGGTTTGAATGGGGCCTGGTGACCGAACTGCAACCGCCGGATTTGGAGACCCGGATTGCCATTCTTCGCAACAAGCAGGCGCAAGGGCAGGTGATGCTTTCGGATGAGGCGCTTCTGTTTATCGCCAAGTCCATCAAGGCCAACATCCGCCGTTTGGAAGGCGCCTTGATACGGGCTACCTCTTATGCCTCCCTGACCGGTCGACCTCTGAGTATTCCGGAATTGGAGCATTTGCTTCGAGACACATTGGATCAGGAGAAACAGGAGACACTAACCATCGAACGAATCATGAAAATTGTCGCGGATCACTACGATCTGCGCCTTGCCGACATGACCAGCAAGCGTCGTCCACAGGCCGTAGCGTTTCCCCGTCAATTGGCCATGTACCTTTCCCGTTCTCTAATATCCGCTTCTCTTCCGCAAATTGGCCTTGCCTTTGGCAAAACCCATGCCACAGTCCTACATGCCTGCCGCACCATCGAGCGCCGTCTGGCCACCGATCCCAACTTGCGGCAGGATCTCGCCCATCTCACCTTGCAGTTGGAGAAAAAATGTTGATAACCCCGCCGTTGCTCGTCATTTTTGTTTCTTATTCGCTCCAACTGCCCTTATTTCAATCATGATGATCATGTTTTGCCCTTTCTTTCCCCATACTATTCAACACCCGTTTTCCTTTCCCTTGGGTCGCGCCGTCTGTGTCCGCACCGACTTATTGATGATATTGACAACCCATAATAGGATTACGGATAGTCTTTTTTTGTTCTAAATTGAGACCGTAATAAGGAGAAGCAGCACTATGAAAATTTCCATTTCAAAAGACGCGTTGGTTGACGCCTTGCAGGTTATACACGGAGTGGTGGGCTTGCGTTCGAGTATTCCTATTTTGTCGAATGTGCGGCTGGAGGCGGCGAAAGACCGTCTATTGCTGACCACGACTGATCTGGACATGACCATGCAATGTTGGACGGAAGCGCAGGTGGTAAAAGGCGGGTGCACTACATTGCCGGCGCGGCGTCTTTTGAGCATCGTTCGCGAATTGCCGTCGGAAACGGTTGAGATTGAGGTGGATGAGAAACATGCGGCTGTTATTACTTGCGGTTCGGTGTTCTTCAAGATTCACGGATTGGGAGAAGATGAGTTTCCGGCGGCGCCCAAGTACAATGTTGGCCCAGGCCTGACGATGGAACAGGCTGTTTTCAAGAGCATGCTGCAAAGGACAGCATATGCTGCATCAGCGGATGAAAGCCGGTATGTCTTGAACGGAACGCTTTTGAGCTTTAAGGGGAACAAACTAGTTGTGGTCGCCACGGATGGACGGAGGCTGGCGCTGGCAGAGCAGGAAGTGGAAGTACCGAAGGAAGCCGAAGGCGAGTTCATTGTTCCAACGAAGGCGGTGAATGAGGTGCTTCACAGCATGAAGGACGAAGGAGCGGTGAAGATTTTTGCAGCCAAGAATCAGATCGGCTTTGAGTTCGCGAATGTCGTGGTGATTTCCAAGCTCATTGACGGAGCGTATCCAAACTTCCGACAGGTTATCCCAGCGCAGTGCGAGCGACGGGTGACGCTGGAGCGTGAACAATTTTTGAATGCCGTTCGACGTATGGCCATCGTAACAAGCGAGAAAGCGGGTTCCGTGCGGTTGACGTTCGCCAAGAACAAACTCAAAGTCAGCGCGATCGCGCCGGAGGTAGGAGAGGCGCACGAAGTGCTGCCGATCAAATACACCGACAAAGAGCTTACCGTGGCGTTCAATCCGGAATACATCATGGACCCGCTTCGGAATCTGACCCAGGACGAAGTCTACTTGGAAATGACGGATGAACTTGGACCAGGCGTCATCAAGTGCGACAGTCCGTTCGTGTATGTGCTCATGCCGATGCGTGTGAGCTGACCGCAGAGGACGAACCCCGGGAAAACCATTCAACCAAGCCTGGACGGGGCCACACCGGCTAAAAAAGAAGAATATGACGTCCAGTGCTGGACGACTCAGCGGCGTTGTCCAACCGGAACGGAAGGGGCGGCATGTCGCAAGAACAGTGCGACGTCCTGGTTGTTGGAGCTGGCGTAGCTGGTTTGGCGGCCGCTGTGGCGGCCGGAAAAGAAGGGGCAAAGACCATACTGGTCGAGCAGTCTTCTGTGATTGGCGGCACGGCCACTCGCGGAATGCTTCGGCAAATCTGCGGCCTCTACCCCGCTGGCGCGGCCGGCCCCTCTTCGACGCTAAATTCCGGCATGTGCCGTCAAGTGGCGGACGCATTGAACGAGGCATGGTCTTTTAGTCGTCCCCTCGAGCGAGGCCGGGTTTTGGTTCTGCCCTTTCGCACCACCGACTTGACGTCTTGCTTCAGCGAGTGGCTCCGCGCGGCCGGCGTGGAATGCTTTTTTGAAACGCGCGTTACCGGGGTGCAAACCGGTGGAAGAACCATCGTGGAGGTGATGGCGCGAGGCGCGGAGGGGCCCCAATCCTTTTTTCCGGCGGCAGTGGTGGATTGTACAGGGGATGCGGCCGTGGCTCGACTCTGCGGCGCCGCGGAGGACAAGGCGGGATTGCCGCGGCGCCAAATGGCGGGATATGTGATGAGGCTGCGTGAATTAAACGCCGTCGCGAGTCTTGTCTTGCAAGTTCCGTGGGTGTTGGCGCGAGGCGTGGCCAAGAAGCAACTGCCGCCGGCAGCGAGGTGGACCACGCTGGAGGCCGGCGATGCGGAGGATGAAGGATACCTAAAGCTTAGCGTGCCGCCGGAGAGTGCAAACGCGTCTTTTGAAATCGAGGCCGAGCGCGTTGTGGCGTGGCTGCGCGAGGCCCTGCCGTCCTTCGCGCAAGCGCGAGTGGCAGCGGCGTCAGGCGTCTTGGAACGCGAGGGAAGCCGCCTCTCGGGCGAATACGAATTGACGGAAGAAGACGTGCTGCGCGGCAGGAAACAAGCAGACCGCGCGGCGAGCGGTGCGTGGCCGGTGGAACTTTGGGACCCCGAGCGGGGATTCATCTTGCGGCATCTCGATGGAGCAGAATACTATGATATTCCCCTGTCCTGCCTGCGCAGCCGCGGCCTTCAGAATCTTTGGGCCGGAGGCCGTTGCATCAGTGCGACGCCGGAGGCCATGGGATCTGCGCGAGTAATGGGTGTGTGCTTTGCCACGGGGGAGGCCGCCGGCCGTGGCGCTGCGGCATGGGCCGGCCGCCGTTGATCAGGGAGAGATGGGCGCGATGATGGCCAATGTGGCGGACACGATACGCGCAGAAACGCAGGCCTATCGCAACAAGACGGCAGTGATTGACGGCCCTGTTCGGCTGACGTACGCCGAGTTGCTGATCAGAGCGGAGGCGCTGTCGGCCGCATTGAAAGAAGCGGGGGTTCGGCCGGCGCAGCGGGTGGCCCTGGCGGCCGAAGACAGCGCCGATTATGTGATGGCGGCCCTGGCCATTCTGGCGGCTTCCGCGGTGATGGTTCCACTGGCGCCGACCACGGCGGGCGAGGAAAAGGAACAAGTGCTCGCGCGGATGGGCGTCAACTGGCTGCTCTTCGAAACCCGGCTAAACATGCACCCGGATGCTGTGCCGTTCGGGGTCCCGCATTTTTCCAGCAAAAGCTTCTCCCTAGGGCGCTTGGACATTGAGGCCAGATTGCCGGCGCAATACTACGAAATGAATCCGGCGTTCATTCGCTTTTCATCGGGGACCACCGGCACAAGCAAAGGGGTCTTGCTTTCTCACGAGACGGTGTTGGAGCGAACCGCGGCGGCCAATCCTGCGCTGGAAATCTCCGCGGAGGACAGCGTGCTGTGGGTGCTTTCGATGAACTTCCACTTCGTGGTCTCCATCCTGCTCTATCTCAGGCGGGGCGCGACCATCGTGGTGTGCTCCAATCGCTTTCCCTTTACCTTGTTCGAGGGTATTGCGCGGCACCGAGGCACATTCATCTATGCCTCGCCCTTTCACTATCAAATGCTGGCCGGGTCGGCCTTATTTCCCGCGGATGCCTTGCGCGGCGTCCGCATGGCCGTCTCCACGGCCATGGCGCTGTCCGCCGATGTCGCGGCGGCGTTTCAGAAGAAGTTCGGCCTGCCGCTCACCTGCGCCTATGGCATCATAGAAGTCGGCCTGCCTTTCGTGAACCGACTGGGGGGGAGCGAGCGAGTGTGTGCTGTTGGACGGGCGCAACCGGCGTATGAGGTCCGATTGGATCAGCCGGAGCCCGACGGCACAGGCGAAATTCTGATCCGCGGCCCTGGTTTTTTTGACGCGTACGTCGATCCGTGGCAGCCGCGCGCGGACGTGTGTCCGGACGGGTGGTTCCGCACGGGCGATCTGGGCCGGCTGGATCAAGATGGGTGTCTGCAGATTGTGGGGCGGGCGAAGACGGTGATCAATTTCGCCGGCATGAAGGTTTTTCCGGATGAAGTGGAAGGAGTGCTGCGCTCGCACCCCGATGTGGCCGACGCGTTGGTATTTGGCGCGCCGCACCCGCCCTTCGGCCAGATGCCCTGTGCGCGCATTGTGCCGCGCAACCCCGCGGCGCCGCCGTCGCCGGCGGTTTTGCGGGCCTATTGCGCTGAACGATTAACGTCGTACAAAGTGCCCGGCGGCTTCGAAATGGTGGCCGCGATCGAAAAGACCGCCAGTGGTAAAATCAGGCGAGCATGAGAGAGACCGCCATGGAAGAAAACAGCCTCAAGGAACTGATCCGGCAAACGATTCAAGAAACGCTGCCCGGGGCGCAACTGCAGGGGTTAGGCGATGACGACGATCTCTTCCTGTCAGGACTCGACTCTATCAATGCGGTTACGCTGATTTTTGCTCTTCAACAGCGCCTTGGCGTCGAATTTGCGATCGAAGAGATCGGCGTGGACAATTTCCGGTCCGTCAACACCATCATGGCGATGCTTTCCCGAAAAAGCGGGAAGTAAATCATGGCGGACAAGGTATCATTAGCGGCGGGCGGGAGCGAGCTGTGGCGCACAGTCCAGCGGCTTCTGGAACTGCAGCGGCAGGCGCCTCCTCTTTGCGCAATCCCCCGAAATGGCCCCATTCCGGCGTCATTTCAGCAGGAAAGACTCTGGTTGCTCCAACAGGCCCATCCCGCAGGAACGGCCTACCACCTGCCTACTATTCTTCGCATAGAGGGGGCGTTGAGTCCGGTCGTACTAGATCGGAGCCTTTGCGCTATCGTGCGGCGCCATGAGATTCTGCGCACAACCTTGCATGTGCGCGCAGGCCAACTGGAGCAAGCGGTCGAGGCCCCCCCTCCCACGATCCTTGTAGCGCGAGATGTCTCTGAAGCGCCCCAGGACGAGCGCGAAGTCCTGGCGATGGCCTGCGCCAAGGAAATCATTGAACGCCCCTTTGATCTGGAGCGGGATTGGCCGTTGCGGGCTATGTTGATACGCGTGGCCGACGACGTGCACTGGCTGACGCTATTGTTTCACCATATAGCATTCGACGCGTGGTCCGAGGGGATTTTTTTCCGCGAGCTTGCGGCGGCCTACGAGATGTTGTGCAAAGACGCGCCAGAGCCCTTGCCGGTCCCCGCGCTTCAATACGGCGACTACGCCGTCTGGCAGCGGCGATGGCTGACGCCGACGGTGTTGGCGCCGTTGCAAGAGTACTGGAAAGAGTCCATGCAACCAGCTCCTGAACCGCTGCGGTGGCCGGCGGATGGCGTGAAAGCTTCGTACAGCGGGGGCCTGGCGCAGGAGACCAACGCCGTAGAAACAGCGGAATTTCGCGACGCTTTTTCAGCGTGGGCGCGAAAAGAGGGGGCGACGCCGTTCGTTGCGATGCTTGCGGCTTTTCTTGCGGCGCTGCGCGAGCACACCGGACAAGAGCGCCCTTATGTGTGCAGCCCCGTGGCCGGCCGGACGCGTCCAGAAGTGGCCGGGCTGATCGGCTATTTCGTGAATCTGGTGTTGCTGGTCGGTCCGCCGGGCCACAGCCGCACATTCAGGGAGTATCTGACGGCGGTCCGCGGCGTGGTCGCCGGCGCCATGGCGTATCAGGACCTTCCGATTCACCTGCTGGCGGCGGCGACGCCGGAACTGCCTTCGCCCCTGGCGCGGGTGATGTTTTCATACCAGAACAGGCCGGTGAAGCAACCTGCGTTGCCCGGCTTGTCTCTGTCGGTGAAAAGAAGCGCCGGTTTGGTGGACGCGGATGCCGATTTGTTCCTGACCGCAGAGGAAACGAGGGAGGGATTGCTTCTCTCGCTCCAATACAGCGCAGCGATATTTGCCCGGAACGACGCGGAACGCCTGCTGGATGCGGTCCGTCAAACCATGCGTCACGCCATGGAGAATGCCGATGTCGTGTTGAAGGATGTGGGGATGGCGATTCGCGTGGATTCGCCAGGGCCGATGGGTGCTTCCGCTGGCGGCGCGGACGGACGGGAATATGTGGCGCCGGCAGACGACTTGGAACGCGGCTTGGCCGACATTTGGCAGCGAGTGTTGAACGTGCCGCGGGTGGGTGCGACCGACGATTTTTTCCTGTTGGGGGGACGATCGCTTCTGGCCATGCGCATGCTGGCGGAGGTGAAAAGGTCGCTGGGTTATCAGGCGGAGCCGGTTGTTCTGGCGCAGGCGCGGACAGTGCGGGCGTTGGCGCGGACGCTGCGCGAGGGCGGCGGCAACAAATCGGCTGGCCATGGCGCGCTGACATGCCTGCAAGACAGAGGACGGGGGCTGCCGGTATTTCTGGTTCCGCCGGCCGGCGCGACACCGCTTCAATTTGCGTCGCTTGCCCGGCACTTGGCGCCGGACCATCCGGTGTATGGTATTGAATATCCTGGCATGGACGGCCGCTGTGCCCCCTTACCCTCGGTTGAAGCGTTGGCCCGTCATCACATCGAGGCGATTCGAACGGTGTGCCCGAGCGGGCCTTATGTTCTGGGGGGGCGCTGCTTTGGCGGCATTGTGGCATACGAAATGGCGCAGCAACTGACCGGCGCGGGCGAGCAGGTTGCGGCTTGCGTGATTTTGGACACAGTGAAGCCGCCAGGCGTCAAGATGCCGTTCTGGGACGACTTGCTGGGGCGAATCATGGACGCGCGGGTGATTCCGAATGGGGAAAGTCTTCCGGGGTGGCGAAAAATGCTGTGGGTGCCGCAAATGGCTTTTCGGAAAATCTGGCGCCACTTCGCGAAACCCTTGGCGGCAAGAGACAGCGGCATTCCTCCGGATCATGCGCCACATGTCCGCCGGGTGCATACCGCGTGCGAAAAGGCGCGAAGGGCCTATCGGCCGGCCGAGCGATGGTCCGGCGAGTTGGATGTGGCTTACTGCGCGCGCAGGCCCGCGCTGCAACGGGTGCAGGAACGATGGCAGGAGCATGCGGCCTACGCGGTGTTTCACCCGTGCCGTGGCGCCCACGTCTCCCTCCTCGATGAGCCCTACGTGGTCGAGGTGGCCGAAATATTTCGCAAGCGAATTGCGGCTGGCGAGGTCGGGCGTTCACCGTCTCTTATGCGTTGCGAGCCGTGAAAAGGCGCCGGCGCGGCATGAAAAGGGTGAAAACCAGGGAGGACGGGAGCGTTACTGTCTGGCGTATTGGTTTGCGGGCGCATCGGGACGTGATGGCCCGCTGCTGGGCATCTCTTTCCGATTCCGAACGCCAGGCGGCGGGGCGTTATGCCCGCGTGGAACATCAGGAGCGCTATGTTGTTTGTCGCGGAGCCATCCGGGAGATCCTTGGCGTATTGCTTGGCATGGCGCCTTCAAAAGTGCCCTTGGAGCAGGACGAATTCGGCAAGCCGCGATTGATGTCCGGTTCAGGCAAATGGTGGTTCAACCTGTCCCATTCCGAAGGACTAGCCTTGCTGGCCGTGAGTAGCGCGGGAGAGGTGGGTGTGGACGTGGAGGCGTTGTCCCACGGGGAATGCGGCCAGGACATTGCCGCTCAATGGTTTGCGCCGAAAGAGAAAGACGCCATCAGTAACGCCCCGGCGGCGAAGCAAAGAGAGCTTTTTCTGTTTCACTGGGTGTGCAAGGAGGCGGTGCTCAAAGGGGTTGGCCGGGGCTTGATTGAACCGCTGCACCTCGTGGATGTTTCCGAGATTGTCCGCGGGAGCGAAGGGTTCGCTCGGGTGGGCTCAACGGAGTGGTTTGTTCGACTCCTGCAGCCGGCTCCGGAATACGTGGGAGCCGTCGCCTTGAAGAGAAGACCAGCAGTGCTGATGTGGCGCGATTACGAGCCGGATTCCGGATTTGGTCGGCCGGAATAGCCGTTTAGGAAAAACAGGGTGGCAGCGGAGCAACACGATCCGGGACCACGCGGATATCGAAAATCGAGATGCGGGGATCCCCGGCCAGCGGCAACGAGCGCAAGACCCGTCCGGCTTCGAGATCCACTTCGTACAAAGTGAACTGGCTGCCGACCAGCGCATGGCCGTTGGGCAGAAGCTCCATCCCGCGGAGAAAATCCTTCGCCACGGGAATGCGACGGCGAATGGTTGTGGCATCGCCGGAAAGCTCCAAGAGATCGCCGGCATTGGTGTCGAGGTAATAGAGACGGCCGTCCGAAAAATTCCGCAGGCTGTGGTTTGGCACGGTCGTGCCGTACAGCACGAGGGGGACGGCACATCGGCCGTCGGGATATACCCGGACCAAGGCGGAGCGGGAACGAGCCAGAGTGAAAGGCAAATTCGAGTTGTTCGGCGTCGGCCGACGCAGTACCTTCGCCACAGCTTGGCTGCCAGCCACGATCCAACGATAAACCCCCATTCTGTTCAGCCAACCTTTGGCGCGGAAGAGAAGGGACATATTCCACGGCGTCAGGCGGCCGAGGGATACGATCAGGCTGCCGTCGGGCAGAAAACACATGCTGTTCACATGAGCGGCGTTGGCCCGCTCGAGGCGGTGGGTTCGCGGATCGCGGAAATCAATTCGCCCGCTGTAAATAGTGTCCGGATCAATGCGCAAAAGATCTTTTTCGTCGAGGTTTAGTTCCTCTATCAGATGCGGATAGTCCTGATAATTGAAATAGCCTCGGATACGCCCGTCCAAATCCATCTGCACCACCAGATCGTTGCGGCTGGAGGCAATCCACAGGCTGCCGTCGCGCGCCAGGATGTCGTGGATGCTGGCGCAAGAGGGATGGCTGAGCGTCCGAACCAACCTCCAATCGAAATCGTAAATCCGAATCGCGCTGGCATTAGCCAGGCAAAGCCGGTCGCCAATGACCGCCATGCCTTTGGCGCCGCGCAACCCGCCGCGCGGATTAGACTCATACGCCAGGAACGGCGGCTCGAAAATTGGAGTTTGCCCCAAGGCACGCCAGCTTTCCAAATCGGCCATGTGAACGAAGCCCGAAGGTTCGTGGGGACGAGACTGCCGCACAACGGAAGTGATCAGCGCTTTCAACTGGGGACCATCCGAATAGCCATGCGTCATACCGAACCGTTCTTGGGCTGTCAACACAGGCGTGGCACGCCGGAACCGATTGCGATGTGGGAAATGAGCGGCAAATACAGGCGTCGGCGAAGGGGGGCGAACATCGTTT
The DNA here is from genome assembly GCA_938031185.1 of uncultured bacterium. Taxonomy (GTDB): domain Bacteria; phylum Verrucomicrobiota; class Kiritimatiellia; order CAIKKV01; family CALHGX01; genus CALHGX01. The sequence continues at coordinate 26,555 of CALHGX010000053.1, forward strand.
ACCCCAGCGACCCCGCGCCAATCGCCGGTTTTTCTCGCCGCTCCTCAAAAAAATACGAATTTTTCGACCACTTG
>CALHGX010000054.1 GCA_938031185.1 uncultured bacterium
CCTGGACATCATCCGCCAACGCGCCCCCAAGATCGACCCTGCCATCGCTTCCTGGCAGCCCCTTGACCTCGGACAAGTCCTGCGCCAGTATATTCCCAACTACCACCCCAACAGGGGTCACGATCTACCTGTCCATCCCTCGCGGACGCGTGGCCATCGACGCCGCCGGCATCCTGCCCGAGTACCGGGGCTGCGCCGTCCACGATTTTCTCCCAGCCTACCTCGACTACGACTGCGACCATGCCTGGTGCAACGGTCATCTACTGCGCGAACTGATCTTCCTGTGGGAGGAGCAGACTCAGAAGTGGGCCAAGGCAATGATCGACCATCTGCTCGGGATCAAGGACTCCGTCGCTACGGCCCGCGCCACCGGTCTGACCGCCCTGCCGCCCGCCGACCAGGAGCGGTTCCTCAAGGACTACGAGCGGATCGTGGAAGCGGGCTATGCCCAGAACCCCGTCATGGAGCTGCCGACCGGCCCGAAACGACGAGGCCGCCGCAAGCAGAGCAAGGCCCGCAACCTGCTCGACCGCTTCCGCGACCACTCCGACGGCATCCTCGCCTTCATGCGCGACTTCGCGGTTCCATTCGACAACAACCAGTCGGAACGCGATCTGCGGATGATGAAACTGCGGCAGAAGATCTCCGGCACATTCCGTAGTTTCGAGTCCCTCGTGAACTTCTGCCGCATCCGTGGCTACGTCTCCACCGCCCGCAAGAACGGCCTCAACGCGCTCGATGCCTTGCAGCGTGTGTTCCTCGGCAACCCCTTCGTGCCGGCGGGCAACTCGTCGTGATCCTCGCCCACGCGCCAGGCGCGAGCGCACCGCCAATCACTCTCAGGTAGCCGCCCGCTTTGGGGCGGCTACCTGAGCAGTTACAAAAAGATAGACTTTTTGCGGTAAGCGAGTACTATAACAGAGCGAGGAGTGCGATCGTGCAAGCACGTAGCGGGAGGGTGCCATGACAAAACGGCGATTGTTGGTGCTTGGGGTGGCGGTATGGATGGCAGGCGCAAACGGGGCCTGGGCTCAAACCAAAATCTGGTCGGGCGGAACCGGAGAATGGCATGAGGGCGCCAACTGGACGCCTTCGGGCGTTCCGGACGCTTCGGATACCGTGGCGATTACCAACGGCTCGGTTCTCTTGACCAACGCGACGACCATCGCCTCGCTCGTGATCAGCAATGCCACGCTGACGTTTACGAACTGGGAAACGTGTCTCACCGTGGCGGGTGACGTAGTGGTGACCAACAACGGACTGATTACCCATGCACCGAACTCGGACACCAATTGGGTTGACGGCTGGCAGCAGAACGAACGCGTCTGGATCGTCTGCACGAATCTGACGGTGACAGGCAGCGGGCGGATTGACGTCAGCGGCTGCGGGTTCCGCGCCGGCAAATCCACCGACGGCTACGTGGGCAAAGGCCCCGGTGGGGATCCATGGCCGTGGGCCAGCTGGGATCGGCTGCACAATGGCATCGGCGCATCGCATGGCGGAAAGGGCGGCACCGCATATAAGGCGCCGAGCGGGCCGGTGTATGGGTCGGCCACAGCGCCGACCAATCACGGCAGCGGCGGCGGCACGAGGGGGACTGATGGCGGCTCGGGACATGGCGGCGGAACAATTCGGCTGGAAGTGACAGGCACAGCTCGAATCGAAAATGGGGGACAAATTCTGGCCAACGGGAATGCCGGTGGAGTGTGGAGCGCCGGCGGCGGCGCGGGCGGCTCGATCTGGCTCACCTGCAACGAGTTGGCGGGTAACGGGCTGATCGCGGCCAATGCGGGCGCCAGTGGGACCAGCGGATACACGCCCGGCAGCGGTGGAGGACGCATAGCGTTGGAGTACAATACCTGGAACCGGCAGGGCACGAATACGGCTTGGTACGGTTGGGGAAATGCCTCATTCGGACCGGGGGACCCTGGCACGTTGTACGTCAGCGGGACGCAAGTCTTTGCTAAGGTGATAAGCGGACACGCATTTCGGTATGTTGGCAATATGACGAACTGGGAGCCCGAGGGGCTGGTTTTGAGCAACGCCTTGCTGTGGCTGGATATCACGAATCTGAAGGTGCATGTGAAAGGCGATCTAAAGTTGATCAACTCCGAGTTGCGGCTCATCGGCGGGGAAGGCAATACCGTGATGGATTTCCTGACGGTGGATCAGGATCTGATACTGACCAACAACAGCCGGTTGGTGTTGTTCAGTGGGGTGACGAACGAGCCGCCGGAGGGCGCGGAGGTGGTGCGGGTGGGCCGGGACATGGTGGTGGCGACCAACTGCACGGTCTATCCGGTTTCCTGGTTCAGCCTGAGGCGCTATCCGGAGCTGGGGATTCGAGCCAGCCCCACGGCGAACCATGGAACATTCTATGATCCGACCATTCCCTATCCCCCGAGCAACACGGCGGCGGCGACCAATGGCGGGTCGGTACGCTTTGAGATTGCTCGCAATTTGATCGTGGCGGCGGGCGGGGCGATAGACGCGACAGCATGCGGCTATGCCGGCGGCTTCTACGACATGTCGCCCTACTCTCAATACAACGGTCCCACGCGGCTGGGCTATGGGCCCGGAGCCAATCAAACGACGCTGTACATCAGCGCGGGAGCGGGTCATGGCGGCACTGGCGGCAAGGGCTATTATGGGGACGGCGGTGGGCCGGCATATGGTAGCTCGAATGCGCCCATCCGGCCCGGCAGCGGCGGGGCCCGGGGTGCCAATGACTGGTATGACAGTCGGGCAGGCCAAGGAGGCGGACTGGTGCGTGTTAGCGTAGGACGGGAAGCCCGGATTGACGGCAGCATACTGGCCGACGGATCTTCCGCCTACGGCAACGGCGGCGGAGGCAGCGGCGGCGGGATCTGGATCACATGTCGCGCTTTTTCGGGCGCTGGGACCATCCGGGCGAAGGGTGGTGATGCATCTTCGGTCAGAACCACGGGCGGTGGTGGCGGAGCTGGGGGCCGGATTGCCATTTGGCGCACGTACGATCAATGGACAGGCGACTTGTCATACCCCGACTCAGTGCTGGGAGGCACAAATTATTATGGGTCCTCGACGCCCGGCGCGACCGGCACGGTGTTCTTTTATGACATACCGCCTGCGGGAACCATGATCTCGATCGAGTAGCACGACCGCGATGAATTCGGGAGATGCCAAGCAGGCGAGTCGGGATAAAGGGGATCAGGGCGGGCGGGCCGGTCTGCCATATTCCGGGCGGGCATAGTCTCGACAAAGTCTTGTGACGAAGCCTGTGCGCCAAGCCAGCCTGGCTACGAAACGCGGCTTTATTGGCGGCGAAGCTTGCCGATTTCCCGCGCCAGCGTGACGACGTGGCTTTTTTCCTCGGCGATGATCGTGTCAATGCGATCTCGGCCTTGTTTGACCGGCACGCTGTCCTTCAAGGCGGCGTAGAAGGCGATGGTCTTCTGTTCCAGCCCGATGGACGTTCGCAACAGGCTCTCCAGGGATTCTTTTCCGGTGAGGGCTTGGGCAGCTTGAGCAGAACCCTCTCCGCCGTGCTGATCGGCCATCTGCGCCAGGTACATCTCTGCTTCCAAGTACGGATCGTGAACCGTTTGCTCGCGGGCCTCGGCGGGGAGGGCGGCACGCATCGCCATGAAGGTGTCGTGATGGCCTTCCTCCATCTTGGCCATTTCAAGGAGGAAATCGGTCTGGTGGGCCGCCTTGTGCAAGGCGGCGGCTTTGCGGTAGAACGCCGCGGCATTGGCCTCGTTGCGCGCGGCCACTTGAAGCACTTCATCTGCATTGAATCGGATCGTCATCGAATCCCCCTTATTGTTTCGACGCAATACGCAATATGGCTAGGCCATGCGGCGGCGATTGTCAAAAGTATTCCACGGCGGTCCGATGGGAAAGGACAGGTACATCGTGACCCCCCTCCTGTGGTGAAGCTGGGGGTGGTGAGTGGGAGGCGGATGAAGGAGATCAGGGGCCACCTCCGGAGGTGGCCCCTGATCGGGCGGGCCGATAAGATCCGCCACCATGATCAGCTATTACGACGTGTACCGCATG
>CALHGX010000055.1 GCA_938031185.1 uncultured bacterium
ATCCCAGATATTGCAGTTGAGCTTTTCTGAAAGCAATAAGTGCTTCACTGTGCTCTTGTTGCGACAAACGAAAGGAGCACGAAAAAGTGAAGCACGAGCAAGAGGGTAGGCGGGCGGAGCGGGTTGGGCAAGTTCAGATTACCTTCACCAACAAGCAGCTGACGGCGTGGGGCGGGGCGTGTTCGGTGGTGGCGAAATTTCTGGAGCGGATTCGGTTTCGGGAATGGGTGCTGGCACATATGCCCGTGCAGGAGCATTCCCCGAACGCGAAGGGCATCTACGAGAAGGTGCTGGCGTTGTTGCTGACCAGTCTGACGGGCGGCACGCGCTTCAGCCATGTGACGTGGTGGAGTCACGGCATGGAGGGACTGAAGGCCTGCTTTGAGGTGGCGTGGTTGCCGCAAGCCACCAGTGTCCTGACGCGGTTTTTCGGGAAGTTTCGGCAGCGACACAACGAGGCGTTGCGGACGGCAGCGGTGGGATTGGCGAGGCAACTGATCGAGGCGGAAGGAGTTACGGAAGACACCCTGATTTTGGACAGCACGGTGTGCGAGCGCTACGGAGTACAGGAGGGTGCGCGCAAGGGCTACAACCCGAGGAAACCGGGACGGCCGAGCCATCATCCGCTGAAGGCCGGCTTGGGTAGTGGGTATGTGGTCAACCTCCCTGCCTGTGCCGGCAGACAGGTGGAACCGGCGCGGCGACACGCACACGGCCCACCAGTGCGTCGCGTTCTACGACCAGACCCGCGGGGGACTGCCGCGGAAGCTGCAGATCCGCTGGACGCTGGCCGACAGCGGGTTCGGCGAAGAGGGGTTTCTGGAGCATTTGGAGGCAAGAGGCGCGCCCTACATCGTGGCGTTGCGGCTGACGGCCTACGTGCAGAAAGCCATTCGCGGCATCGAAAACTGGCGCGCAGTGCAGCGAGGGTTGGAGGTGGCGGAGGTAACGGTGGCGCTGAGCACCTGGAAGAAAGCGCGGCGGCTGGTGGTCATTCGCCAGCACGTCCCCACCCGCCCGAAGGCCAGCGGCAAGCAGCCGATGTTATTCCGGGAACTGGAGGAGCTCCGGGAGTATCGCTACAGCGTGCTGGTGACCAACGACACCGTCTTGGCCCCAGAAGAGCTCTGGCGCACCTACCGGCCGCGGGCCAAGGAGGAGAACGCCATCAAGGAACTGAAGGAGGGATACGGGTGGCACGAGTTCAACGTGCGCAGTTTCTGGGGCACGGAGGCGGCCATGCTGCTGATCGGCATGGTCTGCTATAACCTGGTGCATCATCTGAACCGCTGCGTGCTGAAGAGCGCCGAGGAGGGCGTAGCCCGGCTCAAAACGCTGCGCCTGAAGGTGCTGGCGATCCCCGCCATCTACGGCAGCGGCGGCCGCCGTCCGACGCTGCGCCTGGGCGTGCAGGACCGTAGCCTGCGCTCGAAAATCCGCTACTGGCTGGCGTGCCTGCACCGCCTTGATCTGCGGCTTTTCAACTGCAATGCGGTTGCCCCGCAGGCAACCGCCGAGGCGTAATCGGGGGAGGGCACAGACCGTGAAATGACCGCTCGGCGATTGATCGAAGACGAGAACAACCTCACTTCACCCAATAATCACAGGGTGAAAACACAATCGGTCTACCCAAACGCAAAATGTGGGTTGAAAAGGATCAAGCGATTGCCGGGTGGTTATTCCCTTGGCGTGCGCAAAGATGGAAAGATGGCGCTCAAGCGTTGGTGGAATACGCTTGACCATTTGGTCGAGGTTCCGTGGCGCTATGAAGATCAGGTGGAGCAATTTCAGGAACTTTTTTTTGATGCGTGTCGCATCCGTATGCGCAGCGATGTTCCCATGGGCACGAGCCTCAGCGGCGGATTGGACTCCAGTTCCGTTTTGTGCGCCGTCGCCGAGGTTCGTAAACGTCAGACATCCGGGGAGCGTCTGGCGTCCGACTGGCAAAACGCGTTTATCGCCTCGTACCCCGGCACGCAACAGGATGAGACGGAATATGCCTTGGAAGCGGCACGGGCAACCGGTGTGCGTCCGTTTGTTTTCGAAATGCAGCCCCACAAGGTCATCGAGCACCTCGATGAGATCCTTTTTCAATACGAAGAGATTTCGGACATCCATATTGGCCCATGGGAAATGTACCGTCAGGAGCGCGCCCACGGCATTGTGGTTTCGCTAGACGGTCATGCGGGCGATGAAGCGCTGGCCGGTTATTGGAACCACATTCGAGATGCGGCGGTTCGGGATGCGCTTTGGCCGATTCCTCATCCGGTGCGCTTCTGGGCATTGCATCGTATTCTCCGCGAAATGTATCGGCCGGAGGCGCAGGACAGCGCGCCCACGGCGCGAATGTTGCTCAAACAACATCTGATTGAACCGCTCTGGAAGCCCCTGTCTGGAATGGTGCATCGGGTAAAGACACGCCTGCTCGGATCTTCTCGTCCGCCGGACCGCAGAAGGGGATGGTTACATGTGGTACCCCGAGCGCCCGTTTTCCCGGCGGTTGATAACGACGCGTTTCGATTGCGCAAGCGGTCGGCTTTGTTTCGGGCGTTGTATCAGGATTTTCATGCTGTGGCTTTGCCGACGAATCTCAGGGATTTTGACCGGCTCTCTATGGCGCACGGGGTGGAAGTGCGCGCTCCGTTTTGTGACTGGCGACTCGTGACGTTTGCTTTTTCGCTGCCCACATCAAGTTTGGTGGGGAACGGATTCACCAAGCGCATCCTGCGCGATGCGATGAAAGGCATTCTGCCGGATCGAATACGGACGCGTCGTGTTAAGCTGGGGTTTGCCAATCCAACAGGGGAATGGCTGACTGGG
>CALHGX010000056.1 GCA_938031185.1 uncultured bacterium
GCAACCGAAATCGCCGCGGGGCGGGGCTGAGTTACTCAACCACCGGGGCGCGGGCCGCTCGGGTTGCGCTCCCGCAGAGCCCTATCCCGCCCGTGCCGCGACCACCCTCTCATGCGTTCTCCTCTTGTCAAGCCCCGCCTCGCAGAATCCCAATTTTGATCGCACACAAACTGTCACCTTTTGCTCGCACCACGACATCCTATTGTGAAATGATTTGCGTTGCCGGCGCCCGTTCGCCATGCTCGTGGCAGTGGAACCGGCTGAGGACGGACTGCGGATGAAGAACGATTCGTCAGATGCGCGGCGCAATGAACGCTGGTTGGCGCCGTTGATGGCGTTGGCGCGAGCGCGGGGGGACGTGGAGTCAGTGATCCATCGCGCGATCGAGCTGTGCTGCCGATTGAAGATCAGTCCGTGGATCGCCCTGGCGGTGGCCGAACGGCGGATATCCCTTGCGGACGCTGCTGTGCTGGACCGTGCGGCCCGATGCAAGGCGCTTCAGCATGCGGTGCTCGATCGGGGCATGGGGCTGGACGCGCTGCGGCATGAATGGCCTTATGCGCCGTACCTGCTGGCTGCGGATCTTTGGGAGGCGCTGGGGCGGGAACCGTGGCGGGTGGAGCATTTGGTGGAAGTGGCTCGCGGATTGCTGGAAGAAGAAAAAGGATTTCTGGAGGACGGACGTTCGCGTCCGGTGCGAGTCCGGGATCTTTCGCATTATGTGGAAGCCACGCGCCGCGTTCGCGTTGTGAAGGAGAAAGAGCATTTGGACTGGACGACGGCGGTGGCGGTTGTGACGGGACGCATGCCGTTGGCTGTGGCTCGGAGAAGGGCGGCGCTCGAGCGTCGGGAGATCGGCCGGCGGCAGGGGGCCACTCGTCCGGCTCAAGTCAGCGCCAGGGGACCGGCTGGTTCCCGACGCCCCTGAAAGCATTCAAACGACACCACCTTTGCCGAAGGGCTTCCCGCGATGCCGGAATTACCGGAAGTGCAGACGATAGTGGATGCGCTCTGTGGCGCCGGCATCGTTGGCTTGCGCATACGCGAGTTGGTGATTCGTTGGCCGCCATCCATCCGTGGTTCGTGCGATGTGTCTTGCCGAGACGTGGTCAGGGGGCGGCGTATTTGCGGGTTGCGGCGTCGCGGCAAGTACATTGGCGTGGTGTTGAGCGGCGGCTGGTGGCTGATTGGGCACCTTCGGATGAGCGGGCGGCTGCAAATCGCCACGGCCGGGGAACCGTTTTTGCCGCAAGAACGGTTGCGTTTCTTCTTGGAGGACGGCCGCGCGCTCGTTTTTCTGGATTCGCGGAAGTTCGGCCGATGGGTGCTGACAAGACGGCCCAATGAGGTGCTTGAAAGGTTAGGACCGGAGCCCTTGGAGAGGGATTTTACGACGCTAAAACTTAAGGAAGCGTTGCGGACATCGCGAGCGGTGAAGGCGGTGTTGCTTGATCAGCGCAAGGTGGCCGGAATCGGAAACATCTATGCCGATGAAGCGCTTTGGGCGGCGCGAATTCATCCGCTGCGGCCGGCCGCCGCGCTTGCTCACGCCGAGATCATTGTGTTGCGCCGGGCGATCATCCGTGTTTTGAAGAAGGCGATCAGGCTGGGGGGCACCTCCCTCGGACGGGGGGCGGCGAACTTTCGTGGGCCACAAGGCGAGCTGGGCGGCAACGATCATGCGCTGAAGGTGTACTGCCGAGCGGGCAAACCGTGCGCTCGGTGCGGGGGAAATATCCTTCGAATCAAAGTTGCGCAACGCAGCACGCATATCTGTCCCGCATGCCAACCGATGCATCCGGCCGTCCGGCGAGCTTGAATGGGGCCTACTTTGGCATCTTGCGGTCCGCGGAAAGGAGTCCCGCGGTGTTGATCCAGTTGGTGGTCTGTCTGTAGACCGTGGAGGCCAGCCGACCCGCGGCCCGTGCCGCATCCCAGCCGAAGACAATCAGCAGCGCCGCTACCAACGCTCGGAGGTAGAACGCGTCGGCCAGGGTGAACAGATAGTAGAAGGAGTATCCCGGGATCAGTGCGCAAAGCACCCCTTGAAAAGCATCGTCGCCGAACGCATGCAAAACGATTACGACATGAAAAAAAAGAATGCCGAATATGCCTCCTTGAAGCAGCCACGAAACCTGTTCCGGCGACAGCGGAACGCGATGGCGGAGGGCATAGAATAGTGCGGTGAGTCCCGCGAAAGCCACCCAGCAGCCGAATCGTTCCCAAGCGGTGTGAGGGCGCGACCGGCGACGCTTGCTGCGTGGCAGCTTCAGAGGCGGGGCGGGTGTTTCGACAGCCTGTTGAACAGGGGTGGCCGAAGCCGCCAGCTTCGTTCCGAGCTTCGGTTTGACCGTGGTGGACTTGGCGGCTTCCAGGGCGGCTCGAGGCACCGGCACCGAGGCGCCGCACGCCTTGCAGAGCACCGCTTCAGCACGCACAAACTCCGACACGACGATGTTCTTGCCGCAACCGGGGCACAAGAGTGTGACGTCGCCCATGCCTCATCTCATCATCGAAAGCGCGCGATCTTACGCGCCGATTTTGATTTCGACGGCAGCGGCAGGTTCCATTACCCGAAACGTGAAGGATTCGGTCACATAGAGTTCCACTGTGGTTTTGTCATGGGCGGCGTAGCCGATGGCCAAATCCTGGCCGACCGTCATTTCGAAATCCCCGCCGCGGCGGCTAAGCAGCAAGCCTCCGGAAACCGCCGGGCTCCAGAAGATGCCCCCGCCCAGTAGTTGCTGCACTTCGATGCGGGGTGGATAAAGCTTGGGATCGCCCGTCATGAGAGCGCCGTAGGGCGTGGTGCCCAGTACCAGCGCATAGGGCCCTCCAACGCCGGCTTTTTGCAGGGTCAGAATGGCAGCCTCCACCGATGCCACAAAGTGTTCCGGCTTGCCGGAGCAGGGGATGGCTTTGTGCGATGCGGCATCCAAGATGCCCGTGATGCCGGCGCTTTTCAGGCCCTGATAGATCACTTTCTCCTCGAACAAGGCTGAATTGCGACAGGCTTGTATGAGAGGATCGAGATTTGGATTGCGGGCGCCGCGCGACAGATTGTCTAAGTCCCATATTCCCAGTGTGAAGGGGGTGCGGAATTCCACGAGCGGAAGCACCGAGCGGCGGCCCCAATGGACGCCTTTGACCGGTTGTGCGGCGTCGGTTTCCACGCCGCCGAGATTGACGGCGGCCAACGTCCATCCATGCGGGCCGTCGAAGTCAACCAGTCCTCGAGCGGAGAGATTGCCTTTGAGGGTGCGAACGGCCTGTGCATCGAGTTCTTTCCAAGCTTCGTCAGTAATCGGCGCAAGCGAGCGTTTGAGCAAGTCTGTCATGTTGCGTTCCTCCGACTGATCGGTTATTTCAAACCGCCAATGCCCAATCCCTCGGCGCCCGCCGTGGCCGGGCTTTCGGTTGCCGCGTCTGCGGCTTCCTCTATTTCCGTCACCGGTTGTTTGGTGAACAGATAGGTCTTCAAGGGCAGGTCAAAAGACGGCGCATTGCGGCGCAGCCATTCCATCAACATGGACGCATGTTCGATTTCTTCATCGCGATTATGAGCAAGAATAGCTTTCAAAGTCTCATCGCTGGTGCGGTCCATCCGCTGTTGGTAATAGTCAATCGCCTCCAGTTCCTCCTGCAGGCTGGCCAGCGCTCGATGGGCATCCGCCACAGGGGCAGACAAAGGAGATTCAAGATATCCGCTGCTCATAGATGATCCTCCGTATGGCTTTAGTATTACCGCAGCCGGCCTCACAAGGAAAGCAGATTGTTGGTTGAAATAGCGGAACAGTCATTTCCTGCATCCCCGTGCCGAAGGGTAGGCGGCTGCGGACCGGCGAGCCGTTCCCTGGTCGCCAGTCCGAAGGGGCCTGGGCCGGGCGTCAAGCACAAACCATAGGATGCCGACAGGCGAAAAAGTTGATCCGACAGTTGGGGTCAACTTGGCGGGGTGCTGGGTGGGGCGACAAAGCGCACGGCGGCATCAATGCCCAGGCGGATGTGGAGCTCCGACTGGATTCGGCTTTTTAGCTCGGCCAAATCGCGCATGGTGTCGTGGAACAAACCATCGGTGACTTCCACAGACACGACCACGCCGCGCTCGTCGCATTCCACTCGGAAAGACCGGCCGGCGGCATGGGTTTCCGCGAGCGCTTCCGCGAATTGGGCGGCATAGAGCGGTATGTCGTTGATGAGGAGCCGATCGTCCAGCCGTCGGCCGGGGCGAATGATGCGTCCGGTGCGTCCGCAGGAGCAGCTTTCTTCGGACAATTCAGCCGCCTGCCGCGCGCGAAAACGCAGCAAGGGAAGCGCCTCGCGGGCCAGTGTTGTGACCACGAGTTCGCCGTCCACGATTTCGGGCAGAAATTCATCCTCATTGACGTGGAAGTGGCCGGCGCTGCACTCGACGCTGAAACCCGGATCGAGGATTTCGGGGATGCCGAAATGGCAGCGAATGGAAGCAAACAATCCGGCGCTAAGCGTTTCCCGTTCCGCGGGCGGAATGGGGCGGGTCAGAAGCACCACGCGCAAATGGAGCGACTGAGGGTCAATACGGCGTTGCTCCAGACGACGGGCGATGGCATGGGCGTTTGTGGGCGTCGTTACGAGCACGGTGGCGCGATAGTTGCGCAGCATGGCGAGTTGGTAGTCAATGTGGACGGGGTCCTCGGGGATGACGGAGGCTTCGATGCGTTCGGCGCCGAGGGTGAAGCCGGCGGCGCTGCCGAGCGTGCCGAGGCCCACGCTGATTTGGATGACATCGTGAGCGGTGACGCCCGCCGCGATTAACTGGCGGGCGGCCAGGCGGCTCCAGTGGGCGAGGTCATTGGCGCTGTGGCCGATCACCAGCGGGCGGCCGGCTGGGCCGAGGGTGGAGTGCAGCCGGATTACCTCCCGCAGCGGCAGGGCGAACATTCCGTAGGGGAACGCATCGGCCAGTTCCTCGGGGGTGGTCATGGGCAGTTGCGTGATGTCCTTCAAGCTGGCAAGGCGTGTTTCACCGAGCAACTCCCGATACCGGCGCACATTGCGGCGCAGGCGGGCCAAAAGGGCCTGCAGCCGCTCCAACTGCAACTGCTCGCGGTCCGCGCGGGGCATGGTTTCATAGGGGCGATCAAATACGTTCATTCCCAAACCTCCTTGTAGCCTTTGCCCAGGTAGGCGCGCCGGACTTCAGCGTTGTTCGAGAGGTCCGGGGCAAGGCCTTCCATGACGATGTCGCCTGTTTCCAGCACGTAGGCACGGTCGGAAATCTGCAGCGCGGCCACAGCATTTTGTTCTACCAGAAGGATTGTCACGCCGCGATCCCGGAGACGGCGGATGAGGCGAAAGAGCTCGCCAACGAGACGGGGCGCCAGCCCCATGGAAGGCTCGTCGAGCAGAAGCAGACGAGGTTCGGCAGCGAGGGCGCGGGCGAGGGCGAGCATCTGCTGTTCGCCGCCGGACAATGTGCCGGCGGCTTGGTGGGCGCGTTCGCGCAACCGGGGAAACAGCTTCAGGCTATCGTCAATTGCCCGGCGGCGCTGGGGGTTGCGATAGCCGCCGACGAGCAGGTTCTCCATGACGGTCATATCCCCGAAAACCTGCCGTCCTTCCGGAACAAGGGCCATGGCGTGGAGCACGCGACGCCAAGGGGGATGGGCGGATAGGTCTTTCCCCTGCAGCCGAACTTCACCGCTCCATGGCGGCAGCAATCCCGCCAAGGCGTTCAGGACGGTGGTTTTCCCGGCGCCATTGGCGCCGATGAGGCTGACGATTTCTCCGGCGGCCACGTGGAAGCTGATTCCGCGGATCACTTCAAGGCTGCCGTAGCCGCAGCGCAGATTGCGCACTTGTAGCAAGGTCGAAGTCTCCTCCCAGATACACCGATACCACTTCAGGGTGATTGCGCACCGCGGACGGCGGCCCCTCCGCCAGCGGCTTTCCGTGATGCAGGGCAAGCACCTCGTCGGCAAGGTCCATGACCAGGGTCATGTCATGCTCCACCAAGAGCACGGTGACGCCGCCGTCGCAAATAGCACGGATGCGGCTGGCGAGATCCGCGCTCTCGCGGGTATTGAGGCCGCTGGCGGGTTCATCCAGCAGCAGCAGCGTTGGTTCGACCGCGAGCGCGCGGGCGAGTTCGACCATGCGACGCTGCCCGAACGACAGGGAGTGCACCGGCTCATCCGCCAACGGATCGAGGCCCAGGTCCGCCAATCGTTGCCGCGCATGTTCCCGCGCGGCTCGTTCCTCCCGCCGGCAGCGTGGCAGGCGCAGAGCGCAGGCAGTGAAACCGGCGCGGCCATGTGCATGACGGGCCAGCATCACGTTTTCCAGCACGGTCATTCGGCCGAAAACACGGAGATTCTGGAAGGTTCGACTGATGCCCATGCGGCATACGGCGTCCGGCGAGCGGCCGGTGATATCCGCGCCACGGAAGCGCACAGATCCGCCGGTTGGCCGGTAGACGCCGGCGATGATGTTGAAGAGCGTGGTTTTTCCCGCGCCGTTGGGGCCGATGATGGCTTTGATTCGGCCCGGCTGCACGCGGAAGGACACGCCGTCGAGGGCGACCAGCCCGCCGAACGTGTGGCGCAGATTATGGGTTTCGAGGATCGTCATCGAGCCGTTTCTTTCGTGGGCGAAAAAGGCGGCGCTGCAAGCCGACGCCGCGCCAGATGAAGCCAAAGCCTCCGGGGGCGAAGGCGACGATGGCGATCAGCAGCGCGCCGAAGACCGCGTGATCGAGCGTGCCGAACCAGCCGCGCAGAGAGAAGAAGTTTAGAATAGAACTGACGGCGAGAGCGCCCCAAAGGCTGGCCATGCCTCCCGCGGCGACGAGGGCGACATAGCGGACGGATTTCATGGCGCTGGCTTCGGAAGGGCCGAGACCGCCGTTGGTATGCGTCAAGAGGCTGCCGGCCGCGGCGGCGATCGCAGCACTTAGGACGAACGCCTGCAGCTTGACCCGTCCGATGGGAACGCCCATGGCCTGGGCAGCCGATTCGTTATCGTGGATAGCCCGCAGCGCCAAGCCGATGCGGGAGACCAACAAGTTGCGAAGCAGGGCGAGGGTGAGCAGCGCGAAGCCCCATGCAAAGTAGTAGTTTCGGACACGAACGGAGGCCCGGCCTGAAATCTCCAGCCAGCCGCCCAAACGCAACGGGGGCACGCCTGTGATGCCGTCCGCGGCACCGGCGAACGCGGAACCGAGCAACAAGCGGTAGACGATCAATCCGAATCCCAACGTGGCCATGGCCAGGTAATGGCCACGGAGCCGCAGCGCGGGTAGTCCGATCAGAACCGCGGCCAGGCAAGCGACCAAAAGGCCGGCGAGAAACGCGGCCCAAGGGGAGACGGTAAGTATTTCGCCACCATACAAGCCGGGGCGTCGGGCCAGCCAGTGCGCCCGTTCGAGCCAAGCAACCCATGGTTCGGTGCTGTTACGCAGCGGTGTGGTGGTCAAGACCGCCGTCGCATAGCCGCCTATGGCAAAAAAAGCGCCGTGCGCGAGGGAAATCTGCCCCGCATAGCCGACCAGAAACGTCAAGCCAAGCACGACGCAGGCATAGTAAGCGCAGAGGATCAGTTGTGTTAGATAGAACTCGCGGTGCGCGGCGGTGGCGGCGAGCTGCGCGCCTGTAATCAGGAGCGCGGCGAGAAAAAAGGGTGTCAGCGCTTGGCGGCAGGAAGGACCCGTCATGCGTTTCTTCCCTCCTCCGCAAACGGGCGGCCGAAGAATCCGCGAGGGCGAATAAAGAGGACGACCAGAAGAATCGCGAACGCAGTGGCATCCTTGAAGGCCGCCGGCAGCACGCTGACGCTGAAGGACTCGGCGAGGCCGACGACCAGTCCGCCGGCAATGGCCGCCATTGGCTGGCCGAGGCCGCCCAAGACGGCGGCGGCGAAACCCTTGATGGCGAGGGATCCCCCCATCTCGTAGTGGGTCATGGAAATGGGCGAAATCACGCAGCCCGCCAGCGCGCCGATGCCGGCGCTCAACGCGAACGCCAGTGCGCGCATGTTCGGAAGGTGAATACCCGCCAGCGCCGCGGCCGCCGGGTTGGCGGCGCAAGCGCGCATGGCCCGTCCGGGCAGCGTCAGATGAAGGAACGCCATGAGCAAGAGGACAATCACAATGGTGATGCCCAGCACCCAGAGCACCTGGGGCGACATCGCGGCGCCGAATAGACGGACCGACGAACACTCGTCGCCCGTGAAATAGGGCAGCGAGCGGACTTTTTCATCCCAGAGGTGGCGGGCCGCTTCCTGGATGATGATGGAAAGGCCGATTGTGATGATGATCATGTGCAGGAGTGTGTGGCGGCGCAGGCGGCGAAACAAGGCGACTTCGAGCAGCCAGCCCATCGCGGCCACAAGCACCACGGCGGCCGCCACCGCCGCCGGCAAAGGCAGCACCGTGGCCAGCGACACGGCGACCATGCCGCCGAGCATAACGAACTCACCCTGGGCGAAATTGAGGATGCCGGTGGTGCGGTACACCAGGTTGAACCCGATGGCCACAATGGCGTAGATGCTGCCGACGGTCACGCCCGAAAAGACGTACTGCAGAAGATGGACCACGCGGCGGCTCCCCTGATTCAAACGCCTTGTGCGGCCGGGTTTCGGCTACGGCCGGTAGAGGCGGAACTGACCGTCCTGGACCGTGATCATCTCGAAGGCGTCGAGCCCGAGTCCGTTATGGTCGGTGGCGGAGAAATTGAAAATGCCTGCCGTTCCCACACATCCGGTGAGGTTTTCCAGTGCGTCGCGCACCTTGTCGCGGTCCGTGCTTTGCGCCCGGCGCACGGCCTCTGCCACGAGCATCATGGCGTCATAGGCATGTCCGCCGAACGTGCTGACCTCCTCACCGTAGCGGCTTTCGTAGTCCTTTTTGTACGCCATCAGGACGTTTTTCTGCGGGTGGTCGTCCGGAAGTTCATGGACGACCAGCAGCCGCCCCGCCGGGAACAGAATGCCTTCGGCGGCCCGTCCGGCCTGCTGGACGTAGCGGATGTTTCCAAACCCGTGGCTTTGGAAGAGCGGGACATTAAAACCCAATTGGCGCATGTTTTTGGCCACGATGGACTGGGCCGGCACGATGGACCAGTTGACGATGGCCTGAACGTTCTGCCCCTTGACCTTGGTCAGAATATCCGTCAAGTCGGTGGCGTCCTTGTCGTAGATTTCGTTGGCGACGATTTCGATCGCGTGTTCCGGTGCGAGCGTTTCGAGTTGTTCTTTGCCGGCCTTGCCGAAGCCGGAGTTGTCGGACAGAACGCCGATGCGCGTGATGCCCTTGTCCCGCATGGTCTTGAAGATCCAGATGGCGGCCTGGCTGTCTTTCTGAGGCGTCTTGAAGACAAAACGGGCCACGGGATTGACAATGCTTTCTGCCGCCGCACAGGAGAGCAGGAGCATGCCGGCCTCCTCGCAGATGGGCTTGATCAGCAGCGTTTCGCCGCTAGTCGAGGGGCCGATGATCGCAAGCACACGTTCTTCCTCGATCAATTGTTTGGCGAAGGAGACGGCTTTTTCCGGACTGCCGCTACTGTCCTTCAAAATCAGTTGAACCGGGCACCCGAGGAGACCGCCGCCGGCGTTGAGTTGATCGGTGAGCATTTGCGCGGTCTTGGCTTCGGGCGCGCCAAGGAACGAGGCGGGGCCCGTCACCGCGAAAATGGCGCCGATCTTTATGGGCGGCTCGGCCGCTTTACCTGTTGCACCCCACAACACGCACGCAACTAATGCCAAGAGCACGCGCTTCATGTTCGACTCCTCCTTTTGGGCATTATGAATCACCGCCGACACCGCCCGATGGCAAGCGGGGCCACATAGTCGCAGCTTACCCGGGCTCTTGCCGTTTGTCCATGTCCGACTCTCAAGGGATGAGCAAGAGGCCGGCTCCGTTGACCGGACGGCAAACATGCATTTCAGGGGGGATGCCCCGCGGCTCATAGACCTCGCGGCAGAGCCGCTTGGTCAATTCAGACACCGCCTCGTTTCGTACGAGCACCATCATACAACCGCCGAGTCCGGCGCCTGCCAGTTGCGCGCCGATGACGCCCGGCACGCTGTTGGCGCTGTCCACCAGCGCGTCAATGATCTCGGTGCTGCAGGCGTAGCGTCCGGACTGGTTTTCGATGGGTTCCTGATGTCGAGCCATGGCCGTGAGCGCCCGCGTGTCCAAAGAGGGGTGGAAGTGGCAAGATCGAGCGCCGGGCCGGGTACGGCAGACGCGATCGCCGTCGTGGCTGGCCCGCATGAAGAGGCCGATTCGTTCGAGGTCGCCGTCCCGAAGCAGCGCCGCGAAATGCTCGGATCGGGCGCATTCAGACAGGCCGAAGAGCAGGACGCCGCGCAGGTCGTAGGCGCCGGAATCCTTGTGCGTGGCGAAAAGCCGCCGAAGCCGCTCCGGTTCCATACGGCCCCAGGCGGAGCGCAGAGCGGGACGGCGGGGCGCCTCGGGAAGCGCGGTTAGGGCGACGTAGAGGTCCGCTGGGGACACGCCAAGCCGTTCAGGTATGAGGTCGCGAAGGTGGGCGGCTCCGGCGGCAGCCGGCCAGTTGCGCCGCAGCAGTTCGAATCCGATCTCGTAGCAGGCAATTCGCTGGTTGAACACATCCCGAGCGCTGCCGCTCTTGTGCGCCCCCGCCCCGCTATAGCCGATCACCACCTGCAGCCCTGGTGGAAGAGGCACTTCACCTTCCAGGCGAAAAGGGAAGAAACCGATGCGCGAGACCGAACCGATTCGGCTGGTGCGAATGGCCGCGTGATCGGCGGCGCCGCCGCGGGAACCGACGAACCATTCGCCTTCGCCGCAGAGGTCCACAAAATCATGGAGCGCAACATTCACGCGGTTGAGCGCGATGGCGGCTTCCGCGAACGCCACGACGAGGGCGGAACTCGACGAAAGGCCGGCGCCAGGCGGGATGTTGCCGCTCACGAGGCAGTCCATGCCCTTAAGGGGGGCGCGCGGAGACTCGTGTTGCAGCCGGAGCAGCGGGGCGCGCGCGTAGTGGCTCCAATCGCCCGGGGCGGCGTGCAGGACGTTGTGCACCGTCCGGGATGCGAGAAAGTCCATCCAGTCGGCCCAGGAGAAATCCCGCACGAGGTCGGAGATGCGGAATTCACGGGGAGGGAAGCGCTCCGTCTCCACGTTGCGCAGCCGCACCACGTCGTCCTCACGGGGGGCGGCGGCCACGAGCACTTCGCGGTGGATGGCCATGACGTTGACGTAGCCGCCGCGGTGATCCACATGGCGGCCCATCAAGTTGATTCGGCCGGGAGCACGACAGAGCAGCACGGGGCGGGCCGGACCCTGCCATTCTGCGAACGAACGCAGGAGACCCAGCCATGCGGAGCGTCTTTCGTCGAGGAGGTCAGGATCGGATCCATAAATGAGTCGTAAGGCTGCTCGGGTGCAGGCGCGGTTTCCGAGGACGCTCTGCCACTCGGCAACAGGCCGCAAAGCCTCCCGGGGCAGTGGGCGGGCCCCCTTAGGCACGCTGACGCGGGGCGGCTTCTCCCGTCTGCGAAGAGTTTCCTCAATCGCCAATAGTTCCGCGGGCGTATTGAACGCCATTAGTTGGGTGGGATCTGCCACATGAAACGTCAATACCCGACCCTGTTGCGCGATAGCTGCGATGGTGTCCGTTAGGTAGAGTTCTCCCTGGGCATTGTCTGATTTCAGACCGGCCAATGCGGCGTACAGCATCGGGAAGCGGAAGCAATACATGGACGCGTTGACGACGGGACTTTGCCGTTCGATCTGGTCAGGCGTGAATCTCTGACCGCCGATCGTGATGGGCCTATGCTTGGCCTGCGCCTCGAGCAGGTCGCGGAGTTCGACGATGCCGAGGACCTGCCCTTGGGGCGAGAGGACGACGCGGCCGGCAGAGGATTCACCCGTCAGCGGCAGCGTGGTTACGAGAGCATCCGCCTTACCTTTGAGAAACGCCTTGGCCATGCGATGCACGACGGCCGGTTGGGCGACTTTGTCTCCCATGACCACGGCGACGTCGCCTTCGAATCCACGCGCCGCGAGGGCGGCGGCCGCCACCTGCGCGGCATGGCCGGTCCCGCGGGATTCCGGCTGATGGACGAACATTGCTTCGGGATGTTCAGCGGCGACCGTGGCCATGATCTGCTCGGCCATCGGGCCTACGACAATGAGAAACTCCCGGAATCCGGCGGCTTTATAGGCGTCCAGTGAGCGGAGGATGGCAGGGCGTCCGGCGATCGGAAAGCAGACCTTATGCAGCGTTTGGGATGCCATGCGTTTACCCCGCCCGCCGGCGAGAATCACGCAGACCATAGTTTGGATGGATCTCATGAGGGCGGGCAGAGTCTATGAAGATGCGGCGTGCCACTCAAGTGCGAAAGACGGATTGTACGTCTCGCGTGTGGGAACACGAACACCGAAAGACGTCCGACGTTCCACGATATGCCGGGCGTTTAGCGTTTCCTGCTGGCGGCTCCTTGTTTCAGTGCATTCTGGTGCCGTTGATCCCATGCGCCGATGAAAGCGTCCACCCCGCGAATGATGGCGAGGGGGATCGCGCCGCCGTAGAGCAACAGGCGCGACAGGGGCCACGCAAAAGACTCGCCGGCCCGGAACCGCGACAAGTTCCATAGAAGGATCAATACGGCAAGCCAGACCATCGTCAGGTTGAGAAAAGCGTCGGTTGAGTGCCGCCATCGGAGACCTAAAACGCGTCGGCGCGAAAAAGGAAACCACACGGCGGAGCCCATGAAACCGGCTTGATCCGCGAGGATATGGCTCAGATGTCCGGCAATTGTGACGGCGGCGAACGCGACATCCCGGAGCGCGAGGGCCAGCACGGCGTAGAGGGACGGCAATAGAAGGCTGTGACTCCACATTCGATGCCATGGAAGAAAACGAACCAGAATGCGGCCATCTTTCATCGGCGCCAGTTCCAGCGTGGGGCCGTCGAAAATCCCCACTTCGATAATGGAGAGATACTCCGGGGCAACAGGGCGGGGCAGGGGAGCTGATGCGGAAGCAACGGCGGCGCCATCCGCCTGCGCGCCAGGCCGTGGCTCAAAGCGGACCACAACGCGTTGGGCCACCGTGTCCAGTTCCAGTGAATACGCATGCCAGCGGCTTGGTCCGACCGGCACCGTGTGCAGTTTGATACGAAACGGACGGGTGGACGAGACGGCGCGGCCAACAGCCGTTGCGAAGGCCCGGGCGATCATGGCCGGGTCGGGATTCAGTGGGTCGGGCACAACTTCCATGTCCTGTCGGCAAAGGAAGCGCGCAAAACGGAAATCCAGTGTATCCGGTAACAGTCCGCTCGCGCCGCCCAGCACGAAATACCATGGGTTGGAAGTCAACGCCGCCTCAATAGCCCCTGGGACAAAAGAAGCGGATGTCACACCAAGAACGAAATGCGTAAGGCCCTTCATGGCTCGTTGAGCTTGATGTCCAGAAAATCCATTGTCAGCGTAAGCGCCAAACGGGCCCCATGGCGGACGCCGGCTTCGGCCATCTCGGGAGGGACAGCCGTCCAGCGTGATCGGTTCGGTACCGCCTCCCACCAAGCCTTGTATTCGGCGGCCAGGGCGAGGATGTCGGCATGAAAGACGGCGAAGCCGCCGGGAAGGCCTTCCGGGTACGGATCGGAGATTGTCGGGAGCGCCGGCAGTTTTTCCGCCGCGCGTTCGAAGGCGAATTCCGCCTTGTCGGCCGGGTCCATTGGTTTGGTGTTAAAAACTTCGCAAGCGGGGCCATGGTTGCAGGCGACCCCGCAATCGAACGCGGAATGGATCAGCACGCCCACGCTCTCTGCGGTGAGGGGCCAGTTGGTATAAACCCGGGCGACAAGGTGGGGATAATAGGGGTGCTGGCGCCCGAACACATCGAAGAAGTTGGGCTCCCGATTTGCTGCCGCGACGACGGCGTTTGGATCAATGTGGGCCTGCTGTAGCCGTTCGGCCACCGCCGGGTGCGAGACAATCTGTTCTGCAATTTGGCGGTGCACCTTGAATAACGGCAGGCCCGTGAACCAAGCACGGGACGGCAGGCCCGTGAGAAGCCAAACCACCGCACACGGCCAAAATAGCTTTCGGATCAAACGTGACCTCCGCCTGAATATGATGCGGTCAATCGGGGGGCGACGTCAATGTGCAGTGCAGGCAATCTTCCGCGCTTGAGCGGGCATGCTGGGACGGGTATTCTTGCGCCGTGATACCTGTCCGTGACGAAAATCCAACCCTTCGAGCCTCGGTAGCCACGATGCTGATTGTAGGCATCAATGTGGCGGTGTGGGTGTTTGTGCAACACATGGGGCTGGAACCGGGCCTGATTCGTTCGGTCTGGAGGTTCGGTGTGATTCCCGGCGAGCTGCTTGGGCGGGTACCGCCGGGGACGATGGTGCCGGCAGGGCGAGGGTTGATCGCGGTGCTTGATGGTGAGCCGACCTGGTGGACTGTGGTGACGTCCATGTTCATGCATGGAGGGTGGCTGCACTTGCTCGGCAACATGTGGTTTTTGCTGGTTTTTGGGGATAACGTGGAGGATGCCATGGGGCCGGTTCGCTTCACGTTGTTTTATTTGCTATGCGGTGTGGCGGCAGTGGCGGCGCAAATTCTGTCGAATCCAACAAGTACCGTACCGATGGTGGGAGCCTCCGGGGCGATTGGCGGTGTGATGGGCGCTTATATGGTGTTGTATCCTCTTGCACCGGTGCACATGCTGGTATGGATTGGCTTTTTCATGCAGCGAGTGGTCGTGCCGGCCTACTTCATGCTTGGCTATTGGTTTCTTCTTCAATTGTTTTCTGGCGTGGTAATGCCGGGTGTTGGCGGCGTTGCCTTTTGGGCGCATGTTGGTGGTTTTCTCGCGGGCGTTTTTCTTGTTAACGCTTTTTGCGCTCCGGATCGCCTTGCATTGTGCCGCGGGCGGCGTGGCCACGTCCATCGATTGATAACCAAGCTTTAGGAATCATAACGCCGGTGTGTGGCGCGGTGTTGGCAGGTGCAGACTCTCAAACATCGTTCGCCTATGGCATGGTCGAGTCGTTCTTGTGTGTCGTTCACATGGGTACGGTGAGACGCCGACCGACCGCGTGAAATCCTTCCCTTTTGTGCGGCGGATCTGATCAAATGAAAACCGGCATATCGAACGCCCGGTGTGCTGCTGTCCAGCTGATTGTTCGCTCCTGCGTCGGCCGGACCGAAAAAGTCGTTCGTAAAGCTCCTTGAATTGCGTGGCGAAGATGTCTATCCATCGGTGGCGCTGTTTGGAACATGATCAAAGCAGGACATGCCCTGCCGTTAGTCGATCCCAAACGTCACCGGATGCTTGACCTCCTTGACATTGACCACAAACCCCCACGGGCCGAGGTAGTTCGCGGCCTTGACCAGAAGGGTGTTCTTGCCTTTGTTCAATCGGGCCGGCAGGAACACAATGTCGTCCGATGAGCGCAAATTGCCCATGAACATACGGCCATTTTCCGTGCCGCCGCCCCAACGCTCGATGTTGTAGGGAGTCTGCCCGGCATTCGGATTGCGCAGCAACGGGCGCCCGTTGAGGTACACGGTCAGCGTGTCGTCCACGCCGGCGGTGAAGATCGCTTCCTGGTCTTCTGGCGACTCGATCGTCGCATAGGCGTAGGCGACATAGTAATCCCAGGTGGGACGCGCCCAATCCGGAATGCCGAAAAAGCTGTTCAGGTTGTTTTTGGCGCCGGCCCGCACGTCCATCTTGCCGCTGCGCGTCCATACCCGGCGTTCGGTCGTGCCGTCGGGGGTGACGCGCACATACTCCTCGCCTTCGCGCCCGATTACGTTCGCTTCGTTCGCAAGTTCCATTTGCAGATCGGATTCACGGCTGAGCGTGTTGTCGGTC
>CALHGX010000057.1 GCA_938031185.1 uncultured bacterium
GGCGTTCACGCCCGCCGAAATCGCCGAGCATGTCGAAGCGTTGTCTCGGTTGAGCGCGAATCGTCCCGTCGAAACGATTCTCAAGATGACCGACGCCGGGCGTGCGGAATGCACGGTTGTTGCCTTTGACCATCCGGGGGAGTTTTCCCTGATTACGGGGGTGTTGACGGGCATGGGATTCAGCATCGAATCGGGGGATGTGTTCACGTACCGGGATGAGCCGGCGGCGGCGGAGGCCGTCGCTCGCCGGTCGCGCCAGCGGGACGGACGCGACGCCATGGCGGCGCGCCGGCGCATAGTGGATCGCTTTTCGGGAACGGTGCGCACGTTGTTGCCGGGGCTTGATTGGCAGGCGGAGCTGCGACGTCGGCTTGGCGAAACGATGGGACTGCTCGAGCAGGGCACGCCCGAAGCGGCGGGGCGGGCCAAACTGATGGTGAACGAATGGGTAGCTGCCGGTTTGAGCCAACTGGCGGAGCAATCGCTGCCCTTGCTGTATCCAATGAGCGTGGAGGTGCGCAATCGCCGGCCGGGTCGCACGACGCTGAGCATTCGCTCGCAGGACACGCCGGCCTTTCTCTACGCGCTGAGCAGCGCGTTGGCGCTGCGCGGGCTTTCGATCGAGCATGTGCGCATTCGGACGGACGAGGGGCGTATTCACGACGAACTGGACGTGGTGGATGGGCAGGGGCGTCCGATTCGCGACCGCGCGGCATTAAGTCGGCTGAAGCTGTCCGTGCTGCTAACGAAGCAGTTCACCTATTTTCTCGCCCGCGCGCCAGATCCCTACGCGGCGCTGTGCCGCTTCGAGCAGATGCTGGACGATGTGCTGCGCTGGCCTGATCGCGGCGAGTGGCTGGAGTTGATTTCCCGACCGAGGGCGCTGCAGGATCTGGCGCGCATTCTAGGAGCAAGCGACTACATCTGGGAAGACCTGATCCGGTTACAGTACGAATCGTTGCGGCCGATTCTCAGGCCGCAGGTGGGGGGGCGGCGGCTGGCGAGTTCGCCCGAGGAATTGGAAACGCGGCTGCAGGCGGCTCTGGCCGGGGCCGCGGACTACCAGAGTCGGCGGCGGGCGCTGAACGAGTTCAAAGACCGTGAGCTGTTTCTGATAGACCTGGACGGCATTCTGCACGCCGAATCGGATCCCCGTGATCTGGCGCGGCCGCTGACGGCCTTGGCGGAGCTGATGGTGCGCACGGCGGCGGAAACGGTGTATGCCGAGCTGGTTCGCCGCCACGGCGTGCCGCGCACGGTGGCGGGCCTCGAGGCGCGGTATGCGCTGTTCGGTCTGGGCAAGTTTGGGGGGGCGGCGCTCGGGTATGCCTCGGACATCGAATTGCTGCTCGTTTACAGCGACAGCGGTCGCACCGATGGGCAGTCGCCCATCGAGAACGCCGAATTCTTCGGCGCGTTGGTGCGCGATACGGCGCATTTCATTTCCGCCAAGCGCGAGGGCATCTTCCATGTGGATTTGCGGCTTCGCCCCTACGGCGCGGCGGGACCCTGGGCGTGTAGCCTGGAGAGCTTTTGTCGCTACTACGGCCCTGGCGGCGACGCCAAGGCGTTCGAGCGGCTGGCGCTGGTGCGCCTGCGCGCGGTGGGGGGTGCCGCCGAACTGGGGCGGCAGGTGGAGCGGCTGCGAGACGAATTCGTCTATGAGACGCGGACCATCCGCATGGACGAACTGCGCGAGTTGCGCGAGCGGCAATTCGCGGAGAAGACGCGCGCCGGCGCGCCGAACGCCAAGTTTGCGCCCGGCGGTCTGGTGGACCTTGAGTATGACGTGCAACTCCTGCAGGCGCTGCATGGCAAGGATCATCCTTCGCTGCGTACGCCGCGGATTCATGAGGCGCTGGCGGCGCTTTCGGAAGCCGGGATTTTGGAGCCAGAGGAAAGCCGCCGGCTGCTGGCAGCTTATGCGTTCCTGCGGCGGTTGATCAATGGCTTGCGGATGTTGCGCGGCTCGGCGCTGGACCTGTTTCTGCCTCCGCGGGACTCGATGGAATACGCGCACCTGGCCCGCCGGATGGGATACGAGCGCGGGCCGGGGTTGGAGCCGGAAGAGCGATTGCATCTGGATTTCGAAACGCACACGGCGGCCGTGCGCGCGTTTGTGGAGCGCCATTTCGGGCGCGACTATCTGCCGGGGGTCACAGACGGGAACGTGGCGGACTTGCTCCTTTCGGCGCAGCCTTCTGACGAACTTCGGGACGTTGTGCTGCGGCGCGCGGGTTTTCGGGATGCACCGCGAGCGTATGTGAATCTGGTGAGCCTGATGAAGGCCGCCACGCCGGCCTCTTTCCTGCCGCTGGCAGTGCTGGCCTGCGACATGGTGCGCGACACGCCTGATCCGGACATGGCGCTGAACAACTGGGAGCGGCTGGTTCGATCACTGCCCGATCCGGCGGCACACTATGAAATCCTTCTGGCTCAGCCCCGCCGCTTCACCATCCTGCTGGGATTGCTTGCCGGAAGCCAATTTCTGGCGGACACGCTGATCCGAGATCCGGATTTCTTCGAGTGGGTCACCGATCCGGCCCAACTGGGCGCTCCGAGGGATCGGGTCTTCTTGATCCAGGAGTTTGAACGCTTTGCTGGAGCGGCGGAGGGCCGTTCCCTGTGGCGGCGGGTGCTGCGGCGGTTTCGGCGGCGAGAAATGGTGCGGATCGGCGCGCGGGACTTGTGTCTGCGCGCGCC
Source organism: uncultured bacterium (assembly GCA_938031185.1). GTDB lineage: Bacteria > Verrucomicrobiota > Kiritimatiellia > CAIKKV01 > CALHGX01 > CALHGX01. The sequence continues at coordinate 2,704 of CALHGX010000057.1, forward strand.
GATCGAGGAGATCATGTCGGACCTCTCGGCGCTGGCGGAAAGCCTCATCCAAAGCGCGCTCAGCCGGATCTTGCGGGAGGCCTTCCGGGAGGATTCCACTGCACGGGAGGCTGAGGAGGGGGGGCTTTGCGTTTTGGCGCTTGGGAAACTGGGGGGTGGCGAACTGAATTACAGTTCGGATGTGGACCTGGTGGCAATTTGCCGGGATGGGGCCGCGGGCGAAACGATCGGCGGCCGCACGCGCCTGGAGTGGTATGAAGCGGTGGTGGAACGGCTGGGACAAGACCTGTCTCTGCGCACGGAGGAGGGGCAGGCGTATCGGGTGGACTTCCGGTTGCGCGCCTACGGGCGGGCGGGGCGCCTGGTGCAGCCGTTCAGTGCATTATTGCGGTATTACCGCGAAGAGGCGTTGCTCTGGGAGGTGCAGGCGTTGCTCAAGATGAGACCCGTGGCGGGTGATCTGGAACTCGGGCGCGCATTTTTGGAACATGTAAGGGATGTGTTTCGCGTTCGCCGCGAACCGTGGGCGATCGGGCGGTCCATCGAGACCATGCGACGTAAGGCTCTGAGCGGGCGTTCCAGGACGCTGGGCGGCGGGGTGGACGTAAAGATCGGACTGGGTGGGCTGCGTGACGTGGAGTTTCTTGCGCAGGGGTTGCAACTGATTCACGCTCCGGAGCGGCCGGAGGTGTTGTCCGCGAGCACGCTGGACGCGCTGACTCGTCTTTCGGGCGCGGGATTGCTTGACAGCGCCGAAGCAGCGACGCTTCGGGAGGACTATCTTTTTCTCCGGAGAGTGGAGCATTACCTCCAGATTCTGGAAGATCGCCAGACGCATTCGTTACCGGACGACGAAGCGGCGCTGACGGCGTTGGCCCGCCGGGTTTGGGGATCGGGCCGCGGCGACGGTGCGGCGTTGCTCGATGCTGTTCAGGCGTGTCAACAGCGCATTCGGTCCGTCTACGCGCGGCGCTTGCCGGGATTGTCGGGGGGCCGGGAGGGATAGCAGGTTGCGGCCGGCGCCGGTTCGGAAACCCGGCATCCTCCCTTGCCCCCCGCCGACTGATGCGGTAGCTTTTAGCGCATGCTGCGAACGGGCATAGGTTTTGACGCGCACCGCTTTGCGGAGGGCCGAAAACTCGTTTTGGGGGGAGTGCTTATCGCCCATCCGTTGGGGCTTCTGGGCTATTCCGACGCCGATGTTCTTTGTCATGCCGTGGCGGATGCATTGCTCGGCGCTGTGGCGGATGGCGACATTGGGCAGCATTTTCCTGACACCGATTCGGCGTGGAAAGACGCGGACAGCCTCGATCTGTTGGGGCGGGTGGCTCAGCGCCTGCGGGGGCGGGGCGCGACGATCGTGAACACGGACGCGACAGTGATGGCCGAGGCGCCCCGGCTGGCCCCGCACGTGCCGGCCATGCGGGAGCGGTTGGCGCGGGCGATGGGGATTGATGTTGGACAAGTTTCCGTGAAGGCGACCACCTTCGAACGGATGGGGGCGCTCGGGCGCGGGGAGGGCATTGCCGTGCTGGCTGTGGCGATGGTGGAGGACGGCGGACAATGAAGATTTTCAATACGTTGACGCAGCAGTTGGAGAAACTGACGCCTTTGGATGGCCGATGTGTGCGGATGTACACCTGCGGTCCGACGGTCTACGACTATGCGCACATCGGGAATTTCCGAGCCTATGTTTTTGAGGACCTGCTGCGGCGCACCATCCGCTATTTCGGGTTCGAGGTGCGCCAAGTGATGAACCTCACCGATGTGGACGACAAGACGATTCGCGGTGCGCGGCAGGCGGGGGTGGCGCTGGCGGACTATACGCGCCCGTTCAAAGACGCGTTCTTTGAAGACTTGCGGACGCTGAACATTGAGCGGGCGGAGCATTATCCGGCCGCCACGGATCACATTCCCGAGATGATCGCGCTCATTGAGAAGCTGGTGTCGACGGGGCGCGCGTATCGTTCCGAGGATGGTTCGGTCTATTTTCGGATCGCCGCCTTTCCGGATTACGGGCGACTGGCGCACCTGGATCGCGAGGGGCTCAAGGCCGGAGCCCGCGTGGCACAGGATGAGTACGAGAAGGAGCAAGCGGCCGACTTCGCGCTGTGGAAAGCATGGGGTCCGGACGATGGCGACGTAGGTTGGGATTCGCCGTGGGGGCGAGGTCGGCCGGGATGGCACATCGAGTGTTCCGCGATGAGCATGAAATATTTGGGCGAAACGTTCGATGTGCACACCGGCGGCGTGGACAACATTTTTCCGCACCACGAAGACGAGCGGGCGCAAAGCGAGGCGGCCACGGGGCGCCCTTTTGCGCGATACTGGATGCACTGCGCGCATCTGGTGGTGGAGGGGCGGAAGATGTCCAAGTCGCTGGGGAACTTCTACACCCTGCGGGACGTGCTGCGCCAAGGCTGGCAGGGACGGGAGGTGCGGTATCTGCTCTTATCGGGACATTACCGGCAGGCGCTCAATTTTACATGGGAGGCGTTGAGTGCGGCGCGAGGGGCGCTGGCACGGTTGGATGAATTGAGCGACCGGCTGCGGGAGCGGGCCGGCGGGGCGGCAGTCGGCGACTTGCCAGCGTGGAGCCGTCCGCACCGCGATGCCTTCGATGAGGCGCTTGGAAACGATTTGAATGTTTCCGAAGCGTTGGCGGCCATGTTCAACTTGGCTCGGGACGCCCACCGCGAGATGGATGCGGGACGGATGCGGCCGGAAGAGGCAGGCGCGTTGATGGAACTATTGGGTCTATGGGATCGAGCGCTGGGCGTGCTGGCTCGGCCCGAGGTGGCACCGGATAGCGAGGCGCTGGCCCTGCTGGAGCGGCGGGAAGCGGCCCGGCGGGCCCGGAACTGGGCGGAAGCGGATGCCTTGCGAGGGCTACTGGCGGAGAAGGGATGGCTCATTCAGGATACTCCGCAAGGTCCAAAGTTGAAGCGGCCGTCAGGCGCCGGTGGCGCTTGATTCCGGCATTCGGGTGAAGATTGCGAAATCATGAAGCGGGGCCGGTTCATCACATTTGAGGGTGTGGAAGGCAGCGGGAAATCCACGCACATTCGGGCGCTGGCCAGGCGCTTGGAGACGTTGGGGCATCACGTCCTTTGCGTGCGGGAGCCCGGCGGCACGCGGACCGGCGAGGCGATTCGGCGAATTCTCCAGCACGATGAAACGGGCGAGCCGATTGCGCCTCGCACTGAACTGCTGCTGTTCGCCGCATGTCGGGCGCAACTCGTCGAGCAGGTTATTCGCCCCGCGCTGCGCCGTGGAACGTGGGTTCTTTGCGACCGATTTGCCGATTCCACGGTGGCGTATCAAGGCTATGGGCGCGGCCTTCCTTTGAAGATGGTCGAGGCGGTGAACCGGTGCGCGAGGGACGGTTGCCGGCCGGATTTGACGATTTTGATGGATGTGGAAGTTGGACGCGGGCGGAATCGTTTGGCGCGCCGCAACCGCAGGGCGGGCGGAAGCCGGGACCGCATCGAGCGGGAGGCGGCGGCGTTTCATGAGCGCGTGCGGCAGGGCTACCTGCGTTTGGCCCACCATGAGCCTCGGCGTATCCGGATTGTGTCCAGCAGCGGTCCTGTCCGGATGGTGGAAGAGGCGGTCTGGAGCACAGTGAGGGATGTCCTCAAACCCGAGAGTCGTTGAGGCGCTGGAGCAGTTCGCGGCTGGGCTGAACGCCGGTCGGCTTGCGCACGCCTATCTGGTGGTTGGTCCCGTGCGGAGCGAGGGGACGACGTTTGCCGTTGGGGCGGCCCAGCGTCTCTTCTGCGAGGCGCGGGAACGGCGGCCTTGCGGTGCCTGCCGGGCTTGCCGCCGCGTGGAATCGGGCGTCCATCCGGACGCGCTCTGGCTGGAGCCGAGCAAGAAGAGCCGGATCATTCCGGTCGAGGATATCCGGAAGTTTCAGGAGTTTGTTTTTCGGACCTCGTACGAAGGCGGTTGGAAAGTAGGTGTGCTGGTTGGCGCGGACCGGCTGGGCGCCGAGGCGGGAAACGCTTTTCTCAAGACGCTGGAGGAGCCGCCGCCGCAGGTTCTGCTGTTGCTGCTGACGGAGCAGCCGCAAGGAGTGCTGCCGACCATTGTTTCGCGCTGCCAGCGGTTTGTGCTGGCGACGGAGGAAACCGATCTGCCGGAGCCGTGGCGCTCCGCGTTGCTGGACTGGCTTGCGATGCCGGTGGTTGAGGGGGATGTGGCTGGAATGAGCCGCGCGGGGGCGTTGCTGAAAATCCTGAAAGGATTGCGCGCGAAGGCTGCTGAGGAGATAAAGGAGGAAAGCCAGGAGGAGGAGCTGGACGACGAGACGGAGGAGGCGCGCGTCGAAGCCCGGTATCGGGAATGGCGCCTGACGGCGCTCCGCGTGCTGTGCCTGTGGCATCGCGATCTTCTGGCGTGCCGCATGGGGGCGGATGAATCGTTGTGGCGATGGCCGGATCGGGCCGAGACCATACGGCGCAAGGCGGCGGGGCTGACGTGGGCGGCGGCGATGGAGCATATCGCCATTATTGAAGAGATGCAGCGGTTGTTGGACCGCAATCTGCCCGAAGAGACGGTATTCCCTTTCTGCGTGGGGCGGCTGCGCGTATAATGGCGCGGCGTTGAGGTGCGGATGTATCGGGCGGCGACCATTCAGTTGGAAGACGGCGCGATGGCGGGTTGCATCAGCCCGCCGGAATTGGCCATTCATGTGGGCGACGCCTGCGTCATTGAGTTTCATCGCATGCCCGAGTATGGCCGCGTGGTGCGGTTGGAGGAGAAAGAGGGGGAGATGCCGCCGCGTTCTGCGATCGCGGGGCTGGTGCTGCGGCGGGCGACCTTGCAGGACCAGGCGCGGGCGTCGGAGAATGCCGTAGCATGCCGAATGGCTGCCCGAATTGTGCGCCAGCGCGCCGAGGAACGCAAACTGCCTTTCCGATTCTTGTATGCCCGGTGCAGTTTTGACCGCTCGGCGCTGACGATGACCTACGCATCCGATGACCGGCTGGATTTGGCCGAATGGAGCCGGGCCTTGTCGGAAGAAGTCAAGATGCGTGTGGAGTTTCGGGTAATCGGGGTGCGAGACGCGGCCCGGCTGGCAGGGGGGATGGCCACATGCGGGCGTCCGCTGTGTTGCTGCTCCTGGCTGCGCGATCTTGGCGGCTCGAGCGTCAAGATGGCGAAGACGCAGGGGCTTTCGCTCAACCCGAGCGTGATCAGCGGTATGTGCGGCCGGTTGAAATGCTGTTTGCGCTACGAGCAGGACATGTATGCGCGGATGGCGCAACGGCTGCCGCGGGAGGGAATGCGGGTTGTTTGTCCGGAGGGGCCGGGGCAGGTGGCGGACGCCAATGTGATCTCGCAGCGGGTGCGGGTTCGGCTGGATGACGGCCGGACGACGGCGTGTTCGGCGGAGGATGTGCGGCCCGCCTTGTAGGGCGTGGTCTTGTTCGGAGCGGAGGGCGGTGAGTTCATCATGAAAGTACTGGTGCTGAACGGACCAAATCTCGGGTTGCTGGGCACGCGCGAGCCGGGGCTTTACGGGCGGGACACGCTGCCGGACATCATGGAGGGATTGCGAAAGAGGGCGGCCGAACTGGGCTTGTCGCTGGACTGGATGCAAAGCGACGACGAGGGGGAGCTGGTGCGGCGCATCGGCGCGGCGTGCGGGCAATATGACGGGTTGATCCTGAATCCGGCGGCGTACACCCATACCAGCGTGGCGTTGCGCGACGCGCTGCAGGCCGTGCCCATTCCCTGTGTAGAGGTGCATTTGTCCAACGTGCATGCCCGGGAGGATTTCCGGCAGCGCAGCCTGACGGCGGGGGCCTGCGTGGGGCAGATTTGCGGATTCGGCGCCGTCAGCTATCGTCTTGCATTGGAGGCGCTGGCGGAGCGCCTGCGCCGCGTCGCGGATGTTGGGACATGAATCTGGCTGATGCCCGGCTATGCGTGATGGTTGGCCCGGAAATGGAGGAGCACCGCCTGTTGGAGGACAGCCGGGCGTGGCTTCGCGCCGGCGCCGACATTGTGGACTTCAATCCGGGGGCGAGGCCGGCGGCCGATGCGCTGGGATTGATGCGCGAGCTGCGGGAGCTGTGCCGCGAGGAAGGCGCGCTGCTGGTGGGCTGCGATTGTCCCCATCTGGTGCGGGAAGCCGGCGCCGATGGGCTGCGGGTGACAGACGTGATGGGCACGATGGGAGAGGCGCGGGCCGCGGCCGGCTTGGGACGATTGATGGGGCTGACTGTTGTATCGGGCAGCCAAGCCGTATTGGGCATGGCGCTGGAGGCGGACTACCTTGTCATGGCGGTGCATCCCGCCGAGGTCTGGGACATTCCGCCGTTGCGTGAGCGCATGACGATACCGTTTTTTGCGCCGTCTCCGGATGCCGAAACCGCGGCGGCATTAATGGCGGCCGGTGTGCTTCGATTCTGGGTGCCAGCGCGGGCCGGCGCGGGTGAGGAAATTACGCGAGAATTGGCGGCCATTGCCCGGGCCATGGGGCGCGAAGTATGAACGCTGAATGGGGGGATGGCCCGAGACTCGGGGCGGGGTTTTGTGCGCTTTGAGGGAAAGAACATGAGCAAGACGAGTCCGGACTTGGTGATGGTTGGTTCGATCGGGCTGGACACGATTGAGACGCCTTTCGAGCGCCGGGAGGGGACATTGGGCGGGTCTGCGAGCTATGGCTGCGCCGCCGCCGCGTTCTTTTGTTCGGTCGGGATGGTGGGCGTCGTTGGCGATGACTTCCCGGATGGATTTGTGCGTCAGTATGAGCGGTTGGGCATTGACCTGCAGGGGCTGCAGCGGGTGCGAGGCAGGACGTTTCGCTGGTCCGGCGTGTACGAGAAGGACATGAACAACCGGCGGACGCTGTCCACGGAACTGAATGTCTTTGCCGATTTCCGACCCGATCTGCCGGCGCCTTATCGGGTGGCCCCTTTTCTTTTCCTGGGGAACATCGCGCCGGAACTGCAGTTGCATGTTCTGGCGCAGGCCGATGGCGCCCGGTTCGTGGCCGCCGACACAATGGACCTCTGGATCAACACGACGCGCGAAGCGCTCATGGAGGTGATTGCGGCGGTGGATTTGCTCACGCTGAACGACTCGGAAGCGCGTCTGCTGGCCGGAGAGAACAATTTGATCAGGGCGGCGCGGAAGATACTGGGCTGGGGGCCGGAATATGTAGTCATCAAGAAAGGGGAACACGGCGCGATGTTGTTTGCGGAATCAGGATGCTCGGTGATACCGGCGTTTCCCTTGGAGGAGGTGCGTGACCCGACGGGCGCCGGGGATGCCTTTGCGGGGGGGCTGATGGGCGTTCTGGCCGCCGGACGGGCGGCGAATGCGGCTACGATTCGACGCGCGTTGGCCTATGGAAGCGTGGTGGCGTCGTTTGGGGTCGAGGCTTTCAGTCTGGAACGCCTTATCGCCGTGAGCCGGCAGGATATTGAGGGCCGATTTCGCGCTTTTCGCGACCTCGTGGCATGGGCTTGGTGAGGAGACTGGACAGGCGGGCACGGATGCCGTATGGTTGGTGGGCAACGCGCGGGAGTAATTCAGCGGTAGAATGTCAGCTTCCCAAGCTGAACGTCGCGGGTTCGATCCCCGTCTCCCGCTCCACCACGCGCTGCGTTGGCTGGGAGGTCGTATTGCCGGGCGAGTCCATACATGTGCTGCTCGGGCCTTTGGGAGGACGTAGGGAATCGGCCGATCAGAAGCCGGAGGCCGCGTCGGCGCCGGCGACAGGCGGCCTGCCCGCAGACATCGCTTTGGACGCCGTGATCCTCACGGATCCCAAAGGTCGGATCGCATATGTCAACGACGTGGCCGGCCAGATTTTTTTTCGTGAACCGGACGACATGAAGGGCCGGCCGATTTCCGAGTTCGTGATCGGCCTTGTTCCTGACGTGCTCTGTTTTGCGGCTAGCCGGGAGCGTGAGGGACGGACTTTGCTGACCGGCCTTGGGAATCGAGGGGACGGTTCTTCCGTCCCGCTGGATATTCGCGTTTCGGCGGCGGGCGCGGGGGGGGGGCTGGCAGAGCAGTTTCGCCTAGTTTTGCGCGAATCGGAAAGCCGGCGCTGCCCCGAGGACGTTCCCGGCGTGGCGGAGGCGCGGCTGGCGCGGGCGGAGCGGCTTGAAATGGCCGGTACGGTGGCCGGGCAGATCGCGCATGACTTCAACAACCTGCTCACGCCATTGCTGGCGTATCCTGAACTCATTCGCCATGGACTGCCGCCGAATTCGGCCGTGCTCGACTACGTGGACATCATGGAGAAGACCGCGAATGACATGTCGCATTTGACGCAGCAGTTGCTTTCGCTTTCGCGGCGCGGCCGGTTGGGCGACGAGATGTTCAGCATGAATGACGTGGCGCGCGAGGTGATCGCGCGGCTGCAACCAGTGGCGCCGGCGGGGATCACGATCGAGTTCGATCTAGCCGAGAACCTTCTTCAAGTGCGCGGCGGCCGCGATCAAATGGTGCGGGTGGTCCAGAACCTTTGTCAAAACGCATTGGACGCTATGCCGGGCGGCGGGACGCTGAGCATACGCACCGAAAACGTGTACTTGGACGCGCCGTTCGGGCAATACGATGAAGTGCGCGTGGGCGAATACGTCAAGGTGAGCGTGGGCGACACGGGCGGAGGCATTCCCGACGAGATCAAAGATCGGGTGTTCGACCCGTTCTTCACGACCAAGCACGGGTCCGAGAAACGGGGCTCGGGACTGGGACTTAGCATCGTGCATGGGATCGTCAAAGACCACGGCGGCTACGTGGATCTGACCACGAAGGTCGGGCAGGGGACCATTTTCTTCGTGTATATCCCGATTTGCCGGGATGTTGAGGAACAAACCACGCCGGCCTTGCCGCGGGGGCATGAGCGGATTCTGGTGGTGGACGATGACAAGCCCCAGGTGCAGGTCATGGTGAGCCTGCTCGAACGTCTGGGATATCGGGTCACGGGGGTGCGTACGGGCGAAGAAGCGGTCCGGCTGGTGCGTGACGAGCGGCGGCCATTCGATCTGATTTTGCTCGACATGATCATGGAAGAGGGTATGGACGGCCTGGAAACGTTTGTCGAGATTCGCAAGGCGGCGCCCGCTCAACGCGTGTTGCTCATGTCCGGGTTTTCCTGGGCCGCCCGCAAGATCGAAGCAGCCCAGAAGATGGGCGCCGGCGCATATCTCCACAAGCCGCTGACGATCGAGACCGTGGCCACGGCGGTTCGGCAGGAATTGGATGCGGCCAAAAAGGGTCGGGGCGGACAGGCTCGTCTTCTCATCGCCGACGACGAGCGCATGATCCGCAAGCTGTTTGGGATGGTGGTCTCGGCGGAGTTTCCCTCGCTGGCAGTGGACTACGCCGAGGATGGGGCGAAGGCGGTTGAGATGTTCCGACGTCACCGCCATAGCCTCATCATTATGGATTTGCAGATGCCGGTGCTGGACGGCCGCGAGGTGCATGCCGAAATCATCCGGTTGTGCGAACAGAACGGCTGGAAGGAACCGGCGGTGATCTACTGCACCGGCTTCGCGCCGCCTGAATCGCTCACGGACATCATTGGCCGTCAGGAGGTGCATTGCCTGCTGCGGAAGCCGGTGAAGGCCGAAACGCTGGTGGCGGCCGTGCGGGCGCGGCTTTGACCATGGAGATCATCCGATCGGTTCATCGCATGCAGGAGGCGGCCGCGCGATTCCGGGCGGCAGGCGAGCGCATCGCCTTTGTTCCCACGATGGGCTGCCTTCATGAGGGGCATCTTTCGCTGATGCGATGGGCGCGACGGCATGCGGACCGGCTGGTGGTCAGCATATTTGTCAATCCGACGCAATTTGGTCCCAAAGAGGACTATCGTCGCTACCCCAGGCCTTTTCGGGAAGATCGCCGGTTGTGCCAAGGCGCCGGCGTGGATGTGCTGTTCCATCCGTCGGTTCGGGCCATGTACCGGGCCGATCACAGTGTGTGGGTGGTGGAGGAGGCGCTGTCCCAAGGGCTGTGCGGGGCCCATCGTCCCGGGCATTTTCGAGGGGTTACAACGGTGGTAACGAAGTTGCTGCACGCTGTGCAACCGGACTTGGCGGTTTTTGGGCAGAAAGATGCGCAGCAGGCGGCGATCATGCGCCGGATGGTGCTGGACTTGAATATGCCGGTGCGAATCGTCGTTCGGCCGATCGTCCGGGAACCAGACGGTTTAGCGATGAGTTCGCGCAACCGCTATCTTGCGCCGGAAGAACGCGTTCAGGCTGTGTGCCTGCGCCGGGCGCTGGAAACGGCGGAGCGAATGGTGAAGGGGCAGGGCATCCGCCAGACGCGCCGCCTTCGCGCAGCGATGCGCCGCGTGATCAGCCGGTATCCCCTGGCGCGTTTGGAGTACATCGAACTGGTGGACGCCGAATCGCTCAAGCCGGTGAAGACCGTGAAAAGCCCAGTGCTGGCGGCGCTGGCGGTGCGGATTGGTGCCACGCGGCTCATAGACAACACCGTGCTGAAGTCTGGCGCCTGACGGAATACCAAGAGACCAACATGCGAAGGGCGGTATTGTACTTGCGAAGCCGTCCGGCCAAGTGTTTCGGCTAGAACGCGTCGTCCGGAATCTCCGCTCCTTCACCGGCAACAGGTTGGTTCGTACCGGACGCCTTGGTGGCGTCGCCGATTTCATCGGCCTCATCTCCATAGTCCGGGGCCTTGCGAAAGCGAGGGATGGCCAGCGCCGCCAGCAGCAGCACAATGGCCAGAATGATCAGGAAATCCAGGAACGAAAATCCGCGCCGCCGCGTTCTTGCGCCGCTCATGGCATCCTTTCCGCGAGCCGATGTTTCTGCTTTGGTAGACCCCAAAAAACAAGTTAACAACAAGACACCATCCAGACAAGCTCGATAATCGCACTTCGGTGGCGGTTCGGAATGAACGCAAATCAAAAATTCACGTCATATAGGGCTGAAAATCGTGTTGACCTCCGGTGGCGATGTCGGTACCTTACGTGTGTTGCTTGTTGCCGGACCTGAAGCCCCCTTCGTCTATCGGCTAGGACATCAGGTTCTCATCCTGGAAAGAGGGGTTCGATTCCCCTAGGGGGTGCCACCTTTGCCAGCCCGCGCTACCTCTCCTCCTCGCACTTGAGACAGGCAACGAGGACGGCGAGCAATAGCAATGTGTTGGCCACGAGGAGAATACTGCCGGCGGCGAAGGAATGCCCTAGCAGGGTGACGGTCGGTTTGTTATAGAACCGTCCCACGACAGCGACAATCGCCACCAGAATACCCAGCACACCCAACATCTTGGCCACAAGTTTCACGACGCCCTCTCTCTCGCGGAACCACGGAACACCCCACCATGAAATGTTCCTTTCCGCATCTTGAATATGCGCCGGTCGCGATGGCCTGTCAAGCCACGCGGATGAGGGCGGTGTGAGCGCGGATGCAGAAGAGGAGGACGAGGTTCACGGGGGTGAAGCTGGGTGGGCGCTTCGGCCGTGAACGAGCCTGAAGAGAGCGGACGTCTTCCAAAGGCGTTGATGGATCGCAACCCACGCGAGCGCAGCGGCCAGATTAGTGAAAGCGTCCGCTGCCGCCGGAGTTCGGCCAGGCACGAAGGCCTGGTGAACCTCGTCTGTGACGCCCCACGCAAAGGTCAACGCCACGCTGCATGCGAGAGCGTGTCGCGGTGGCCATGTGGTGCTGCGAAGAAGACCGAAAGTCCACAGGCCGGCCAAAGCGCCATATTCCACAAGATGGACGAGTTTCATGCCCAGCAGAATGGGCCATTGTTCGATGAAACCCGGTGCGGGACGCGAAGAGAGCGCAAAAATAAGCGCCATGTAGATCAAGGCCGGGGCGCAAAACAACCAATGTCGCTTGGATTGAAACATAGCCTGTCCTTGGCAATATGTAGGGCATTTTGAACGCGCAGGAAAAGAGAGACAATAGAAATATGCGGCCACGGCGTGTGCTCATTTTTCGCGGCGGAGCATTGGGTGACTTCATCCTCTCCATGCCGCTGCTGCAGGAAATTCGGCGCAACTGGCCTGACGCACATATTACCGTGGCGGGGTATGCGCCGGCACGGTTGGCCATAGCAGGCGGATTGGCGGAGAGTTGGCGATCGTTGGACGAAGCGGCGATGCACGCGCTTTTCTCTCCAGAGAGGACAGCGGATTCGGCGCTGACGGCGTGGGCAGCCGGCTTCGATGTCATCTTGTCCCTTCTGCATGATCCGGATCGAGTCGTTTGCCGCAATCTGGGACTGCAAGGAGACGCAAGGTGGGTCGAATGGTCGCCTATGCCGGCCTGGGGACATGCGACAGATCACTTCCTGCAGGCGTTGGGCCGGCTTGGCCTTTCGGTCTGCAAGGGGCTACCCCCACAACTGCGCCTTTCCGAGAAATTGGTTCGGAAAGGTCGCGAGGCGTTGAAATCGGTTGGCCGTCCAATGTTGGCAATTCATCCCGGAAGCGGAAGTCCGCGAAAGAACTGGCCCATCGACCATTTCCTGTTGGTAGCTGACCAGGCAAGATCCGCTGGACTTCATCCGGTGTTCTTTCTTGGGGAAGCGGAAGAATCGATCGCGAAGCGGCTAATCGCGGACGGATGGCCGGTGCAGGATCGCCTTGATCTGCTGACCCTCGCGGGGCGTCTCGGCGCGGTTGACGGTTACCTGGGAAACGACTCTGGCGTGACACATTTGGCGGCGGCGCTGGGGCTGCCCGTTGTGGCGTTGTTTGGCCCCACCGATCCGGCTGTCTGGGCGCCTCGCGGGCCAAGGGTGCGGGTGCTCAGATCGAAGAGCCCCGATGGCGATATGAAAGGCATTGTTCCATCTGATGTCTTGGATGGGCTTCGAAGCCTTCACATGGTCGCCAAGTAGCTGCATATCCGCCGCTGACACCCTTGGAAATGACAAAGCGCCCACACCGGCTCTCGGCCATGCGGGAAAAAGGGCGGATGATTTGCTTCAGAGGGGGCGGCCCTTCTTGTGGTGTGTTGGCGTAAGCCATTGAAGAAAGAGGGGGGCGGCCGAGGTGATGAGAGGAAGCAGCATAATGACGCGTCATTTGGGGGGCGGCGGGCATGAGGCGGGTCTCTCCTCCGGCGGGCCGCGAGCGGCCAATGAAGATCGGCAGCGTCACATGGATACAGCCGGACGAAGCTAGGCTTGGCATTCGGCGGTCTATTGGCCAACAGCGGCGTGGACCGGCTGATGTATCTTGCTTTATTCGACGTGCGACAGTGTGGATTCCAACGGGAGCGGGCCGGGGAGGCATAGGGGAAACACCTATTAGAAAATCAGGGGCTTCCCCTATGTTCAGGGGAAGGAACTTTCCGGATGATGCCAGCGCCATGAAGAGATGTGTGAGCGCATGTTTGTTGGTGTGGACGTTTTCCGGGGCGTTGTGCCGGGCGGATCAGACTGTGACGAACGCGGCGCAAACCACCGCAACGGCTGTGGGCCAATCGCCGGGGATTGCCGTCGCGCAAGTTGTTTTTCTGGCGCTGATATTCGGTTTTGGCGTTTCCGTCTTCGCCGCAATGTTTCGGCCGCCATCCATGGAGTGACGGGCTCCTTGACTTCTTGCGTGAAGCTGCCGCTGTCGCGAGGCGACTCAGAGCTTCCGGTTGACTTGTGTGGCCGGGGTGGACTTCAGTCGAATTGCTTTACGCACTTGACAGGCAGGCATGGGGCGTATAAAGGGGAAATGACCGGATGGGGCTACTGTCCGATCGTGGGCAGCGGGTTTTATGCCTGGGAAACGCTGGCATATCTTGGTGGCTGCGGAGGCGGCTGCCGCCGAGCAGGCAAAAGAGTGGCTTGAGGACGGCCGCGAATCGTTTTTTTCGCTCGAGAATGTTTCTTCTTGGATGCAGGCCTTAACGGCTTTGACAGCCAACAGGCATGACGCGGCGTTGGTGGGCGAGCGCTTAGACGGGCGCAGCGGATTGGATCTTCTGCGGATGGCGCGCGGGCAGGGTTGCCACATGCCGGTGGTTATCCTGACGGAAACCAACGGTGGACGTGCCGACCACGAAGCGATGGAAGCGGGGGCGGCAGACTTTGTGGCCTTAGCGGAATCGAATCGCCTCCTGCTGGAACGGGCTCTGATCCATGCTGTGGAGCGGCATCAGATTCTCGACCGGCTCGAGCGCATGGTCGAGGAACGGACGGCGGAGATGTCTTCGGCGGTCGCTGCGCTGCGCCATGTGGTGTCCGCGCGGGAGCGGACGGAGGGGGACCTCAAGCGACAGCGTAATTTTCTCGATACGGTAATCAATCTGCTGCCGCAGGCGGTGTACGCGAAGGATGTGAACGGACGGTTCATTCTCGCGAACCGGCGTCACGCCGCCTTGCTGGGCTTCGAGGATCCGTCTGAAGTGGTGGGGCGGACGGACGCCGAAGTAATGCCACCGGAACGGGCGCGCATCGCGGCCCAGGAAGACGGATTGATCCTGCGAGGGGAGCGAGAGTGCATCGAAACCACGTCCGAGGAGCGCGATCCCGTTTCGAGGAAACTGATCCGTTACCTGCACGTCGTCAAACTCCCCCTGCGCGACGCGGCCGGTTCGGTGATGGGATTAGTGGGTCTTCAGGTTGACCTCACCGAACACCGGCGGATGGAAGAGCAGTTGCGGGAAACGGAAGAACGCTATCGGCTGATGTTCGAGCAGGCGGCTGACGGCATCATGCTGGTGGACCCCGACGGCTGGCGGATCGTGGATTTCAACGAACGCGCCTGCGAGATGCTGGGTTATTCCCGCAACGAGTTCGCGCAATTGACGCTGTGCGATGTGGAGGCATCCCGTTGCCGGAATTGCGATGGCCGCTTGACGGACTGCCTGGCAAGCAGTCGGGATGGAACGGTGGAATGCGCCTGCCGGATGCCAGCCGGGGAGATTCGGTACATGACCATCAGCGCCCGCCCGTTGACGATTCGAGGGCGCGACTTGCTGCACCTATCGTGGCGCGACGTCACGGAGCGCAAGCGCATGGAGGAAAGCCTCCGGGAGGCCGTGGGCCGGCTTAAACAGAATGACGAGGCCAAGACGGAATTCGTTTCCAACGTTTCGCACGAGCTGAAAACACCGATTACCGCGATGATGTACGGCGCGCGCAATCTTTTGCGCGGTATCGCGGGGCCTTTGCCGGAAGAGGTTTTGCATTACCTGCGCATGTTTGAGCGGGAATGCCAGCGCATGGTGGGTACCGTCAACGACATTCTGGATTTGCGAAAACTGGACGCGAACGCGGTGGACCTGAATCCTGTGGTGGTGCCGCTCGTGCGGCTGGCCGGCCGGGCGGTCGAAATGCTCCGCTTGCATGCCGAAGCAAAGCAGTTGGCCGTCAACCTCAAGGCCGAGAAGGGGGCGGGGTTCGTGCGGTGCGATCCGGAGAAAATAGAGCGGGTTATGCTGAACGTGCTCGGCAACGCCGTCAAGTTCACTCCGCCGGGCGGGCGCTTGAATGTTCTGGTCAAGCGGGACGATGGGACGGATTCCTATGGGGTGGTGGTCGTGGAGGACTCCGGGATCGGGATACCACCCGAGGCGTTGCGGCGGGTGACCGAGCGCTACTTTCGGGCGCACTCCCATGCCAGCGGATCTGGCCTGGGGTTGGCCATCTCGAAGGAAATTCTTCGGCTCCATGGCGGGAAGATGGAAATACAAAGCCCGCCACCGGGGCAGGCCTCGGGGACGCAGGTGGTGGTCCGCCTCCCGGCCGCGTCGCCGCCAGTGGTATTGGCGGTGGATGACGACCCGCAAATCCTGCAGTTGCTGGCCATGCAACTGCGGAGTTACGGATACGAGGTGGTTACGGCCGAGAACGGAAAAGATGCGATTGTCAAAGCGGAAACCCATCGGCCTCAAGCCATCATTCTGGATCTAATTCTTGGGGATACGCACGGCTGCGACGTCATATTCAGCCTTAAGAGCCGCCCGGAGATGCGGCGTATAGCGATCGTCGCCGTCACCGGCGGGAATTTGACGGTCGATCGCTCGGAAGTGCTGCGGCAGTTCGGCATACCCAGTCTAGCCAAGCCCTGGCGGGAGGTGGAACTGCTGGATCAGATGGAAAGCGCGCTGATGGGCATGGCGGTGTTGCCGCAAGGCGGGGATGACACAAAGGAAGGAGGTGCGGTATGACCTCTTCGGGCCACACGATCATGATGGTGGACGACGACCCTTCCTTGTTGATGGCGGTGGGCGACCGCCTCAAACTCGAGGGGTATAAGGTAATTCTGTCCGGCGGCGGGGAGCAGGCGCTGAACATGCTCAAAAGCGCGACGCCGGACTTGATCATCCTCGATATCGGCATGGCTGGCGTGAGCGGATTGGCGTTTCTGCGGCGGATTTCCTCCGAGGACGGCCGGCCGCGATATCCGGTGCTGGTTTTTACCGCGCGATCTGCCATGCAAACGTTCTTTAGTCAAATGGATGTGGACGGTTTTCTGGCGAAGCCGGTGGAGCCAGAAGTGCTCCTGGCCGAGGTGGAGCGCATCTTGGCCAAGAGAAAGCCGGCCGCGCCCGTTCAGGAAGAACCGCCGCCAGGCGCGCCGAGAGTGCTGCTCGGAGAGGATGAACAGGAGCCGCGGCTACGCCTGTCTCATTTTTTCGGTTCGGCCGGTTACGCAGTGACGCTGGCGGCAAGCGGCGGAGAGATCATTGAAAAGGCCGCTGCTCTGCATCCTTCCGTTGTGGTGGTGAAGCAGATTCTGCCGGGCATGAACGGGTCGGTTGTGGCTACACGCCTTTATGAGAATCCGAATACGGCGCGGATCCCGGTTGTGCTCTATGACAACAGCGTCATGCACGACAACCTGCCGCGCTATTATCCGCATGTGGCCCGATATGTGCCCAGCAACGCTCCGGCCGACCTGGTCAAGGCGGTGGCTGCCGTGCTGGGGCGGCCGTATCGCGGCCTGCATCCGATTCAATCCACAGGCACGAGTGTATAGCGCGAAGTGCCTAACCCTTGGCGTTCGAGGGCGCGGACTTGCACAAAAGGATCCTTGCCGTGGACGCGTTCCCACAGATGGCGGCCCGGACCCAGCTTGCGGCCACCGATGAGCGTGCCCGGGATAAAACGGTCGATGTGGACGGCGTCCAATGCCGCTTTTTCCACGGCCACCAGATCGTGTGACGCCAATATCCCGATGTCCGGAACCACGCTGGGGCTGCTGAAACCCCAGCAGTCGCAGAACATGGTCATGTTGAGCAGGACGTTGACATGCAGGGCTCGTTCGCCGGGAATGTGCTCAAGAATTGCCCGTGTGGCGCGGGCCATGCCCTCCTGAAAATGCCGGAATCCGTTCCGCTCGGTCACCTTAAGCGCCTTCCGTGGACACGCGGCGACACAATGGCGGCAATAGCGGCAGTTATGGAAGAAGATGCGCACGCATTGCTCTTCCCGGTCCATGGAAATTGCGTCTCTGTCGCAGGCCTTCACGCAACGGCCGCAGAAGGTGCAGCGGGCTTGGTCCCAGGCGATGCCTCCCTCAAGCGCGTGCAACTGTCCGCGAGAAGGCCCGTCCACGCAGCCCATGGCCAGGTTTTTACAGGCGCCGCCGTGGCCACAGGCACCGTGCCCCTTGACGTGGGCCAGATTGATCAGGCAGGGCGCATCGTAAATGGCGCCGTAAATGCCCACCTCGTCCAAGGTCTTGTATCCGATGGGGCGCCGGATTACATGGGTTGAATACGGGCCGCCGGCGGCGACAAGCGGGCATCCGAGTGTCTCCGTGGTGTAGCCTCTTTCGTGGGCGGTCCGAAGCGCATCGAAATGCCCTTCCACGATGAAGGGTTTCCCTCCGGCGTCCTTGACTGCTTGGACGACGGTTCGGACGAACAAGGGGTGGAGTGTGGTGTAGCCCAACCCTCCACCAAGGTGCATCTTGATTGGCACCCAGTCGTTTCCGCACAGGCGGGCGAGGTCAAAACGGCTCAACAGGCGCTTGAACTTGGCGGGAAGGGATGCATCGGCTTCCGGCCGCGCGGTTTCCACCCCCGCGAAAAAAACCGTTGCCGGCGGGCGCCGCGCCAGCGACGAAGATGAACGCGTGCCCGCCATGATGCCTCCCGTTCTGAGCGGCTATTCAGCGCCTTCAGTTTCCGTTTCGGTCTCAACGGGGATGGGGAACGGCGAGGGCATTGGCGCCGCGCCCTCGGCGTAGGTGATAGAGGCCTTTGACTTCAAGCCATTCATGAAGTTTTCGAACGCCTCCTGCCGCCCTTTCTGCTTCAGATAGCCCGCAATATCTTCGCGGACTTCCTCGATTGGCGTGACGGCAGCATCTTTGCGTTCGATGGTTTGAATGATGTGGTAGCCGAAAGACGTTTCAACGACGGGACTGATGGCATTGGGCTCTTGGGAGAACGCCGCGTCCTCGAAGGGTTTGACCATTTGCCCGCGGGAGAACTCGCCCAGATCGCCGCCCCGTTCCTTGCTCGGGCAATCAGAGTGTTGGCGGGCCAACTCCGCGAAATCGGCGCCGGCCACCAACTGCTCGCGGAGCGACTCTGCCTTGGCCTTCTTTTCGGCGCGAACCTCCTCTGAATCATTCGCATCGGTCCGAATCAGGATGTGACGGGCATGAACCGACTCCGGCCGTTCAAAGCGGGCCTTTTCCTTCTCATAGAACGCAGCCACGTCCGCCTCCGAGGGTTCCGCGGCTGTTTTCAGTTCCCCTTCGACCATCTTGCGGATTTTCAGCTCCGTCGTCAGGTTGCTTTTGAATTCCGCGTTGCTCATCCCGTCGCGTTGTAGGGCCTCGGCGAGGGTTTGGCCTTCAGGCATGTTCGCCTCGATTTCCACGATCGCATCCGTGACTTCCTGCTCGGTCACTTCCACCTCACGCCGATCGGCTTCGTTCTTGAGGACGGTGCGCATGACGAACTGATCCACAGCCTGCTTGCGTAACTGCGGTTCATACATGGCCAGACGTTCGGGGGGGACGTTTGGGCCGGCCGACGCGAAGACGCGGCTGATCTGGCGATCCACTTCGCCCTGCGTGAGTTTGACGCCGTCCACCTCCACCAGGACCTTGTCGGGGTCCGAAGGCTTTGGGAGTGTCGCGGCCGCGGCCGGGCCCTCCGTCGGTTGTTTGAGGGGGCTCTTCCCCGCGGGTTCCTTGGATTCCGTCGCCGGTTTACAGCCTGCTGCCACCAAAATGGCCAATCCCATCCCGAATGCCGCGCTCAATGCTTTTGACATGTCCGACTCCTTGCTCTTTATGTTGCGGTGCCCTCTATGTGATTCGTAAGATACGCAATGTATCGTTTCAGGCGGCCAAAGCGCCAGCACTATTTTTGCCGGTCGTGGGAAAGGACAGGTACATCGTGACCCCCCTCCTGTGGTGAAGCTGGGGGTGGTGAGTGGGAGGCGGATGAAGGAGATCAGGGGCCACCTCCGGAGGTGGCCCCTGATCGGGCGGGCCGATAAGATCCGCCACCATGAT
>CALHGX010000058.1 GCA_938031185.1 uncultured bacterium
CGCATGCGCCAGGTGGTGGAGGCCGTGGCGGCGGGCGTGGATATGTTCGACTGCGTCATGCCCACGCGCTATGCGCGGCACGGCACGGCGGTGACGGCCGCGGGGCCCTATGCGGTGAAAGCGGGCGCTTACAAGGCGGACCCGCGGCCGGTGGAGGAGGGCTGCGGCTGCTACACGTGCCGGACGTTCAGCCGGGGCTATGTGCGGCACCTTCTCAACGCGGGAGAAATCCTCGGCGTGCGGTTGCTCAGCCTTCACAACCTGCACCGCTACGAGGAGTTCATGCGCGAAATTCGCGCGGCGATCGAAGGCGGATTTTGGACGGAATGGCAAGAGGAATACCGACGCCGCGACGCGGCGGCCGGACTGGTTGAAAATACGGAAGGGAAGGGAGCGACATGATGACGACGAGTTGGTTGCAGACGCTGGCCATGGGCACACCGCCCGGAGGGCCGCAGGGCAGCGGCGGGTCACCGGGCCTGATGATCGGGTATATGGTCATCATTTTTGCGATGTTCTGGTTTCTGATGATCCGCCCTCAAATGCGCCGGGAAAAGGAGCGCAAGAAACTCATTGAGAACACCAAGAGCGGCGATCGCGTCATCTTCAGCGGCGGCATCATCGGGACGGTGACCAACGTGCGGGAGCACACGTTCACCGTCAAGGTGGCCGACAACGTGAAGATCGAGATATTGCGGGGCGCGGTGGCGCGGGTGCTGGGCAAGGACGAAGAACCGGCCGAAATGGAGAAGAACGCGTAAGACGGCGCGCAAGCGCGGGTTGAGGGATCACCATGGACAAGCGGGCAATCTGGAAGTGGCTGTTGCTGGTCGTGCTGGTCGCCGGTTCACTGGCGACGGTGTGGCCGTTGAATCAGAAGGTGCGGCTGGGGTTGGATTTGAAGGGCGGCACGAGCTTCGTCGTGCAGATTGACGAGGAGGCCATCGCGGCGCAGATTCAGGAGGAGTTCAAGGACCTTCCGCCGGAGCAGGTGCTGGAACGGGTGCCGGCCCAGGTGCGCAATGCGCAAGAGCGCGCACTGGAGGTGATCCGCAATCGGGTGGACGGCCTCGGCATTGCCGAGCCGATGATCTACCCCGAGAAGGGGAATCGGATCGTCGTGCAATTGCCGGGGGTGGACGCGAGGAAACGCGACGAAGCCGCCCGCGCGATTCAAAGCGCCGCCTTTCTCGAGTTCCGGATGGTGCATGAGAAGAACGCGGAACTCGTGAGCCGGTTGTTCGACCGAGGTCTCGCGCCGGAAGGGTTCACGATTGCGCCCGCCGAGGGCCCCGGCGGCCGCCGCTATTACCGGCGCGATCGCAAGGCCGTGCCCGACGCCGCCATGGACGCCGCTTTCCGCGAGAAGCTTGGCCGGTTCGAAGCCCCGCACGGCTACGAGTTCATGCTTGAAAAGGAAAAGGTCAATGGCCAGGAAGTCTATGCGCCCTATTTCGTGGAACGCCGCCGGCAGATGAGCGGCGAGAGCCTCAAACAGGCGGGCATTGATTTCCAGTCCCTTGGGCAGCCGGTGGTGAAGCTGGAGTTCGATTCCAAGGGCGCGCGGCGGTTCGGTCAGGTGACCTCGGACTTTGCGCCGGGCGGTGCGAAGAACCCGAATCCGCAGGTCGGCCGAATGATGGCCATTGTCCTCGACGGCACCCTGTATTCCGCGCCCGTGATTCGCGAGCCGATTCACGGCGGCCGGGCTGAAATCAGCGGGCAATTCACGGTGGACGAGGCCAAGTTCCTGGCCAACATCCTGCGGGCGGGTTCCCTCCCCGCGCCGGTCCGGATTGTCGAGCGCCGAGTGGTGGACCCCACGCTGGGGGCCGATTCGATCCGCAGCGGCATCCGTGCCGGTGTGATGGCCCTGGTGGCCGTGGTGGTGCTAATGGCGGCCTACTTCTGGTTCAGCGGTCTGCTGGCGGACCTGGCGCTGGGGCTGAACGTGGTGTTGCTGCCGCTCGGCATGATTGTGGTGGCGGGCTTCCTCGGTCTTTTTGCGCCGCAGGCGCGGGGGGGCGGTATGCTGGCGCTGCCGGTGCTGACGCTGCCCGGCATTGCGGGCATCGCGCTGAGCATCGGCATGGCGGTGGATGCGAATGTGCTCATTTTCGAGCGCATCCGCGAGGAGTTTCGCGCCGGAAAAAGTCTCCTGGCCACCATTCAGGCGGGCTATGAGCGGGCCTGGACGGCCATCATGGACTCGAACGTCACCACGATCGTCACGGCCGTGATCCTCTTCCTGCTCGGCTCCGGACCTGTGCGCGGCTACGCGGTCACCCTTATTGCCGGTCTCATGGTGAGCCTTTATACGGCGGTCATCGTCACGCGCATGTGCTTCAACGCCGTTGCTGCGCGAACTCCGAAAACATCGCTCCTGCGCATGGCCGCCCTGATCAAGCCGAGCAACTTCAACTTCATGAAGCCGTGGAAAGTGGCGCTGGGGATATCCCTGGTTGTCATCGTCGGCAGTTGGGCCGTCATGATCGCGCGGGGTGCGCGCGAACCGCGGACGGTGTTCGGCGTGGACTTTACGGGCGGCTCGTCGGTCACGTTGAGTTTCGAGCAGAAGGTCGAAGTGGAGCAACTGCGATCGGCGCTTCAGGCGGCCGGCGTGCGGGACGCGACCATTCAATACCAGCAGGAAATGGAAAGCGGTTCAAAAGAGGTGTTGCAGATCAAAGTCGGCGGGGTGGATGAGGGCGCGCGGGTGGAACAAGCGCTGACGGCGGCGTTTCCCGAGGCGCGGTTCGTGGTCCTTCAGCAGGACGACGTGGGCCCGCAGATCGGCCGGGAGCTTAAGGCCAAGGCGGTCTGGGCGATGTTCTGGTCCCTGGTGGTCATGATTCTCTACATCTGGTGGCGCTTCGAACTCGGTTTCGGCCTTGGCGCCGTAGCGGCGCTGTTCCATGACGTGCTGGTGACGGCGGGCGTCTGTCATCTGCTCGGCATACAAATCAACATGACCGTGGTGGCGGCGCTCCTGACCATCGTGGGCTACTCGGTCAACGACACGATCGTCATTTTCGACCGCATCCGGGAGGACCTGCGGCTGGTGCGCGGCCGCACGTTCATGGAAATCTGCAATCAGAGCCTCAATGAAACGTTGAGCCGCACGTTGCTGACCAACTTCCTGACGCTGGTCTCGGTGTTGTGTCTGGTGCTTCTGGGCGGAGGCGCCATTCGTGATTTCTCGGTGGCCATGCTGATCGGCATGATTGCCGGCACCTATTCCACCATCTACATCGCCACGCCGGTGGTGCTGGCTTTCTACCGATTCAAGACCCCGGACCTTTCGGGCAAGACCAAGGTGTGACGGCGTCGTCGGGTTACGGCCGAACGGGCCGAAACGCCGGGGCGCCGGCCCCTTCGGCATCATGGCGGTTGATGGCCTGCGATGAGAAAGCGGTCGCCGCATTACAGGCACAGACCGGTCTGCCCCGTCCAATCTGCCGGGCGCTGGCCCTGCGCGGGCTGACGGATCCCGCGGCCGCCGACCGGTTTTTGAGGCCCCGCTTGAGCGACCTGAGTGACCCGCTGCGCCTACCGGATGCGGCCCTCGCCGCGGAGCGGATCTGGCGGGCGATCCGTTCGCGGGAATGCATTCTGGTTTACGGCGACTACGACGTGGACGGCTTGACTGGCACTGCGGTGTTGACGCAGGCCTTGCGGGCGCTCGGCGGGGATGTCCGCGCCGGATTGCCGAACCGGTTGGAGGAGGGATACGGCCTCTCGATCGAGGGCTTGGAGCGGGCGCTCGGCGGCGCCGAGGCCAACCTGATTGTGACGGTGGATTGCGGCAGCCAGAGTGCGGCGGCGATCGAGTGGGCCGCGGCGCGCAGCATGGACGTGGTGGTGACCGACCATCATGAGCTGTCGGGGCCGCCCGCGCAGCCGTTGGCGCTGGTCAATCCCAAGCTTGGCGAGGACCCGGCCACGCGGATGCTGTCCGGTTCGGCCGTTGCGTTCAAGCTCTGTCATGCGGTGCTCAAGAAGGCCCGGCAGGACGGTGCGGCGGCGGATATGCTTCCGGATCTGCGAGGACATCTGGATTTGGTCAGTCTGGGGGTGGTGGCCGACGTGGCGCCGCTGCGGGACGAAAACCGTATTCTAGCCCGTCACGGTCTGGCGCGGATCGCGGAGACGAGCCGGACGGGGCTTGCTGCGCTAAAGGCCGCCGCGGGGTTGAGGGGCCGCGTGGATGCATGGCACGTGGGATTCGTGCTCGGGCCGCGATTGAACGCTGCCGGACGGCTCGGCGAGGCGGAGACCGCCTTGGAGCTGCTCATGACGAGCGACCCCGCGCGTGCCGACATGCTGGCGGCGCGGCTGGAGGAAGCCAATCAGACGAGGCGGCGGATCGAGGCGGCCGTGCTGGCAGCCGCGGTCGCCGAAGCAGAAAAGGCGGTGGAAGCGGGGGCGTTGGGCCTGGCCGTGGCGGGGGAGGACTGGCATCCCGGCGTGCTGGGTCTCGTGGCTTCGCGGTTGTGCCGGCGTTACCGGCGCCCCGCGATCGTAATCGGATTCGACGAGGACGGCCGCGGGCGCGGTTCCGGGCGTAGCATGGAGTTGTTTGATCTCGTCCAGGGGCTTGCGCGCTGCGCGGACCACTTGCTCCAGTTCGGCGGCCACGAAATGGCGGCAGGACTCGCCCTGCGGCGGGAGGATTTTTCCGCCTTTCGCACGGCGTTCGAGACCGTTTGTGCCGAGGCGCTGGCGGGACGCGATCTGGCGGCGGCGGTTCGGCTGGACGCATGGCTGGACTGGAGGGATGCGCTGGACTCGGGATTCGCGAAGGCGCTGGACGACATGCGCCCTTTCGGCGAAGGCAATCCGGCGCCGGTTTGGGGCCTGCGCGCCGTGTCCGTTGTCAATGCGCGGGTGGTCGGGCCCGGGCATCTCAAGTTCACAGTGGCGCGAGGCGGACGCGAAACCTGCGATGCCATCGCGTTCGGACGGGATGAGACCGCGTTGCCGGCCGGGCCGATAGATCTGGCCTTCACACTTGAACGAAACGACTACTTCGATCCGCCCCGGCCACAACTGCGCGTCGAGGCGATCCGGCCGACGGCGCAAGGCTGAGGCGTCTTCCACCACTCGCGCGCCATGCGGAAGAAATTGCGCAGCACGGCCTGGCCATCCGGATAGGCCTCCAGAACCTGCTCGGGGTGGAATTGCACGCCGCACAATGGGCGATGGCGGTGCGCCATGGCTTGCACCGCGCAGTCGCGAGAGCGGGCCAGCGCGACGAAACCCGTCGGCAGGCGTTTGACTTCGTCCTTGTGCCGCTGCACGACGCGGATCATGCGGCCAAGTCCGGAAAACAGAGGATGCCGGCGGAGGATGCGCACAGGATACACACCCCATTCCTTGAACTGCCCGGGATGGTAGAAAGGCCGCAGGTCCGGATCGTTGCGGCGGAGCTTGCGTAGCGGCCCGCAGCGCCCGCCGAAGACCCAGGCCATGAGCTGGTGCCCGCCGCAAATGCCCAGTTGAGGCCGGTTTTCTTCCCGCATGATGGAAGTGTAGTCCGGATGGCGGAGCACATCGTAGGTGTCGAAGGGCGTGCCGGATCCACTGTGGACGATGGTCCACGGGTTGAGCTGCCGCACCAGCGCTCGAGTGGCCTGATCGTAACGGATGGCCACACAAAGATCGTTTGCCGCTCTTTCGAGCGTCCAACGGTGCTCGTAGAAACGAGGCGCCTCCGCTTGTTCCCGCGTGTCGGTGATGATGTAGAGGATCATGGCGGCGGAGCATGGGAAAAAGACGGCCAAAGAGCAAGAGGGAAGCGGGATGATGGAGAGGGAAAGCGTTGCCGCGGAATCTCCGGGGTTGCCGGAGAGCAGATATGCGGTGTTCTATTCCAGTGCCTTGTCTCGCCCGCCCACCTCATAGCCAAGTTCCTCGATGGCGCGGACGATAGTGGCGTCGTCAGCGCTTCCGGAAACAGCCACGAGACCTTGCGCGCGGTCGGCGGCGACAGAGGCCACGCCCGGCAATGCACGCAGGGTTTCCTCGATGCGCGCCTCGCAGCCGCTGCAAGTCATTCCGCGAACGGGCCATTGCCGGGTCGCGCGCGCCACCACCCGGGCGGCGCGCGCGCGATGCCACGCCGGCGCTGCCAGTGCCCATGCGAGCAGCGCGAAGAGCAGCCATGCGGCAGCGTTGACCAGAGGATCTGGCAGCATTTCGTGACGCATTGTTCCCGGCTGGGGCGGCGCGACCTTCAGCACATGATCCAAGAGCCAGCCGCTCAACAGGGCGCCAACCACGATGACACCGAGGTAGACCGCTGCGGTTTTTCGTCCCAGCAGTTTCCAGATGGTGGCAATCGTGGCTGCATTGGTGGCCGGTCCGGTCATGAGGAAGACCATGGCTGAGCCGGGCGAGACACCCTTGAGCATCAAGGCGGCGGCCACTGGCACGGAGCCCGTTGCGCAGACGTAGAGAGGCACGCTGACGGCCATCATAAGCAGCATGCCGGTCCAACCGCCGCCGAGGGCGGTCCCTGCGAAAAAGCCCGGCGGCACCAAGGCCCCGATCAGACTGGCCAGCGCCAACCCCACCACCATGGGGCGCGCCACGTCCGCGGGCAGAACGACGAATGCGTGGCGCAGCGCCTGCGCCAGCGGATGCCGTCGGGCGGTCGGCCGGCAGCATTCATTTTCGCAGACCGGGGTGTCCTCCTTATGGTCAGCCGCGTCTCTGCCCTCTGCCGTGTCCACCAGCCAGCCGCCCAAGATGCCGGTGAGCAATGCAGCGATTGGGCGAAAGATCGCGATGGCCGGCCCCAGCAGGCTCCAAGTGACCATGATGCTGTCCACGCCTGTTTGCGGCGTGGAAAGAAGGAAGGCGGCGGTGGCGCCGCGGGTGGCGCCGTGACGTCGCAGCGAAGCGCCCACGGGAATGACGCCGCAGGAGCAGAGCGGAAGCGGGACGCCGAAGGCTGACGCTTTGACCACCGGCCAGAGGCCCCGGCCGCCGAGATGGCGGCGCACCGTTTCGGGCGATGCCGCCACGGAGAGCGCGCCTGCCGCGGCGAACCCGAAGAGAAGGTATGGCGCCATTTCACGGGCCGTGAACCAGATATTCCAGAGGATGCCCGAGATCAGGCTCATGGCTGCTGCTCCTCTTTGCGCGAGCGCCCGGCGGCCTGCCGGACGGCGGTGATCACGCGTGGGCTAACGCTGAGTGTTTCCACGCCCAGTGCCATCAGCCGCCGCGCGTAATCCGGCCAGCCGGCGATTTCGCCGCACAACGCCAGCGGCCTGCGACGCTGGCGCGCAGCATCCGCCAGCGCGCGGATCACATTCCAGAATTCCGGACGGTCCGGTCGGAAATCCCGGGCCACAAGTTCATTGTTGCGGTCCACGGCGAAGAGATACTGGTAGAGATCGTTCGTGCCCACGCTTCCGAAGTTCGCCTCGGCAAGGATCTCGTCTGCAGCCAGACAGGCCGCGGGGACCTCAAACATGACCCCATGGAAAAGGGGGCCATGGCGGAGGCCCCGGATAGCGCGCAAGAAGCGCTTTCGGAGTTCCACGAATTGCGCTGTGTCCACGATCATGGGGTAGGTGACGTGAATCGGCCCCTCGCGGGATGCGCGCGCGATGGCCCGGGCCTGCGTCGTCAGCAGTTCCGGGTGGCCCAAGAGCAACCGGGCACCGCGAAAACCGAGAGCGGGGTTTTCCTCTGCCGGCAGCTTCAGGAATGGAGCGGGTTTGTCGCCGCCCAAGTCCAACAGGCGGATGTGAACGGGGTGGCGTCCCATTCTGCGGCGCACCTTTGCGTAGCGGATCGCCTGTTCGTCCTCGTCCAGCATCCGGCCGGCGGCGAGCATCTCGAACTCCGTGCGGTAGAGGCCGATTCCTTCCGCCTTCATGCGGCGGGCCTCTTCCACATCCTCCGCCACGCTGATATTGGCCATGACCCGCAAGCCGGGGACCGGCGGCACGGGCGCCAATGCGGCTTGAGCCTGCCCGACACGATCCCGATAACGCGCCAGTGTGCGTGCGCCGGGCCATGCCACGACCAGTCCCCGGTCGCCGTCCACCAGCAGTTCCGTGCCGCAGTCGAGGAGGCTGTGTATGCCGGCCAGCCCGCTGACCGCTGGAATGCCGAGCGATCGCGCAAGGATAGCGGCGTGGGACGTCACGCCACCGTGCTCGGTCACGAACCCCTTGACCCGTTGACGGTCCAATTCCACGGTCAGACCGGGCGTCAGTTCCACGGCGGCGACAATCCGGTTGCGACCGCGGCCGCAGTGGGTCAGGCCCTGGCAGCGGAAACTGGGACGGGTGTCACGGAGGAGGTCCAGCACGCGCCGCTTGATTTCCCCGATGTCCGTGGCGCGCTGCCGCATGCGTTCGTCCGTGAGACGGGCCATGCGCGCCTCGTAGGCCTCCATCGCCTGCAGCACGGCGCCCTCGGCGCTAGCCCCTTCGCGACGGATGGTTTCCACCATGCGGCGCCGTAGGGTTTCGTCCTCGAGCATCAGCCGTTGCACAGTGAAAATATCGGCCTCGGCCGGGCCGATTTCCTTGCGCACCCGCTCATGGAGTTCCGTCAGCTGTCGTATCGCCGCGCCAAGGGCCGTGTGGAGGCGTTCAGTTTCCCGCCGCGACGCCTTCGGATTGGACATGACGGCGGGGGCGCGCAGGTGCTGGCTTTCGTCGAAAAGGCAAACTGGCGCAAGAGCAACGCCGGGGCTGAGAGGCACGCCCTCGAACCTTGTTTCGATTTCCACGCGCCGGCGTTTCACGGCTTTCCTGTGGTGGATGGCGTCGCGGCGGCTTCCATAGCCTTCCGCGCGGCATCGCGATAAACCTCGATGCGACGGACACCGGTGAACGACTGTTGTTCGCGCCCCGCCGCAAAGAGCTTCACCGTGGGGATCGAATTGACGCCGTAGCGCGCGGCCAATCCCTTGTGCCGGTCAATATCCACGGTCAGCACCGGAGGGCGGCCCTGCAGTTCGTCCGCCAGTTGGTGCAGGGTGGGCTTGAGCATGCGGCACGGACCGCACCAGTCGGCGTAGAAGTCCACCAGCGCCACGGGGTGCGAGGTTAGCAGCGCGTCGAACTGCGCTTCGGATTCCACGGCGATGACGTGTTCGGATGGCTTGGCCACCGTCTCCGACGGCCGCTTGAGGGACGTTGCCAAGAGAACACCCACAGCCGCTCCAAAGAGCATGCCGCCCACCGGATGGCACAGAAACGGGCATGCGCCGCCTTGTTTTTGTCCGATATGACCGATCACCACCCCGATCGCCGCGCCGATGACCGCCCCGAAAACGAGTCGCATGCTGTCCATGGTTTCGCTCCTTCAATCGTGCGCCGAGGTTTTCTGTCCGCCGCCGAGCAGAGAGCCGACCGCCTCCGCTGCTTGGCCGAGCCCTTGCGCGGCGGTTTGTCCGGCGACTTTTGCGCCGCTGGCGACCGCGTCCGCGCCGGATCCAACGATGCGGCCGAGGCCCCGACCCAGGGCGGCGACCGACTGGGTGATTTCGCCAAGAATCATGGCGACGATTTCTCGTGGCGATGCGCCGCCCCGGTCACGGCCGACGCCCGTCAAATGGATCGACGGCGCGGGGATGGTCATCGCCTGGCCCTTCATGCCGCGGAAGCTTACCCGCACCCTCGCTCCTTCCACGCGCAGGTCGTCCACGACCACCTTGCGATCGGTCGCTTTCGCCTTTCGGTCTTTCCTTGTCCGTTCTTGATCCTTTTCCGAGGCGGGCGGTTTTTCGAGTCGTTCCATGATTCGCCCGATGTTGCTGCCGGAGGGCCCTGTTTCCAAGGTCACTTCCGGGTCGTTTATCCAAAGACGCCGTACGACAATAACCCGGCTGAGGATCGTGGCCATGTTCACGTCCGCCTCCAGGCGTCCCAGTCCGAAGGCGCGCTCGGTCTCGAAGCCCTCCGGGTTGCCGACCGACACGTCAGAGAGGCGCAGTTTTCCGGTGAGCAACGAAAGATGGGCGTGGCCCACCGATACGGGCGCGCCGAGAACGGATGGGCCGATGCTTTCGGCGAGGCGTTTAGCCAGCGGTCCGAGGTAAAGGGGAGCGGCCAGCGCGGCGAGGAGCAACGTGGCGAGCAGGATTCCGATCCCGAGGAGCAGCCGACGCAGATGCTTCATGTCATGATTCTCCCCTATAGCGTTCTTATATGATGCAGCCACCGTGGCGGATTGGCAAGATTGGAGAAGGGGCAAGGGGGAGATTGGTTATTGAAGATGGGGGAGCGGGGAAGAGCAGAGACTATAGATCGAAGGCCCCTCGCCGCCGGAGACGCAGGCTCTTGCGAGTCGAAAGACGAATGTGGGACCTAAGAAACTGGGCGCCCATCAGAATTGGGAGGAAGCTGTTTGGCGGGATGGATTTGGTGGAGTCCTCCAGCCGCTGGCCGGAACGCCAACTTGTTCCGCTCCGAAGGGAACACGCGGCGGCCAAATGGCCCGCTAACGACCGGCGGGGCTTCGACGTGGCAGGCTGGCTGTTCGACTGAAAAAAGTGGCGGTTGGGCGAGGAGGCGCGTGGTCAAGCCTGAGTTCGAGCGGCGGCAACAGCCGCTTCATATACCGCTCGAGCCGGCACACCGCGCTCGGCGGCGAGCCGGACGCAATCCTCGTATTCCGGTGAACGGGTCGTTTCGCGGTTCTTCCATGCGCCGATTTGCACCCGCACCGGTCCATAGGGCGTTTCAACCCGCGTTTCCCGGCGCGCGAGCATGTGGCGGCGGACGGTATATTCCCGCACCCCGAACGACGTGCTCTCGGCAAACAGAACATCCAATACCTGCTCGCGCTGCTCCAGGCGGCACAACACGGTAATCAGCGTCGCCAGTCGCTGCTTCTTCATCACGACCGGCGCGCAGAAGGCATCCAGTACGCCGATTTCGAAGAGGCGGCGCATGAGGGCTCCGACCAGTTCGGGAGTCTGATCGTCCACGTTGGTTTCCAGCACAAGGCATTCGGCGCCCTCGCCCGGCTCTTCGGCGGTCTCGAGCAGTAGGGCGCGCAGCAAGTTTGGACGATGCTTGAGCGTCCGGTGGCCGAACCCGTGGCCCACGGCGACAAGGCGCGCTCCGGATGGCGGCGCTTCGCCCGCGCGCCAGGTCGCAAGCAGCGCCGCCCCCGTTGGTGTGACAAGTTCGAAAGGCTCGTCGGCCGACCTCACGGGCAGCCCTTTGAGCAGCTCCACCGTGCCGGGGGCGGGCACGGGTAGAAGGCCGTGCGCGCAGTGGACGACCCCGTGGCCCAGCGGCAGCGGGCCCACGGAGACCCGTTCGATTCCGAGCAGGCGGAGGGCTGAGCAAGCGCCCACGATGTCTGCGATGGCGTCGAGCGCGCCCACCTCATGGAAGTGCACGGCGTCAGGGGTGGTGCGGTGCACGCAAGCTTCCGCTTCGGCGAGACGCGTGAACACCGCTTTGGCAAGGCGGCGGGTCTCTTCGGGTAAGATCGCCTCTGCGAGAATCTTGCGGATTTCCGTCAGACCACGATGGGGATGGCCATGATCATGCTCTGCATTATGGGGGGATGGCTCATAGACGACCACGCGGGTTCCATGCAGGCCATGTTCGGCGTGGGCTTGCGTTTCGATGCGGAAAGAACCGAGGTGGAGCCCGGCGAGCGCATGCTCGATGGCGGTTTTGTCCGCTCCGAGGTCAATGAGGGCGGCGAGGATCATGTCTCCGGCGGCGCCGCCGACGCTGTCGAAATGAAGCGCTTTCAAGTTTCTGTTTCCCCTACGACCATGCGGTTGATGAGGGCGGCGGCGACGCCGGCGCCGAAACCGTTGTCAATGTTCACAACGGTCACACCCGGTACGCAGGTATTGAGCATGGCCAGCAAGGCGGCCACGCCGTTCAGGCTCGTGCCGTAGCCGATGCTGGTGGGCACGGCGATCACCGGACGGCTGATCAAGCCGCCGACGACGGAGGGCAGGGCGCCCTCCATACCCGCGGCGACCACCACCGCGTTGGCGCGGCGCAGGGGCTCGAGATGGCGAAAGAGGCGATGCAGTCCCGCGACGCCGACATCGTACACGCGCTCGACCCTGGCGCCGATGCGCTCCGCGGTGAGGGCCGCTTCTTCGGCGACGGGCAGGTCAGCGGTGCCGGCGGACACGACGGTGACGAGGCCCTTTTGCGGCGGCAGCGGGGCGCAATCGAGCGTGATGACACGGGCGGTTTCCTGGTAGACGGCGGCGGGCAATGCGGAATGAACGGCGGCAAACTGTTCCGGTGTCGCGCGCGTCGCCAGCGCGTTTTGGCCTGCGGCCTCGAGCGCGCGCATAATCGCAGCAATTTGTGCGGGCGTTTTGCCGGGACAGAAGACCACTTCAGGGAATCCGCGGCGGCGAAGGCGGTCGGTATCCACATGGGCGAAGCCGAGGTCCATTTCGGTGGAGGATTCAATCCGGCGGCGGGCTTCGTCCACGTTCAGACGGCCGGCGCGAAGCTGTTCGAGGATATGGTCAAGGTTCATGGGAAAAGAGGATGCGGGAAAGGGAGAAGAAGCGCAAGAGAGAAGCGATTCCCATGTGGGGGCGGCACAGCAGAAACCACGGACGACAGACGGCGGACCACAGGGCATGGCTAGCGGCCACTTCCAGAACGCGGACGCGTTCAGTTTCCCCTGCTATCGTTCCATGATGCCGCCGGCTCGGTTTAGTGGCCAGCCATGCGCAATACTTCAGCGGCGATGTGCAGGGCCGCCTTGGGTCGGGCCAGGGCACGCGCTTGCTCGCTCATCATTCGCAATACCGCCGGGGTGGAGAGCAGGGCGGTGACCACGCTGCCCAAGTCAGATTCCTTTGAAAGCTGCAGGGCGCAGCCTTGCCGGGTCAGCACTTCCGCGTTGCGTGTTTCCTGGCCGGGCAGCGGATTGACGATGAGCATGGGCAGCGCTGCACACAGCGCCTCGGCCGAGGTCATACCGCCGGGTTTGCCGATAAGCAGCGAGGCGGCGCTCATCCTTGCGGCCACGTTAGCTCCCGGAGGGCGGATGCGGAGTGGATGGACGAAGGCGTCGTGAGCGGCGGCCAGGCGTTTGCGCAAACGAAGGTTCGAGCCCGGCAGAACATCCACCACGAAGCGCGCCGGGCTCCGGTCGAGGTGCTTGAACGTCGCCATTTTTATCCCCAACCCGCGGCTGCCTCCCATAACCAACAGGCGGCAAGGCGTTTGGCGCACCGACGGCCGTAGTTCCCAAAAAGCTGGTCCCACGGGAATGCCGTGGATGCGAATGCGATCGGAGGGCACGCCCCAGGAAGCCAGAATGTCGGCACTGTCATCATCGGCCACGGAGTAGGACGCTTCGGCCTCGCCCACCCAGAAACGGTGGGGGCGAAAATCGGTCACGACGCCCAGCAGAGGGATATCGGCGCGCAGAAAAGACCGCACGTCCTGTGCAAGCATCAGCGCGTAGGCCTGGGTGCAGATGATGACGTCCGGGGCGATGCGGGCCACAAGGTCCGCCAATTTGCCCACGAAGACCGGCGGCATCAAATCTCGAAGGCGGCAAGTTAGGCGATGAACGGCAGGGCGATCATAGACCGCGCCCCAGACGTCCGGCATGCGGCGGATGACGGTCATGTACAGGTGTTGAATCAAGTCACCGATCTGGGGATGGATGGCCGCGACAGGGTCGAGGCAGACGGTTGATCCGGTGGGGTCAGAACGTTTGAGCGCTTCCACCACCGCCCGGGCCGCGGATTCGTGCCCGCTGCGGCGCATGCAATACATGATGAGGACGGAAGCCATAAAAGGAAGTTTAATGAAGCCAGGGACAAGGGGCAAGGGGCAAGGGGAAGCGAGAGACCGCCGACCGCGGACAACGAACGGAGAGCGAGGCGAAACGAAGAATGGTTGGCGGGAATTAGGCATTTCCTGGCCACGGAATTCCCGGGATTTGCGGAACGCTGGATGAGAAAAAGACGGACCGCAGGCCGCGGTCCGTATTGGGAAATGTCGCGAGGTGGTGCGAGTTGGGGAAGGGCGGCGGTCTCGCCGACCGGCAGATTTTCTTGCAGGCGGAGGAGCGCTATGTTCAGCCGGAGCGACTGCCGAAGGTGGGCGGCTATCGGACGGTGCCGGGGGTGCTGATGTTGCTGTTCGCCGGCTTTCAGCGCGTGGGGTATTTCGCGTATGTGCGCGCCGACGGCATGGTCTGCGGGGCGCTGCGTGTGGGGGTGTTGCCGGCGGTCAGCGCCCAACCCTTGTATCTTGCGGATAGTGGCGGTGCGCGCAAGGAGGTTTGGCAGAGAGGCCTTGAGCGAAAACTGGGCCAAGAACTTCACCTTAAACCGGCTGTTCCGATTCTGGGTGCGGCCGGATGCTGGCGATGGCTGGTATTTCAAAGAGCTAGGCGCTTCATAGAAGCGGAGGACCAAGGTTGAGGTTTGCAGACCAAAATCGCTCCTCTTCGGCTCGGCGTGTTTCGACACTCAACGTGAGCGCAAGGGAGTTGGTGTGCCCGCAGTTCTCAGTGCGATGGTTAAGGAATGGGGTGGGTAACGGGGCTCGAACCCGCAACGCCCAGGGCCACAACCTGGTACTCTGCCAATTGAGCTATACCCACCGCCAACAATCGTTCAATCTAGACGACGGGGCGGCGGGTTCAAGAAAAAACGCGACCGATGGCCTGTACCGACGCATTTTGAAACCGTTTGCGATGCGGTTTTGCGCCATGAAGAATGAATGGGATGCCCCATCAGGCCACAGTTTGACCTATGAGAATTTTGGCGATTGAACAATCGGCAGCGCGAGGCAGCCTTGCACTGCTGGACGAGAAAATCGGAATTCTTTTTGAGCGCGAGTGGTTGGCAGATCAGGGGCATCCGGAAGCGCTTTTTGTGGCTTTGGCTGAATGGCGCGGCGATGTGGAAGGGGAGGAGGTTGGGGCGAGCCGGACCTGATCGTCGTCGGTATTGGCCCGGGCGCATTTTCGGCCATGCGGATGGCGGTGGCGGCTGCCGAGGGGCTGTCGCTGCCAGATCAGCGTTCGCTGGCTGGCATTCACAGCAGCGAGGCTTTGGCATGGGGCATCCTGCAGGAGCGGCCTGCCGTTCGGGTGGCGGTGGGGGGCGACGCGCGCCGGCAGCGTTTTTGGATGGCGGCTTATCAGATGCGGGAGGGGCTGCCGGAACCATGCATTCCGCTTTCGCTGGCCGATGAAACGGGTTTGCGGGAAGCGCTGGCAGGGGCTGACGTGGTGGCGACGCTGCATGGGGGCCGAATCGGTTCGTTGCTGGCGGGGCTTCGGCCGTCGGGCGCCGAATTGGTTGTGGATCACCAACTGTTGGCGCGCGATGTGGTTCGCCTGGCGTTGCGAGGCGTGCAGCGGGGGTTGTCCCTGATGCCCTGCAGGCCGGTATATCTGCATCCGCCTGTTTCGAGGGACCGGGAGAAAAGGGGGGGGATTGAGGGGAGAGGAGATTGGGGAAAGAAAAAATCGGCCGCGCCAGATGGAGCGATCGTGCTGCTGAGCTGCATGGTGGCGGCGGATGACGGCTCGCTTCGCATTTACGCGGATTGGCTGCCCGTGGCGTGAAGGCGACGCCGGCGCGTCCCAAAAGACATCTCATGGCCCTCCGGAAGACGACCGCCAGTGGTGGCGGAACACTCATCGTTTGGCTGTTCGCTTACAGCTGCGGCCGTGTCGCTGCAGACCATACCGGGCGTGTCGCAAGGGTGGTGGAGCGAGACGTCGCGGCAGAAGGCCGCTTGTGCTGGGTGGTTCCCTAGCAGCCCGTTGAAAAAAGCACGATTTGATTCTGTTGTCTGACGACGGCTCGAAAAGGAAGAAGGCGCTGCCAGAGGGTATGAACAGCGACAGGGATGAAGTTCAGGGCCTGAAGGAGTGCTGGGAGATGCGGGACC
>CALHGX010000059.1 GCA_938031185.1 uncultured bacterium
GGCGGCCGCCGGTTCGTCCGTGCGAAGCCCTTCGGCCAACAACAGAGAGCAGACCAATGCTCGACCCTCGCCGTGGCGCACTTCGAAAAGCGGCGACTGGGTCAACCCCATCTCTTCGTGCACCATGCCGGCGTCAATCAAAGGCAAGGCGTTGCCCTGGCGCGGCTTGTACCAGGCTTGTCTGGAAATCGTAATGGTCGGCACGTTGGTCTTGGCCGGCGGGCTGTAGAACTCCCCATCCGCGCCCACCCAGTAGCGCAGTGCCGCCGCAGGCATATCTTTCACGACCGGGTGATCCGGTGTGCGCGTATGGGCCCAGACCGTGCCTGCATTGCTGGATCGTACACGCACCGCCCCAAGATAGACGGGGTGGGAACGGTCGGTCAGGATCAAGACCCCGCCGCCGCGCGCGATGAACGACTCGACCTCAGCCCACTGGCTGTCCGTCAGCCACACATCGCCCGGCACGATGACGACCGTGTTGCCGTCGGACGGCAACTCCGATGCCACCCGATGCTTGAACGGCACCCGCCCGCCCTTCAGCCGGGCAAAATTACCGGCCGCCGGATACAACACGACTTCCTGCAACGACTTCCAGTTCACGGCGGGAAGAACCCCCAACTCGACATCGTCTTCATAAAGGCCGGTACCCTTGGCATCCGTCAATTCCAACCGTAGTTTCCAGGCGCGCGGCTCACGGCTGAAAGGAATCGGTATGCGGAGCATGCGTTTCTCATGCGTGGCCGCCGCCAGCGCAACACGTTCGGCGCCGGATTTCAATACCGCGTCCTGCTCATCCAGCACCGCCCACCGCAGGTGACCGGACAAGTCGTAAAAATTATCGTTCATGATGATGACGGGGCGCTCATGAGCGCGGCCGGCCCAGACACCGCCGTTCCAGTCCGCGGGCGCTACCACGGCGGGCTTAAGGGACTTCTGGGCCATCTGAGCCATGACATCAGGGTCCCACGTCAGGCGGCCTTGCTCTTTGTTGACCCGCTTGGCGATCGGCGCCAGTTCCGGATGTGCTGCCACGGATTCGGGTGTAATGGCAAAAAAGCTGTATCGGTCCCCAAACAGCATCACCGAAACGAACTGTTCCTGCCGACGATATTCGAATACGCTGATTTTCGTGGAAAGGGAGTGAGCCCAGCGCGCGAAATAACTCCGACGGTCGCTGCCGCCGACCGAGTTCAAATATGCTTTGTCGCCCACCAGCACTGCAGCGTGGCCGTGATTATACCCTTCCATGGATTCATCGTCGGAAACCGGCCTGGGGCGCTGGCGGAACATGGATGCAAAATCGTACCCGTACATGTACCAGGCTCGCGCCGCCATGGGAAAAGTGTTGTCGAACTCAAATCCCCACATGGCCGGTGCGTCAATCAGGTCCCCGGCGCCAAGCATATCGTAGTCGTGGCTGGCCGTATGGGGGCGGGTCGGATCGAGCCGCTTGGCGCGGCGGATGATATCCGCCATAAAAGGCGATCCCGGGTTGGGACACCACGGAACCATCCCGCCTGCCTCGTTGCCGATGGACCAAATCACCACCGACGGATGATTGCGCCTTGCCTTGATATAGCGCAGGTATTGGTCGCCCAGCCGCTCCCAGAAATCCGGTTCTCCACGGTGTCCTTCAGCCCAAATGGGACCTTGGGGCAGCAACATCAGTCCCACCTCGTCGGCCGCTTCCAGGCTCGCGATTGTGGGCGGCGAATAGTGCGTGCGCATGGCGTTAACATGCATGTTCGTCATCTGGTACTGCCAGAAAGACTTTGCTTTTTCCTTATCGGCCATTCGCCCCACGTACGACCCTCCGCGCAACATCAGCTTTTTGCCGTTGAGCAAAACGCGCGGGCCGTCAATCGTCACCTCGCGGAAGCCGAACACCACGGAGTGCTCGTCGCCGGCTTGTGCCGCCGGCGCCAGGCGGACCTGTAAGCGGTAAAGGTGGGGATCATGCGGCCACCAGGGCTTCAACGCCTTAGCTGCGCCGGTCAGCGCGACCGTTTGGGTCGCGCCGGCTTCGACCGAAAACGGCGCGGGGGGAACCTCCAGGCCCTTGGCGCCATCCAGTTCGAGCACGGTGGCCATCACCTGTCCGGTCTGCGCCTGGGCTCCGGCATTGACGATTTCGACCTGGGCTGTGAGCTCGGACCGCGTCACCGCCGACAAGGCGAAGACATCTGCGATATAGAGTTCGGGCACGACACGCAAGCGCGCGCCTTCGAACAGTCCCACCTTTCTGCCGCCGTTGTCATTCCTGATGACGGGTTCGGTGTTTGTGAGTTCATTCCCGTGCAATCCTGCGGGCGTGAGCCCGAGCTGGATTTGATTCACACCCGGCCGAATCGCCGCCGTGATGTCCGCCTGCCAGGGCGCAAACCCGCCCCAGAAGGCGCCTATATCCTGGCCGTTGACAAAAAGCCGGCACCGAAAATAAAGGGAGTCGAATTGCAGCAGGTAGCGTCGGCCCCGGACATCCGATCCCACATCCACGGCGCGCGCCAACCAGGCGCCCTGGCCCTCCTTGAGGAGATAAAGGCCGGGCGCGGTGACCGCTTGC
>CALHGX010000060.1 GCA_938031185.1 uncultured bacterium
GGAACGATCTGGATGAAACCCAGCGGGATGGCAATGGACGAGATGACGGCCGACGACCTTTGCGGCCTCGACCTGACCACCGGCCGGCAGATCCACGGACGACATCGGCCGACGTCGGAATACCAGATGCACCTTGGAATATACAAGATGCGCGCAGACGTGCAGGCGGTGTTTCACACCCATTCGCCCTGGGCTTCAGGTGTGATTAGCGCCGGGGTGGAACTGCGCCCCATGTTCGCTGAATTCATTAATGACCTGGGGCGCACAGCCACGCTGCCCTATCTGACGCCGACGACCAAGGCGTTGGCGGACGCCGTGGCGGCGTGCGCGAAAGAGCACGATACAATCTTCCTCGTAAACCACGGCGTTCTGGCGCTCGGAGCGACCATGAAGCAGGCGCTCTACCGTTGCATGGTGGCCGAAGATGCGGCGATTTCCATGGTGGCGGCCTGCGCGGTGGGCCGTCCTCAATTTCTCACCGACGATCAGATCAAGGAGCTCATGGCGCTGGATGCTCCAAAACATCGGGTCAAGATGATGGAGCGCGGCGAGCAGTCGGCCTGACGAATTCGGGGCAGATTACCATGAAACCAAGTCGCATGTTGGCAGTGGACTTGGGCGCCTCGGGCGGCAAGTGCTTTGCCGGCATCTTCGAGGACGGCGGATTTGTGATGCGCGAAGTGCATCGTTTCGAACACGAGGCGGTGTCGCTTTTCATTCCGGACGAAACCGGTCGGCCGATCGAAAGAACATACTGGGATGACCTCTCGCTTTACACCCACATTCTGCGGGGGCTTCGCGAATACCGTCGGCAAATCGGGCCGGAGCTCGATTCCATTGGGATTGACGCTTGGGGCGCCGACGGCCAGTTCATGGGGCCCGACGGCGAACTGTTGGGCAAAGTCTATGCCTACCGTGATCACCGTTTGGACGGCATGGTGGACGAAATCTGCCGGCGAATTTCGCGGCGCCGCATCTACCAGATTACGGGCATTCATTTCCAGCCCTTCAACGTCAGCAATCAACTCCACTGGTTCATGTGGGTGGCGCGCGGATGGTGGATTCCACGTGGGCCGGCGTGACGCAGCTCATGGATGCGCGCACCAAAACGTGGAGCGAAACCATATTGCGGCGGCTTCGGATTCCGCTCGCCGTTATGCCGCCGATCGTGGCGCCGGGCACGGTCGTCGGCTCGCTGTATCCGCAACTGGCCGAAGCGGCGGGCGTTGCCGCCGCCCGTCTCACAGCGGTGGGTTCGCATGACACCGCCTGCGCTTTTGCGGCCGCTCCGATGGAGAATGCGTCGGAGGCGCTGATTATCAGTTCGGGCACCTGGTCGCTGCTTGGCCGCCTGGTGCCGGAACCGGTGACGACGCCGGCCGCGATGCGGGTCAATCTGAGCAACGAAGGCGGCATCGGCAACGTACGGCTGCTCAAGAACTGCATGGGTGGTTGGTTGGCGCAGGAATTGCGCCGCGCCTGGCGCAACAGGGATGGGCGGGAGCCGGCTTGGGAGGAATTGAACCGGTTGGCGACAGAGGCGCCCCCATTTGCGGCCTTCGTGAATCCGGACGATTCGCGATTCTACAATCCGCCGGACATGAGTGCGGCCATCGGGACGTATTGTGAAGTGACAGGGCAGCGGCCTCCGGCCGATCGCGGCGCGCTGCTGCGCGCCGTGTACGAGAGTCTGGCGCTGAAATACCGGGCAGTGAATGAACAAATCGAGCAGGTGACCGGCAGCAAGTCCCGCGTGATTCATGTGGTCGGGGGCGGTTGCCGCAATGAAATGCTGAACCAGTTCACGGCCGAGGCGACAGGATTGCCGGTGCTGGCCGGTCCGGAGGAGGCCACCGGCGCGGGCAATCTGATGACGCAGGCCGTGGGATTGGGCGTCGTGCCGTCTTGGGAGGCGGCCGTGGCCATGATTCGGCGCGCCTTTCCCATTCGGGTGTATCATCCACGAGAGGCGCTGAAGTGGGCCGAAGCCTACCGGCGCTTCAAGGAGTGTACGCGGAGGGTAGCATAGTGGTGGAAGGCCGGACAATGACCAGGGCCATCTTGTTCGTATCGAGCAGCGATGCGGCCACCTCGCGCAAGGTTTCCGGCCGCAAAGCTCGCAGGCGATTGGGCGCTTCCAGGTCGTAGGCGAAGCCCAGGTCGTAAAGCTCGTTCAACGCGCATGACATGGCCTGCTCCCCGTGATCCTGCAGGGCGAAGTCCTTGTCCGCGATGAGTTGGTTTCGCGCGCGCTCGATTTCCTCGTCTCGCAATCCCCTTTCCGCCAGGCGGCGCGCCTCGGCCGCCATCAGGGATTCCACCTCGCCCACGGCGCTCGGCTTCGTGCCGGCGTACAACGCGAAATAGCCGGGAGCCCATCCCGGCCGATTCATGGCCCCCGTGAAGTAGGCCAGTCCCCGTTGCTCGCGTATAGCCAGGGCGAGATTCGAGGAGAGGCCGTTCAACGCCGCGTGAAGCACGTCCAACGCGTCGCGCCGGGGGTCGTTGAGCGTAATGCCCGGGAATCCGCACACGACGATGGCCTGCTCCCAAGGACGCTCCTGTTCTACGCGCAGCGGCAAAACCGGTTGTGCCGCCAGTGCCGGCACGGCGGGGGCCTGATCTGGCCGGATTCGGGCCGCGATGAGCCGGCCCATTCTCTGCGCTTCTTCGGTCGTCACGTGGCCGAAGATCGAAATCACGACGTTGCCCCGAACCACCAAGCGGCGGAAATGCGCCAGCAATTCTTCACGCGTTGTGTGTGCAATGCCTTCCCGGCTGCCTTCCGGCGGGAAGCGATAGGGGTGATCGGGGAACAACGCGTCCTCCAACATTTGTTGGGCCGCGCCCAGCGGCTTTTCCTCGCGCCGCTTCAAAGCGGCTTGCTGGAGGATCTTTTGTTTCTCCACTTCCGACGGCGCAAAGACAGGCGTTGAGAGGCAGTCGGCGATGAGGCCGGCCATCATTTCGGCATCCCCCGCCAGACAGCGGGCACGCAGGCCGAAGCTGTTATATCCGGAAAACGGTGTCAATTCCGCGCCAAGCGACTCGACGGTGGCGGCCGTTTCCTCGGCCGATCGTTTGCCGGCTCCGCGCGTCAGCAGTTCGGCCATGAGCCGAGTGATGCCGGGCCGCTCGGACGGCTCCAAGAGGGAGCCTCCGCGCAACGCCACGCAGAACCAGACGAACGGAAGCCGCTCATCGGCACGATGCAGCAATGGAACGCCGTCATGCAGCAGCATTCGCTGCACGGGTCCGACCTGCGCCGTCGTTTCGTTCGTTCGGGAGGCGCTGGCAGGGAGTTCAGGCGCGAGCACCGCCAGGGTCATGCGTTCGGGCCGCAGGTAACGGGCGGCGACGAGGCGCAGGTCGCGATCGGTCACTTTGTGCAGGGCTTGGAGGTACTGCTCGGAGAAGCGGGCATTGCCGGCGATGGACTCGCCTGCGGCGTAATGACCGGCCTGACCGTTCATGGTTTGGAGCGAGGACAGTTCGTCGACCAGCATCATTCGACGAGCCTTCGCAATTTCTTGGCGCGAAAAGCCTTCTTTGGACCAGC
The DNA here is from genome assembly GCA_938031185.1 of uncultured bacterium. GTDB lineage: Bacteria > Verrucomicrobiota > Kiritimatiellia > CAIKKV01 > CALHGX01 > CALHGX01. The sequence goes on from CALHGX010000060.1 coordinate 3,560, forward strand.
GTGCGATTTCGCGGCGGATGGCCTCCACGAGATCGGCTTCGTGCTGCGGGTCGAACTCGGCGCTGACGGCAAAAACGCCGGGCTCTTTTGGCGTATATGACCAGGCGCTGATGCGGTGAGCCAATTTGCGGCGTTCTTGGATTTCGCGCGTCAAACGGGCGCTGCGTCCATGTCCTGTGAGCGCCGCCAACAAGTCAAGTGTTGGTGCGTCAGGATGGGTGACGGAAACGGTATGACAACCCCAGATCAACCGCCCCACTTGATATGGGCCCGTTTTTCGGGCCAACCGCGGCGCTTGCTGTGCGGGCTCCGGCGGTAGCGGTGCGGGAGCGAAGGCGCGGCGCGGAGTGTTCGAAAAAGCGGCCCTGACGGCTGATTCCGCCTCTGGCAGTTCCACGTCGCCTACCACGGCCACCACGATGTTGTCTGGCCGATAGTGACGGGCATGGTAGGCCAGCAGGTCATCGCGCGTCATGGCGCGGATGACCTCGGCATAACCGATGACCGGCACGCGCAGTGGATGAAGGCGGAAAGCGGTCTGCCAGAAAAGCTCCCCGACCGCCCGATCGGGATCGTCGTCGCACATGGCGCGCTCGCGCAGGATCACGTCGCGTTCCTTGAGCCATTCGCCTTCCGGGAAGGACGGATGCAAGACGGCGTCCGAGAGCACGTCCAGGCCGGTGCGCCAGCGGGGGGCAGGGATGTCTGTGAAGAACACGGTTCGATCGTAGGTGGTGTAGGCGTTGATTCTTCCGCCCGCATCGTGAATGGCGCGGGTGATTTCTCCGGGAGCGCGAGTCGAGCTGCCCTTGAAAACCATGTGCTCCAGGTAGTGCGAAAGACCGCCGCCAAGCCATTCCCCTTCATGAATGGAACCAGAGCCGACCCAAATCTGAATGGAAACCACCGGCGCGGACCGATCCGTCTTGATCAGCGCAATCATCCCGTTGTCGAGGACGATACGGCGAAGTTGATCGTTGGATCGCCGCAGCGTTTCCAGCGCGCGCGCGTCGGAATGCGTCTGGCCGCGGGCGGCCGCCGCGGCCAACGGAAGCAGGGCAAGCGCCCGGCGCAGGGACATGGTCATGAGGATGAAATCCGTTTCCTGGGGGTTGAATTTGTGGATGCGGTTTCCGACGGCCGCCGGGCGCCGGGGCGTTGGGAGGCCGGAAGAAATGGCGTCACCAGCGCTTCATCCAGGTCATACACATCAGCAAAATCCTCCAGGCGATCTTCCGCCGTTTTGCCGAGAACGCCCTTGCGGACCAGATTGAAAACGATGTGCCCGAAATCGTCGGTTCGGTTGATACCCCATTCGCGCAGGACGGTGCGAGCCGCAGGCCCAAACTCCTGCAAGGCGAAACGGCGGATGCCTTCCAGGAGTTCACGGCCGGTCACATGGCGGCCGGGGCCCACGGCCGGTTTCTGGAGCATGGCGACCGTGAAGCTGAGGGCGTCGCGCAGGAAAGCATACGCGTCGGGGTCGTAGCGGGGGTCTTCACGCACGATTTGCGCCACAACCTCTTCGAATGGAACCTGTTTCATGTGGGCTGCCGGCCGAACAGGCGCGGGTTTTCTCCCTTCATGCAATAGCGCCATGACGCAGCGCGCTGCGAATGCGCTGGGCGTACGACTCCATTTCCTCGCGATGATCGTATTTCTTTGGAATCCAATTCCAGTGATGTCCATCGGCGGCGAAGCGCGGAATCACATGGAAGTGCAGATGCGGTACCACCTGCCCGGCCGATGCGCCATTGGCCTGTGTGACGTTGACGCCATCAGCCGCTAAGCCGTCGAATTGCGCCTGCGCGATGCGCTGCACAACCAATATCAGTTCCTGCAGCAGCGATGGCGGCGTTTGGGTGATGGGATCGCAGTGGGGCTTTGGAATGACCAGCGTATGCCCTTTCACAATGGGGCCAATGTCCATGAAGGCCAGAATCCGCTCGTTTTCAAAGACCTTCACCGCTGGAAGTTCTCCGGCCACGATCTTGCAGAACACGCAGGAATCATTCATGAGCGTTTTCCCGATGGAATGTTGCGAATCGGCCTCTGCGGGATATAGGCGCGGCGTGAACGCGTCCGGACATCAAACGCGCTCCGGCGAGCGAGCCAAGCGGCCACGGCCATGCCGAGAATCAAAAACACGAAGATGGCGACGACAAGCAAACGTTTTCCAAGCAAACGCAGCGAGAACGGAGCGGACGAGGATGGGGAGCGGTGTTGCGGCGCCACAGTCACGACCGCCGCAGCGGCCGGCCTGCTGTTCGGCTCGGCCGAAACTTTGGCCAGGGGCATGTCGGCGGCGGCGCCGGCCAAGCAAATGGCTGCCAGGAGGAAGGTTAGGGACGGCGTTTTCATCACCTCTGGTACACTCTATCTCAGGTTGTCGCCCGCCGCAAGGGGGTGACACGGCCGCTGCTTGCAGTCAAGCCGACTGAAATGGCAGAGTATTCTCTCTGTTCGGGGCCGCTGGTTGTTTCGTTTGAGGATGACAAGAACAATGGGCGGCCGAAAGCCGAATGCCCATGACCGCGTGGATGACAATAAAGATGATGCCGGGGAGCGGATGGGGATGGGTTTGGGCGGCGGGGCGGGTGGCGATTGCCTCGTATGTGGGGCTGTGCCTGCTGATGGCCTGGCGGCAGTCGCGATATGTGTTTGTGCCTGACCGGAAGCTGCAATGGGATCCAGGGATGGCCGGCTTTCCCTTCGAGGAAGTGTTTCTCGAAACACCAGACAGTGAACGCCTGCATGGGTGGTTCGTTCCCGCGCCGCAATCCCGCGGTGTACTGCTTTTCTGCCACGGCAATGCCGGCAACATTTCGCATCGGCTCGGGGCCGTGGCGGGGTTTCGTCGCTTCGGCCTTGATGTGCTGATTTTCGATTATCGGGGCTATGGCCGCAGTTCCGGGCGACCGAGTGAGGACGGTTTGTATGGCGATGCGGAGACCGCTTGGCGGTATCTGACGAGAACGCGGGGGGTGAGGCCGAACCGCGTGGTGCTTTACGGCGAATCGCTGGGCGGCGCGGTGGCGGCGCGGCAGGCGCAGGCCTTACAGCCGGCTGGGCTGATCCTCGACGGGACCTTCACGTCGCTGGCGGATGTGGCGGCCCAACAGTATCCGTATTTCCCCGTGCGCCTGCTGCTGCGATATGAGTTCAACACTCTGCGCCGGATGCCGGACATTCGCTGTCCTGTGCTGGTGCTGCACAGCCGGCAGGACGAAATCATTCCGTTCGAACAGGGGCGCCGGCTCTTTGAGGCAGCCAATGAGCCCAAGATGTTTGTAGAGCTGCGCGGGGGGCACAATTCCGCCGCGGAAGAAAGTCGCGAACAATACGAAGCGGGGCTGAAACGTTTCTTGGACATAACGCTGGGACCTCTTCCCACCGTTGCCGACAGAAATAGCGAGATGTGACGGCAAAAAGGCAAACGGGCCTGATTCTGCTGGCTGGTGCCATGTTTGCGGCCGGCTGCGCGTCCGTGCGGGAAGCGCGAGAGGCGCAGCGAGGTGATCGGCGCGCGCCGGGCGAACGACCGGTTTCGGCTCAGGAAATCGGACTGAACCTGCAAGACCCTCTCACCATGGAAGAGGCTGTTCGTGTGGCATTGTATTGTCACCCCGCCATGGTCCAGGCCAGTCAGGCGGTAGTGGCGGAGCTGAATCTTACCCCTTTTATTGGGCCAGTGTAGCGAAGCGGTTATACTGACACAGACAGGAGGGTAAGATGAATCAGACGGGGAAGAGTCATCAACCGTATGACAAGGAGTTCAAGGATCATGCCGTAGAGATGCTCATT
>CALHGX010000061.1 GCA_938031185.1 uncultured bacterium
GGACATCATCCGCCAACGCGCCCCCAAGATCGACCCTGCCATCGCTTCCTGGCAGCCCCTTGACCTCGGACAAGTCCTGCGCCAGTATATTCCCAACTACCACCCCAACAGGGGTCACGATCTACCTGTCCATCCCTAAAAACCAGGCGCAAAACGCGCTCTGTCCCTCCGCTTCTTCCCCGTCGCGTTGCCGCATCCGCCTCCATCTGCTATTGTACGAACCGTGAGAATCATTGCACCAAGCGAATGGGCTGATCGAGCGGACCAATGGCGACGACCTCACCATCGCCAGTTTTTCGCCATGTACTCCAGTCTGTGGGAGGCGGTGACCACTGATCCCGTGCTGATGGTCCTTCCGCTGGACGATCACATGGCGCATCGCGGCGATGGCGTTTTTGAGGCGCTCAAGTATGTGAACGGCCGCCTTTACAACCTTCAGGCGCATTTGCGACGGCTCGAGCAATCGGCGGCGGCGTTGCGGCTGACGCCGCCGGTTTCGGCGGAGGAGCTCGTGAATTTGGCCGTCGCCACGGTACGGGCCGGCGGGCAGCGCGACGGGGTGCTGCGGATTTTTCTCTCCCGCGGCCCCGGCGGGTTTTCCGTCAGCCCGTTTGAATGCCCCCGGCCAGAGCTCTACCTGGTCGCCACGGCGCTGCCAACGCCTTTCATGGCGGGGCATCCCGAAGGGGCCCGCATTGGGGCCAGCGCCGTGCCGCCCAAGTCGGGGGCGTTGGCCCTAATCAAGAACTGCAACTATGTTCCCAATGTGCTCATGAAGATGGAAGCGCGGGAAAGAGGGCTGGACTTCACGGTGGGTTTTGACGAACACGGCTTTCTGACGGAGGGCGCCACCGAGAACGTTGGCCTCGTCTCGCGGGATGGGCGCTTGTTGTTTCCGGGGCCGGATCGAGCGCTGGACGGGACCACCATGCGGCGCGTCATGGCGCTGGCCGAGGAGCTTCCATCTGCGCTTCTGCCCGGCGGCACGGCCTTTGCGGACATTGATCGGGGTGACCTTCTAAACGCCCGCGAAATCCTCCTCGTCGGCACCACGATCAACGTTGTGGCAGCGGTCGAGTTCGAAGGGCGCCCGGTGGCGGACGGCAAGCCGGGTCCGATTTATCGGGAATTAAGCCGGCGATTGGACGAGGATATCGCGGCCAACACGGCGCTGCACACCGTGGCGATCGCTTGAACGATTTCGGCGCTGCATTGACGCGGCGAAGGAGATGACGCATTATCGGGCGTGTGTCGATGGGGGCCTGCTCGCATGTTCAGGCCAAGCACGGAAGGGGCCGGTAACATCATGAAGCCATCCTGTTTTGCGCTGTTTTTCGGCAATCGCGGTTTTTTCCCAGCCTCCCTGCAGAGCGTGGCTCGCAAGGAGATGAAGGCCGTCCTGAACCGGTTGGGCCACAAGACACTGATGTTGGACGAAAAAGCGACGCGCCATGGGGCGGTTGAGACGCCAGCGGAAGGGGAAATCTATGCCGAGTTCCTGCGGCGGCATCGGGGACAATACGATGGCGTCATTCTTTGCCTGCCGAATTTTGGAGACGAAACGGGGGCGATTGCCGCGCTGAAGGATTGCGGGACGCCGATCCTGATACAGGCCTATCCGGATGAATTGGATCGCATGGCTCCTGCGACTCGGCGGGACGCTTTCTGCGGCAAATTCTCCATCATGGACGTGTTCGTCCAGTATGGACTGCGGTTCACCGTCCTGCCGCCGCACACCGTTCATCCGAACAGTTCACGCTTTGCCGACAATGTGGCCTATTTCGATCGTTTGTGCCGCGTCGTCCGCGGCCTGCGCAATATGGTGGTGGGCGCCATTGGCGCGCGCACGACCGCGTTCAAGACCGTGCGGATTGACGAGGTGGCGCTGCAGCGGCACGGCATCACCATGGAGACGCTGGATCTCTCCAGCATTTTTGCGCGGATGAACCGACTCCAGGGTTCGGATCCGGCCTTCAAAGCGAAGGCCAAGACGCTGGAAGGCTACACCAATTGGAAAGGTGTTCCGAAACGCGCCTTTGAGATGCTGACGCGCCTGGGCGTGGTGCTCGATCAGGTCGTTGCGGAATACAAGATGGATGCGCTTGCCCTGCGCTGTTGGGTGGAAATGGAGCAGCAACTGGGCATTTCTCCCTGCGTGCTGCTCAGCGAGATGAACAACCGCAACGTGGTGGCGGCCTGCGAAGTGGATGTGGGCAACGCCGTGGCCATGCGGGCCCTGCAGTGCGCCTCCGGGGCGCCGGCCACCTGTCTGGATTGGAACAACAACTACGGCGAGGAAGACGACAAGTGCATTTTGTTCCATTGCGGGCCGGTGCCGCAAAGCCTGATGACCGCCCGCGGCCAGATCACGGATCACGCGATTCTGGCCAACGCGGTCGGGTCCGGCTGCGCGTATGGCTGCAACACCGGCCGCATTGCTCCGACGCCCTTCACGTTCGGGAGCATGCTGACGTCCGAAGGCCGTTTGAAGTTCTACCTGGGTCAGGGCCGCTTCACGGACGATCCTATTCCGCCCGAGTTTTTCGGCTGTGCGGGCGTGGCGCAGATCGAGAATCTGCAGCAGGCGCTGCAAACCATCGGTTATCTTGGCCATCGGCATCATGTCAGCGTGACGCCCGGTCAGGTGGCTGCTCCGGTGCGCGAGGCTTTGGAGAAATATCTCCATGCTGACGTCGTGATGGTGTGATGACGCGGTCATGGGGCCGTTCACGCATGTCTTCTGGGACTGGAACGGGACGTTGCTGGACGACGCCAGGACGTGCGTACGGGCCATCAACGTTCTGCTTCGGCGGCGGGGGTTGCCGGCGGTCACGCCCCGCCGGTATGCCGAGGTCTTCGACTTCCCCGTGCGGAACTATTACCTGAAGCTGGGGTTTGATTTCGGGCGGGAAAACTGGCAGGCCCTGGCGGAAGAGTACCATCGCGCCTACTATCGGGCGGCCGCCTCCGCGCCGCTGCGCCAGGGGGCGCGGGCAGTGTTGCGGGCTCTGCGTGCCGGCGGGATCGAGATGGCCGTTATTTCCGCAAGCGAGCAGCGGCTTCTTGAGCACATGCTGACCCGCCGCCGCATTCGTTCCTTTTTTCGGTGCGTGCAAGGGTTGAACGATCTGTTCGCGGCCTCGAAGCTGGCGGCGGCGCGGGTGTTGATGGGCCGAATGGGCGCCGATCCCGCCCATGTGCTGCTCGTGGGCGATACGGTTCACGATGTGGAAACCGCGGATGAAATCGGTTGCGCCTGTGTTCTTCTGCCTGGTGGACATCAATCGGCGGAACGGCTGCACCGTACCGGCCGCCCGCTCATATCGGATTTGTTCGAGGTCATCGGGTTGCTGGGCGTGGCCGCGCCGACCAAATGACGTTGGGCGCGCCAGCGCGACAGAAGCGCCCAAATAATCGGCAAGAGAAGCCAGTAGCCCAGGATGACCTCTGGGCGCTCCCACCAGCGAATGGCGTCAAGTCCCCAACCCGAGAGCGGATAAAACAACGTGGTTTGGAACCGGCCGGCCCCGTGGGTGGGAGCGTCGAGCAGGATGTGCAGCGGCCATGCCAGCGAGGCCGTGAAATACCGCGGCGCGATTCTTCGGACGAGTCCGCACAACAAGGCAGCGAAAAGGAGGCTGTGCGCGCAACGATATATCGTCAGAGCGACGCCGCCGAAGTCGCGAAAAAAATGTCCCGGCATGCCTCGTAGAACGAACAGCGTGAACGCCCCCCCCATGGAGACAATGTCCGGCCCGATCCCCATTAGTGCGGCAATCCACACCGTCGGGTCCCGCTGCCAACCGCCTCCACCCTGGCGGCTGCCGGCCATGCCACTTCGGCTGCACAGGGTCGCTCCATACAGAGCGTGTGCGAAGAAATCCATGTTCGATGTGTCGTGCCGTTGGTTACGGCATGGCTGAGAGACTCTGCCTTCAATATTCTCATGGCCCCGCCGCGGAGAGCAATGCGTTCTTGATATTGTATGCCGTCTTGCATTTTCCCGGTCTCCACCAAGCCTTGCTTGAACAAGCCGCTGGCGCCTTTTGTGGCGTGAGAGGAGGCGGGGAAGAAAAAAGCCCCGCCGGGGATTGGTGTTGACGGGGAGCAGGAGCAGATTGCGCAATCTCGGCGAGCGCGATATGCTGCAGACGCCCGGAGAGACGACGATACGGGGAGCCTATTTATGCGGGTGGGGTGGCAGCGGCTTGTGATGGGCATACTGCTCGGCGTGGCTTGGGGCGATGCGGCCGCCACCAACCTGAGGGTGGCGGTATATCCCTGCGAGCCGCTCGTGAGCCTGCGCGACGGGCGTCCCCGAGGGGTTTTCCCCGAAGTGCTGGAGGCGGTGGCAGCCGCTGAAGGCTGGCATATTCGCTATGTGCCGGGAACGCTGACGGAGGGGCTTTCACGTTTGGCCCACGGCCAGGTGGACCTGCTTATGCCCGCAGGGCGACCGGCGGCCGGCAGCCCGGCTCAATGGGTGGCGCAGGCCAGCGTCATAAGCTCATGGGGCCGCATCTACGCCTCGCGTTCGCTGGAAGTGCAGACGGCATCCGATTTGGCAAACCGCACGATCGGGATCCTCGCCGACGATCCGCGGGCAGGCGCGTTCCGCACCTGGCTAGGGCAGGAAGGCATCCGCGCTGCGTGGGTGGAATTCGACGACTATGACCAGATCTTGCAGGCCGTTGAGCGGCGGCTGCTCGATGCCGGCCTCGTGGATCGGCACTATGGGCGGCAGCGCGCCCGCCGATTCAATGTTCGCCCTACGTATATCGTATCGCCTGCGGTGGACCTGGGCTTCGTGGCAGCCGGGCCGCTGCCGGCCTGGATGAAACCGTTGCCTGACGCCATAGACCGCTTTCATGCGGATCCGAACTCCGCTTACCACCGGGCCGTGCGTCGGTGGATTCAGCCCTATGACGGCCCCGTGCTTTGGTCTCCTTCCCGGGGCGTGGCGCTTTCCATCGCGGTGTTGTCGCTGGCCAGCGGCACGGTGGTTTTGCTGCGGCTGCATCGCTTATGGCGGCGCCGTCCCATTGAATTGAGCGCGCGCACACGCGCGCTGGAGCAGCGCTTGGCAGAGTTGGAGAGCGAGGGCAGCCGCTGGCAGGAGCAGGCCGAGCGATTCCGTGCGCTGTTCGTGGCAGGAAGCGATCCCGCCTTCCTGTATGGCGTGAGCGATGGCGTTTCAGGCGTGTTTCTTGAGGTGAACGATGCGGCCTGTGAACGTTTGGGCTACACCCGCGAAGAATTGCACCGCATGACCCCGCGGGATATTCAGGCCGGCGGAGAATACGACGCGCAGTCGGGCCCCGGCCAGCAGTTGGTGACGCTGCAGCCGGTGGAGACGCAGGCGCGCCGCAAGCTGGAAGCGGATCGGCTGTTCCTGCGCCGGTTGATGCGGGAAAAAAACATGCGCGAGGAGCAGATGTTGTTGACGCGAAACCGCGAGACGATCCCGGTGGAAATCACCTGCCGCTTGATCGAGGTGAATGGGCAGCCATACGTGTTTTGCGCCGCCAGGGACATCTCGGCGCGGCGCGAGGTTCAGCAGGCACTCCGGGAAAGCGAGCAACGGTTTCGCGACTTTTTCTCCCATTCGCCCATGGGACTGGCCATGTTCGACGCCCGCGGCGCGCTGACGGATGTGAATCCGGCTTTTCTGCGGATGTTGGGCATTGCGGATCGTGCGGAATTGGCGCGGCGCAACCTGTTCGAGGAATCGTACATCACGGAAGCAGGCCGCCAGGAGCTGCAGAAGGGCGGAATATTTCGCGTGGAAACCGACGTGTGCGCGGAGGAACGAGAAGGATCTCCCGTCGTCCGGCGCATTGATCTTCTCGTCAGCAACATGGGATTGGACCGGCGGTTCAACCCCAAGGGCTACATGGCGCAGGCGCAAGACATCACTGCGCGCTGGCGGGCCGAGGAGGCGCTCGAACAGAGCGAGCGATATCTTCGGCAGGTGCAGAAGATGGAGGCCATCGGCACGTTGGCGGGCGGCATCGCGCACGACTTCAATAACCTGCTGTCGCCCATTCTCGGCTACGCCGAAATGGCCCTTTACTCGCTGGAGGAACAACCGGCGGTCCGGTTGCAGGTGGAGGAGATTCTCAAGGCAGCCCGTTGTGCGCGGGACCTGGTCAATCAGATTCTGGCGTTCAGCCGCCAGGCCAAGGAGGAATTGCGGCCCGTGCAACTGGCGCCGATCGTCCGGGATGTGTTGCGGCTGTTGCGCCCGACGCTTCCGCATGGCGTGGCCGCCCGGCAGGAAGTGCTGACGAAGCGGGACATCGTGCGGGCGGATCCGACGCAACTGCACCAGGTGCTGATGAACCTCTGCGCCAACGCGGTCCACGCGATGAAAGATCGCGGCGGACAGTTGACCGTCGAGCTCGGCGAACTGATTGTGGACCAGCATACCACGCGGCCGGAGTTGTTGAAGCTTGGGACGGGCGAGTACGTGCGACTGTCCGTTCGCGATACGGGGACGGGCATGGACCGGCAGACTATGGAGCGCATTTTTGAGCCTTTCTTCACAACGAAGCAGCCAGGCGAGGGCACCGGCATGGGGCTTTCGGTGGTGCATGGCATCATCACACGGCTTCGCGGAGCCATTCTCGTGGACAGCGAACCCGGCAAAGGCTCCGTGTTTCACGTGGTTCTGCCCCGCGTGGAGCTCGGGGCGCGGCCGGCGGCGGAAACAACGGTGCCTTTGCCTCGGGGCCGCGAACGGGTTCTGGTGGTGGACGATGAACCGGACATCGCGCATCTGATCGAGCAGATGTTGCAGAGTCTCGGCTACCGCACCGTGGCCTGCGGATCCGCCGAGGCGGCGCTGCGTCGGATTGAGGAAACACCGAACGTTGTTGATCTGGTTCTCACGGATCAGAACATGCCCGTGATGACAGGGGTGACCTTGGCGAGGAAGATTCACGCGCTTCGACCCGATTTGCCGGTGATATTGTGCACCGGGTTCAGCCTGACGGCAGGCGATGAAGAGATGCAGGCTGCGCACATACGGGCGGTGCTGATGAAACCGGTGGTTTTGCGAACCATGGCCGAAGAAGTGCGCCGGGTGCTGGACGCAGCCGCCCCCGCCGGCGGCAGGGAGAAGACGACATGATCAAAGGGAAGCGAACGGAACGAGTCGCGATTGTCGGCGCCGGCCCGGGGGGATTGACCTGCGCCATGATCCTGGCGCGGCGGGGCTTTCAGGTGACCGTCTACGAGGCCCAGCCGGTGGTGGGCGGCCGAAACGCGGCGCTTCATCTCGGACCGTATAGCTTTGATATTGGCCCCACTTTTCTCATGTTGCGCGGCGTTCTGGAAGAAGTGTTCCATGAGGCGGGCGCGTCGGCGAATCATATGCTCGAATTGCGTGATCTCGAGCTGATGTACCGGCTGCGGTACGGTGACGACCATTTGGATGTGTCGTCCGATCGGGAGAGGATGCGGGCGGAGATCGCCCGATGTTTCCCGGGGCGGGCCGATCGCTATGAGGTGTTTTTCCGCCGCGAGCAGTCGAGGTTCCGGGCGTTGTTTCCCTGCCTGCAGAAATCGTATCACACCGCCCGCAGCCTCTTCTCGCCGGACCTGCTGAAAGCCCTGCCGCATCTGGCCCTGGGGCGCAGCCTTTTCGACGTGATGCAGGGCGTTTTCGGCGAGGAGCGGCTGGCGCTGGCGTTCACGTTCCAATCGAAATACCTCGGCATGTCGCCGTGGGAATGCCCGGGGATGTTCGCGATCATTCCCTACATCGAACATGCCTTTGGGATTCAGCATCCCGTGGGCGGCTTGAGCAGGATTTCGGAGGCCATGGCGGAAGTGGCCCGCGGCCATGGCGCGACCATACGGCTGGGAACGGTTGTGGAGGAGATTCTGGTTCGTAACGGCCGTGCCGAAGGGTTGCGCCTGGCGGGCGGCGAAGAAGTGGAAGCGGATGAAGTGGTCATCAACGCCGATTTCGGTTATGCCGCCACGCGGCTGTTCCGTCCCGGCGTCCTGCGCAAGTACACGCCCGCCCGGCTGGCGCGCATGCGGCTGTCGTGCTCCACGTTCATGATCTATCTCGGTGTGGACCGGATCTATGACCTGCCGCATCACACCGTCGTATTTGCCCGGGACTACCGGCGCAACGTGGAGGCCGTTTTTGGCAAAGGCGTCCTGACAGCAGATCTGTCCTTCTACGTGCGAAATGCTGTGGCGACGGATCCGGGACTTGCGCCCCCCGGACATGCGGCGGTGTACATTCTGGCGCCGGTGCCGAATCGGCGAAGCGGGATTGATTGGCGCCTTCACGCGTCCGAACTTCGGGAACGGGTGCTGGAGGCGGTCGAAGCGCGCGCGCCCATGCCGGACCTGCGGCGGCATATTGTGGCCGAACGGCTTATCACGCCGGCGGATTGGGAAAGCGAATTTCGCGTGTTCGAGGGCGCCACGTTCAATCTCGCGCACAACCTTGGGCAGATGATCTACTGGCGACCGCGCAATCGGTTCGAGGAAGTGGCGCATTGCTATCTGGTGGGCGGCGGCACCCATCCCGGCAGCGGACTGCCCACGATTTACGAGTCGGGACGCATTTCGGCCAACCTCATCTGCCGGGCGCGCCGTGTCCCTTTTGTCTCGGGCAATCTGGAGGTGTGACGGGGCGCCATCCGTTTTCGGCGGGCCTATTTCAGGACCGTCTGCAGCCCCATGGCTTGGTGAATGACGCCGCCTGCCGCCCGGCGGCGACGCAGTGCGAACAGCGGAGCGAGCATGGACAGCAGTCGGATCAGAACCAAACGGTCCAACCAGCGGTAGCCGCGACGCGCGCGAAAAAACAGGGCCATCGCCAGCCGAAGCTGTGCGCGGGAGCAGCGGAAAGGCGAGAAATCAAGCCGTACATGGTAGCGGGGATTGTACTGGCGCGCGTAAGAGGCCCGCAACGACCGAAGCCGTTCGACGATCTCGGGGCCGAAATTTCCGAAATAGTAACGGCGGGCCGCCGCGAGAATCTCGAACGTGTCGTATTGGAAATCGAAATCCGACGTGGGCCAACCCAGTTCCGCGGCGATAGCGCGCATGTTCCGGATCTTTTCCAGCGCCTCTAGGGACTGCGCCAGCAGCCGCCGCGGGTGGCGGGCAAAGCACCGCAGCAGTTTGCGCATCGAATGGTTGACGAGGATGTGATCCCAGTACACGTGCAGCAGCGGAGGCACCCGCAGCCGCCGGAAGAACAACTTGCGCCGGGCGAATTCGTCCATGTAAAGGGCTTCCCGCACGACCTCGTCCGAAAGGCGCAGCAGGGTCAGCAGCCGGCCGGCTGCCGCGGCGTCCATTCGCGGCCGGGCCCAGTCGCGCACGGCATCCGCGGCGCTGACGCCGTCGCGCAGGATGCGCAGCGAGACCGCCGCGTTAATTTCGTTCCATCGGCCGGCGGGTTCAAGAAAGGCCCGGCGGCGAAACCCCGACCAGCCGCCGGTTTGACACCAAATCCACGCGCCGGCCAGATGGGGACAACCGGCCAGCTCCCGCATGTATCGCTCGTATTCCCAGCCGATGAAGGACGGAAACTCGCCGAACCCCTCGTATTCTCTCCGGGCTTGAAGCTCAATCATCTTCAGATGGTCGCCGCGAAAGAAGTGCCGGTTCAAAGGCAGATAGCGGAAAAAATCCGTTTCGCCGGGTTTCATCGAGATGACGAACCAAGGGCTTTCGATGTCCTCGAACGTTCGTTCGAAGGTGTGGCGGTTCCAGATGAGGTCGCCGATGCGGTGGGCACCGACAGTCCATGTGCGAAAGACCAGTAGGCGGCGATGGCGCTCGAACACGGGCAGCAGGTTGCGGAGGAAGGCGTTGGCCTCGCCGGGAGTGCGCAGAGCCAGCCGGCTGCGGAAATCCCCGCGCACGTCGCGGGCGTCGCATTCGCCCATGCGGAAGATCACGCCGCCGACGGCGGGAAAGTCGCGGAACAGCGAATGGCACGCTTCCTGAAAGAAAGGGATCAACTCGCCGCCCATGCGGCGCAAAAAATTGGGGCGGCCGCGAGGCGCAAACACCACGTCGGTGGTGAGGTAGGGCGTCAGGCCCCGCGCGGCGGCGTCTTCGAAAAGGCGGCCATACGCATCCCGGTAACGGGCGATTTTCTCCCGCAAGGGGGCGGCATAATCCTCATGCAGGGTCAGGTGGGCCAGATCGTCGAGCGTGACGCCGTTGAAGCCTTCCGAGGCGACGGCGTCCGCGAAGCGCAGAAAATCCTCGCGAGCGGCCTCAAACCGCGCGGGATCGAACCGACCGTCCGTTTCGAGATTGTCGAAGGGGATCTTGGACCAATTGATCCGGCGGCGCTGATATCCGCGAAAAAACGGCCCAATGCCGTCAATCCAGAACAGCTTCATGTGGGCGCGGTCATGGTGGCGGCGCGCCGGGGCACCGCGGGCGTCTCGGCGTCGGCGGCCGGCGCGCCGACGTCGCCTGGGGTGACGCCCATCATTTCGTCCAGCAGCCGATCCCACCCGTGGCCGTTCATCGCGCGCTGTCGGGCGGCCGCCCGCATGCGGGCCAGCACTTCGGGATCGTGGCGTTTGATGTCCAGCAGGCCTCGCACAGCGGCGGTCCATGCCTTGAGATCATTGGCGCTGACGACAAAACCGGTCTCGCCACTGGCGACCAGTTCCTGAGGGCCGCCGACATCGCTGACCACGGCGGGCAGACCGCAGGCCTGCGCCTCGAGCACGACCATGCCGAAGGTGTCGGTGGTGCTGGGAAAGACAAACACGTCGCCAAGTCCGTAGAGATATGGCAGGTCGGTTCGATCCACGCGACCGGTGAAAACGATGCGCGCATCGGCGCGGTGCTCCGCCCGCAGGCGCTCCAATTCGGGGCCGTCCCCGACTACCACTAAACGCGTCTCCGGCTCCTGCTCGGCCACGGCGCGATACACGCTGAACAGAAAGTCGAGGTTCTTCTCCCGGCCCAACCGTCCGGCCCAGAGCAGCACCGGGGCGGAGGGAGGCAGATGAAGCCGTTCGCGCCACGCCGCCTGCCGTTCGGGATTCGTGCGGGTAAACGCTGGCTCAATGCCGCGTGAAAAGAGCTTCATCTTGGCGGGGTCCAGACCGCGCTCCGTGAGCATCGTCATGTAGCGCGCTGTCGGGACGCGCACTTCGTCCATCAGCGTGAAAAAGCCGCGCGTATAGGCTTCCACGACGGAGGAAACCCACGGATCGCCGATGAACTGGTCGGCCTGGCGCGTGAAGTCCGTGTGATAGACCCCAGTGCACTTGACGCGCAGCAGCCGGGCGGCTGCGAGACCGACCAGGCCGACGGGGCCCGGCGTGGAGATGATGATTTCATCGGGCTTCTCGCGGGCAATGGTGTCGAGCGCGCGCAGGAGCGACGGCATTCGCAGCGTCCAAGCGTTGTAGAAGCCGGGTGTGACGTTGTAGATGCAGGGCAAAAAGACCACGTTCGGCGGCAGGCCTGTGCGCGGCTCGTGGTCGGCGAGGCACGTCACCAGCTTCATGGGGCGCCGGGAAACATGGGCGCGGGACGCCACTTCGCGCATGGTGACCGCCACGCCGTTGAGTTCGGTGACGGTGTCGCTGAACCAGAGCAGCGCGCGAGGTCGCTCCGGCGGGACGCCAAACGCCGCGGCAATCTCCCGCAAGCGGGCGCGGTCCCCGTGCATGTGACGCAGCACGGTGATGAAGGGCGCCAGCAGGAACAGCGCGGGCAGGGCGGCGGAGCAATTGCCGATCAGCGAGCCGGTATCGCCTTTCTGAAGGTCCTTTTCCAGCGATTCGGCGATCAGCGAGAAGAATCCGTCGGAGAGCCGGGTCAACGCCTGGTACATGCGTTCGATGCGCGCCTCACTGTCCAAGGGATCCTGCGGACGGTTGTCCAGGAGGTCTTCGACGCACGAGGCCATGACGCGGGCGGCGGATCGGCGGCCGCGTTTGACCTTTTGCACGGTCAGCCAGTGGCGAAGGCTCAAGCGGCCGTTCTCGAACAGCAGCGCATTGAGCAGCGACCACGGCGCCTGCGCGCCGCCCGCGGTTCGTGCGCGGGAGAACTCGTGGGCGATCTTGTAGACGGCGCATGCCAGCGAACGGTGATCGGCATGACGTCCGGCGGGTTGGGTTTCCCGACGTCGTATCTGTTCGATGAATTCTGGCAACGTGGCGTCGCAGCCTTGGGTATAGGTTTGGCCGATGAATAGACCGGCATGGTCATCGGAGCCGCCGGTCAGGCCCTTTCTCCACGAATCCGGGCCCCACGGTTCGATGCCGTGCTTGCACGCGAGCGCCTGCAGGCGGGCTGGCGTCAACGCACGCAGGGCCTCCACCCAGGTGCGGTTGTGCTCGCGGTCGCGGCCGCCGTTGATGCCTTCGAAAACGTCAAAGAGCAGAATCAGCTTTTCGGCGGTGTCCACGGTGAGCCGGTCGTTTACGCTGTAGGTCGCGTGGGCTACGGAGCAGGCGATGTGCTCGGCGCGCAGATAGTCGCGCAAGCGCCGGATGTCTTCGCGCCGGCGCTGAATCTCGTCGAACTGATCCGGCGTAATGTCGTAGACCAGCACATGCACCTTGCATCCGTCCTCGGGGAAATACGCCGTGACCTCCGCGCTCACGAAGGTGTCTTCGGGGTGGCGGGCCTGCAGCTCCATGGCGCCGTCAATGGTGTTGTGGTCGGTGAGCGTCACATAGGTCATGCCGCGGGCCTTGGCCATGCGGTAGACTTCCTCCACATCGGTGTAGGATTCCTGCGCGCCGATGCGCTGCAGAAACCACTCCGACGGATGCCGGGAGTACCGGGAGTGCGCGTGCAAATCCACCTGAATCATGACACGGCGTTCCTCCAGCGTCGGGCGCGTTGTGCCGGGATGAAGATGAATGTGCTCATGCTTTCAACGTCAGTATGCGGCCTGGTCGTTAGCGCCGCATGTTCTGTCCGTTAGGATTTTGCGAATATCCGCGCCGGGCATGTGCACGGCGGCGCATGGTTTATGCAGGCGCCATGCGCCTCTCGCTGGACCTCGCAGGTCCCGCGCGCCGGGGCGATAAGGGATCCGCTGAGCGGGAACATGTCTGCATGAATCCTGGCGTTCAAAGGCAGCTTTTCTGCAAGCTGGGTTCAAAGATGGCGCGCTTGACGCGCGGGGTCGCCGCTCCTATGCTCCCGGCCATGCGTGCAAACGATTCCAGCGCCGAACTCTGGCTGCGGGGCCACATATTGCGAGACCTGCTGGTGGATGCGGCCGCCGCGCGGGTTGCGGTGGTGGGCGACTTCTGTCTCGACGTGTACTGGCATATCGATCCTTCGCGGGCCGAACAGTCCATCGAGACGGGCCTTGTGACGAATCCCGTCCGTGTGCAACAGCTTTCACCCGGCGGTGCGGGCAACGTGGCGGCCAATCTTCTCGCAGCCGGCTGCCGTACGGTTTACGCCGTAGGCGTGACGGGGTCGGATCCATGGGGCCGTGAGCTGCGTCTCCTTTTGGCGGCGCGGGGCGCCGATACGGAACATCTCCTGACGCAAGAAGACAACTGGTCCACGCTGGCCTATGTCAAGCCGTACATCGGTGCGGCCGAGAGCCCCCGCGTTGACTTTGGGAATTTCAATGTGCTGGCCGATGAGACGGCGACGCTTCTCCTGGACCGTCTGGCCGGCCTGTTGGACCGGGTGGATGTGGTGATCGTCAATGAACAGGTTCAGACCGGCGTTCACAGCCCCCTCTTTCGGCAAGGGCTGGCCGGTTTAATCGCGCGGCGCCCCGAAACGGTCTTCTTGCTTGATAGCCGGCATTACACGGGCGATTACCCGGGAGCATGGCTCAAAATGAACGCCCATGAGGCCGTGCGCCTGTGCGGCCGCCCCGTGCCGTCGGAAATGCGCGTGAGCCGCGACGAAGCGCTGCAGGCCGTCGAGGCGATCTTCAATCGATTCCAAAAACCGGTTTTCGTGACCCGCGGGCCGCGCGGACTGATGGTGCGCGACGAAAGCGGGCTGCATGAGATTCCCGGGACGCAGGTTCTGGGCCGGACCGACACGGTGGGCGCGGGCGACAGCACGCTGGCCGGCATTGCCCTGGCGGTGGCCGCCGGACGGCCGCCGGTTGTTGCCGCGCAGCTCGGCAACTTTATGGCCACCGTGACGATTCAGAAGATTGGAGAAACCGGCACGGCGACCCCGGAGGAAATTTTGGCTGTCGGGGAAAGCCCTGATTACATTTATGAGCCCGAACTGGCGGACGATCCTCGCCATGCCCGGCGGCTGCCGAACACCGAATTCGAGGTGGTCACGAGCGTGCCGGCGGGGTTTCGCGCCACCCACGCGATCTTCGACCATGACGGCACCATCTCCACGCTGCGCGAGGGGTGGGAAAAGGTCATGGAGCCGATGATGATCCGCGAGATTCTCGGGCCGGCGTTCGAGTCGGCTGATGAAAGCGTGTATGCCGAAGTGACGCGGCGTGTGCGCGAGTACATTGACCGTTCCACCGGTTACCAGACGCTGGTTCAGATGCGCGCGTTGGCGGACATGGTCCGGGAGTTCGGGTTCGTGCCGCCGGATCGCATATTGGACGAACACGGGTACAAGGCCATTTACAACGACGCCCTGATGGAAGTGGTCAACGAGCGGCTGGGAAAACTCCGTCGGGGCGAGTTGATCGTGGAGGATTTTGTCCTCAAGAACGCGGTGCGGCTGCTTCAGCAGCTGCGGGCGGCGGGGGTGCGCCTTTATTTGGCCAGCGGCACCGATGAAACCGACGTGATGGCGGAGGCGCGGGCGCTGGGGTATGCCGAGTTGTTTGAGGGCCGGATTTACGGAGCGGTGGGCGACATTCGCAAGGAAGCCAAGAAGATCGTGCTGGATCGAATCATGGAGGACATCGGACCCGCGGCCATGCGGGCGTTGGTGACGTTCGGCGACGGCCCCGTGGAAATCCGTGAAACCCGAAAGCGGGGCGGGCTGGCCATCGGTGTCGCCAGCGATGAAGTGCGCCGTTTCGGCTGGAATCCCTCCAAGCGCGCGCGGCTGATTCGCGCGGGCGCCGATCTGCTCGTGCCGGATTTCTCCCAGTTGGATGCCTTGCTGCGCCTGCTCGGCGTGGGCCGTTGATGGCTCGCGGACGGCCCGACTAACGCCGCAGTCCCAGCCACCGCGCCGCGCGCCAGAGCCAGAAAAGCAGACGCGCCCGCCACGAAGGGGCGATATTCGCCCGGGTCCAAACCGGCCGGTCGCGCATGTAATCCCGATCGCTGATACCCATGCCGGGTAATCTAGTCAGTTGGCCCGCGATGGGGAATACTTTTTGCGCCGGCGGCACCTTGGCCAATCGAATCGGCGGCGAGACCGATGGCGCAGTTGAAGCTTGCCTCGTCGGCGTCGCAAGCGGTAGTAGAAGACAGAGGCGGTTGCCGGAAAGAGCACGGGGACGTGCTGATGCAAGAAACTACCATCTCGATTTCGTCGCTGCCGTCGGCTGTACGCGCCGTGTTGGAGCGAACCGCCGTTCTGGACATTCACACGCATCTCTTTGATCCCAGCATGGGTTCCATGCTCCTGTGGGGCGTCGACGAGATGCTGACCTATCATTACCTGGCCGCCGAACTTTTCCGTGCGCGGCCGGATCTGGATTGTGAGACCTACTGGCGTCTGCCGCCAGCGGCACGCGCCGACCTGGCCTGGCAGGAGCTTTTTGTCCGGCGCGCGCCGGTGTCCGAAGTTTGCACGGGGGCCTTGACCGTGTTTCAGGCCTTAGGGCTTGATCCGAACGCCGAAACCCTGCAGGAGGCGCGGGCCTTCTTTCGAGGTGTCCGCTTGGAACAGCATGTGGACCGAGTGTTGCGGCTGGCGGGCGTGGAGCGGCTGTGCATGACGAACGATCCCCTCGATCCGGACGAACAGACGGCGTGGGCATCCGGTTTTCCGCGGGATGCCCGCTTTCTAGCGGCGGTACGGCTGGACAGCAGCCTGCTGGGATGGCCGGGGGCTGTGCCAAGGCTTCGCGCCATGGGATACGACGTGGAGGAAGCGCTGAGCGGCATGACGATGGCTGAAATACGGCGTTTCCTCGAAGAAACCTGCGTCCGGATGGATGCGCAATATTTCGCGCTCAGCTTGCCGCCGGAGTTCTCCTATCCCGAACCGCAGTCGCCGGCGGTCAACCTGCTGACCCATGCCGTGGCGCCGGTGGCGCGGCAGTTAAAACGGCCGGTGGCATTGATGATCGGCGCTCGCCGTGGAGCCAATCCGGCACTGCGGCTGGCCGGGGACTCAGTCGGCACGGCAGACCTGACCGCTCTTGAACGGCTCGTTTGCGATTTCGGCGATGTGCGGTGGCTGGTGACCACCCTGGCGCGGGAAAACACGCATGCCCTGTGCGTGGCAGCGCGGAAGTTCAAGAACCTCACGCCGTTTGGCTGTTGGTGGTTCATGAACAACCCGAGCCTGATTCGGGAAACGACCCGCATGCGCCTGGAAATGTTGGGTTTCACCTTTGTGGCGCAGCATTCGGACGCCCGGGTTTTGGAACACTTGATCTACAAATGGAGTCATGCGCGAAAAATTATTGCCGAAGTTCTTACGGAAAGGTATGCCGCACTGCTGGAAACCGGGCGGCGTGTAACGACCGCTGACCTTGAGCGTGACGCGCGGGCGCTCTTCGATGGAGGGCTGGTCGCCCCTGACGGACGCGCCGAATAGGAACGGCCATGGAAAAAGGTTGCGCGCAGGTCTATACCGGTGACGGCAAGGGCAAGACCACGGCGGCGTTGGGGCTGCTCCTTCGCGCCGTCGGTGCGGGTTGCCGCGTTTATTTCGCGCAATTCATGAAAGACGGTGCGTCCGCCGAAATCGGCTTGCTGCGCGCGCGTTTCCCGGAGGTGACAGTGGCCATTCATGGGAGCGGCCGCTTCGTCTGCGGAAAGCCGGACCCGGAAGAGGTGCGCCGGGCCCGGGAGGGACTGGCCGCTCTGCGCGTGGCGCTCCAGAGCGGACGCTATGACGTGATTGTTGCCGACGAGGCCAATACGGCCGCTGCGGCGGGGTTGTTTTCCGCCGCGGAACTGACGGCGTTGATGGCGTTGCGCCCGCCGACGGTCGAATTGGTGCTGACCGGCCGTCAGGCGCACCCCGAAGTGCTGGCGCAGGCGGATTTGGTGACCGAGATGGTCTGCCGCAAACACTACCACAAAATCGGCCTCTGCGCCCGCAAAGGTATTGAGTTCTAACGAGGAGTTCATGATGTCGAATTTCGCGATGGAAACCATCACCGTGCGGCTGGCCGACGGCACGGAGCGCGTGTGCCCGCGCCGCACGGAGTTGAAGACGCTCCTTCCCGCGCCGGCGGCCCCCAACGGCTTTCCCTATGTGGCCGCGCTGGTCAACAACGAGGTCACATCCCTCAGTTATGCGCTGGAGGTGGATAGCCGCGTGGAGTTTCTCACGATGGCCGATCCCGAAGGCTGGCCGGTATATGAGCGATCCTTGTCTTTTCTGCTTGCGAAAACCGTGAAGGAGCTTTTCCCGCAAGCGGCATTTTCAATCGAGTACGCGCTGGGGGACGGGTTGTACTGCAGCTTGGAACCGCAGACGGGCGGGGGCAAGGGCGTGACGGCGGAGACGGTGCAGCGAATCGAACAGTGCATGCGGAAATGGATTGCCGACGATGTGCCTATTCTGCGCCGCAAGCTGTCATTTGAGGAAGCGTGCAGGCGTTTCTCGGAATCGGGGCAGCAGGATAAGCTCAATTTGCTTCGCTACCGCAACCCGCCGCGGATAGCCGTGCATGTGTGCGAGGGGTTCTACGATTTCGCGCATGGTCCGCTGGTGCCGTCCACGGGGGCGCTACGGTATTTCGGACTGGCGCTGCGCCCGCCGGGATTCGTCTTGCAGCTGCCTGATCCCGATCGGGGTGGCGCGATGGATCCGTTTCGCGATCAGCCGCATCTCTTTCGTGTGTTTGAGGAGCACAAGGAGTGGGGGCGCATCCTGGGCGTCAATACCGTCGGCCGTCTCAATGAGATCATTGTCAATGGCGACATCGGCGAGTTTATCAAGATCGCTGAGGCCCTGCACGAGAAGAAGGTGGCCCGCATAGCGGATGAGTTGTGGGCGCGGCGAGACCAGGTTCGGCTGGTGTTGATCGCAGGGCCGTCGTCCTCCGGCAAAACCACCTTCGCAAAACGGCTTGCAATACAGATGCGGGTCGCAGGGTTGCGGCCGGTCACCCTTTCGCTGGACAACTACTTCTTGGAATTGGAACAAACGCCGCGTGACGAAAAGGGCGTCTATGACTACGAGCATTTGGAGGCGCTCGACCTGCCGTTGTTCAACCGCCAGCTCCTCGACCTGATCGAGGGGCGCGAAGCGGACCTGCCGCTTTTCAATTTCGAAACCAAGCGGCGGGAGTACCGTGGCCGCCGCCTGCGAATCGAGCCGGATCAGATGATTTTGTGCGAGGGGTTGCACGGCTTGAATCCGCGGTTGACCGCGCAGGTGCCGGAGGAGCGCAAATTCCACATCTACGTAAGCGCCTTGACGCAGCTCAGTGTGGATTCGCACACGCGCATTTCCACGACCGACAACCGGCTGATCCGGCGCCTGGTGCGGGATCATCGCTACCGCGGCCACTCCGCGCTGCAAACGTTGCGGTTGTGGCCTTCGGTGCGACGCGGCGAGGAGCGATGGATTTTTCCCTTCCAGGCCCGGGCGCAGGCCACGTTCAATTCGGCGCTGGACTACGAACTGGCGGTGCTCAAGCCGATGGTGGAGCCGTTGTTGATGGAAATCAAGCCGTGTGATCGCGAGTATGCCGTGGCGCGGCGGTTGACGGCTGTTTTGCTCAATTTCATCGGCCTGCCTGATCGCGACGTGCCGAGCACCTCCATTCTCCGCGAATACATTGGCCGGAGCGGTTTTCGGTATTGACGGCGATGATGCCGCAATCTGCCAGCGCGTTCTTCGCCGCCGCCGCGCGCTACCGCGAGGAGCTTGAACCCGCGCCGCGCGCGGTGCGCGAACGGGCGCCCGAAGAGACGGGGTTTGCCTATTCGGAGCGCCATTTGCGCTGCGTGTGGTTTGACGCTCAATGGCGGCCGCCGGTCTTGCAAACGGCGCAGGGAGAAGCGGTGCGCGTGGAGCGCCCCGGCCGATGGAATGTCGAAGCAGGACCGGATTTTCTGGATGCCGTCCTGCTGGTCGGATCTGCGGAGCGGCGGGTGGCGGGCGATGTCGAGATTCACGTGCGGCCTGTAGACTGGCGGCGGCATGGGCATGACAGCGATCCACGTTACGCTCGGGTGGTGGCGCACGTGACGTACGCGCCGGGACCTGCGCCGGCCGGTGTGCTGCCCGCCGGTGTGCTGGAAATCAGCCTGCGCGACGCCCTGCGGGCCAATCCGGCCTTTTCCTTTGAGGCGATTGATCTGGCGGGGTATCCCTACGACCTGCCGACGGGCGATCCGCCGTGCCGTGCGGCGCTGGCCGAAAGGTCGCCGGAGGAGCTGGGGGCGCTGCTGGATGCGGCGGGCACGGAACGGCTGCGGCGCAAAGGGCAGCGCATCGCGGAAGCGCTGCGAGAGCAGGAGGCTAGGCAGGTGTTTTACGAAGAGACCATGGCGGCGCTGGGATACAAACAAAACAGCGCGCCGTTTCGCCTCCTTGCGCGGCGGGTGCCGCTGGCGGTGTTGCGAGAAGAGGCCGGCGGCGATGTGGAGCGGGCCTATGCCTTGTTGTGTGGGGTCGCCTCCCTGCTGCCCGCCAAGTCCGCGCCCGGCTGGGATGCCGAGACCCGCGCTTTTGTTCGCCGGCTTTGGGATGTGTGGTGGAAACGACGCGGGGACTGGACGGCGCTGGCGCTGCCGCGGGCCGCATGGGCGCGGGGGGCGCTGCGGCCGCAAAACAACCCGTTGCGCCGTTTGACGGCGGCGGCCGCTCTGTTTGCGGCGGATCGTTACGAAAAGCTTCTTCAACCGGCCTCCACTATGGAGGAAACGACGCGAGACTGCGTGGATGTCCTCACGGATCTCGGCCGCGGAAGTTATTGGCATCGGCGGTTGAGGTGGACCGGCCCGCCGAGCGCTGCGCCAGTGGCGCTGATCGGCGAAGACCGCGCCGGCGCCATCCTGACCAATGTATTGCTGCCGTTCTGGGCCGCGCGAGGTTTGCTCGATGGAACGCGCCGGGTTTGGCTTGAGCAGTTGCCGATCGAAGAGGACCACTCGCGAGTACGGGAAACCGCCGCCATTCTCTTCGGGCATGACCACAACCCGGCGCTCTACCGCTCCGGATTGAGACGGCAGGGGTTGATCCAAATATTCCAAGATTTTTGTCTCGAGAATCGGTCTGGTTGCCGCCGATGCGCGCTGCTGTCCATGTTGCCGACGTTGGGCCGCGGCCATCCCTCTGGGGACGGCAAATCTGATTGAAGCCAGTGTCCGGACCGGCTATCATGTGCCCCAACATGGCCGGTTGAAATTTTGAATCCGGTCGGGTTGAAAGGACGGTTCGATCCATGGCGCGCCACAGAGATTTCGTTGTTAAAGATTTGTCGCTGGCCGATTTTGGCCGCAAGGAGATTGAATTGGCCGAGCAGGAAATGCCGGGCCTGATGGCCATGCGGACGGAATACGGCCCGCAAAAACCGCTGCGCGGAGCCTGCATTTCCGGCTCACTCCACATGACGGTCCAAACGGCGGTCCTTATCGAAACGCTGCAGTTGCTCGGCGCGCGTGTCCGGTGGGCGAGTTGCAACATTTTTTCCACGCAGGATCATGCCGCGGCGGCGTTGGCGGTGAAAGGCACGCCGGTTTTTGCTTACAAGGGCGAATCGCTCGAGGAATACTGGGAGTTCACCGACCGCATTCTGGACTGGGGCAACGGGCAGGGGCCCAACATGATTCTGGACGATGGCGGCGATGCCACGTTGTTCGTCCATCTTGGGTACCGGGCGGAAGAGAATCCGGCTCTGCTCGACCGCCGGCCGGAAAGCACGGAAGAAAAGGTGTTGCTCGCCCAGCTGCGGACATCGCTGCGGCGCGACCCCGGCCGCTTCCACCGCATGGCCAAGGCCATTCGAGGCGTCAGCGAGGAAACCACCACGGGCGTTCATCGGCTGCAGCAGATGCATGCCCGCGGTGAACTGCTGTTCCCGGCGTTCAACGTCAACGACTCGGTGACGAAGTCCAAGTTCGACAACATCTACGGCTGTCGACACTCGCTGGCGGACGGGATTCTGCGCGCTACGGACGTGATGCTTTCGGGCAAGGTGGCGGTGGTGGCGGGGTATGGCGATGTCGGCAAGGGAGCTTGCCAGTCTCTGCGGGGGCAGTGTGCGCGAGTGATTGTGACGGAAATAGATCCGATTTGCGCGCTGCAAGCGGCCATGGAAGGTTACCAAGTCATGACCATGGACGAAGCGTGCCGAATCGGCGATGTGTTCGTCACGGCGACCGGTTGCTGTGACGTCATCACCGAGCGGCATATGCGGCGGATGAAAAACCTGGCCATTGTGTGCAATATCGGCCATTTCGACAGCGAGATACAGGTGGAGCGTCTGCGCAAATACCGCTGGACGGAAATCAAGCCCCAGGTGCACCGCATCACGTTTCCGAACGGGCGGAGCATCATCCTTCTAGCCGAAGGGCGGCTGGTCAACCTGGGCTGTGCGACAGGGCACCCGAGCTTTGTAATGTCCAACAGTTTCACCAATCAAACCATGGCGCAAATCGAGCTGTTTACGCGACACGAGCGCTATCCTGTGGGTGTTTACGTGCTGCCGAAGCACCTGGACGAAAAGGTGGCGCGGCTGCATCTGGGCAAGCTGGGAGTGAAGCTCGATCGGCTGACTCCGAAACAGTCGCGCTATCTTGGCATTCCGAGAAACGGCCCCTTCAAACCCGACCATTACCGGTATTGAGGCTGGCGCGTGGGGCGCCGCTCGCAGACGGATTGCATCATGACCAAGCAGCTGGCCCCGATCTCGCGCGAGTGGCGCAAGGCGATTCCTTTGGTCGTGGTCGCGGTCGCCGCCCATGCTGCGGAAATCAACCTGATGGGCGAATGGATGCTGCGCCCGCTTCTTGTTGCTGAAACGAACGAGCCGCCGCCGTTTCCGTTGTCCGATACCGCGGCCACGAACGGCTGGCAGTTGTTTCAAGCGCCGGGGCGCTGGGGAGAAAACGCCGGCGACGGCGCCTGGCTGGCCAGAACAGTGGATGCCGGGGAGCGGGGCGGGGAGGGGCGCGCGTTTCTTCGGCTTGATTCCGCCTGCTTCGGATGCCGGGTGTTTGTCAATGGCCGTGAACTCGGTTTCTTTCTTGGCGGCTACGCGCCCATTGAGTGCGAGATCAGCGACGCGATGCGGCCCGGCCTCAATGAGCTTCTACTGGCGTTGACGGGGCATCACCTGCATCGCAACGAATATCCACCTGACTGCCTGACCATGTCGCATCCCCCGGGCCACATCGGCCTTTGGCAGGGGGCGAGGATCGAATGGACTCCATCGGCACGCATAGCCGATGTGATCATTCGCCCCTCCGTTGACCACGGTCGGCTGGCGGTGGATTTGCAGGTGGATCATACGGGCGCCCTGATGTGGTCCGGCATGGTGGCGTTGGCGGTGGCGGATACCAATGGGGCGACGCAATGGACAGTGCCGCCAACGGCTTGCGTCGTGCCGCCCGGCACGACGGCGATGGTGACGCTCGAAGCGGCCTGGACCAATCCCCCCCTGTGGTGGCCGCATGACCCGCAGTTGCTGATGCTGGAGAGCCGGCTGACGTCGAGCGACGGCCAAGAGCATTGCGTTCGCACGCGCTTCGGCTTTCGGGAAATCAAAGTGGACGGCATTCGTCTCCTGCTGAACGGGCGTAAGCTGGTGCTTCTCGGAGAAAGTTGGACGCGCTACGGCTCGATCAACCGGACCAAGGAAGAAGCCCGCGCCGTTTTTGAAGCGCGCTTGCTACGCAACGGGGGCAATGCCGTGCGGCTCCACTGGGATCCGATGGAGCAATGCGTGCTGGATACAGCCGATGAACTGGGGGTGCTCTTGCTAGTGCAGTCCCCTCTGACGATCAAGCAAGCCGGCATCGAAGACCCTGTGTTCTGGGCCGCCATCATGGACCAATGGTTGCGCTACGTGCGGCTCAGCCGCCATCACCCTTCGGTGGTCATTTGGGCGGTGGACAACGAGACCACGTTCCACGGCGACCGAACGGAGGATGACGAAGGCCCGGCGGCGCCCTATCTGGTTTCGATGTTGCGCCAGACCCGCGCGGCGGATCCCACGCGGCCCATCACGTCCAGCCACGGCTGGTACTTGCGGGGGGATTCGGATTTCTTCGACGGGGCGCACGGCTGGGGCGTCCACATGGATGACTGCTTTCCCAAGGCGGCGCGGGTGTGGCGCGCGGAGTTCTGGGATGGCGAATGGAATGCCGCGCGGGTGTACCGGAAGGACAAGCCGTGGATCAGCGACGAGTTCGGCGAGGGATTCAATCCACACGCCTCGGCGACGTTCGTCGGGGATCGGGCGTACATTCATCCGGACGGTGGAGGGGACACGCGGAATTACTGGTCGCGGTATGGGCAGGCCTATTCCACCTACATGGGCATCATCGAGCAACGGCGGCAGCCTTGGTTCTGCTGCGTCATGCCCTTTGGCGACCGGTTCAGCTATCGCGGCACGGAAGGTTTCACGGCCGATCCTGCCATGATGGAACTGGCCAACAAGGCGCTACGGCCGGTGTTGGTGGCGCCCAAGGAATGGAACGGCGGCGCGAGGGCGGACGAGTGTTACCGGCGGGAGTTGGTGCTGATGAACGATCGGCTTATTCCTTTTGCCGGCCAACTCCGTTGGAGTGTGAAAAATCGCGAGGGCCATGGTTTGATCGGCGGAACGCGGCGGCTGGCACTGGAAGCCGGTGAACATCGTGAGGATCTGCTGGAGTTCATCATGCCGTCGGCCGCGCAGCCGCAGTCTTGGACGCTTCGCTTGGAGATGGCGGAGGCCGATGGCACGGTGATCTATGAAGACGAGCACGAGTTGGCCGTTTTGCCGCGGCCGAAGTGGAAAAAATTGAAGCCGGTGGTTGTATGGCCCGATGCCGGTCTGTTGGCCATGGAGGCCGTGCCTTTTCCGCACCGTGTGGAGCGGCACCTGCCCCGACGGAAAGACGCGGTGGTCCTGGTGCCGCCCGAAAGCCGGATCACTTCCGGGCAGTGGCAGGAGTTGGCGGCCTTTGTGGAGCAAGGGGGATGCGCGCTCATCTTGGAAGACACCCAGCTTCCTTCGCAGTTTGGCGGGGTTCCGCTTCAACCGTCCCCCGAGGGGATCGTCATTGCGCACATCCGCTGCGCCGATCATCCGGTGTTCGAAGGGTTTCCTGCCGCCGGGCTGCGATACTGGCTGGGCGCTGCCGGTATGTTCTACCATCATGCGGAAGACCGCTTCACGCCGGCGTTTCTGGTGGCCCGTCGTCCTTTGAAGCGTCCCGATGCCGGGCCGTACCTGACGTTGGCGGACGCGGCGCGGGGCGAAATCTGGGGCGGGGTGTGCCACCAGACACTGCTTGAAGCAGGCGGCTACCTCTGGGGCGGTGAAAAAGACTACGGTCTCACGTTGGCGCCGCTATTGGAGACACGCTTCGGGCAGGGGCGGGCGATCTTTTGTTCGTTGCTGTTGGCGCAAGGAACGCGTTGTGATGAGCCCGGCGCGGCGTTCTTGCTCGAGCGTCTCCTTGCCTATTTGCAGCAGCCGTTCCGGCAGGTGGGGCGCCCCGCGGCGCCGATCTGGCCGGTGGGATTCGATTCGCCGCCCGCGGCGTGGCCGCGGACTGAACGGATCGAAGAAGCGGGATCGCTTCTGATCAACGCGGCCGCGGAGGGCGGGGCCAGATGGATGAAGGAGCAGGCGGACCGCTGGCTTGGCTTTGCCGAGAAAGGCGGCACGGTCATTTTGCACAACATCTCGACCAATCAGGCGGTGTGGTTGGGGGAGGTTTTGAACGTGCGATTGGAAGCAACGGCCTATCCTGAAGGCCGGCGGCCGACCCGTTTGGACTGGGTGGCGGCGGATCCGCTCGTGCGAGGATTATCCCACTTCGATGTGAACTGGACTGATTCCGGCACACTGTGTCGGGTGGTGGCCCGACAGCCGATCATCAACGTTTCCGTCAGCGTGGACGCGCCGGAGGCGCGCGTGTTGACTCAGCCGGGCGCGTTGGCGGTGGTGAAATGGGGGCGGGGTCGCGTGGTGGTGGACCAGGTGCTGTGGGATGGGTCGCCTTTCGCCAATGAGTATTTGGCGCGGCGGGCACGGGGCTATATCAGCCAGTTGTTGGCCAACGCAAGCGAGCGATACGAATGAACACCGTGGTGCCAGAGGCCAGGCGTTTGTCGTGGCCCCAGGTTGGTCTGATCAGCCTCGCCGTCCTCGGCGGCGTGTTTGTGTGGATGGCCTTGGCCCATGCGGCGTGGTGCGCCTTCACTTGGCGGCTTTTTACGCTGTTCGACTATGGCGTTTACACCAACATGATTTGGAACAGCGGGCACGGCCGACCCTTCCGCATGCTGCTGGACTTCAGCTATCTACGAACGCATCTTTCGTTCACGTTGGCGCTGCTGGGACCTTTGTACCGCGTTTGGGATCATCCGTTCGTTTTGTGGGTGACGCAATGGATCGCGATGGCCGTCGGGGCCATTGTGTTGTGGCGCACGGGCCGCCGTCATGGGTTGCGGCCGGACCTGGCGGTGGCCGTGGCGGCGTTTGTTCTTGTGCATCACTACAGCCAGGCGGTGGCGCTGACGGAGTTCCATGGCGTGGATTTGTACTTGCTGCTGGTCCCCTGGTTATATCACGCGCTGTGTTTCCGAAAGGCCATGGTTATTTGGCCGCTGGCGCTGATATTGGGATTGCGGGAAGACGCCTTCCTGCTGGTGACGCCCCTCTTGCTGTATTTCGCAGTCCGTGATCGGTGGCGAGCCGGATATGCCTACGCGGCTCTGGCGCTGGCATATGGCGTCCTGGCGCTTTTCTGCCTGTACCCCTGGTTCGCCGGTATTTCGTTGTTCGCCCGCCGCGCGCGGGAATTGGGCGGCTGGGACTTCGGGCGGTTGCTCGGCGAAAAGGCGCTCATGGCACGGCTCTCGGCGCTGTGGTGGGTGCTGCTTCCGACATGGCCGTTGTGGGGACGGCGGGGATGGCTGCCAATA
Source organism: uncultured bacterium (assembly GCA_938031185.1). GTDB lineage: Bacteria > Verrucomicrobiota > Kiritimatiellia > CAIKKV01 > CALHGX01 > CALHGX01. Next base: position 26,212 of record CALHGX010000061.1, read on the forward strand.
ATGCTGTTCCTGCTGGCGCCCTTGCTGCAGAACCTTGGCAGCGACTACCGGCCGCAGTACAGCCTGCTGTTGCATTATCCGGCGCCGGTCATGGCGTGTCTGGGGCCGGCTCTGGTGGAAGCGCTCCGACAGCGCCTGGACGCGCCAGGCGGCGAACGGCTGTCCTTTCACGGGACGATGATCGTCTGGTACCTGGCGGCGTCGTTGGCGCTGATGCATCTCGTGCGGGGATTTTCACCGGAAGATTCGAAACGGCTCCTGACGCTGACAGCCGTGCCGGCGGCGGTGGCGGCCTATGCCTTTTCCCGATGCCCCTGCGTGATATGGGACGCCCTGCGGTCCCGCAGAGACCACCCGGGGTGTCTTCAGTTACGCCACAAGCTGCTGATTCTGCTGTTGTTTTCCGTTCTGGCGTTGGTGCTGGTGCGCTGGACGGTGCGGTTTCGCGTGCATGATGTCGAGCTGCTGGCGCGGCACATGCCGCTGTGGCGGACGTTGGTTCTGGGGGCGGCGGCGGCGGTGTGCGCCGTGGATCGCCTGGTCGCGCTCCTGCGGCGTTGGCTGCCGCAATGGACGGATCGGGTGGCGCGCGCCTTTGCGCCGGCGGCCGGCATGGGCGTAAGCTTTCACCTCCTGCTTGCGGCGCTCCTGTCCCATGCCGCGGCGGGCTATGCCCCCTGGGGCGGGATGCGGGCGGAGACGCGCCCCTATTACACGACGGCCAACCTTCATGGGGTTCGCGCCGTGCGGGCGGCGCGGCACATTCCGCGCGAGGGGCGATTGATGTGCGACTGGCAGTTGGCGGGTTATTGCGCGAATCGGGCCGACCTGATCGCGTGGCGGAAGTATGCGCCCGAACGCCATGGGTTCGATCTTGTGTTCGGCGAATTGCAGGACTTCCGCGGAAAATACGGGGCCGAGTATCAACGGCTGGTTTCAGGCGATGAATTCGGCGCCATCTATTTTGACGGCGAGTTTTTTATTCTTCAACGCGGCGCCGATTCCGCTCGCAATCGCGAAATCGTGCAGGCGCTTTCAGACCAAGATGTCAGCGTGGTGATGTACAAGACGGCTCGGCATCGCGGCGGCGAACGCATGGCCGCCGACGGCCGCATTTTCCGCTATTGGGACGGCTCGCGTCCCGGCATCACCGTGGCGTACGGCGTTGGTCTTCCGCTGCCGGCGGGCCGTTACGAGGCCCGACTGGTCTATCGCGCCGAACCGCCGCGCGGCCGGTCTGGCGAAGCGGCTGGCTGGGGCGTGTTTTCGGCGCATCGGCTGCACGAGCCGGCCGCGCTGGCGAGCGCGGCCATTCCGCCGCGGGCTGGACGGCAGACATGTGTCATCCGTTTCGTCTTGGAAGAAGAAACGGTGGTGGAGCCTCGCGTGATCGGCGGGGCGGCCGCGCTGTGGCTGGACGTTTGCCGTTTCCGGCCCGTGGCGGACGAGGCCTTCGGTGTTCCGGAGGCCGAAAGAAATGAGAACACCGCGCCGGAGCCGTCTGCGCATGAGCCGCTGTGAACATCCATCTGTCTCGGCCCCGCGACGGCTGTGGACGCTGTTGTTGCTGCTCATCATGGCGGCCGCGCTGTGGCGTTACGGAGACCTGCGGGAACCGGCGCTGACCCACGGCGATGAGGCGCTCACCGCGTTGCGGGCGCGAAGCCTGCTGCGCGAAGGCAGCTTCTGGACGCCGTATTGGAACGGCACGGTGAACCTGCACAAGCCGCCGCTCTACTACTGGATGGTGGCGGTCGGGTATCTGGCGTTCGGAGTTGGGGAACTGGCGGTGCGACTGCCGTCCGTGGCGGCGTTTCTGCTGCTGCTCTGGCTGGCGGCGCGGATCGACACGCGCCTGTTTTCGCCCGCGGCCGGCATTGCGTCGGCGGCCCTGCTGGCTTGGCATCCGGTGCTGGTGGTGCAATCCCGGCTCGGCATGATGGATACGCTGGTGACGCTGCTCTACCTCGCCGGCGGCGTTGCATTGTGGCACGGCCGCCGCGCGCCGGGCGGATACCTCGGGTGGGGCGCGTGCGCCGGCGCGGCGGTGCTGGCCAAAGGCGGCGGCGCCCTGCTGGTACTGCCCGTTTCGCTGGCGTATCTGGGCGTGGCCCAACGGGCGGCATTTCGTCGCGGCGCGTTCTATGGCGGATTGCTGCTCTCGCTGGGGCTGCCGGCGGTGTGGTTCGGCAGTCAGTTCCTTCTGCATCGGCGCGCGTTTCTCGAAACGTACGTCCACCACGAAGTGGCCCGGCGATGGGCCGCGGATCTGTGGTGGCCCGCCTTTGCGGCGCAGAAAACCACCAGGCGGCTCTGGTGTTCGCTGGGGGCGCTGGCGCCGCTGACGGCGGCGGCTCCCGTGCTGCTATATGCGTTTCGGCGCGGCTGGCGTTACGCGGAAGAAGGCCGCAATGCGTTTTTTCTTGTGGCGCTGGCCGTGGGCGCGCTGCTGCTCACCAACATGGTCGGCCAGCAGATGTATTGGTACATCGTGCCGCCGTCGGTTCCTTTTTTGCTGATGACCGGGGCGGTGGCGGGCGGCGTCTTGGCCGGGCGTTGGACGCGGTGGCAGGCGGCGCTGGCGCTGGCGCTTCTTCTGGCCGGACTGGCCTTGCCGCGTGTGGTGTTGCCGCGGGATCGGTGGTGGGCACTGGCGGCCGCGCTGGCCGGTGTGTCGGCGATGGGCGGTTGTTTATGGCGGGGGCCGGCCAGCCGATGGACCCGGGTGCCGGCGGCGCTGGCGCTGGCGCTGACGGTGCGCGCGGGGTTGTCCTTCGAGAACGATCGCATCAATTTCTTCCGCCCGCGAAGTTCCGCTGAGTTGAAGCAACTGGCCGCAGCCATCCCGAAGGATGACAACGCCCGATATCCGCTGGTGGTGGATTTTCGCTATTTTCCCATGAACGCGCTGATGTTCTATGCGGACCGAACGGCGATTCAAGCGGCGGAAATGGAGCAACGGGCCCCGCCCGAGGCCAATCGGTTGCACGCGGTGCTGGCGAATCGGAGGTCTTTACCCATTGCCGGATGGCGGGCGACGTTTCTGGACTCGGCGGACGGTTACGAGCTTTGGCGGTTGGACCGCGAAGCGCTGGCGCCCCCCGTGTCCGGGCCCTGACGCCGCAAGAGATAGAGGATTTCCTCGGCCACGCGGCGTTGCGTGCGCACGATCTCTCCCAGCACTCCCATGAAGAAGAGCAGCACGCCGATGAGCCCGCAGAGATTCAGCAGGATGAGCGAAGGCAGATACGTGCGAGTCGGATCGGGGCGCGGCGTGAGATAAACGAGGTAGATGTAGCGCGAGCCGAGCGCGAGGGCGACCAGCTCGAACAGCAGGCCCATGAGAAAGAAAAAGCGGCCGGGGCGATACAGCACAAACATGCTCACGATGGTCGAGCCGGAACGCCAGAGATACTCGAAGAGATTGCGGTAGAGTCGCGACGGGCGCGTGGCGGGATGAACGCGAATGTCCACCGAGGCAACGCGCATCCCGGAATTGCCGGCTTGAATGAGGGTTTCCATGCAATAGGAAAAGCGCGTATGCACGAACAGGCGCTGGGCGGCTTTCCGCGAAAAGGCGCGGAACCCGGAGGCGGCGTCCCGCACGTTAGTTTTCGAGACCCAACGCAGCGCCGCGCTGCCGACCACTTGCAAGGCTTTCTTGATAGGCCCGAACTCTGGATGATCCATAATGGGGCGGCAGCCCACCACCAGATCCGCGCGGTTGTCCAAAATGGGTTGAATCAAAAGCCCGATATCCCGCGCGTCGTACTGATTGTCGCCATCCGTGTTGACGATCACATCCGCGCCCAGCCCCAGCGCATATTCGAGTCCGTGGGAGAACGCCGCGGCCAGTCCGCGGTTGCTGCCGAGCGAGAGCACGTGGTCCACGCCCAGCCGGCGGGCGACCTCCGCCGTGCCGTCGGCGCTGCCGTCGTCCACAACCAGCCATTCGATTTGATCCACACATGGCAACGCGCGGGGTAGGTCGGCTAACACGGCGGGGAGCGTATGTTCCTCGTTGAAGCAGGGGATCTGAATGACCAGCTTCAAGGGCGCTCTCAGCTCCCCATGGGTTGCGGCGGAAGGGTGGTGGCGGGAGAGGGATTCGAACCCACGACCAAAGGCTTATGAGTCCTCTGCTCTACCACCTGAGCTATCCCGCCAAACGCCAATCGCGCATACCTTACGGAATCGAAAACAGCCTGTCAACGCGGCCGGCGGCGACGCGGTGCGGCCGGCCGGACGGAAAAGCCGAAAACGCTGGACTTGGCTTTGCGTCCCGGTATTCTGCCCCCATGCTGCAAACGCTTCGCGTGCGAAACCTGGCCCTGGTGGAGGATGCGACCGTCGAGTTCACGCCGGGTTTCAACGTGCTTACCGGTGAAACCGGCACCGGGAAGTCCATCATCGTTGGGGCGCTCGGGCTGTTGCTGGGCGAACGGGCGGACAAGACCCTGATTCGGGCCGGCGCGGAGCAGTGCGGCGCCGAGGCGGTCTTTCAACTCGCCGATTCCGAGACACATGAGGCACATGGGGTCGCATCTAAATATATGAGTATTGTGGCTTTGGGTGTGATTTGGTTAGATTTTGGGCATGAGCAGGCCATTGCGGGTGCTGGTGGCGGACGGGTGGTAACATGTCACGGCGCGAGGAAACGAGCGTCGGGCGATATTTCAAGAAGATCGGGATCACGCACGGTTTCTGGAGTATCTGGAAGAAATGGCGCAGCGCTACGGGGTGCCCATCGCCGCCTACGTGCTGATGGGGAACCATTATCACCTGGCGCTTCAGACGCCGCGGGCGAACTTGAGCGCGGCGATGAAGTGGCTGAATGTCAGTTACTCGGCGTGGCACAACCGGAAATATCAGCGTGGATCTACCCCCCAAAAGTGGGCCACGGGAGCTAAGCGATTTGTTGTAGGCGTGTAGCATATTTTCTCTCGAAGTCCACCGGCGAAAGATAGCCCAGGGAACTGTGGATTCGTGTCCGGTTGTACTCGGTCTCGATGTA
>CALHGX010000062.1 GCA_938031185.1 uncultured bacterium
TGAGAATGTGCCGTTCAGCCTTCATGCGGTACACGTCGTAATAGCTGATCATGGTGGCGGATCTTATCGGCCCGCCCGATCAGGGGCCACCTCCGGAGGTGGCCCCTGATCTCCTTCATCCGCCTCCCACTCACCACCCCCAGCTTCACCACAGGAGGGGGGGCACGATGTACCTGTCCTTTCCCAGTTTCGGCGAAAATAGACTTGACACAGGGTGATCAGATTGTTTACGGGATAAGAGGTACACATAATGTGACCGGGACCGGAAACGGTGCCGTTCGACTTCTTGACGAAGAGATCAAGATTGTTTTTCCCCGTACGGCTGGAATGCTGATGCAGCTTAGGTAGCGCACACCCGTTCGGGGGGACGTTGTTCGAACCCTTTGAGCTTGAAGGAAGACGAAGAACGGCGGCGCATTTGTGGCAGGGGGGGGAAGGACTTGAGCTGCCTTCTTTTCGGTGGGCAAGGATATGTGGCGAGCCCCGCCATGGGCCGCGCGCGCCACTGATCGTTTGTCTCCGGCGTTTGGCATTCATCCTCTCATGCGATTGTCGGCGTCTTCGTCCGTTGAGGCGAGACGAATGGTCTGACAGCCGCCGATGAACGTCGAGGGTCTTGAAAGGCTCGCCAAGGCGCAAAAGCTCTCTGTGCCCCCGCGCAAAATCCGCGTCACGGCCCTCGGAACAGGAGCCAGCCGGTCACAGCCAGCGCGAGCGCAACGCGGTACCAGCCGAAGAGGGCGAGGGGCCGCTTCTGCAAATATGCCACCAGCCAACGAACGGCCAATGCCGCCGCCACCGTGGCGGTCAACAATCCGACGATCGGTGTGATCCAGCCGTACAGCCGCACGATCAATTCGCCATGTTGCACTGCATCCAGCAACGTAGAGGCGGAGAGGGTTACAAAGCCCAGCAGGAAGCTGAATTCCACGGCGGCCGGTAGAGAAAGGCCCGCCAACACACCGCCGGCGATGGTCGCAAGGCTTCGGCTCACTCCCGGCCACATGGCCAGACACTGAACAAGGCCAATGGCCAACGCCATGCGCCAGCGGATCTTTTCCATCGGCGCCCCCGCGGTCGAACCGCGCCGTTTCAGGTAGGCATCCAGCCCAAAAATGGCGAGGCCGCCAAGAAACCATGCGGCGACAATCGGCCAAAGTCCCCAGGCGCCGCCAAAAAGGTACCGCTTGATTGCAGGCTCCAGCAGCACGCCGACGACGGCGGCCGGCGCAAAGGCGATGGCCAGGTGGCAGCCGAGTTTCAAGCCGGCCGGGTTCCGGCCGAGCAGTCCCAGGGCGACAGCGCACAGGCGGGGAAAATACAGGCCGGCGACCGCCAGGATGGCGCCAAACTGAATGCAGATCGCATAAGCATCTGCCGCGGCTTTTCCTTCGCCGGCATGACCGATGCCCATGAAGCGTTGGGCGAGGAGAAGGTGACCGGTAGAACTGACCGGAAGGTATTCGGTCAACCCCTCGATGGCGCCCAGCGCGACGGCCTGGGCGAAGGAGAGGGGCCGGGGAGGGACCGAGGGGGCGTCTTCCATGGCGGCATGGGCCATCCATCCCCATGCGATTAGTCCCGCCACGGCTGGCAGGATTAGGCGTCGGTGGTGGCGGGGTTTCACATGATCTTCAGCTTGGGCAGGTCCTGAATATCCACCGCGCCGATCAGTCGCCCCTCGTCATCCACAACGAGGAGGTCGTCAATATTGTACTGTTCGAACAGACGCAGGACTTCCACCGCGAGGCAATCGGCGGTGACGGTGATGGGCCGGCGCGTCATGACGGCGTCCACGGTTCGGTTGAGCAGTTCAGGGTCGGCGGTGATATGACGCCGCAGATCGCCATCGGTGAACACACCCAGCAGGCGTTGGCTCCCGTCCACGATGCCGGCGGAGCCGGAGCGGGCGCGGGTCATGGCGAGAATGGCATCCTTGACCGTGGCGCCGGACGGCACGACGGCCAGGCGATCGCCTTTGCGCATGATATCGCGGACGCATTGCAGCAGGGTTCGGCCGATGGCGCCGCCGGGGTGCAGAGCCGCATAATCCTCGCGGCGGAAGCCGCGGGCTTCGAGCAGCACCATGGCCAGTGCGTCGCCCATGGCCAGGGCGGCCGTGGTGCTGGCGGTGGGCGCCATGTTGAAGGGACAAGCTTCCCGATCCACCTTCACGACGAGCGTCACGTCGCTCAGTCGCGCCAGCGGGCTGCCGGCGTCGCCGGTCATGGAGAGCACGCGCACGCCCAGGCGGCGGACGAGGGGGATCAGCGCAAGGATTTCTTCTGAGGCGCCGCTGTAGCTTAGTGCGAGCAGGGTATCGCGAGCCGCGAGAATGCCCAGGTCGCCGTGCATGGCCTGGGTGGGATGCAACACAACGCTCGTGGCGCCGGTACTGGCGAGGGTGGCGGAGATCTTTTCCGCAATGTGCAAATTCTTGCCGATGCCGGTGATGACGATCTTTCCGCCGTTGCAGAGGGTGTCCAGGAGCAGGTGGACGGCTTCGGAGAACTCGGTTCCGAGACGGTCGCGGATTTTCAGCAACTCTTCCGCTTCAAGCGCGATAACTTCCTTGGCACGGGTAACGAGGTCCATTCTGCTTTCCTGGCTCTTGAGCCGTTGCGGAAGCTACCGGCTACTGCGGCCGGGGTCAAGCGGCGGTTTGCGGGCAGGGCCGTCGCCAAGTCCGAACCGCCTCCACCAGCACAAGCGCCGCGAGCACGAACAAGGCGGCGGCGATAACGCCGATGGAAGACAAGCGGTACTGGGCGATTAGTCGAAGCAGCGCCCACAGCGTCATCAGCAGCATGAACAGCATGGGGCCCACCACGAATCCTGTCCGCCGGCCGCTCTGCCGCAGCCAGGCGCTGAGGACGGCCAACGCGAGAGCGGCGAGCAGTTGGTTGGTGGCGCCGAACACCGGCCAGATCGCCTTCCAAGCCGGAATGGGATTTCCTTTAGCGTCATGCAGTGTGATGAGCGCCAGCGTGGCGGGCAGAACCAGAGTGGCCAGCGTGGCGCCGTAGCGGGACAAAGCGTCGCGCAGCCCGAAGAACTCTTCGAAAACGTATCGGGCGAGACGGGTGGCGGTGTCGAGGGTGGTAAGCACGAAGGTGGACAAAGTCAGGAGGCCGAACGCCGCGCCGGCGGCTTGCGGGATGCCGAAGACGGCCAGAAAACGGCCCATGCCCTGGGCGTAGATTTGCAGGGGCGGTTTGCCGGTCAGCGGACTGCCGGCGGGAACAATGGCCACAGCGATCAGGGCGATCACTGCCACCAGCCCTTCGATCAACATGGCGCCATAGGCCACAGGGCGAGCATCGGTTTCGCTGCGCAGTTGTTTTGAAGAGGTGCCCGAGGCGACGAGCGAATGAAAGCCCGAGCAAGCGCCGCAGGCCACGGTGATGAAGAGGAAAGGAATCAGCGGGCCGATTTGGGGATCCGACCAGCCCTTGAACCAGGGCGCGTTGAGTTCGAACCGGCCCAGCAATACGCCGCCCAGCCCGCCGATCACGGAGGCGTACAGCAGGTAGGAGGAAAGATAATCACGGGGCTGGAGCAGCAGCCAGACCGGCGCCACGGAGGCGAGAAAGCAGTAGACCAGGAGAATCACCGTCCAGGTTTTGCCGGCATCCCCCCCGGGCCAGACGGGAAGACGGGCCGCATCGAGCGGCGAGAGGTGGCCCACCCAGACGGCCAGGAACACCAAGGGCACGAAGACCAAGGAGGCCCGTCCGAGCGGCGTGCCGAAGCGGTAAAGCAGGACACCCAGCGCCACCGCCAGCACGACAAAAAGCAGGGAAGCGGTTGCCACACCGCCGTCTTGCGTGAAGGTCGCCGAGGTGAGATCGGCGAAAACCGTAAGCACATAGACCAGTGTGAGCCACACGAATAGAAGCAGCAGCCGCCAGGCGAGTGGTGAGAGATGTTCGCGGGCGATATCGGCGATGGAGCGACCATGGTGGCGAATGGATGCCATCAGGGCGGCGTAGTCATGAACGCCGCCAACGAAGATCGCGCCAAGGACAATCCAGAGCAACGGCGGCCCAACGCCATAAGCCGTGGCGGCAATAATGGGGCCGACGATCGGGCCAGCGCCGGCGATGGAAGAGAAATGGTGGCCCAGCAGAACCCACCGAGGGGCGGCGATGCGGTCCACGCCATCAGCTTCGGCGCGGGCCGGCGTTGGACGCATGCTGTCCACTTCGAAGCGGCGATCCAGGAAACGGCCGTGGAACCGATAGGCCAGTGCGAAAAGCGCCACGACGGCCAAAAAGAGGATCGTCAGCATAGCAGCCTCCCGGATTGGTGCAGCCGTTTCTATCATATCTGGCCGGTGAACGCCATCGTCATGCCGTGGGAGGGCGAGACGAAAGCTGAGCGCGTGCCATGGGACGCCCGATGTGGATGGAGAATAGGAAACGAGAGGTTGCCGAGACTGCTTGGAGATTCAGCCGGTGGGTGGTGCGGCTGGATGGGCATGGCTCGAACGTGGCTCCGTCACGGTGAGGAGCAACAGGCCGCCGAGTATGAACAGCACGATGAGCATGCTCATGCCGATGCGCAGGCTGCCGGTGGCGGCGGTGATGGTCCCCACCAGAAAAGGGCCAAGAAATGCCGTGACTTTTCCTGAGAACGCATAGAGGCCGAACATTTCGTGCCGCAGCTCCGGCGGGGCCAGTCGGGCGAGAAGGGAGCGGCTGGCCGATTGGACCGGCCCCACGAAGACGCCCAGCGCAAGGCCGCAGAGCCAGAAGAAAATCACACGCCGCGCGGCCAGCATCAACATGCTCGGAATGATCAACCCGACCAGGCTGAGCAAAATCGTGCGGCGGCTGCCGATGCGATCGTCCAGCCACCCCAGCAAGGCGGCGCCCAGCCCGGCCGTGACGTTCAGGGTGATGCCGAACTGCAGCACCTGCTGCTCGCTCATATGGAACTCTGCAGCGGCGAACACGCCGCCAAAGGCAAACACGCAAGCGAGGCCGTCCACGTAAATCATGTGTGCCACGAGGAAACGGATGATATCGGCGTGTTGGCGTGCATGGCCAAACGAGTCTGCCAATTGTTTCAATCCTGCCTGCCACACTTGGCGCGGGGACAAGCCGCGAGCGGGACTGTCAGGCGTCAGCAGAAACAAAGGCAGGGAAAATAGGCCGTACCAGCCGGCGGCCAGGAGAAAGACGGCGCGCACCGGCGCAGCGGTTTCGGGATTGAGCGGGAACCATGCCGGTTGGCGCACGAAGCCAAAGAGCGCGACCAACAGGCACGTCAGGCCGCCCACGTAGCCCAGCGCCCAGCCCCAGCCGGACCATCGGCCTAATTCGTTTTCGGGGGCCAGCGTCGGCAACATGGCGTTGTAGGCCACGGAGGCCCATTCCTCCGTGATGACGGCGATGACAACAAAAGTCAGCGCGGGCATGATCCATTGCGGATCAGGCTTTACGGACCAAAGCAGCGCTGTGGCTCCCACACAAAGAAAGGTGAACAGCGCCAGCCACCGCTTGCGCCGCCCCGCCTGGTCCATTACGGCGCCGAAAACGGGCGCCGTCACAGCCACGGCCAGGCCCGCCAAAGCCAGCGCGCGGCCCCACAGCATGGGCCCGCGGACCGGATCGGCCGCAACCTGCCGCGTGAAATACGCGGCGAAGACAAACGTAAGGACGATGGTTGGAAATGCGCTGGACGCCCAGTCATACGAGGCCCATGCGAGCAGGCCCGACAATCTCCGCTTCGCCGTGCCGGAATGGGCTGTTTCCGAGGGGTGCACGCCTGTGCGGTCTCGCGGTTCGTTTTATTGGCGGCGGCGCTACCAAATATCGAAGCGCGCCCAGCCGTTATGGTCGCAAGCGGCATCAAGCATCGCGCGGATGTTCTCGTCGGACACGTCCGGCTGGATGGTATGGCTCGCCGCGAACACGAAGCCGCCGCCACGGCTTAGCGCGTCCAGCAACCGGCGGCTGTGATCGTACACTTCCTTTGGGCTGGCCCGCCGCATCAACTCCTGCGTGTCCAAGCCGCCCATCAGCGACAAATCGCGGCCGAATTCACGTTTGATTTCAAACGGGTCCATGCCTGTGGCGAGCGGCTGGAGGGGGTTTAGAACCTGGACGCCAATCTCGATCAAATCGGGGATGATCGGTCGAATGGCGCCGCAGGAATGGTAGGCCATCGTCACTTGAGCGGATCGTTTGCGAATGGCTTCGATCAGTCGCCGCATACGTGGCTTGAAGATCTGCCGCCAGAGGTCCGGGCCGAGAATCATGCGGTCTTGGGAGCCCTGATCGTCGCCCATCCAGACCCAATCCACGGACCGGTTCAACGCCAGGTTGGCCAGTTCAATGGCGAAATCAGTGGCGCGGTCCAGCAAGCCCAGTGCCGCCGGGGATTCCATGGCCAGATCGGTGAGCAGTTCGCTCATGCCGCGGATGTGATAGCACGGCTCAAAGATGCAGCCGGAGATATCGGCGCCCACGTAATGGGTCTGGCCGTAACGGGCGATGAGGCGGTCCAGCGCGTTGGGGAAGTCGCCCTTTTGCGCATCTGGGAAGCGGTACGCCTCGATGGCGGCGTCATCGGCGCCGGCGAGGGGATGGGCGACCACTTGATTGTACATGGCCGCGTGTTCCCAGGTGACACCCCAGACATCGGTGTAGGTTTGCCCCGGGGGGATGGGCCGTGCCATTTCCCGGTTGATGTTGAGCCAGGTTTGGACGATGTCGTTGCCCAGCAGCTCGACGTCGGCGAATTCGGCGGGACGGCCGCGGCGGGCGGCGATGCGCGCGGTCACGTCGCCGTGGTACCACATGTAGATGGGCGTGGGGCCTTCCTGATGCGCCAGGGCGGCGCGCACACGGTCTTTCGGGCGTTGCAGGGGTCGGTCTTGCTTCATGGTGTCTCCCATAAGGGGCTTACATTCTGTCCGCTGGTAATTTCCACCCGCACGTGCGTTGCGCCACGGCGCCCCAGCGCTTCGCGCACAGCCCGCACGGCCCGATCCGGATGATTGCATTCGGCGCTCAAATGCGCCAGAAAAACGCAGCGCAGGTCGGCGCCGGCCACTTCGCCGATCAGCTCGGCGGCGTGCGTGTTGGAGAGGTGCCCCTGCCGGCCGAGAATCCGCTGTTTCAGGTGCCACGGACGATCCGCCTCCAGCAGCAGCTCTTCATCGTGGTTGGCCTCGATGATGAGCGCCTGACAGCGGCGCAGCCGTTCTCGGATTAGCAGGGTGGTGGTGCCCATGTCGGTGACGATGCCGATGCGCGTATCGCCGGAGGAAAGGATGAACCCGACCGGATCGTAGGCGTCGTGGGGCACGGAGAACGGCTCGACAATGATGTCGCCGACGGGGAAGGGCGATCCGGTGGTGAAGACATGCCAGGAGAGCCCGTTGTTGTCCTCGGCGCGCGCGCGGATGCCCTCGATGGTGCCGCTGTTGGCGTAGAGCCGCAGGCCCAAACGGCGTTGAAGGGCGGCCAGACCCGCCGTGTGATCCGTGTGCTCATGCGTGACACACACCGCCTGCAGCGATTCCGGCGCGACGCCTATTTGATCGAGTCTTCGCAGCGTCTCGCGGCCGCTCAAGCCCGCGTCCACGAGCAGCGCCGTGCGCCCCGCCGCCACATATGTGCAATTGCCCGCGCTGCTGCTGGCCAGGACGCACATCTTCATTGGCATGTTGAGAATGTCCTTGAGACGGCCTGTTGCGGCCCGTATATTTGACTCTAGCAACGGGGTTCCGCGAATGCCAGATCAAAGCCTCTTTCTCTCGCAGGAACAGCGCCTCCACATGGTGCTGGCGCCGCAGTTGCGCCAGTCCCTGGAGATGTTGCAGGCGCCGGTGCTCGAACTGCGCCAGATGATCCGTGCGGAGCTTGACCGCAACCCGACGCTGGAGGAAATGCCCACGGATGTGCTGCCGGTAGCCGCCGAACCTGATGCCGGGGAACCGGAAGACCGCAAGGCGTTGGATTTTCGCGAAGAGTTCGAAGTGCTGGCGCGGCTGGATGACGAATGGCGCGATTACTTCTTCCAGGAAAAGGAAGCGCGGCCTTACACGTCCGAGGACGCGGAACGGCGCAATTTCTTCTTCGAATCCGTCACGCAACCCGAGTCCCTGCAGGAGCACCTGCTCCAGCAGCTGGCGATGGCGGATTTGAGCGAGGCCGATCGGCGCCTCGCCGAAGTGCTCGTCGGCAACATCAATGACGACGGGTACCTCGGAGCGTCCATCGAGGAACTGGCGACGACCTCCGGGACTGACCCGGCGCACCTGCAGGACCTGCTCGTGGTGATTCAGGACTTCGATCCGCCGGGCGTGGGCGCCCGGGATCTTCGCGAATGTCTCCTGCTGCAACTGGAACGGCTGGGCAAGGTTGATTCCATGGCGGCGGACATCGTGCGGCATCATCTCGATCTGCTGGCCGGACGAAAAATTCCCGACATTGCGCGGGCGCTGCGTAAACCGGTTGAAGAAGTTCAGGCGGCGGCCAACTTCATCGCCACGCTGGACCCGAAACCCGGGCGCGCCTACTCGGCCGAAACCGCTCCCTACGTCACGCCCGAGATCGTTGTGCGCAAAGTGGATGACCGCTATGTGGTTTTTCTTAATGACGACGATCTGCCGCGGCTGCGGATCAGCAAGCAGTATCGCAGCCTGATGCGCGACGAGGGCACGACCGCCGAGGTGCGGGACTACATCCAGGAGCGGGTGCGCGCGGGCGCGTTTCTGATCAAGAGCATTCAGCAGCGGCAGCAGACGATTTTGCGCATTGCCAACGAGATCGTGCGTGTGCAGAAGGAGTTTCTGGACAAGGGCATCGCCCATCTCAAGCCGCTGACCATGGCCGAGGTGGCGGCGACGGTGGGGTTGCACGAGACCACTGTCAGTCGCGCCGTGGCGGGCAAACACATCCAGACGCCCGTCGGTACGTTCGAAATGAAGTTCTTTTTCACGCCGGGGCTCCGGACCGCCGACGGCGGCGTGGTATCCAACAAGGCCGTCAAGGACGCCATTGCAACAATCGTGGCCGGCGAAGATCCTTCGCATCCGCTGTCCGATCAGGAGATTCTGGCCATTCTCAAGGAGCGGGGCATCCACATTGCCCGGCGGACCATCGCCAAGTATCGCATTGCGCTGCGCATTCCGCCGTCGCACCTGCGCAAGTCGTTTTGACGGGACGCGGCCGCGCGGCCGCGCGATTCCATGACGGCCACAACGATCTGGAGCGAGGCGCTGGTTGCCCGCGCGCGACGTCATTTTGCGGACCATCTGGCCGGCCGGCGCGCCGCGGTGACCGAGGATTTGCCGCCCGCGGCCGAAGCGTTTGCGGCATGGGCCCTCTCCCGCGCGCTCGGGCGCACCGTGCTGTGGGTGGGGGACAGCCCACATGCGCTGGAGGAAATGGAGCGCAACCTGCGGACGCTGGCGCCGCTGGAGGCGGGGCCGATTGTCTTTCCGGCGTGGGAGGCGTTGCCGGTGGGCGCCGAGGCGCCACCTGATCCGCGGCTTGTCGGCGCGCGCTTGGCGGCGCTGCTTGCGATGAGGGCCGCTGAACATTCCGGCGTGGTGGCAACCTGTGTGCAGGCTCTGATGGAGCGGACACTGCCGCCTGCTGCCGCGGAGGAGCGCACCGTGCGGCTGCCGGTGGGCGCCGAGTTCCCTCCACTACGACTGGCGGAACACCTTCAGGCAGGCGGATACCAGTTCAGGACGGAGGTGCAATGTCCGGGGGAAGCGGCCTTGCGCGGCGGCATCCTGGACGTCTGGCCGATTTCGTCCGGCGCGCCGATCCGCCTGGATTTTCTGGGGGACGCCATTGAATCGGCCCGCCTGTTCGATCCCGTGACGCAACGGTCCGGCGAGCGGATGGAGGAAGTGGTGATTCCCCCTGCCGGCGAGGGGATCACGGCGGAAGCCGGTGGGCCGCCGGCCACGCTGGCGGATCACCTGTCTGGCGAACTGGCTGTGTTGTGGTCGGATTGGAATCGCATCGAGCAGCACGGCCGGGTGTACGAGGAGACGATTGCGGAAATGCGGGCCGAAAGGGCGACGCTGCCTTTGGCGGCGGCGCTGCAGGCGGTTCGAGGGCGAGGGCCGTCTCCCGAGCTTTTCCTCGGCACGGGGCCCGCGGACGCCAGCCCCATGGAGGGACTGGATTTTTCCGCTCTTCGCGGCGTGGCGTCCCAAGGACGCGCGGGGCTTCATCCGGATCTGTTGGAGGCCCAGCGGCAGCGGCTGATCGAAGAGTTGCGCCGCCGGGCAGAGGAAGGTGTGGCGGCCTGGGTGTGCTTTGAGACGGAAGGCGCGCGGACGCGTTTTCTGGAGAATTACGGCGCAGCGGTTGGTTTTGCCCAAACGGCCGCTTTCGGCCCGCTATCCGGCGGGTTCGTCAGTGTCGCCTGCGGCCTGGCGGTGGCCTCGGAGACGGATTTTTACGGCGCCAAAAGGTATCGCCGCCGGGTGGGGCGCGCGCGAATGCTCGGCGTGGAAGAAGCGGTGGGCGCGCGGGTTTCTGACTGGTCGGAAATCGAGCCCGGCGATCTGGTGGTGCACGCCGAGCACGGCATCGGGCGTTATCTTGGGCTGCGTGAGATCCGCGTTCAAGATCGCCCGCAGGAAGGGCTGGCCATCGAGTATGCCGAGGGCGCACGGCTGTATGTGCCGGTGGCGCAGGCGCATCTCCTGACGCGCTATGTGGGGGTGGGCAAGCGGCATCCGCCCCTGCATCGCCTCGGCGGCACACGGTGGCGGAAGGAGAAGGAGGCGGCGGCACGCGCGGTCGAGGACATGGCGGCACAGTTGCTTGAAACGCAGGCGGCGCGCAGCGCGCTCGAAGGCTTTGCCTGCCCGCCTGACACGCCATGGCAGCATGAGATGGAGGCGGCGTTTCCTTACGAAGAAACGCCGGATCAGGCCGAGGCCATCGCTGCCGTTAAGGCCGACATGGAAGCCGCCCGTCCCATGGACCGACTGCTTTGCGGCGACGCAGGTTATGGAAAGACCGAAGTGGCGGTACGAGCGGCCTTCAAGATGGTCATGGCCGGGAGGCAGGTGGCGGTGTTGACGCCGACCACGGTCCTGGCGCAGCAGCACGCCGCCACGTTTCGGGAGCGGATGGCCGCCTTTCCGGTGCGGATCGAAATGCTCAGCCGTTTCTGCAGTCCCGTGGAAGCCGCGCGCATTCGCGAGGGGCTCGAACAGGGCGTGGTGGACGTTGTAATCGGAACGCATGCTCTGCTGCGGCCCGACATACGATTTTGCAACCTCGGCCTCGTGATCATTGATGAAGAGCAGCGCTTCGGCGTGCGGCACAAGGAGCGGCTCAAGGAGGTGCGCCGCCTCGTGGATGTGCTCACGCTGACGGCCACGCCCATTCCCCGGACGCTGTATATGAGCCTGACCGGCGCGCGGGACCTGAGCACGATTCAGACGCCGCCGCAGGAACGGCGGGGCGTGGAAACCATCGTGGCGTGGGCGGAGGACGAAGCGATTCGTCGCGCCATCCTGCGGGAACTCAATCGCGGCGGGCAGGTCTACTTCATCTACAATCGCATCCGCACCATGGAGCGGATGCAGGCCCGGCTGGCGCGTCTTGTGCCCGAAGCGCGCATCGTCATGGCCCACGGCCAAATGCCGGCCCAGGCGCTGTCCGCCGTGGTGCGGGCGTTTGCCGAAGGGGCGTACGATGTGCTGCTGTGCACCACCATCGTGGAAAGCGGGGTGGACATTCCAAACGCGAACACGATTCTGATCGATCGGGCCGATCGGTTTGGACTGGCCGAGCTGTATCAGCTTCGCGGGCGCGTGGGGCGCTCGCGGCATAAGGCGTATGCCTACATGCTGCTGCCGGCCCATGCCGAGGTGGATGCTGTGGCGCGCCGGCGCATTCAGGCGGTGCGGCAGTACAGCGGCGCCGGCGCGGGCTTCCGGCTGGCCATGCGCGACCTGGAAATCCGCGGCGCCGGCAATCTGCTCGGGCCCCAGCAGAGCGGCCACATTGCGGCCATCGGGTTTGGCCTCTACTGCCAGTTATTGAAACGCTCCATTGCCCTGGCGCGAGGAGAGTCGCCCCCGCCGGTGGTGGATGTCGAGCTGGCGCTGGATTTCCTCGACCTCTCCCCGGATGCCGGCGCGGACGGCGCCTTTCTGCCCAGCGGCTACATTGAGGATGAGCGGGTGCGGGTTGGGTTATATCGGCGATTTGCCGAGGCCGGCCGCCGGGAGGAGCTGGCTGAAGTCGAGGCGGAACTGCGGGAACGCTTCGGTGCGCTGCCTCCGCCGGCGCGGCGTCTGCTCAAGCTGGCGGCGCTGCGCATTGCGGCGGCGGAAAAAGGGCTGCAGGCGGTTCAGGTGCGCGACGGACGGGTGACGTTCCGGCGGGAGGGGCGGCCGTTCCCAGGCGCTGGAGGACGGGGGCTTCGTCTGACGGCGGCAAATCCTGATGAGCGGCTGGACGAATTGCTGGAATGGGTGGGCCGGCTGGGATGATGACGAAGACCATGCGGCGATGGGCGTCGGGACTGGCGGCCGTGCTTTTCGCGAGCTTTGCGGGGCTCAACGTGCTGGCGTGGCATCACGCCCGCGCCATGACGAAATTTTCGCCCGGTGGAGCCCGGACCGATCCGCCGGAGGCGCTGACGCCATCGCGGAAGGCCCTTGTGCTGCTCGGCGGCGTGAACCTGCCCCGGCCGCAGACTGAGCATGATCCCTCGAGTTTGGCCCCCGACTGTCGGACGCTCAAACTGAACGGCCTTGACAAGGCCATTTCTCTGGAAGCCTGGTATTGCGACCGCGGACGGACGACGCCGTTGGTGGTTATGTTTCATGGCTACGGGACGGGGAAAACGTCCTTGCTAGAGGAGGCGCGCGCGTTGCTGGAGATGGGCGCGTCTGTCATGCTGGTTGATTTCAGGGGCTCGGGTGGTTCGTCCGAATCGTGCACAACGCTTGGCGTGCTGGAAGCGGAGGATGTGGCGGGTGTTTTTGCTCATGCCCGCGAGCAACTGCCGCACCGGACCATCGTCCTTTTCGGTCGAAGCATGGGCGCGGCGGCGATTGTGAGGGCGGTTTCGCAGCATGGCGTGCAGCCGGATGCCGTGATTCTCGAAGCGGTGTTCGATACCATGTTGAATGCCGTCCGCAATCGGTTTCGCGCCATGCGCTTGCCGGCATTTCCAAGCGCGGAGCTGCTTGTTTTCTGGGGCGGGCGCCAAGGGGGCTTCAATGGATTTCGGCACAACGTGGTCGCGTACGCTTCGGCTGTTCGATGTCCCGCGCTGTTTCTGCACGGCCGGAACGATGTTCGCGCGCGGATCGAGGAGGCGCGTCGCGTCTTTGAAGCGGTGCCGGGGGAGAAAACCATGATCGTTTTTGAGGAGACCGGGCATGAGTCTTTTCTGGCAAGGCATCCCGGCGGGTGGCGCGCCGCGATTCGGCAACTCTTGCGCCGCCTGCAGGCCGGCGGTGATGGTTTGGCGTTGACGGCCGGCGATCCTTTGCGTTTCATGGGCCGCTATTCGGAGGAGAAAGAATGACACCACGGGAGAATCTCTTGCGAACGTTGCGACGGCAGGGCTTTGAGAGCGTGCCGGTGGACATGAGCTTGTGCCCCTCGCAGGTGGAAGGATTTCGCAAGATCTATGGGCACGACGATTATCCCTCCGAGTTCGGCTTTCCCTGCCGCGGCATATGGATGCAGATGCAGCCCGGCTACGAATCGGGGCCGGCGCTCTACACCCGCGAGACGCTGCCGCCGGACACGAGGATTGACGTGTGGGGCGTGGGCCATTCTCGGCAGGAAGGTTGCTGGCACATGACGCACATGCACCATCCGCTGGCCGGCGACGTGGCGCTGGAGGAGATCGAGCGGTATCCCGTTCCGCACATCACTTCCGAGACGGAAGCGCAGGTCGTTCAGGCGGTCCGGCAGTGGCATGGCCAAGGCCTGGCAGTTTCCGGCGGGATGGCCTGCACGATATGGGAAACGGCATGGTATCTTCGTTCCATGGAGAACCTCATGGAGGACATGATGACCGACGACGCGCGCGCCGTGGTGTTGCTGGACAAGGTGACTGCGGTGTCGGAGCGGCGGGCGGAGACCTACGCGCGGGCGGGCTGCGACATTCTGCATCTCGGGGACGATATCGGGATGCAGCAGACGATCATGATGAGCCTGGACCTTTGGCGAAAGTGGCTCAAGCCGAGGCTGGCGCGAGTGATTCAGGCGGCGCGGCGCGTGAAGCCGGACATCCTGATTTTCTACCATTCCTGCGGCTACGTGCTGCCATTTTTAGAGGAGTTGATCGAGGTGGGTGTGGACATTTTGAACCCGGTGCAGCCAGAATGCATGGATTTCGAAGTCGTGCATCGGATGGTCGGCAGGCGACTTTCCTTCTGGGGCACCATCGGTACGCAAACGACCCTTCCTTTCGGCACGCCGGACGAAGTGCGCGAAACGGTCTGGTCGCGGCTGCGGCTGTGCGGGCCGGCGGGGGGTATTGTCATTGGCCCCACGCACATGGTGGAGCCCGAAGTGCCGTGGGAAAACTTGATGGCCATGATCGAAGCCGCGCGATCGTTTCGTCTTTGAGGGGCTGCGAGGATGAACACCTCCCTTGCCGATGTATGCCGGCGATATCGTGAGGAGGCGCTGGCGCGCGATGCGCGCGTGACCCGCTTCTGGAACGGAGAAAGCATTGGGTGCCATCCGGTGACCATCGTCCCGTGGCAGCATTCGCCGCGGCAGATTTACAACAACCCCGATTTGCAGATGGAGCGCATGGCGCGTTACGTCGAACGCAGCTTGACGGTGCCGGGCGAGCATGTGCCGATCTTTTGGCCCGATCAGGGGACGATCGTGCTGGCCTCGGTTTTTGGCGGGCGGGTGGTGTCGGAGGGCGCGGCCGGCAGTCATCAGTGGATCGATCCGGTCCTCATGTCATGGGAGGACGTGGACCGGTTGGAGCCGCCGGACCTGATGTCGGGCCTGGTGAAGACGGAATTCGATTTGTGTCGCCGCTTCTACGAGGAGAGCGAGGGGTTGGGCTGGGTGGCGCCGCCGGACATGCAGGGGCCGGCGAACATGGCGTGTTTCCTCATGGATTCCTCGGAGTTCCTGATGGGACTCTACACGGAGCCGGAACGCGTGCGGAAGCTGCTGCGCCTTTGCACGGACGTCATCCTGGGAGTGGTGGAAATGTATCGGCGGGAATTCGGGTCCGCGTTTCGGCCGGTCACCTGGCCGCACATTTGGCTGCCCGAGAACCGCGGGGGCACGGTGACGCAGGATTCGATCCCGACCTTGTCGCCGGCACTGTACCGCGAATTCGAAGCGCCGCTCCTGCAGGAAATTGCTGGTCGGTTGAACGGCATGTTCGGCACTGCTGCGGCGCGTTTGAATACGCCTTGCCCGTTCTGCGGGAGATTCACGGGTTGAGGGGCACGGACTATGCCTATCCCGAGTCGCATGCCGAAAAGATTTTCGAAGCGCTGGGAACGGGCGTTTGCCTCGCCTCGAACGTCACCACGCGCGGCGAAGAGGAGGTCCCCACGCGTGATCGCTATCGGGAATATCTCTTGCTGCGGTTGCCGGCTGGCGCCCGGTATGGGTGGTGCTTGCGGACGACCAGCCCGCCGTGACGCTGCGCGCCCTGGAGCTGCTCGGCGCGATGGAACTGCGCGAAGCCTATCAGCGGACACTGCCGGCGGAAGGCGCGAGGTAGATATCCGGCCAGCAGTCGTTGCCGGTGTGGAAGGTGACGCGCACGGCCTCTTCCGGTGGGCGGCCCACCGGCCAAAGAAAAATCTCATAGTCAGCGCTGTCATGTTCGTGTCCACCGGCGCTGGCGCCCAGCACCATCCATTGGCCGTCGGCGGATGGTTTCGGGAAGTACTCGTGGCTGAACTCGCCGGGCAGGTCCAGCCACATGGTTTTATCCCGTGAGGCAAGGTCATCGCGGCGGTAGATGGCATTTTGCTGGCGGCCGCCCTTATCCACCCAATATACCCCCGGCGCGGTCGGGAGCCACGCCAGTTGGCAACCGCCCGCCACGGGGATTTGGGAGCCGTTCAATCGAAACACGGCCGTGCCCCGGCGGCGGCCGCGAAGGGTTACGGCCATGGCCTGGCGGCTTTGGCTGAACGAGGGCGTTTCCAACATGGCGCCGGCGGGGATGGGCCCTTCGCCTGCTTCAAAAAGTGTTTTCTCCTGGCCGGTGGCCACCTCATGGGCGACGAACCGTCCCCCATGGCGTTGGAAATAGACCCAGGCGCCATCCTCGGACCAGGTGGGTGTATTGCCATCGCGCGCGAGCAGACGCTCGCGGCGGGTTTCCAAGTCGAGCAGGTACACGTCCCAAGGCATGTAGTCGCGTTGGGATACCCAGGGCCGCTGGGATCGGGAGAAGACGATGCGGCGGCCGTTCGGTGAAATGCGCGGGAAATAATCCGTATGCGGATCGCTCGTCAACTGCGTCAACCGCAGGTCAGGCAGCGTCAGCATGAGAATGTCGTGCGTGCCGAAGCGGTTGGAGCTCCATACGATGAAACCCCGCAAATTCTTTGTGGCGGCATGAAGCCGCTGGGTGTCCGGTGGGGGCATGGGCACCTCCTGTCCCTGGGGCGGCGGCGAAGGGGTGCCGCTTTTACGCGCGCGCGCGCGCCAGGCGATGGCGCCGCCGGCGAGGAGGCTGGCCAGCAGGATGCCGCCCACCAGCAGCGCGACAAACCCGCGCGGGTGCGTCGTTTTCGCGGGAGCTACACGCCGGGCCGTGAGGAAGAAAACAAACAGCGCCATGCCGCCGAGCACGTAATCGAAGAACTGGGAGGCAATGTGCGTGGCGAGCAGCGCGCGGGCCGCTTCTTCGGGTGGGAAGCCTAGCGCGGCGAATGCCAGCAACCCACCACCTTCATAGGAGCCAAAGCTCATGAAGGCAGGAACCGGAAGGCTCGCCCCCCCCTCGGCGCCCACCAGCGCGAGAAGAGCCTGCGCGGGCGAGGCCGTGGCCAGGTTCGGAAAAGAGGGCAGCGCGACGGCATAGAAGATGGCCATGACTCCGGCGTATTTGGTGAGGCGGATCAGCACGGACCAGGCCAACACCGGCCACAAGACGGCAGCGCGACGGATCAAATGCAGCGCCTGCACGGTGCGATCCGTCAGCGCCGAAACGCGGCCGACCCACCGCCACGGCGGGAGGGGTCGGGCGAGCGCGCGCCAAAGGAAGGCAGCATGCCGCGCGCCCGAAAAAATGACCCACGCCATCAGGGCCACAACCACGGCCAGAACGATGGCTGTTGGCCCCATCCAGCCGGGCGACCCGGCGGCGGCCAGAGTGGCCGATAGCAGTCCGGCCACCACGAAGAGCAGGGCGACGAAGTCGAAAAGCACGCTGACAGCCAGGGAGGAAGCGCAAGCGGCGCCACCGACACCGTATCCGCGGTTCAGCATGGCCGCGTAGCTGAGTTCGCCCAGGCGACCAGGCAGCAGGTCCACGAGCATGTTGCGTGTGAGCGTCACGATGAACAAACGCCGGAACGGGGGGGCTTCGGTCTCGCCGGCGCCGAGAATCAGGACGCGGTATCGGCGGGCGCGAAACCAGGCCTGCGCGAGGGAGCAGAACGCGTAGAGCGCCAGCAGGGCAGGGGCGGCCTTTCGCAGGGCGGACCACGCCGTGGCGCCGGTTTCCGTGCGGGGAGAGGGCGTCAGCCGAAAAATCAGAAATAGGATGAGCGCCGAGACGCCCATGGCGGCGGCGGTTCGGGCGGCGAAACGAAGAAAATCGGTAGTCCTCATGAGCGACAGAAACCTGCGACACAATGGCTGCCAGCCATAGCACTGTAGCGCACTCTCGGAGCGCGTGCCATCCGAATCGCGGCAAGCTTGCAGTCGGGCCTTGAAGGGCTAGAATACGGCCGACAGAGATTTTCGGTCTCGTAGCGCTTCATCAAATGGGAGGGGGTACGCATGCAGCGCGAGCGATGGGGGAGCCGGCTGGGCGTGATTCTGGCGGTGGCGGGCAGCGCCGTGGGATTGGGCAACTTCCTACGCTTTCCCGGGCAGGCGGTGCAGAACGGCGGCGGCGCGTTCATGATCCCTTATTTGGTGGCGTTTCTGCTGCTGGGGCTACCGCTCATGTGGATCGAATGGACTATCGGGCGGTTTGGCGGCGGATTCGGCCATAGCACGGCTCCGGGCATCTTCCACACGATGTGGAACAAAGCCCGCTTCATCAAGTATTTCGGCGTGATCGGCATTTTTGGCCCCATCGTGATCTTCACGTACTACACATACATCGAGTCCTGGCTGCTGGGGTACAGCGTGTTTGCCCTGACCGGCCGGTATGAGGGCTGCACGGATCATGCGGCGATGAGCGAGTTCCTGAATGGCTACCGCGGCTTGACCTCTAACCAATACTTTTCGAGCATCGGGCCCGCCTATCTCTTCTTTGTGGTGACGTTTCTAGTGAACGTTCTGGTAGTGGGATTTGGCATTCGCAAAGGAATCGAGCGACTTTGCACATGGGCCATGCCCGCCTTGCTGGTGGTGGCGGTTATTCTGCTCGCACGGGTTTTTACGCTGGGACGACCAGATCCCTCACAGCCGGAGCACAGCGTGACGGCGGGGCTTGGCTTTCTTTGGAACCCGGACTGGTCCAAGTTGTGGAACGCGGAAGCGTGGGCCCGTTTTCAGGCAACCCCCTGGTCGCAGCCGCTCAAATGGGCGCATCTGGCCACGGCGTTGAACGGCCGGGTGTGGCTGGCGGCAGCGGGGCAGATGTTCTTCACGTTGAGCGTGGGCATTGGCGTCATTCTCACCTATGCCAGCTACCTTGATCGCCGTAATGACGTGGCGCTTTCCGGGCTGACGGCGGCGTCTGCGAACGAACTGGCCGAGGTGGTGCTTGGCGGCAGTATTGTCATTCCCGCGGCCTTTGCGTTCTTCGGGCCGGCCCTGACGTTGCAGGCCAGCGGCAGCATTTTCGATCTGGGGTTCAAGACGATGCCGCTGGTTCTCGATCAGTTGGCGTTCGGCAGGATTTTCGGTTTTCTGTGGTTCGGCCTCCTGTTTGTGGCGGGGATCACGTCGTCCATTTCGCTGGCGCAACCGGCCATTGCGTTTCTTGAAGACGAGTTCAATCTCAAGCGGCGCGAGGCGGCGACGGCCTTCGGGGTGGTGACGTTTTTGCTTTGCCATTTGGCGATATTCGGCCTTGGCCACGGCGTGGTGGATGAGCTGGATTTTTGGGGCGGCACCTTTTGTCTGGTGCTGTTCGGGGCGGTGGAGACGATCCTGTTTGGGTGGGTATTCGGAATGGATCGGGCGTGGTCGGAACTACACACGGGCGCGGATATCTCCATTCCGCGGTTTTACCGCTGGGTGATCCGGTACGTGACCCCGGTGTTTCTGCTCGCGATCCTGACGGTGTATCTCATTCAGGATGGGCTGCCGCTGCTGCGGCTGCAGAACGTGCCGCCGGCAAACCGCGTGCCGGTTTTGATGACCCGCATTGTTTTGTTGTTGCTGTTTTCGGTGTTGTCGCTGCTGGTGTGGCTGGCGTGGCGACGTCGGTCGGAGAAGACGGAGGTGGCGGCATGAAGGTTTCAGGCTGGATTTTCATGGCGGCCAGCTGGCTGCTCATTGTCGGCTTGTTCGCCTTTTCGATGGCCCGAACCTTGAGTCGGACCGGCGCGCGGTCGCAAGAAGAAGACTCTGGCGAGGGGAACCTGCCAGGCTCGTGAACGGAAATCCGGCGGCGGGCAGGTTGAGGCGTCAGCCGCCGGCGACGCGCAAGCCTTCATCCAGGACGATCAAGTACTTCTCCACAGGCATGTACGACGTCAGAGAGTTTCCTGTTCCAAGGGCCCAATAACGTCCCGCTTCCAAGCAGGCTTCGATTTTCCGGCGGGTATAGGCTCGCAAGGTGGCTTCATCCACCCGGCAGATGATGTCCACATCCAATCCGCCGAGGGGTGTGCACTGGGCGCCATACTGCGCCTGAAACTTCTCCACGGGCATGATGACGTCCTCGAAGGAGTGCTTGGCGTCTATCTTGCAGTACTGAATCAGATCCGGATAAACCTCGCCCAGATTACCGCACGAGTGAAGGATGAACGGTTTATTCCGGGCGTGGGCTTCCGCGGCCATTTGGCGGTAGATGGGAAAGACCAGTTCCCGCA
This sequence comes from uncultured bacterium, assembly GCA_938031185.1. Lineage (GTDB taxonomy): Bacteria > Verrucomicrobiota > Kiritimatiellia > CAIKKV01 > CALHGX01 > CALHGX01. Next base: position 20,177 of record CALHGX010000062.1, read on the forward strand.
GGAGTGGCGGACTCAAGAAAGTCGCGGTCTTGTAGCCCAGGTCATCGCCCTGCCGCAGGGCGCCCACGGCATTCATCGCGGCCAGTTGCCGATCGGCGCTGACGTAAAGGCGCCCGAGCAGGCCGAACAGGTCCCGCACCAATTCAGGATCGTCAGCCAGCAGATAGGAGATGCCCGTGATGCCCATCAGGTGCGAGGCTATTTCGTAGGGACCGCCGGCAACGCCGGCCGCAATACGGATGTTTTCGGGGATCAGACGGCCGACGGTTTCAAAAGGGCGGAAATCTATGGGGTTGGATTCGTCCGGCCACGGAAACCGTTCAAAATCGGCCCGGTTATGGATGACCGCAAACGATTCGCTAGAGTGGGATTTGCCGCCGGGATCGTCCGCGTTTTGGAATGGAATGCTGAGGGGGATTTCCAGCGGGATGCAGTCGTAACCCATGCCGAGCCAGAAATCCACGAAGGTTTGCCAGTACACCGGATGATCCTTTGGCCAGTGTTCGAAATCCGTTTCGGTTCGCCGGCCGATGAAGTTGTCGGTCGCGAGATGCTCGTAGAACGGCAGATAACGCGGGGGCCCCTGCCGATGGAGCACCTTGAGAAATTCGGCGAAATCAACGTCCCGTCGAAGTCGTTTTCCGAGCATGGTCGGCTCCTCGCGTCTGCGGGGTATAGTGGTTGCCGGACTAGGATTTGAACCTAGACAAACAGATCCAGAGTCTGCTGTGCTACCATTACACCATCCGGCAGGAACAGCCACGTTCCAAGAGCGAAACTCCCTTCCACGATACGAAGGGGTTGCGTGCGAGGCAAGTGCAATCGCATTTTCGCCTGGGAAAGGACAGGTACATCGTGACCCCCCTCCTGTGGTGAAGCTGGGGGTGGTGAGTGGGAGGCGGATGAAGGAGATCAGGGGCCACCTCCAGAGGTGGCCCCTGATTAGCCGCGTCGAAATCCGCTGGTCTTTGATCCGGTGAGAATGCTGCCTGTTTCGTGATGGCGTCTGCCAACACCAAGAATGTCCACGTCACGGATCAAACCCTGATGCGCTCGGCCCTGGCCGGCACCGCGGTCAACGACGTATACCGACTCAGAGCCCTCCTGTTCGTGGATAACTTTCGGCGCTCTGGAAGATGTATTGCAATCGGACCAACCCGACGGCCCGGTCGAAATCCTTTCTCCTGAGGCCCCTGCCGATCCGTCAGAAAAGGTAGGTTATCCCCATTGTGACCGCATGGTGGTTCTCGATGAACAGGGCGTCGCTGTTGTCGGGGAATACGACAATGCCTGTGTCGGTCGAGTCGAAGGAGTACAACCATTCGCGCATGTAGTCGAGCGTGGCCCGAACTCGTTTCGTGAGGGCCACATCCATGCCGAACGAAGCCCGGGCGCCGTAGGCCAGGGAGTATTCGCTCCCGTAGGTCTCGGACACGACGCCATCCGTCCAGTTCTCGTCGCTTCCGCTGCGGGCGGTTCCATCGGCTTCGCCAAGAAAGAAGTGGATGAATCCACGCAACTGAAACGTGGGGGTGTCAAAGGGCCGCCAGTTGCCGTCATAGCCCCCCAGCAGCATTAACCAGTTCATGTTGCCGCTTCCGTCTACGGTCATTCGTCTCTCTGTGATCGTCACGTCTTTCTGCATCCCCAGGTAGCGGACGCCGAGTCTCGATCCCCATTCGGCCTGGTTGTTCCGGCCCCGGATCTGCGACCAGGACACCTCGAAGTCCCGGGCCACGGTATTGACCTGATGCCGGACACCAGCCGGCGCGGCCGGCGGAGCGAAGAGATACTCGAAGTCCGACTTCATGAAAACCACGTTGAGATGCCCGTCGCCACGCCCAATCTGGGCCTGAAACCCCCAACCGCTTCCGTCGGTGTCGCCGTCTTCCCATTTGCTTGCCTTGTCGGATGACGCCGGCACCCGCTGTTGCAAGGCGTCGTGCTCGTAGAGCCAGTTCTTGTAGAGAAGGCCTCCCGATATCCGCCATGGATTTCCCTCCGGCGATATTTCTGCGCCCGCCTCATTGGCCATGCCCTGCGCCCTCACCAGTTCCGGCCCCAACCACAAACCGACACTCGCCGCGATGACGACCTTCCACCAACCCTGCCGCTTCATGCTGCTCCTTTCCGCGCTTTTCGCGCCAAACCCCTTCGTTTTCGTTGTTTTCTTGCCGCCGCCTCATAGGACGCGACGACTCAATTCCTTGAGCGGGCCAGCCGCTCCACCTGCTCCAGGTATCGCGCCACGTCTTCGCGCGGCCGGAGTTCCTGCGTCCGCTTCAACAAGGGCACCGCCTGCTGGTACCTGCCGGCGCGCACCAGGCACTGGGCATGCCGGAGACTCGCCTCGGCCTCATACCGACCGATTCCCGCGGCTCGCTCGAACATGAAGGCCGCCTTCTCCAGATCGCCCACGGAGGCATAGTGCTGCCCCAGCAAGATCAGCGCTTCGCCGTCCAGCGGGTCCAAGAGGATGATCTCCTCGAGAATCCGGGCGGCTTCGGGGTTGGCCGGGGCGCGCGCGGCCGCTATTCGGGCTTCCAGTCTCAAGTGCCGTTTACGCTCGTCTGCGTTAAACCGCTCCGCGGGCAGGGCCTTCAGACGCCGGGACAGACGGTCCGCGGCCGGGTACGCGCCGCGAGCCAGAAGGAGTTCCACTTTCTGCAGGATACGGTCCGGCGCCGGATGGACATCTTTCTCGATGGCGCGCAAGTAGGTCTCGGCCGCCAGATCTATCAATCCTTCGCTGACGTAGATGTCGGCAAGCGCGTTCAAGCTTTGAGGCGTGGCCTGGCCCATCAAATCGAGGTACTCGTAATTCTCCGCCGCCTTTGTGGTTTCCTTCATGCCCAGGAAGGCATTCGCCTGAAGAAGCCACAGCTCGGAGCGTTCGGGTGTTCGGGCGATCAGCTCGCCGCACAGCGCGGCGGCTTCCTCGTACTTCCGGAGCTTGAACAGACAGCGGGCCAGCCCCATCTTCCAGTCCAAAAGGGCCGGCTGTAGCATGATGGCTTCGCGATACGCCGTTTCGGCGGGCGTCGCTTCATCGAGCATCAGGAACGCGTAGCCCAGCAGACCGAAGGTGACGCCGTCCTTTGCGCCGAGTTCGATGGCGCGCGTCAGCGACTCGACCGCTTTGGCGTAATCTCCCAGCCGCACGCGTACCACGCCCAAGTTCTTGTGCGCGCGCAGAAAAGAGGGGAACTTGGCGACCGCGCGGCTATACCATTGCTCCGCGGCATGAAGTTGCTCCTGCTGGAAGTAGATGCTGCCCAGGGTGAAATCGTAGACCGCGGTATCCGCGGGTTTGACCAGCGGGGCGAGATGGGCGCGAGCCTTTTCCAGCCCCCCTTTCTGCGCCATTAGCGCCGCCACCTTCTCCAGTTCGGCCTTTTCCACCGTGGTCACGCGCGGCTCCACTTCCGCCTGCACGCCATAAGACCCCAGGAATTGCCGGACGAACGTCTCGTTGCGCCATGGCAGCCAAGGCGCCGGCATTGCGTCTTCATCGCTCCGGCACACCGGCGGCGCAACCAGCCCCGCTGCGGCAAGAAGGGCGGCCAGCCACACCGTGAAATGGAAGGGCGAATGTCTCATGGTCACCCGCAGGAAAAAGTAATGGGCACCCGCATCCTGAACTGCACAGTCTGTCCGCCGCGTTTGCCGGGCTCGAATCGCCATTGCCGGACCGCTTCCAGGGCGGGACGCTCAAAGGCGGAGTGCGTGGACGTTTGCACCAGAGCGCTTGCCACGCGGCCGTTTCGATCCACTACGAACAACACATGCACCGTCCCGCGGACCTTCTGCGAGCGCAAAGCCGCTGGATATTGGGGTGGGGACTGGCTGATCGCTTTTGGTGCCTGATCAAGATCCGCCAGCGAAAAAATCGCTTCCGCTTCCTCGTCGTGTCCGGCATCGCGACCTCCGGCGCCGAGCCGGCCGGCGGCCAGCACGCCGGCACCGACGCCGTCGCCAAAGCCCGGATCCAGGGCCAGCTCCAACTGGGACAGGTCCAAAGGCGACGCTGCCTGTTCCGTCAACTCCGCCGGGGGCGGCTCTTCCGGCGGCTCTTCCTCCTTCTTGTCTTCTTCGGGCGGCGGCGGAGGCGGCGGTTGCAACACCGCCGCCTCCACGGTGCGAACCTCCATACCCGACTCAGGCGGACGCCCCATTTTCTGGAGCAACGGCAGGAGAAGGAAGAAGACGACCGTCAA
>CALHGX010000063.1 GCA_938031185.1 uncultured bacterium
GCAAACCGCCTCCCCCGCCTGCGGCGCAATGCAAAGCATCCCAATGATTCGCGAAACCCTGAGCCGAGGGCAGCTCCGATGCAATGTAGTCTCGAAACGCCGTACAGCCGGTCGATGGATAGAGAAACGTGCCATTCCCCAAGAGAACTCCGTTCACCACGTTGGCGGTCACGGCCGAATACCCGCTTTTCCCCGGCGGCTTATCGAACAGCACCGGCATCGGTACGAAGGTGACCTCCTCCGCGTGCGCGCCAAGGCCGGCACGAAGCTGTTGAAGAGATTCGCCGATTATTGTCACAACTCGTTTATCGTCGTCGTCCGCCTGATAAGTCGGCAGATTATCCGCCAGCAAGGGGCTGAGGGCGTAGATAACACTGCCCGCCGCGTGGGCCGCGTGCGGCCGCCCCGCCTGCGCGCGGGCAACGGTTATCGTCGCGCCGTTGACTGCGGTCACTTTCAGGATCTCGTTTCCCACGCGGAGAAAGTCCCCCTCCGCAAAGACAGCTGACCCGAAGGTCAGCGAGGCAGGATCGCCATTGTTCGGCAAGCCGGGTTCTGGCAGTGTGGCGACCTTGTAGCCGCCCGGTCGCGGCGCAATCGCCACCTCTTGGATGGTGCGATTCTTGCCATCAGGCGTGAAACCGAATGAGAGGGTAGCGCCACCCCGTCCCTGCACGATTTCCTCGTGCATTAAATCCGCCGCCTTCCACGGGTCGGCGTAGAGCACCTTGTTCGGAGCCACCCACATCAGTATCTCGTCCACGTGGCCGACATGCAGCCAGTCGGTTGTAATCCTTATCGTTGGCTGAACGCCTTGGGCCTCCCAGTAGGGCAATGGGTCCGGATGCCCCCCTTTCATGGAGCCGACAAGAAGTTTTCCTAGAGGCGCATCTGGTAACGGCGGCGTGGCCATGATGTTGCCGCCTTCGCCCTGCATGTTCACAGCCCACATGCTGACACCTTTCTCGCCCTGATTTGCACGGAGCTTGTCGGGAAAGTTGCCGCGGTCGTCATGCTCCAAGTCAACGAAAGGAGCTTGGGTGGCCCCGTGTTCAATCTGGAGTAGTGCAAATTTAACCATGTCCTGCGCCCACTGGACGGCGTCCTCAGCATCGGCACTGATGGTGCCGGGGATGCCTTCGATGGCCGTAGTGTAGATACGTTGCGCCGTACCGCATTCCGACGGGATAATCAAAGGTGCGACGCTCAGGCGAATGCGGTCGCTGTGGAGGATCTCGTTCGCGGCATCGCGCGCCTCCAATTCGAGGACGAAATGAACGGGGGCGGTGTTCAGATTCAGCGGACGTGCGTAACTCGGCATGACGGCGAACTCCGCCGGTGCGCCATCCCATGGGTCCAATGTATAGAACTGGCCTTGAGCGATGTCCGGTAATTTAGTTCCATCCGTCTTGACGAAATGCAGCATCGCGCCCACAGGCTGAACCACTTTGCGAAGACGGTAGGTCAAACCTTCAACGGGCGTCTGAATGAGCGCCGAGAGGCGGATGCGTGCCAACCCGTCAATGCTGTTGCCCTGCGCCTGCAACTCACGCAGCGGCGGGGTGATGAGGATACCGCGTTCCCGCGTGGTGGCGTCCTCGCCTTCTTCGTCCTGGTCGTCGATCACCCCGTTGCGGTCCGTATCGCCGTCCAGGTCCACGCGCGCTTTCGGCACGCCCGCGATCACCGTGCTGGGCAACGCGCCGTCTCCGATGTTCGTCGCCTTCAGCGTCATGCGAACCGTCAGCGGGGCGTTCGCCGGCGCCGCCAGCAAGGCGGCGTGCTCGATGTGAACGGGGTGATAACCGAGTAACGGACTCTTTCCCCCGGCCGCCAGCCATTGTTGATGGCGGCTGTTGACGTCTATCGCGCCCTCGACGACCTCCCCGCCTTCGGGTTCGATCCGCCATTCCAGCACATCGTTGTACACGGAGGGTTGGCCGGTGTAGTAGGGAAACTCCGCGCTGTGAACCGCCACGACCAGCAGCCGCGTTTCGCCGGGCGGAACCGTCACCGTGCGCGTGCGCGTCTTCGTCATATCCTGCGCCCAATTCCCCACCAGTGCCACCCAATCTTCTTCCGGCCGACTCGACGGATTGGTCGGGTCCGTCCCGCGATCGAGCTCTTCGCCGTCGCCGATCCCGTCGCCGTCGCTGTCCGCGTCATTGGGGTTGGTGCCGTGAAGGTAAATCTCCGCCCAGTCCGTCAGCCCGTCCCCATCACTGTCGGCGTTGTGGGGGTCGGTACCGAAGAGCCGCTTTTCCCGTCCGTCCGGTAGGCCGTCCCCGTCGCTGTCGTGATGCGTCCAAACATCGAAAAACTGTCGCGCGGCCTGTACGTCCGCCACCCAACTGAAAGACAAGTCTTGCGGATCCACCGTGACGGTCCACGCGATTCCCCACTGCGCCTGAACCAGGTCCGAACACGCGAAGAAATCGAACGTGTTCGAGCGCAGTCCGCCCTCGGACCACGCGACGCCCAGACGAATCCCGTCCCCCGTCTCCGGCTCGATCTCGACGAACTCGAGCTCCCGCGCTCCACCCTCCATCGGCCGCATTTGGGATTCATCGAGTTTCGTCGCCAGCCGTTCCTGCTCGGCGGCTTCCGCCCTCGCCCACGCCTCCAGATCCTCTTCGGCGATCAAGTCGTACTCCATCACGATCCGCGCCGGATCGTAGATAGCCAGCAGCCGCGCAGCGGATCGTACGTCTTTGGCGATCAGCCCCGGAAATTGCTTTTTCGCGAAGGCGCCGGGGTCGTAGTCCGCCGGCGCCGGCCGGCGCGCGATCTCGTCGCCTGCAGCGTTTAGGACCGAGCGCTCACGCGTGCGTGGATCCTCGAAAACACGGATCGGATAGCGGGCCACACCACCGCCCTTCGCGGGGACCAGCCCCTTGACGAACTCCGCTGGAAACCCCTTG
>CALHGX010000064.1 GCA_938031185.1 uncultured bacterium
GTACATCGAGACCGAGTACAACCGGACACGAATCCACAGTTCCCTGGGCTATCTTTCGCCGGTGGACTTCGAGAGACAATATGCTACACGCCTACAACAAATCGCTTAGCTCCCGTGGCCCACTTTTGGGGGGTAGATCCAGGCATGGACGAGAAGGTGCGCCAGGGCTGGCCAACCGGGCACGCTCCCTATGGCTACGTCAACGTGGCCGACAAGGACGAGCCGGTCCAGCCGCATCCGGTGGACTCCAAGACGCTCGCCTGGCTCTTCGAGTTGTTCGCGTCGGGCCAGCACACGTTCGAGAGCCTGGCGCAAAAGATGGCCGACGAGGGCCGCATCTACCGGCCCAGCACGCCACGGTTCAACCGCTCGTCGCTCTCGCACATCTTTGCCAACCGCTTCTACGCTGGCGAGCTGGTGCGCAACGGCCAGGCGCATCCGGGCCGGTACAAGCTCGTTATCGACCGGCGCACGTTCGAGGACTGCCAGGACATCCTCAAGGGACGGAGCCGCCGCACCGGCAACCCGGAGATCATGCTCTCTGGCGGCGTCCTGCGCTGCGGCGTCTGCGGCTACGCGATCACGGGCGAGAACATCCGGCGCAAGCTGCTCAGCGGCGACTGCAACGTCCACGTCTACTACAAGTGCGGCAACAACCAGAAGCCCGAGGATCATCCTCCAGTCCGCTGGCGCGAGCCCGACGTGGAGCGGCTGATCGTGGCCGAGTTGGACAGCATCCGCATCCCGGAGCCACGTCTCCAGACGTGGCTGCGCAACTGCATCGAGGTGACCTTCGCCGACCTGACGACGGTCGAGACCGAGCGCCGCGCCCGGCTGGGCAAGCGCCGCACCGAACCGGTCGCCATGCTGGATCGCCTCCTCGACGCCTTCCTGCGCGGCGCGGTGGACGAGGCGGCGTTCGGCGCGAAGTCGGGCGACCTCAAAGCGCAGCTCGCGGGCGTCGAGCGGCAACTGGATGGCGCGGGGATGGTGACCGAGGAGACCGGGCGCTTGGCGCTCTCGGTCTTTGACTTCAGCCAGAACCTCGTGGAAATCTGGCGGCGTTCGAACTTGGCCGCCGCGCCGGGCGACGAAATCGCCGGAAATCTGAAATGGTCGGGGCGGTGGGATTTGAACCCACGACCTACAGCTCCCAAAGCTGACGCGCTACCAGTCTGCGCTACGCCCCGACAAAAAATCGCCTTCGGCCGCCTGATTAGCGAAGACGCATGCAGTATAGAACCGGCGCCTCCTGCGGGCAATGGGAATGCGAAAACCGTCCCCACCCGCTTGACCCTTTCCATTCATCCGAGTATTGTTTCCGGAAGCGAGGAGTTTACGATGCGGTGCCCGAGGTGCGGTCATGTGGAGGACAAGGTGCTTGACAGTCGAGCCTCCCGCGCCGGCGACGTCATTCGCCGCCGCCGGGCCTGCGCCCATTGCCAGCACCGCTTCACCACCCGAGAGGAAATCGTCCGGGCGCAATTGCATGTGATCAAACGAGATGGGCGGCGCGAGGAGTTCCAACGCGCCAAGCTGGTCAGCGGCGTGGAACGGGCGTGCGAAAAACGCCCGATCGGCATGGATCAAATCGAGGCTCTTGTGGACGGCATCGTTTCTGAGCTGGAAACGGAGTTCGAGCGAGAAGTGCCGAGCGAAGTCATCGGCGAGAAGGTGATGGAACGGCTTGAAAAGCTGGATGACGTGGCCTACGTTCGTTTTGCGTCCGTGTATCGCCGCTTCAAGGACGTGAATCAATTTCTGCACGCCATTCAAGGCATGGTGGGCCGCACATAACATGCGTTTTATCCACGAGACGCCGGACATAGCGGGGGCGTTGTTCGAGCAAGTGGCGGCGGACATTGCGGATGCCGCCGGGGGCGCGCCGCCGGCGGCCGCCCACGAGGTGGCGCGCGCCGTGGCCGCCTACGCCTGCGAAGACCTGGAACATGCGCGAGGGCGGCCCATGTGCATCCGCCACGAACACTTGGGCGTGTTAACCTCGCGCGCCCTCAGCGCGGTCGGCGAAGGCCCTCTCGCGCAGCGGGTTCTGCTGCGAGTCACCGGCGCCGTTCGCCCAACCGAGTGGATTACCTGGGCCGATCAGGCTGTTTGGTCCGTTGACCTTTCCTGCCTGACGGCTCGCCCTGAAGACTGCATCGAGCTGGTCTTTCACCGAGCCCTCGATGCCGTGTTGGAAACGCTGGCCGGCGTTTGGGACGCCACGAGCGGCTGCGGCGCGCTCGGTCTTTGCCGGCTGGCCCGGGCTGCCGCCCGGTTGGCGAACGCGGGCAACACCCCGTGGCAGATCGCTTCGGATATCCGCCACCGCTGCGCATGGAGAATGAAAGCGCAGGCCGCGCGCCGCGGATGGAAGCACACGCCCGTAGTCCTCGATATGGACGGAATCGGCGCATGAACTCCGGCACACTCGCGCCCCCAGCCGCAGCCGCCGCGAGCCGGCGCGAATTTCTTCGGCAGTTGGGCTGCGGCGCCGTGGCGCTGCTATTTCCGGGCAGCGCCTTCGCCGGCCCTTTCCGCCAGCTCAAGTCGGGCGGCTCTCTGGCTTTTTTGGCCGCCGAGCTGCCGGTCGTACCGCGGCGGCAGTGGAACCGCACGCCGCCCAACGTCTGGCGGTTGAACCGGGCTTCCGGGTTCTCTCGCATCACAATTCACCATGCCGGCACGCGCGTCAACCGCCGTACGGATCGCGCCAGCATTGCCGAGGCATTGAATGCCATCCTGCGGACGCATTGCGACCAGCGGTACGGCGACATCGGTTACCACCTGATCGTGGATTACGCAGGCCGCATCTGGGAAGGACGGTCCCTGCTCTACGAGGGCGCCCACGTTTCCGGGGCAAACACGGGGAACATCGGCATCATGCTGATCGGCAATTTTGAGATGCAAAAGGCGTCTGTCGCCCAGTTGGCGGCAATGGAACAAACGGTGGCGCTGCTCCGGCGCCGGTTCGGCATCCCTGCGACCCGTGTTTTCGGCCATCGGGATTTGGGAGCCACGGTCTGCCCGGGGAGAAATTTGTACGGCTATGTCAGGGACCTGAGAAAGGCTTGAACCAAACGGCGCAAGGCCGCCCAAGGAGAAACGACTTATGGTATCGGAAGAAAGACTGAAAGCGGAATTGCCCCACACCTTGGAAACGACGGACCTTCAAGGCGCTGGCGAGCGCCACCAGGGCAAGGTGCGGGATAGTTACCGACAGGGCACACGCCGGATTCTGGTGGCCACCGACCGCATCTCGGCTTTCGACTGCGTCATCGGCACCGTCCCCTTCAAGGGCCAGGTGCTCAATCAACTGGCGGCGTTCTGGTTTGAACAGACGCGCAACGTGGCGCCCAACCACATGCTGGCCGTGCCGGACCCGAACGTCATGGTCGTGGAGGAATGCGAACAGCTCGCCCTCGAATTCATCATCCGCGGCTATATCACCGGCGTCACCAAAACCTCGGCTTGGTATCACTACGAGCGCGGCGTGCGCAACTACTGCGGCAACATCCTCCCCGAGGGGCTTCGGCGCGACGACCGTCTGCCGCGCCCTATTCTGACCCCCACCACGAAGCACGAGAAACATGACCGACCCGTGTCGCGGGAGGAGGCCATCGCCGAGGGGCTTATTGACGCCCCCACCTTCGATGCGGCGGCCGACATCTGCTTCCGCCTTTACGAGGCCGGCGCGCGGCATGCCGCCAGTCGCGGGCTGATTCTGGTGGACACCAAGTACGAACTCGGCCGCTCCCGCGGGCAACTGCTCGTTTCCGACGAGGTGCACACGCCCGATTCCTCGCGTTACTGGTTCGCCGACACGTACGAGGCCCTGCTCGCCGCAGGCCGGGACCAGCGAAAAATCGACAAGGAATACGTCCGCGAATGGCTCGTTTCCCAAGGATTCCGGGGAGAGGGATCGCCCCCCGCCCTGCCGGATGAAATCCGGCTGGAAGCCGCGCGCCGGTACATCCAGGTGTACGAACTGATTACCGGCCGCGAATTCGTGGCCCCAGAGGAGCCGGCCGTTACGCGCATCCCCAAGGCCCTGAAGGCGGCGGGTCTGCTGGCAACCGCTTGAGAGGGAATCCAATGGACAACGCCAAACCAGCTCCGCGGGCCATCATCGCGGACGACGAGCCGCATGTGCGCACCTTCCTGCGGATGTTGCTCGGCGACATCGGCGTTCGGGTGATCGGCGAGGTTCCCGACGGCGCCCGCGCAGTGGAGCTGTTTCGCGAGCGGCGGCCGGACCTCATGCTGCTGGACTTGAACATGCCGATAAAGACCGGCGAAGAGGTCCTCAAGGAAGTTCTCGCCGATTTCCCGGAGGCAACCATCATCATTCTGTCCTCCAAAGCCGACCGAGAAACCGTGCAGCGCTGCGCCGCGCTGGGCGCCGCCAACTACATCCGCAAGGACTGCGCGCCCGCGGAAATCGTTGACATTGTTTCTGAAACGCTGAACCGGTCTCCCGAGAAATGACCCATGCCGCAACGTTTTGATCTCGCCGAGATGTTGAAGGAAATCGAGCTGGATCAAGCCGCAAATCGCGCGCCGCAAGAACATCTGCCGCAATCGGAAATAAGGCGGCTGTTCGCCGAGGTGCGCCGCAGGAGAGCCGAAGCTCGCCGTGGAAGCGCCCCGAAAATTTCTGGAGAGCCTGGTTGAGCGGGGCTTGATCACCCCTGCGGAAGGCAAGGACCTCCTGTACAAGTACCAGGCGGACTGCCTTGGGATGCTGCAGCACCTGGTCCAGCGGGAAGCCGGACACCGTCACGAACTGGGCCAGCTATGGGGCGATGCCTGGGGCCTGGCCTACGTGGACCTGGCGTCCACCACCATGCGGTACGACCTGGTGGGGCTGCTCCCCGAGCGCTTCGCCAAAACGCACGGCATCCTGCCGCTGTATCAGGTCGGCGGCGTCATCACGCTGGCCGTCTCGCTTCCGCCCGATCCGCCTCTGCTGTCCGAGATAGAAAACATCTTCAACACCTTCGTCAGCCCCGTGTTCGCCTTTCCCGATCAGATTCAATCGGCGCTGGAACTGGCGTATCAAAGCCACTCTACCCTGGAGGCCATGCTGGCCGAATCCACCTTTGCGCAAATTTCGTCTCATCGCACGCTCGACGCGGAGGAGCTCCGCAAGCTCAGCGAAGAAGAAGCCATCGTGCGGTTTGCCCGCGGCCTGCTCCTGCTGGCCGTCAAACGCCGTGCGAGCGACGTCCACATCGAGCCGCTCATCCGCTCTGTGCGCATCCGATTCCGCGTGGACGGGGTATTGCAGGAAGTCTTCACGCTCGACCCCGCGCTGCTGCCCGCAATCGCTTCGCGTTTCAAAGTCATGGCCGATGCGAACATCTCCGAAACCCGCCGCCCCCAGGAAGGGCGCATCCTGCTTGAGGTGCTGGACCGACCGATCGATTTCCGGCTTTCGATCGTGCCCACCATGTTCGGGGAAAAAATCGCGCTGCGCGTGTTGGGTTATTCCGCCTTCCAGGGGGTTCCCGACCTGGCGGAGCTGGATTTTTCCGCGCCCGTTTTCGACCAGATCAAGCAAACGCTGCAATCGCCGCATGGCGTCTTCTTCCTCACCGGGCCGACCGGTTCCGGCAAGACCACGACGCTGTATTCCATTCTGAAATACTTCAACCACCCGGGCATCCACATCATCACCATCGAAAACCCGGTCGAATACACCCTCGAGGGCATAAATCAGGTGCAGGTCAACGAGGCGGTAGACCTCACCTTCGCATCGGCCCTGCGTTTCTTTCTGCGCCAGGACCCGGACGTCATCCTCGTCGGCGAGGTGCGCGACGTGGAAACCGCCCGGATCGCCTGTTCCGCGGCGCTGACCGGCCACCTTGTGTTAACCACCCTGCACACCAATAACGCCATTCAAAGCCTGCCGCGCCTTGTGGACCTGGGTGTCGAACCGTATCTGGTCAGCCCGGCGGTCATCGGCGCGATGGCCCAACGGCTCGTCCGCCGGCTTTGTTCTTCCTGCCGAGAGGAATACCAGTTGCCGGCGGCGGATATTGAACGCCTTTTCCTCACCGACGGAACCACGCCGGTGCGCTTCTTTCGCTCCAAAGGCTGCGAGAAATGCAACTTCACCGGCTATCTCGGCCGCCTTGCCATTCACGAGATCTTCCTCGTCCGCGAAGACATGCGGCGCCTGATTGCGCGTGGCGCCGACTACGCCGAGTTGCGGCGCGCCGCCGAGCAGGCCGGCTACAAACCTCTGCGCTATGACGGCCTAAAGAAAGTTCTGCGCGGCATGACGTCCATCGAGGAAATTGACCGCATCTGCAACGAAGACTGATGGCCTCAAGGCGCCGACGCCAGCGGCAGCGAAAACCGAAACGTCGCTCCGTGGCCCGGCGCGCTCGTCACGCCAATCCGTCCCCCGTGCGCCTCCACCGCCAGCCGGCAGAAATAAAGGCCCAATCCGGACGAGTACTTGCGCGCCTCCGCCTGCGCGAACCGCGTGAACAGTTTCGGCTGAAACTCCGTCGGTATGCCTGGGCCGTCATCACTGACCGTTACCGCCATCTCGCCGCCTTCAACGGCGGCGCGCAGCGTCACATGGCCCTGCTCCTTTGTGAACTGAATCGCGTTGGTCAGCAGATTGATCAGCACACGGCAAATGATTTCAGGATCGCAATTCACCTTGGGCAGCGTTGGCGGGCAATCCACTTCGAAGACGCGGGGCACCTGCTCCATGCCGACGATCTGCAGGGCCTGGCGAACCAGCGCGCACAGGTCCGTGGCCTCGATTTGCAGCGGCATCTGATGGTTCTCGAACCGGTAGATGTCCAACAGCGAACCGACCAAGTACCGGGTGAAACGGGTCAGCTTGCCCGCTTCCTCGAGCGCCAGCCGATCGTCCGCATCCAGACGATCCGCGGTCCGGCGAGCGAGCCGGTCAATGAATCCGCTGAGCGTGAAAAGCGGTGACTTGAGGTCGTGCACGACCATGTGCGTAAGATTGTCCCGCAGCGCCTCCAATTCCCGCAGCCGCACATAGTTTTGCTCCAGTTGCGCCAGCGCTTCCGTCTTGGCCTGCGTCGCCGCCTCCGCCTCGCGCTTGGCGGCCAGCAACTGCTCCTCGGCGCGCCGCCGTTCCGTGATGTCGCGCACCAGCACCACCGCCCCCCGCCGGCCGGGTATTTTCCCCGTCACGATTTCCACGGGAAACGCCGATCCGTCACGGCGCCGGCCCGTGGCATATCCTGTGTGAAAGCCGATCCGGTCCAAGGCCTCGCGCACCTCATGGGGCCGTTCGGGAGAACAGCGATTGTCGTAGAGGAGATCCGTTCGCTGCCCAATCACCTCGTCCACCCGATACCCGAACATGGTCTCCACAGCGCGATTGCACATCGAGACGCGACGGTCCGGCTCCACCACCATCAGCGCGTCAGGGTTGATGCCGCTCACGATTCGCTCCAGTTCCTGTTGCCTTAATACGGCCCGCCGCCATCGGCCGTAGGCCAGCCCCAGCAAACCCAACAGCATCAGGAACAACAAGTTCGCCATGAAATCCGCCACCGGCAATCGGGTGTGGCTCTCTATGGTGTGGCGCAGCGGCGCGCTGAGCTCGGTGCTCAACCGATACACGGAAAGCACCAGCGCGATGGCCACCGCCAGCCATATTTGCAGCGTTTCGGCCCTCTTGCGAATTTTCGAGACGATGCTCATCCTGATTCCTTCGGGCCATTGTCTCCTTGCTTACGACGGTGGGGCGGACGCCTCCAGCCCTCGCGCCAGCAAGTCATCCAAATGGTCCAGACATATCTGCGACCACGTTTCCATCCTTGGCCGCAGCTCGCGGAGCGCCTCCGGCGGTCGAAACCCGGCCTCCGTCATCATGGCCTCGCGCCGCCGCGCCTCCGGCGTGGGACAGCGCAGGACATGCACAAGGCCCAGATGCACGCGCCCGACGGGAGTGGCATCATCGTTGAGCAGCGCCACTAGGCGATGCGTGTAACCGGCCGGCAGCGCGATTTCCTCCTCCAGCTCCCGAATCGCCGCCCGGGTATAGACGTCCTCGAACAAATCCTCGTCGCCGTGGTTGATGTGCCCGCCGATGCCGATGGACGCCTTCGCCACCAGACGGTCTTCGCCGGACCGTTTGCCCCGCACGTAGCACCACACTTGGGCCGCATACGTCACGATAAAATAGGGAATCAACTGCTTGAACCGCTCGTCCTTTTCGGCTTCAGCCCGGCGCAGAAACCGGTAAGCGCGCGGATCGAGCAGCAGCGGCGCATACCGTTCCACGTCAAACGTCAATCCCTGGAAGGCGCCCGCCTCGTCCAGCCGTGTCCGTTCGATCACCAAAATTCGTTCACTGTCGTCGCGCATGCCGCACCGCTTTGCCCGTGATCCGCCCGCGTGATCTTTCCACCAGGGCCCGCGCTATGCGAGTCCACTCGTCAAAGCGCTCCGGATGATTCTCGCAAGTGTGCGTGTCCTTGAGGATGACCTCCGTCACGCAGTCTTTCGTTGCCGCCAATCCTGCCGCCAGATACCGGCGAACGGCTTCGGCATCAAACCCGCCCACGAGCATCGCCGGCTGCGGCTTCCACGAAAAGATGCAGCGTCGCCCCACCTGCTCGGCGCAGGCAACCACATCGGCTGACGGTGCGATCGAAACCCGCCGCAGCCGGGGGATGGTCAGAACCCGGTCCAGTTTCCGCGTCAGGTCCTCGCAACAACCGTAACCGTTCAGGCCGAAAGGCGCCAGCAAGCGTCGCTCGTAGGCCAACGCGAACTCCTCGTGCATTTCGGGCGACACCAGCGCCAGCTCCTGCGCCTCGGCCGAGCTCCACATGTCGCAGGGGCGCACCCTGGCCGGATCAAAGCCGGGCGCCGGCAGTTCATCCGTGTATCCCACGCCGCCGGAACTGTGATACGTGTTATCATTGTTCAGGCTCAAGAGGTTCAACGCCTCGTATTGCTGCAGCATCCGGCGGTGTCCTTCCTCCAGAAAGGCCATCGCCTCGTGCAGCATCTCCGGCGCCTCATACATGTCCAGCAGCACCTGTTCGAGGCCGCGCAGCGCTGTATACTGGTTCATGAGATGGTAGGAGATATGGGCGATGCCCTTCAGCTTCACGTCCAGCAAATCGCCGAATAGTTCCTTCATCTTCTCCAACTGCGCCTGTGTCGCTGCCTCGTCGTAGGCAATTTCCGGATACCGCAGCTTGCGAAGGTCTGCCGGTTCGTTGATGACCGGATGAAAGGCCCGGGCACCGCGGCGGTCCGGACTGTGATCCCACTGCGGTTCCAAGCCCCAGCCCGTGCTGCAGATGGCCTTGTGCACTACCCATTCGGCTTCCACCACATTGTCAGACGCGAAATGCTCGAAACCGTAGAGCCGCGCCCGCAACTCCCACTCCACGCGGCGCGCTTCTTCTCCCTCGCAAACCAGGACCGACCCCGGCAGCAGTTCCTCCCACGCGCCTTCAGGAAACACCAGGATCATCGGCCGGCCAGGCTGGAGCCGGTTGTGGCGCTTCCATTGGGCGCGCCGCTCGGCCATTTCGGGGCGCGCCGCACACTCGGCCACGCGCGCCGCAAGGTCCCGCAGAATCGTTCGATCTCTTGTGGAAAAAAGGGCTGTTGCTACCATGGCTTCGCTCCTTTGCGTAGTTTTTCGCCCTTCAAGAACCGTTCCCGCGCCTCGCGCGCCCGGGCAAAATAGCCCTCCGCTTCCTCCCAGCCCGCTTCCTGCGCCAGCCGCCGCACAGACAAACGCCCGCAAGCGGTGACGAGCATAACGCCTTCCGGCTCCGCCCACTCAACCTGGAAGCTCCGTCCGTGGCGCGCCAGCACCGGCTGAAGGTTCCGATTGGTGTAGTCGAGATGAAACACACCGAAATCCAAGTTGATTGGACACAACACCACCCGGCTCCACACGGACGTCTCCGCCAGCACCCGCCCCACCGGATTGACCACCATGCTGCCGTGGTCTTCCACGGAGGAAACCAGGTGCGCCCGCGTTTCAAACGCCCACCATCGCGTCTGCAAGCCGCCCCGAAACATCGAGCAGAAGAGGATCAGCTCCGGCTTGAGGTCCCGGTATCCGAGCCGCAGCTCCGCGAAGTTCAGGTCGTAGCAGATGGCGAAACCGATACGCCCGAACTCCGTGTCCGCCGCCACAGGGCCTTCGCCCGGACAAATGCCTCGTTCAAGCTCGTAGATCGTCGGATAGGCCTTGTGATAGAGGGCGGCGACACGGCCGCGCCGATCCAGCAGCACCACCGAGTTCCGCCGCCGGCCATCCACCAGCAACGCATGGCCTGCGGCGATCCCGATGCCCAATCTCCGGCTTTCCCGCTTAAGGGCGTCGATCACCGGACCATCCAGCGGCTCGGCCGCCTCCGGCCATTCGTTCACGTTCTGGATGGCAAACACTTCGGGCAGAACCACTAGTTCCGCCCCCTGCGCCGCCGCATGCCGCACCAAATCCAGCGCCCCACGGAGGTTTTCGCGAACCGCCCGCTGCCGGTCCCTCGCCGGACCGCCGGCTCGGTACGCACAAATCCCTACCTGCAGCCACTTGGCCATGCTTGCCCCCCCGCCCGCCTATGCCTCCACTTCTACACGCGAAATCCGGCCGCAACGCCCCAACGCGCTGACGACCTGCGCCTCCAAGACGTTGCGTCCTTCGTGCAGCCGCCATTCATATTCGCCCGACCACATGTTCTCCTTTGCGGCCGACACCGTGACGGCGCGCCACTCGCTTCCATCCACCCGCACACGAAGCAGTTCCAAGAAAGGCGCATGCGTGCGCAGCCCTATGCGCACCTCTTGCCCTGGGATCTCGCGTCCTTGTAGCGGCAGCGCCAGTTCCACGCAATTGACGGGCCAATAAACGTCGGCAACCTCTGATGTCGTCACATGATGCATACGGGACGAGAGGCTGTAGTCCGTCCGCCAGGCATGGTGCGGCGGCGAACAGAACACGCGCGGCGCGCCCTGCGGCACGCCGTCGGGTGTGATGACGCTCTCCCGCCAATCCGGCGAGAGATGGTTGGCCGCCATGACGATGTCCACGCTGACAAAATAATCGAGGTAGTAGCGCACCACCCGCTCCAGAGAGGGCGCCACATCCAGCAGGCGCCGGGTGCAGGCTCCGCCGTCGAAAAAGACCCGCCGCGGCGCGATCCCGTTCCAATAGAGCTGCTGAATCTCCAGCGCCGTGAGCGGCACGCCGTTGTACTCGAAGAACAGCGCAAATTCGGCATCTACATACACCCATTTGCCCCAATGATCCGACCAAACGTCGGTCACGGCATGCCAGGCGTCGCCGTTCTGATGTATCCGGGTTTCACGTCCGCCGATATTCAAATCGCGCGCAATCATCCCGAACGCATTGATGGCATTCTGAAAAACACGGTTGAACGTGCCGCAGGCGAACTCGCCATAGCCCTCGTCAATCTGCCGCAGCAACCCCACGCCGGAACAAGCATCCACCGCCAGCCCTTTGTGCGGCTGGCCAAAGGGCAGCCGCTGCGACGACCAAGGGGCAAGCCGGCAGACGATTTCCCAGTCGTTTTGCGCGTCGCCCACCACCGTGTCCAGCTTCTCGCGTTTTCTGAGCTCCGCCAGCTCCGGATGCCTCACATCTTCATAGACGAAACCAAAACGCGGAGGACATACCCGCACATCCTCCACCTTCACCACCACCGGTTTTCTCATGCTTCCCCTTCCCGCGCCGCGCTTCATCAACTCGCTCTAAAGCACTTCCGCTGTTTCCACCACCGCGCCGCCGCGGCGGGCCGAAAGCTCGGCCGCCTTCATCGCGGCCAGCGACTGCAAATTGTCTTCCGCGGAGCAGAACACCGGCGCGCCTTCACGAATGGACGCCACCAGTTTGTCCATCATCTGGGCCACCACGTTGCCGAAATCCGCCTTCGCCGGGATCACTTCCCGCGGCGCCGGCTCGGCCGGGCTGAGCAGATGCACCGCCCCCTGCCCCCACGGGCCCGTCCACGTCAGCGCCGCCTGATCCCCCTGCAAGTGGTAGTTCTCGAACGGATGGTGCGCGGGGTTGTTCACCAGCCGGCTGACGTACGACTGGAACACCGACAGCATAAATCCCTCTCGTGTTTCCCACCACCCGCTCACCGCACCCGGGTCGCGATACGGGCTCCAGGGCACATGCACTCCACGAAAGGCCGCGCGGACGAAATTCTGGCCGGTCCAGAACCGCGCCTGATCCACGAGATGAATCAGCGTGGCGTTGATCACGGGCCAATCCTCGGTGATCTGGTATTCCGCCAATCCATGCCAGCGGTCGCGAAACGTATTGTGCTGGCCGTAGCGCAGGGGGCCGACGGTGCCGTCTTCAATCCATTCCTTGATTCGCTCCGCGTGCCCCAGCCGCGCATTCTGCTGCACGGAGACAAATCGGCCCGTCTGCCGCGACAACGCTGCCAATTCGCGCGCTTGCGCGATGGTCTCCACAAACGGTTTGGCCACGCTGACATGGCACCCCGCTTCCAACGCGTTCCGGCAGTTGGCGTAATGCGAACTCAGATTCGTATGCACCAGCGCCAAGTCGGGTTGAAGCTGACGCAGGGCCTCCCGAAAATCCGTGAACACCGGCAGCCGCGCATCCCCCCACGCTTCGCGCGCCGCTTCCGCTCGCTCCCTGGCGACATCCACCACACCGGCCAATTCGGTCTCGGCGTGGCCCCGCAAGTTTGGAATCATGTAGTTGTTGTTGTATCCGCCGCAGCCGACCACCACATAACGAATCTTGCTCATCAATTTCTCCCGGTCCGCCGGCCCCTCAACCCACGCGCGTCCACGCGCCGCTGTGGTGCGACGCCAGGGCGGCTTCCAATACCTGCATTTCCGCGTGTCCCGCCGCAAAGTCCGGATAGCGGTAATCCGGCTTCTTCCCCTGCCGCTTCAGGTCGATGGCCAGATAGAAGTCGGCAAAGAGATTCCACATGGCATCCATGTAGCCCATCGGATGCCCCGAGGGCAGCCGCGCGTGACGGCGGGTGGCTTCGGTCTGCAACAGCGGCGACTCGATGAACACCTCGTTCGCCGTATCCCGATGGCCCACCCACAGCTCGGCCTGCCGCTCATGGTTCCACGCCAGCGCGCCTTTGGACCCGTAAACTTGCAGATCAATGTGGCACTTGCGGCCCGCCGCCAGTTGGCTGGTGGTGAAAGTGCCCCGTGCGCCATTTTCGAACCGCAACAATACGGCCGCGTAGTCATCCAGCTTCACGGGCACCTCTTCATAATCGCTCGGGCCCGCCTTGGCAAACGTCAGCGCCTCGCCGCTTTTCGGCCGTTTGCGGACAGGATGCGTCGTTCGCAAGTCCGCCATCACTTCCACAATCTTCAGGCCGGTCACGAACTGCGCCAGGTCGCACCAATGGCTGCCGAGGTCCCCCATGATGTTGGAACGCCCCGCCATGTCGGGATTCAGCCGCCAGTTGAAATCCGTGTCATAAAGCAGCCAGTCCTGGAGATAAGAGCCCATGACGTTGAACACCGTGCCGATGTCCCCGCGCGCCACGCGCGCCGCCGCCTCCTGCACCACGGGGTAGTAGCGGTAGCAGAACCCTACTCCGGTGACCGCCCCCTGCCGCGCCGCCCGCTGCGCGAGATCCGCTGACTCGGCGGCATTCAGTGCCAGCGGCTTCTCGGAGAACACCTCCTTGCCCGCTGCCAGCGCCCGGCAGTTGAGGTCGTAGTGCAGATGGTTCGGCGTGCAATTGTGGATCACTTCCACCGCCGAATCCGCCAATACCTGTTCTGCCGAATCGTACACCCGCGCGATGCCGAAGCGCGCCGCCACGTCCCGCGCCAGCGCGATGTTGCGGTCTGCGACACCGACGATTTCCACGCCCGGCATTCGCAAGAGCTGCTCCACATGCACCGCCCCGATATAGCCTGTCCCGATCACCGCCACTTTTTTCCGCTGCATGGGCGCCCCCTGTTTCTGGGTCTGCAATTTTTTGGAAACAACGCCTTTGGCCTTGCCAATACGCCCGCATTTGTCCGACAAAAGGGCTTCCCACGCAAGCTTGAAACCGGGGCGCCGCTTGACTTTGCGCCCCCCGCCGATAGGCTTTGAGGCGCGTTCCGGGGCGGTTAGCTCAATTGGCAGAGCGCCAGCTTTACACGCTGGATGTCACAGGTTCGAGCCCTGTACCGCCCACCATGGATCGGCGTTGATCAAGGAGCCCAAGGGTGATGGAAAGACACGGTCTCACTGACAAAGCCGACCGCTCATGCTATAACGCCGCCAGGCCGCAATGACTGAACGTTCGTCAGGGGGGGGAATTCTTGCCCGCCGGCTCCTGTTCGCCGCCGCTGTGGCGGCCGTTCTGGGCTCCATGGCATGGGCGGGACTGAGCCGCTGCCCGTATACCGCTTACGGCGATTCGTCGGTTGCCTTGCACAACGCGCAGCGAATCCGCGAGGGTTATCTCCGGCATAATGTCTCGGCTTTGCTCCAGCGCCTTCGCGGACAGCCGGCAACACCGCGCCAACTGAGCATTGAGGGCGGCCTGCCCGTGGTCCTCGCGGCTGTCGGTTTTTTCGGACGGCGCCTTCCCTTCCTCGTAAATGGCCTTGTGGTTCCCCTCATGCTGGCTGCCGTCATGGTCCTGGTCTGGGCGCTGGATGGAGACCGTCGGCGAGGGCGGCTGGCCGCTCTGTTCGCCCTGCTCTTCATCGCCCTCTCGCCATCCCTTATGGATTCGGTGGGCCAGTTGTGCAAACCCCTGCGCGACGCCCCTGCTCATGCGCTGGGGTTCGCAGGGCTCGCGGCCGCGGCGCTGGCACATCAAACGGGGCGATCCATCGGTTTGTTCCTGGGTGGTGCGTTGATCGGACTGTCGGCATGGTTCCGTCTGCCGAATGGCGCCTTCATTGTGCCCGCCGCCCTGTTCGCGATCAGCCGCCCCGGGCTGGTCCTCAAGGAACGCGGGCGAGTCTCCTTGGTTCTTGCCGCCGGCTTCGGCATTGGCCTGCTGCCGTTGCTGGCCCAAGCAGCGCTCGAGGGCCAAAGCCTGCCGAACGTCGGTCAAACCGAAATTTTGCTGCTGCGGACCGATAAGGCAAACCTCGCCTTGAAGGCGTCCATTCGCCGAGGGCTTCACCCCCTCAATTTCCGCCATCTGTTTCTACCTGTGACCCGGGCCGCTTTGTGGCAACTGCCGCTCTGGCTGCGCGCTTTGCTGCCGGTGGCCTTGGCGGTCGGGTTGATGCGTTGGCGGCGCTGCGCTTTGCTGTTGGCGGGGATCAGTTTGACGTTTCTCGGCCTCTATGGCTGCTATGACAAAGTGGTGATCCGTTACCTGGTTGTCGCGGTTTTACCCCTGGCTGCGTTGTCCGGTGTGTTCGTCGCGCGCGTTTTTCACAGCCTTCTCGGACTCGCGCACGACAACAAGAGGGCCCGCGTCGTCCACGCGGCCATGCTGACGGCTCTGGTGGCTTCCCTGACCGGCCTTTTTTTCAGACAGGCCGGCCGTCAGTGGGCTGAAAACGATCGCACGTGGCAAGACGCGCTGCGTTTTGGAAGGTGGTGCGCGGGGCAGCCCGACGGCACGCGCATCCTGTCAAACGACCTGACCCTGGCCACTTGGATGGAGGCCGTTTCCGATGGCCGGGTGAAGCGCGCCCGGTGGGCCTGGCGTCATGGCGGCCGTCTCCGCCATATGCCGAAGGCGTTCAAACCGGAGTCCCCTCCACACCTCTTTGCGCTGTTGTCCGCTCCTGACGGGGCCGAGCGCGCTTCCTGGTGGTTGGAGGACTTGCAGAACCAATTCGACCTTACACCGCCCGTCCGGGTCATGAATCTTCCGTCTCTTGGCGCAGACCTCTTCATTCGCCGAATCCTCCCGCGCGCTCGCGACAAGGAGCTGCTGTTGCCGCCAGAGGCCGATCGGCTGTTTTTGCTGGCCCGCGAGTTGTCGGTAACCGGCCGCTGGCAGCGTGTCGTCGCCACGCACCCCGACTGGTCCGTGCCGGCGGTCTTCGACCTGCAGGCGGGACCCCATGTGCTTGAACTTCCCGCGACGCAAGCATCACAAGCGCCGATCCATCTTCACTCCGATGCTCCCTTGCCGTCCTTCCTGATCTGCCGTCCGCTGGATGGGACCGCCATTGTCCTTGATTTCCATTCCTATCGGCACTTCCCCGTCCTCTTCCATTGCGTTCAGGATGCCGCGCTTCATTGGCGGGGTTACTCGCTTTGGGAAAGAGATTGGGGCGGGGACGGCAACGAGGGGCACCGCAGCACGCCGCTTTTCTTCGTGCGAAACGGCAGCCGCTTCCGCATTCCTCGTTCGGAACGTTCCCTCGTTGTTCGGTTCACACTGGAAAGCGGAGACGATCAGCCCGCTGATCTCGAAGGCCTGATGCGCAGCGTGTGTTGCCGCATCGGTGAAACGGAGATTTTCCCCGAAAAAGAGTTTTCTCCTGTGCGCGAACTGCAAAGTTCCTCGCAAATGGAATACCGATTGCGCGCCACGTACTCGATAGAGTTGCCCGCAAGTTCGCCCGCAGCGGACATCGAACTGGTCATGCAAGAAACGAATGACAACCGCGTCCTCCTTGTGGAGATCGCCTTTGTCGAACCGTCCAAAGAAGACCGATAGAAAGACGCCCCCTATGAATGCCACCTCAACACGGCCGCAACTGGGCATTATCGTGCCCGCCTTCAACGAATCCAAAGCCCTTGGCGGCGTAGTGGAAGCGCTACTGACCGCAAGGGGCGATCAACCTTGGGAAATCCTGGTTGTGGACGACGGTTCCACCGACGGCACGAGCGACGCGTTACGCCCCTACGCCGACAAGATTCGCATCCTGCGTCACGCCTCCAACCGCGGCTATGGCGCCTCCCTCAAGACCGGCATCATCGCCACACGGGCCCGCGACGTTTTATTCTTTGACGCCGACGGCCAGCATGACGCAGCCGATATTCCGGCCTTCGTCGAAGCGCTCAAGTCGCACGAATGCGTCTTCGGCGTGCGGCCGCCCGGGGCCGGCATCCCCGTGGCGCGCCGACCGGGAAAATGGCTGCTGCACCGGCTCTGCGAGTTTCTGGCCAACCGCCGGATTCCCGACATCAACTGCGGGTTCCGTGCCGGGCGGCGCCGCCTGTACATGCGCATGCTCGATCTGCTGCCCGACGGTTTTTCTTTCTCCATGACCTCCTTGCTTTACGTGCTGAAAAGCCGTTTTTCGTTTGTCTTCATCCCCATCCGCGCCCATCACCGGCTCGGCACCAGCAGCGTGCGTATCGTCCGCGACGGTCTTCGCACTTCGTTCCTCGCTTTGCGGCTGATCATGCTCTTCGATCCCCTGCGCGCACTCGGTTATCCTGCCATCCTTCTGATCCTTATCGGCGCCTCCTATCAGACTTACATCCTTTACGCCACCCGCTTGCGCATCGTCGGCGGCGCCATTCTGACGATTCTCTCCGGCATGATGCTTTTCCTCTTTGCGTTGCTGGGTGATCAGGTCGCTTCCCTTCGCAAGGAGCTCAGCTCTCACTACAGCCTCCTCCTGGAGGATAGCGAAGAAGAGGATGGCGCATGACAAACTCCACGGGCGCGCCCGCCGTCCGCTCGCCCAAAAATCTGCTGGCGATCTGCCATGGATTCCCGCCCTATTACGGCGGGGCGGAGCATGTCGCGTTCTACCTGGCCCGTGAAGCTGCCGCGGCTGGCTGGAATGTCTCCGCCCTCACGTCGGACATCGGCGGTCGCCTGCCGGCCAGCGAGCTGATGGAAGGCGGGGTGCGTGTGCTGCGCCTCCGCTCGCCCAAGCGCAAATGGACTCGCCATAACGTGCTGGAACTGGCCGCTTTCCAATGGCAAGCCATCCGACACATGCGCCGCTGGCAGCCGCTCATCATGCCAGACTGCACGTTGGCGCATTTCAGCGTTCCAGCCGGTGAGATCGCCCGTCGCCTGAAACGGCGCGCCGGCGTTCCCTACGCGGTGGTGCTGCACGGCTCCGATGTGCCCGGCTACCAATCGAGGCGATTCGGCTGGATTTATCCGCTTTTGCGCCCTCACGTTCGCCGCGTCTGGCGCGAGGCGCAGGCCGTCATCGCCGTCAGCGCCGGTCTGCGCGACCTGGCGCTTTCGGTCTGGCCGGACGGCCGTATTCACGTTATTGAAAACGGGGTGGACACACAGCGGTTTCATCCCGCCGAAGCGTCCGCCCCTACCGGTCCCCTGCGCCTGATGTCAACGGCGCAACTGATCGAACGCAAGGGGCTTCATCATCTGCTCGAGGCACTGGCCCTCCTGACGCCGCAGGAACAATCCTCGCTGCGGCTTGACGTTTACGGAACAGGGCCATGGGCGGATTTCCTGCAAGAAAGAGCGCACCGTCTCGGCCTAGATGGGATCGCCAGCTTTCGCGGACTGGTTTCGCCAGAGCCGTTGGCGGAGACCCTGCGCACAGCAGATGTGTTTGTGCTGCCATCCCTTCAGGAAGGCCTGCCGCTTGCGCTCTTGGAAGCGATGGCGTCCGGGCTGGCCGTGCTGGCCACTCGCGTGGGCGGCATTCCGTCGGTCATTCAGCATGGGGACAACGGCTGGCTGGTTCCGCCGGGTGATCCCTCTGCCCTCGCCGAAGCACTCCGCATCTTGACCGCGCAGCCCAACCTGCGGCGTCGGTTGGGTATGGCTGCCCGCCGGACAGCGGAGGCCCATGCATGGGCGGCCGTCTGGCGGCGGTACGAAGCCCTCTTGCGGCCCGCCGGCGCGTAGGTTTTTGCCGCGCCCTTACTCGCGGGGCACGCCACCGACGCTCATGCGCTCTCAAGACGCGGGAAAGCCCCGCGGCGGCGCCATCGCCAGACCCTCCGGGGAGCGATCGCGCGGTCGGGCGGCGCAAGCCGAGAAGTAACGCCCCCCTAATCGTTGTCAAACCCTAGGCGCGTTTTCTTCCCACTATTCGCGTCATGGAAGCGCCATGGGGCTGAAGCGCAAAAGGGCGCAGCCAGGATGCTTCCGCTGGAGTTGCCAGGCGCGGATGCTTGGATGTGACAATATGGAGGACAGAAGCGACCGTGAAAACACATGATCGGGGGAGAAAACGGGACCTGCTTCGCGCCATCATCTGCCTTTCGGCGGCCCTTGGGTTGACGCTTTGCTCTTCTTGCAGCACACCGCCGGCGCCGGACGATGGGCTTGTGGGAATCATCTATCATACGGCCGTGCGGCCTGACGCCGTCAGCATGATCAAACAGCAGCAGGACGGCGGCGAAACTACATTGCAAGCGCAAACCAGCGGCATCGGGTCGCCCACCACATCCCCCGCCGATCACGCGGACATGGCCGCCAATGGTCCCGGCTATGAACCGCCGGCGTACCGAATCTCTCCGGGCGATGTCCTGGCCGTTTCGTATTTCGCTCGCCCGCCGTCTGAAATGAACGAATACCTCTTGGAAAGTCAGGACGTACTGAGCATTTCCATCGCGGGCCAGGAGCCGTACGGCGCCGACGTGACTGTGCGCCCCGACGGCTGCATCTCGTTTTTTCAGATCGGCGAGCTGCGTGTGCGCGGGCTGACCGTGGCCCAGGTGCGCGCTGAAATTGCCGCGCGCATGGCCAGAGTGATGCCGGGAGCTGACGTTACGGTGATTCTGAAGGAAGCGAACGGATTAGCCCGAGACTTTCTGAACACCCTGCGGAGCGCTGACCAAGGCTCCACGCGGGTCATCCAAGTCCGGCACGATGGGTCCGTTACATTCCCCCTCGTGGGAGAGGCGAGGGCCATGGGCAAAACCCTGTCTGAACTGTCCCGCGAAATCGAGGCGCGCTACGACGAAATCTTTCGCGGCGGCATTTCTGTGGCTCTCAACCTGAACTCCAGCGCGGACGGGAATATTGCCGTTCTGGGAGAGGTGCGCAATCCTGGGCGTTACACGATCAGCAACCCGATCAGTCCCTTCTTTGCCCTGGCGATGGCCGGCGGCGCCCTGGACACCGCCAAGAAATCGCAGGTCGTGGTGGTGAAACGCCAACCCGGCGGCCGCGTGGCGTGGTATGCGGTCAATCTGGACTTGGACTCCGGCAGGCCGCTGGGGCCGGAAATCGCCCTCGCGCCGCAGGATATGTTGTTGGTGCCTAAGACCGGCATCGCGAACCTGAATGTCTTTGTGGATCAATACATCCGCCGGTTGATGCCCATGGGCGCCAGCTACAGCACGGACAATTGGACCTTCTGGGGCCCCAAGTAAGAAGAGGAGATGCGCATGACTTCGCATGATGACCTGCTCAAGCGAGCGCTGCGGCTTTTGCCCTACTACCGCGGACCGATTTGGTGGATCACTTCAAGAGTGGCGATTCTGACAGTCATTGCGTCAGCTTTAGGGCTGGCGCTGAACCCGAAATACGTCGCCAGAACAAAGCTAACGCTGCTGCCGACGCGCAGCGAAATCGGCTTTGCCGCGCAGCGGCCCGAGGCGTGGGGCCTGAGCCCCGCCGTCATGCTCGGACAAACGCACGCCGAGGCGTTGATGAGCCGCACGCTCGCGGAAGAGGTGGCCCGCGCCCTGCAAAGCGACAAAGCCGCAAAGGCTGAAAACGGCGGCATCATGGGCGGCCTGCGGCGATGGGTCGTGGCCCCCCTAGTGGGCGGTTTTCACCGCACGGTCACGCTGCTGAACACTGGCCGATGGGAAACACCGAACCCCCTGCAGTCGCTGACGCAGGCAATCCAGGGGCGAACCCGGGTTCAGCATCTGCCGGGGTCCTTCGTTTTTCAGGTCGCGGTGACGTGGGACAACCCGGCAACGGCCGCTCGAATCGCCAATTTGCTCACGGAGCGTTATGTCGAGATGACGCTGCGCGCGAGCCGGGAAGAAATGCGGACCACGCGCGAGTACATCGAATCTCGGATCCAGGAGGTCGAAACCGCGCTGGAAAACTTGCAGACCAAGATCAAGGACTACCGCACGACGCAACAAATCTATTCTACGGCGTACAACACATCGGGAGACACCGATCTAGGGTTGCAGGAGTTATCGGAGTCCATGCGCCTGCTGAATGCCGCGCGTGTTGACTGGGCTCAGTTGAGCACGCGGCTGGATGTGCTCAAGGGCTACCACACGCCCGCGGCGCTAGCAGCCGTGGAGGCGGAACGCAGCGGGCTCAAGGCCCGTCAGGATGCCCTGGAGAAGGTCATCAACGAGCAGCTTGCCAGGCTGGACAGCTTGCCCGCCAAGGAAGCCGGACTGCTCGATCTGTACCGCGAACGAATGATTCAGGAGCGAGCCCTGACAGGATTGCAGGATCGTCTGTTGGATACCAAGGTGGCTGAAGCGGCCCAGCTCAGCGCCGGGCGGGTGATTGATCCGGCGATCCCTCCAGTCTATCCGGAGCGGCCGCTCCTGCTGAAGAACACCGCGGCGTCCGTCCTCGTTGGTCTGATTCTTTCGGTCGGATTCGTGCTGCTGGCCGAAGCCCGGCGCGCCGGGCTCCGGAGCCGCGAAGACCTCGGCTCCGAAAGCCGCGCCCTGCTCGGTGTCGTCCCCGCCGTGGTCGCCGGAAACCATGACAATCCTGACGCAGAAGGGAGCGGCAAGATAGCCGAGTTCTTCCGAAGCGTCTTGCACGGCCGCTTGGGCACCGTCGCGCATCGGCGCACCGTCAAACGGCATCTGGAGTACCTGTTCCTCCGCTTGGCGGAGAATGCCCGCTCCCAAGTTTGCCTCTTCGTCAGCCTCAATGGCGGCGAAGGCAAGACCTTCCTCATTGAGCAACTCGCGCGGCTGGCCCGGGAAGCGGGGCGAAAGGTTCTGCTGGTTGACGCCAACCTGGCCTCTCCGGCCCTGCATGTGGCGTTTGGCAAGCCGCCAGCCGCCGGCCTGACGGACGTGCTCTCCGGCCATGCAACGGCCCGGGACATCATCGTATCGGCGAGCGAGAGCGTGGATTTGATCTGCGCGGGCAAAACGAGCCTCAACGGTCAGGCGCGGTGGGATCTGCCGGCCTGCAAAGAACAACTGACAGGCCTCGCGGCAGGATATGATCTCGTTTTGATGGACTCCGCGGCGCTGCGCCAAAGCCCCTCAACCGGCCGCTTGCTTCCGCTAGCAGACCGGGTGGTGTGCATATTGGACGCCACCTCGTCCACGCGGGACGACCTGGACGCGGTACAGAGCTTCCTGCGCGGCCGCGCCAATCCGGCTGAATTCGTGATCAACAAAGTGCTTTGCAGAGCCGACCACATGTTCATGGACAGCGGAGCTCCGGATCGCAAGCACGCAGCGATCCACACCGCGGCCGCCCATGCGTCCCGCTGATGTCGAGGGCCACCGTTCACACCGTGGGAACGGAATGAGAAGGATCGCCGAACATGGGAGCACCCCGGGCGCGAGCGCAAGCGTGGGGGACCTGGCTGCTTTTCGGTGCCTTGTGGGCCGGAGTGGCTTTCGGAACCCACGCTGCTTCGCCTTGGCAATGGACATGCCTGCTCTTCGCGCTCGGACTGGGCAGTTGGTTGATCCTAGTCCGCCGGCAGCCGCCGAAACTCCCCGTGCTGAACTACCACAGCGTCTCCGCCCGGCCGGAATGGCTGCGGATTGGCGACCGCGTGTCCATCACGCCGGAGGCGTTCGATCGGCAATTGGCGTATTTGAAACGGCACGGCTACCGCAGTCTATTCGTCAGCGAGATTTTTTCGCTGCTGGCAGGCCAGGAAGGATGGCCAAGGAGGAGCCGGTTCATCGCGCTGACCTTCGACGACGGGTTCGCGGACAACTGGATCGCGGCGTTCCCGTTGCTGAAGAAATACGGCATGAAGGCCACCATCTTCGTCAGTACCAGTTTCATCGCCGAGGCGGACCGCTGCCGCGTAACAATCGAGGAAACAAACCGCGCGGATTGGGATGCGCTGGACTGGACCGGCTACCTGACATGGCCGGAACTGAAGGCCATGCGGGACAGCGGACTGGTCGAGGTCCAGTGTCACGGACACGAGCATACGCGTGTGTTCGCGGGGTCTGGACTCAAAGGCTTTGTCGGCCCGGGAAAGCCGAACATCTGGCTCTTCTGGAATATCCGGCCGGAGGCGCGCGGGCGTTGGTGGCGCGAGGTGGATGCGGATCGCTCCCTGTGGGGGCATCCGGTGTTCGCGCAGGCGCCCGCATTGGCAGAGCGCGCCTTTCGGCCGGACCCAAAGGCGGTGGCGCACATGCTCTCCTGGGCAAGGAACGCAAATGAGTTCTCGACGCCGGACTGGGAACGCCACGCATGGGAAGAATGGGCCCGGTATAAGCGGAACCATACGGTTCATGGCGAATGGGAAACAGACGAAACATACGCCCGACGCGTCGAACAGGACTTGACGGAAGCAAGGCGGATTCTTCGGGAAAAACTGGGAGTGGAGAGCAGTGTGTTATGCTGGCCGGAGAATGCCTTCTCAAAGATATCCGAAGGAGTGGCTCGGCAGGTCGGATTCGCGGCCACGGTCTCGAACCGGCATGACACCACCAATGCCGCAAGAAAAGCTCCAGACCGGATTACTCGGGTATTCATCGGCAGCCCGGCGGCGGGCATCCGGTCGGCAAGTTTGGACTTCCTCGGATTTGTTTTGGAAGTGAAAGTGTTCGAAGGGTGGTATGTGTTGTACCCGTTGCTGGCGGCGATGCATCAGGCCAGAAAAATCGCGCTGGCCATGAAAGGGCGAAGCGTATGTCCGGATTACTGCTCCATGTGGCGTTGATGGCCATGGCGGCCGCATTCGCGCTTGCCACCAGCGCCATGCCCGCGATGGCAACGGCGGCGGCCGGCGGTCTGCTTTTGTGCGCTGGCGCGGCGCGGCGGTTTGAAGAACTGCCCAAGTTCGGCCTGCTGGCGGTGACAGCGCTTGTTCCGCTGAGCTACCTGGGCACACGGGTGGCGTTCGGCCACCTGAACTCCCTGACAAAACTCGTGTTCGTGCCGGCCGTGGCCGCGCTGCTGGCGGATGAGCTTCTTACCCGCCGTCGGTTGGTGCTGGGGCGCATCGGCCTCGGCGCAACACTGTTCGCTCTGGCGCTGGCGCTTTCGTATCTTTTCAACGAAGCAACCCCCTATTCCCGCTGGTTCCTTTCGCGCTTCGCCGGCGTGTTGCTGCTGTTTTTCCTTGCCGCAAACGCCCTGCGGGATGCGCGCGATTTGCAATGGCTCCTCGGGATTGTCGCGGGGTCCTGTCTGCTCTCGGCAGCCGGCGCATTGATCGCGCCGCCTCCCACGCACGTGAACGGATGGATCGGCGGTACCGTCCGCATGACGGGCTGGTCGGTCGAAGACGCGCCGACGTTTGGAACCAACCTGCTGGTGGCGCTCCTCATCTGTCTCTACGGCCTGATCTCGACCCGTCGGTACGCGCTACGCCTCGCCTTGATTCCCGTGGCCGGTGTGCTGCTCATGGGTATCGTGCTCACCTATGCGCGCGGCGTGTCCGTCGCAACCGTGGTCGCCGTGGCCTTCCTGTTGTTCCGGGCCCGCCGCCGTATCTCCGGGTTCGGCCTCCTGGCCGGGCTCGCCCTGGCAGCGGCCTGTGGCGCCCTGCTGGTCCCGGATGCTTACTGGGAACGAATGATCACGATGTTCACGCAGTCGTCCACCGACCCAACCATGGGCCGACGCTGGGATTCATATCGCATCGGCCTGCAACTTTTCCGGAACCACTGGCTGCTCGGTCTCGGACCGGGGAACTTCCTGGCGCAATACATGGCTCCAGAGTTTCGCTTCGATCGGGGGGCGGTGCCCAGTGTGCTCTTTAATCTCTATCTCTCCGTGGCCACCCAGACCGGGGTGCTCGGGCTGTTCACGTTCGCGGCCTTCATCGGATCCGCATTCCGCGAGTTGCGCTTTGTGCAGCGGTCCTTTGCGGACGCGGAAACATCCCTCCGCCAGATCGCGGAGATTCTGGAGGCCGTTCTGGTTGCGCTGCTGCTGATTTCGCTGTTCGAGCCGACGGACCTGCAGAAGTACCTCTGGATCACCCTCGGCGCGGTGGCGGCCGCCGGTCACATCCGCCGAGCTGAACTCGCCGCCGCGACGCCGGCCCGACGGGAGGCTACATGCCCCCGCCGGCCCTGACCAGCGTGGACCTGCACCTGCGCTTCCCCGCGGAGGCTGTGGTTGAAACCGATGCCCTCGAGGACTCCGCCTGCGGAATCTATCCGTGCTACTACCGGCGCTTGCCGGACCGGTTGCGGGTTTCCACCTCGGCGCTCGCATTGATCGCAGATGCCGGAACACTGGAAATCAATCCGTCGTTCCGCCCGCGAGAGTATCTGCTGGGCGACAACGTTCACGCGCGTTTTGTGCGCGGAACAGCCGCCCTGCCTTACGGCCTGAAGGAATGGGTCAAGCGCGTACTGCCCATCGCCATGCTCCACCATCTTGCCAGAAACCGCTTCTGGTATGAGTCCTGGGACACCATGGACGTGCGAGTTCGCAAACTGCGGCCCTTCGAGCGGGTGACGCCGACCGAAAGCACCGACACTTTCGCTCCCGATTTTTCCCTGCGTTCCTCCAACGCGCTGATGGAGGGCGTTTGCGCCCACCTGGTCCGTTTCGTCCGTTCCATTGAAGCGGCTTTCCCCAACCACGACCATGTCATGATGATCGGCGGCAAGGACAGCCAAATACTGGCATTGATTCCCAAGGCCCAGCCGGAGCGGTGGCATGTCTTCAGCGCTGCGCCCAATTGCGCGCTCGTGCATCAATGGCTGGCATGGAACGGTGTGAAAACGGGCCAGGTTTTCGGTCACGACAACCGCAACGAAGAGACAAAGGAAGCAACCGAGCGCAAGATCGTGTGCAGCGATTTGTACTCCGACCCGCGCCATATGCGCTGGCTGCCAGCGCTGAAGCGCATCGCGGACGCTTTCGAAGGGCGATGCATTTTCTGGTCCGGCTCGGCGGGCGACGCGTTGCACGTGGGCCGGCCGCATCACCGGCGCTATCAACACGCAAACCCGCGCGGTTTTTTTGACATCCATCTCACCCGTGTCCCGTGCCTCGTGGGGAATTACCATCAGGTGGTGAAAAACTTCACCGGCTGCCCGCTGCTCTGCCCCTATCATTCGGCCGAGCTTTGGCACAACGTGTACCTTCACCACGGCCCGGCCGTGATCCCGACCGGCACGGACCTCCGCCCCCGAATCGGCGAGCGTCTCGCGGGGCGGCCAATCCGCTGGCTGGAGAAGAATCCGTGGCCGGAGCCCTATCGCTACGACCGACCATTCCACGCGCGCCAGATTTGCCTTCGACACCTCCAGCAGAGGCTGCGCGAGTCCGCGCCATGAATCGTCCTCGCGTGCTCCATTTGATTCATCACCTGCGCACGGGGGGCGCGGAGACCCTGCTGGCCGAGCTGTTGCCATGTCTTGCTGTCGACGGGTTTGATGTTCAGGTGGCGTGTCTCGACGATCGTGGTCCGTTGTTCGACCTGTTGCGACAGCGCGGCATCTGCGGACATTTCATCAATCGAAGACGAGGGCTCGACCTGCTGGCACTTTGGCGACTGGCACGACTGTTGCGTCGTGAACGCGTGGAGATTCTCAACACACACTCCTTTTCGGCCGGATTCTGGGGCCGCCTCGCTGCCATCCTCGCCCGCAC
Source organism: uncultured bacterium (assembly GCA_938031185.1). Lineage (GTDB taxonomy): Bacteria > Verrucomicrobiota > Kiritimatiellia > CAIKKV01 > CALHGX01 > CALHGX01. Next base: position 26,628 of record CALHGX010000064.1, read on the forward strand.
GCCGCGCGTCGTGACCACTGTACACACGGTCGCAGGATGGAGTCAGCCGCGCAAACAACGCTTTGGCAACCGGCTCTTGCGTCCCTTCACGGACCGGGTTGTGGCGGTCAGCGAGAGCGTAAGACGCTCGCTTGTGGAGCAAGGCACGCCGCCGGAGATGATCACGGTGATCCCCAATGGTATCCGCATGGAGCGCTTTCGGCCGGCAACGAATCCCATGGAGGAGCGACAACGGCTGGGGCTGCCGCCCAACGGCCCGCTCATTGGCATGATCGGCCGTTGCAGCGTTGAGAAAGGCGGCGCCATCTGGATCAGGGCCCTTGCGTTACTCGTTCGTGCTAACGTTGAAGTGCATGGTGTGTTGGTAGGCGATGGCCCCGAGCGACCGGCGTGGCAGGCGTTGGCGGCCGCGGAGGGAATGGTAGATCGTGTTCGGTTTGCCGGCGAGCAGGTGGACATCGTTCCCTGGCTTTCCGTCCTTTCGGTTCTGGTAGGCCCCTCTTTGCAGGAATCCTTCGGAATTTCGGCGCTGGAAGCGCAAGCCGCCGGCATTCCGGTGGTGGCCACAAAAGTGGAGGGATTCCTGGAAACCCTCCACAACGGAGTGGACGCGTTGCTAGTGGAACCGAACAATCCGGCCGCCATCGCCGAAGCGGTTCGGGCCTTGCTTGGGTCGGAGCGTCTGGCGCGCGATCTCACGGCCGCCGGGCTGCGCAACGCCGCGCAGTTCCGCATCGAGCAGACGGCCGCGGCGTATGGGCAGCTGTACCGCACCCTAGCCGAACCTCAGCGCCCGGCCGTCAACGCCGACTGCCGTTGAACGGTGTTTCCCAGCGTTGCGGTGAGACGTCGTCCGGAGCCTCGAATGGCGATGTCGCAACCGGGCTCGCCGTTCTTGCGGAAGCGGACGCTGACTTTGCGTTCGCCCTGGCGAAGTTCCACACCGGTCCAGTTCCAGCTCCAAAGACGCCGGACGGCGGCCATATCGTTCGACGCGGCCCGAGCCCCAACTTCGATGACGTGCAACAACCGCACTTTCAAGGCGGGTGTGGACGGCGACACTTCGACGCGCCAGCCGCCCAACAGTTCCGGGTGCTTGATCGTTTCGCCGCCCAGCCAGGGCTTCGCGGGAAGGGGCCAGTTTCGGCCGTCGCTCCAGAACTCGCGGCCCGGACCGCCCACGACGCGATGCGACCCCTTGGCCGGCAGCAGGGTGCGACACCAGAGGCGTCCACCGCGATGGTCGGCGCGAAAGCGATCGCCTGTCAGGATCGGCTGCTCCGCGGTGTGGAGCAGCCACGTGACCGGCTGATCGGCGCGAAGGACATGAACCCGGTCGAAGATCACAAAGAAATTCGGCTGGACGTGAACGAACTGGCGCAGGGCGAGGCGGCATTTGGCCGGGTGGTAGCAGGCCGTGGCGTCACTGGCGATGTAGGTGAAGTCGGGCGTGGTGTGGAACGCGCGAATCACCGCCCCTGTGGGGCAACGCATGCCGCCGTCATTGGCGATCGGCAGATCGGGCTCGCCCGGGGCGGGAGTTCCCCAATACGCCGGCATCTGCTCCCCTTCCATCCGGATCAGAATGCCGTTGTGCGCAACGCTGCGGCAGTAGTACTGGAACAAGTGGCTCCCAGGTTCCGGGCGCGTGCCGCTGTCCAGCGCCAGATATCCCTGGTGGAAGATCGTAAACGTATTCTCGTCAAAATGCTTGTGTCGCGCGCTGCTGCCGCCCGCCGTAAAGAGTGCATACGTGTCGCGATCGCCCCAGCCGGAACGCATGAACACTTGCCCCATTCCCTCGAAGTGCCGCGCCAACGGCGCTCCCGGCGGAGGCGCGTGCGGCGGCGGCGAACGGTTGATCCGGTTCAGGAAAAAAAAGGCCAGAGGCCACGCCGCCGACGAGTACACGGGCGGACGGCATTGCGGCTGCAGCCACGCGGCGAGCGCCGCCTGCTCGGGATGGGACGCCCCAAAGAAGTGCCGCACGTGGGCCAGATGCGCATAAAGGTGCCCGTCCGGCCACTCGTTGGAGGTGTGAAACGCGTCCCCGGACCCGAACTCCAGTCCACCGGGCAGGCGATTCCAGAGAACGTAGTTCGGCAACAACGCCGCGTGCGGCCAGTTCGTCGCCGCGTTCACCCCGAACGCAGATTCCATCGTGTGAAAGAAGTTCCACTCCGCCCAGGGGTCTGCGCCGAGCGCGTAGCCTAGCGTGGCGGTACCGCCGCCTCCGTCATCCCCCGCCAGGCGGCGGCGATGATCGAGCATCCGCCGGTGCTGGTCGTAACCGAAGACGATGGCGGCAACCGATTTGTCTTCGTCAATCCCGGTCCCGATCGTGGCGAGCCCCACGTACCACGGCAGACTGATCTCGCCGTAGAAGCCGGAAAGCGAATCGCCAAGATTATCGCCCGGAACGGACCGCTCCAGCACGCGGAAGGCCACATGAGCGAGCAGGTCGCGCCCCAGACGGAACCGCTGTTCCGTTGGCATGGCGTCGTATATCCAATCGTACGCCATGATGGCGTGGATGCGTGTCGCGGAATAGCGACTGACCGTGCGACGGTCGCGATCGCAGTCCCGATAGTAGGCGACCGATCGCTCCAGCAATCCGGTAGCCGCGGTCAGCCGCGCGGGCGTCGGTTCGCTCAGGAGGAGAAACGCCGCGGCTGCGGATTCGACGCCGTAGTCGCCGGGCGGAAGGTCGGCGTCGGTCGTCAGGCGGTTCACAATGTCCCGCAAGGCGTTCAGCCGCTCGCCGTGTTCCTGGCTCGCCGCCCGTATCACAAGGGGAAGCGATTGCGCGTTGATGAAAAGCCGCGGCCGGTTCGTCACAAGCCTATCCAAGGGCGGCTCGCAGGAGGGCGGCGTGGCAGCCGCCTGCAAGCAGGCGGCAAGGCCGGCCACTGCCGCAAGACCGATGGCCGCTGTTCCATTCATGCGCGCTGGGGCTGCCAAGTCACCACATTTCGCCCGAGCAGGCAGTTACCCACGGCCACAAGCGATGCCAGATTGGCCACGCAGAAAGCGTAGGGGAAGCGGACAAAGGCCGGTCCGATCCGCCACCGATCCAAGACGATTCCGGCGGCCGCGGCAGCGGCGAAGAGAACCTGCGCAAGAAACACGCCCCTATAGAACGCGCGATCCAACAAGAAAAGGTTGGCGGCAAACGCCCCAATCGCGAAGAGGGGAACCATCCATCGCAGCAGACGGTGGCTGATCACCTGCATGGCGAACCAGCCGCTGCGCCGCGGGTCGAGGACCTCGGGCGCCATGCGCAGACTGTTCAGGCAGCGGGTCATGATCCGCACCTTGCGACGGAATTCGTCCCGCAACTCGGGCAACACCGCCTCGCTGGAGACAGCGGCCGGTTCAAAGACCTGGCGCCTGCCATGCCGGCACATGATGAGAAGCGGTTCCATAAAGTCGCTGATCATGGCGGGATCGAGCGGGACATAGAGCGAGCGTCGCACGGCATAGATGGGCCCGCTCGCGCCGACGCAGGACCGCACCTGACTTTCCCATGCCTTAACGCGCGATTCCCAGTCACGATACACCACCTCGGCTCGGCCGGTGGTCGAAGACGCTGAAACGAAGTCGGCACGCCGTCCCTCCACGCAACCGACGCTTGGATCGGCAAAGCGCGCGACGAGCCGCTTGAGCGCGTCCGGCTGGTAAATCGCGTTGGCGTCGGAAAAAACCACGATCTCACCAGCAGCAGCCGCGACGGCCGCGTTCTGGACGGCGGTCTTCCCCTGCCACCCCTCGCCGCGCAGGAGACGAACGCCCCGTCCTTCGAAATCGCGCGCAATGGCGTCCGTCCGATCCGTCGAGCCGTCAGATGCGACAATGATTTCCAGTTTGTCCGCTGGGTAGTCCAGGTTTGTCGCGTTGTCCAGTTTGGCGGCCAGCACGCCTTCCTCGTTGCGGGCGGCAATGATCAGGCTCACCGTCGGCCATTCGGTCGAAACGAAGGAGCGCTCTCTCCCCCGCCAAGTCGCCAAGAGCCACATCAGCAAAGGGTAGCCGAGATACACATAGCCGATGACCGACAGACAGACCCAGAAAAGGACCGCCATGTTTCATCGCTCCGCCGCGGCCAGACACCGCTTTGTTCTCGCCGCCACTCCCGCTTGAGACCCTGCGCGCTTGGCCTTTGGTCTCAGTACGTGATTTCCTTTCCGCTGGCAATGACGAAGACGGTCATCGTAAGAATCCAGAGGTCGAGCAGCACGCTCCGGTTCCGAAAATATTGGATGTCATACGCCAGCCGAGCGGCCATGTCGGGCATGCCGCGGTTGTGAATCTGTTGCCAGCCCGTGATGCCGGGTTTGACGAGCAGCCGGCACCGTTCTTCCGCATTGTAACGCGCCACGAGCGCCACCACTTCCGGCCGAGGCCCGACGAGGCTCATTTCGCCCCGCAGCACGTTGATCAACTGCGGCAATTCGTCCAGCCCGAAGCGCCGAAGCAGACGGCCGACCGACGTGACGCGAGGATCGTCCCGTAGCTTGTATACGGGCTCCTTCAATTCGTCGAACCGGACCAGATCCTTGAGCCGTTCTTCGGCATCCGCCACCATGGTGCGGAACTTAAACATGCGGAACGGGCGGCCGTTCAGTCCGGCTCGTTCCTGAACGAAGAAGACCGGCCCCCGGCTGCTGAGTTTCACCGCCAGCGCGATCGCCGTCCACAATGGCAGGGTCAGCACCATTCCGAGCGCGGCAATAGTTACGTCTATGATGCGCTTGACCGCTTCATACACCGAAAAAGATTGAGCGGTGTCGTCGGCACACATCGGGAACGCCGCCGCATCACTCGAAATCAGAACACCGCAACGCCATGCGGCGCATTCCGTCCCTGGCACATTGCTGTTCATGTCTGTTGCCTCGCTTCAAGCCACGGCCAAAAAATGATGGCAGGAAGCGTGGCGCGGAGCGGTTAGCGTCGGATTAGAGAACGGGTATTTTTCGGTCTGTCGGCTGTGTGGCTTCGCGCTCGTAGGCGCGCATGCGGCGTAGCGCAGGCCATAGCACGACGTTGTAGGCACCCCACGCGGCGAGCGCGCCGGCCGCCACACCCGCCGGCGTTCCGCCCGGCAGCGAACGCCAAGGCACCGCGTACAAAGCGAGGCCTGCCGCCACCATGGCACCGGCGAAACGCGGCCAGTCGAACCAGACCGGTTCTTCGGATCGGATGTGTCGCCAAAGGTATATCGCCACGCACCAGACCGCCAGGGACCCCGAAAGCGCAATGCCCGGCACCCCCCAGCCACGAAGGGCGACGTTGCCCGCGGCATGTGCCAGCACGGCAACCCACCCCATGCGCAGCATCGCCCGAGGATTGCGCTCCACAATGTGCACACCGGCAAGGCATTGCACACAGAAAATAGCCGGAATGCCCAACGCGAAGGCCCGTAGCGCCGCAACAACAACATCCGCGGAATGGGCGTCGAATTTTCCCCTCAACAACAGCAGGGCGACGGCGTCGCGGGCGGACCACACGATGACCAGCGCCAGCAGCGCGCCCAGCCCCGCGAGAAACAGGGATCCTTGCTTGGCCAAGCGGCGCGAATCGCCCACCCGAGCGCGAATGCGCGCAATTTCCGGCAGCCAGGGCATCAGCAGGCTCGTGGACAGCAGCAGCGGCGCCGCGTGCGCAAGACGCTGGGCATACGTGAACAGCGCGATGGAGCCGGGCGCCATGAAGGACACCATGGCGCGATCCAGGACGCCCTCAACCTGCATCTGCACGACGGAGCAGAGAACGGCGGCCGCGCTGAGCCAGAACGGCCGCAGCGTAGACAGCCGAATCGGCGTCCAGCGGGTCGGCAACACGTGCCATCCGCATCGGACGCCGACGAGCAGAAGCGCGAACCACTGAACGAATGCAGCCAGCAGAAGCCCCGCCGCGAAGGCTTCCACACCCGCGCGGCGGCCTAAGGCGAATAGCACCGCGATCGCCAACACACGCCAGACCGTCTCGCCGATCTCCGGCGCAAAGAACCGGCGCCGGGCGTGAAACACCGCTTGGGCGGAACCGAAGAGCACGAACAATAGAAGCGAGGGGGACAACAACCGCAGCAGTCGCGTCGCCGCTTGCGCCGTCGCCGGATCGAAACCGGGCGATGTGAATCGGACGATCCAGGGAGCGGCCATCCAGGCCAGCGCCGCGCACCCCGCCGCGAAGAGAACCGTGGCACCGTGAAACATGGCTGGAAAGACGCTCCCCCCGCCATCCGCATCGTGCTCCACCAGACAGGGCACGGCAGCGGTGCGCACCACCCGCGACAGGTCCCGTCCCAGTACGACCGCCACCGACATCGCCACGAACAAGGCGTCCGCTTCCTGGCTCACGCCGAACACGGCCGCCAGGGCGACGCTTAAGAGCAGTCCCAGCGCGGCATTAATCGTCCGAAGGACCGTCAGCCCCATGCCGGTGGAAATCAAGGCCACTTCGTCATACCCCTTCGCCGGCCGAACGCGACGGCGAGCAGAGCCCCCGGAACAGCCGCAGGTACTCTTCGATCTCGCCCGACAATGAGAACCGTTCTGCCACCCATTCGCGGCCGCGCCGACCAATGGCTTCCCATTCGTCACGCCATGCCGCCAACGACGCCAGCTTCTGCGCAAGGTCTTCCGCGTCGCCTTCACGGGCCAACAGACCGTGATGCTCCGGCGGAATGGCCTCCGGAATGCCGGCGTGCAGCGTCGCCACCACCGGCCGTTCCGCGGCTTGGGCTTCGAGAAGAGTGATGGGAATACCCTCGGCATCTCCGTTGCGAGCAGTTCGGCTGGGCAGGACGAAGACATCGTAGTCCCGAAGAAGCGAAGGAACATCGCGGGCAGCAACCGACCCCCGGAAGCTCACGAGATCATCGACCCCCAGACGCCTCGACAGACGCACGAGACGCCGCCGGCAGGGGCCGTTGCCCCAGATGTCGAGTCGCACCATATGCGCCCCGTTTTTCCGCAGTGTCGCCACGGCTCGAATCGCATCGTCGAAGCCCTTCTTCTCCACCAGCCGTCCGACGCTCGCCAGCCGCAGGCCGTTCGCCGCAGACCGCGCGGTGTCGCACACTCCGAACCGCGCCACATCCACGCCGCAGTGAATCACCCGCACTCGATCGGCCGGGCACCCGAGCTCGAGCAGTCGGCGTTCGCCGTGCCGGGAAACGGCGATCGCTTGCGCGCCCGTGGACCAGAGCGTCGCGTAGGTCGCGGGCCGGAAGGGACGCATGAACAAGTCGAACGCATGGAACACCACGCACAATGGAATTCCCATTTCGCGAGCCACCGGGCCGACGGCGGCGCCCATGCCTCCGAAATGCGCCAGAACAACATCGGGGCGAATCTCTCGCAGCGCGTCGCGGGTCGCCCGCAACGGCATGGGAAAACGGTACACGTTGAATGCGCGTTTCCGAGCCACGAAAACGGCCTGACGCCACAGCGCAATGGGCAGCACGCGCACACGGGGAAAAGGCCGTTCCGCCGCGTTCACACGGGCAGCGGTGATGACGTGATTTTCGGTCCCCGCCCGTTCAAGTCCCACAACGAGATCGTAGATGAAGGTCTCGCTGATGCGGCTGAACTTCGTGCAAATATGAGCAATGCGCATCGCTGAAGATACAGACGAAAAGGACGTCCGTCCTTCCACTCCCCCGAAAAAACGAAACGATCCCGCAGCGGCATCGCGCCCGCGTTTGCGCCGCGTTAGAATTCGGTTGAGCAGCGTGGAAGAGCGTGAAAGGACCTTTGGGCTCAAGCACCGCCGCGGTTGCGGGAACATGCATGACTTATTCGAATTCTAACACGGCTTGAATCCTGGCGACACGTCCTCCCCGCAGTGTCCCGCTGCATGCGTCTTGAATTCTTCCGGCGGTATGCGGGATCTGCAACGATTCCCGTGCTCCTGACAGCATGGGCTCTAGTGTTCAGCATGCCGGGTTGGCGCTATCCTTTTTCCGGCGACGACCTGGTGCAGGCGGCCAAGCTACTGAACGAACACCCCATTAAACAACGTGGCTATTTCGAAAACGCGCATCGTTTTGGAACCGCGACGAAAACGCTCTTCGATTGGTTCCAAGGCGATCTAACCCGACGGGCGGTCGAGGAGGGGGTCTTGCCCTGGTGGACGGCCCCAGATGCGCAACAATCTTTCTGGCGGCCGCTATCCGCCGCCACGCACTGGCTGGATTACCGTCTGTGGCCATCCCGCCCCGCCCTTATGCGCGTCCAGAACAGTCTGTGGTTCGCGGCGTTTCTGATCATGACCTGGGCACTCTACCGTGCGATGGACGCCCGGACTTCGGTGGCGGCGACAGCGGTGCTGATCCTGGCCTTAAACCAGGAAAACTGGCAGCCCCTCATCTGGATCGCCGCGCGTAACACGTTCATCGCCGTGTTCTTTGTCGCGCTCACGATTTGGCTTCATCATCGGGCCGTACAGCGGGGTTTTTTTGCGTGGGCCGCGGCCGCCTGGGCGGCCTTCGCCGCAGGGCTCCTGGCCGGTGAAGGCGCCCTGACCGGCGTCGCATATCTATTCGGCTACACCTTTTTCCTCGATTCGCGCCCATGGAAAACGCGCCTGATGAGTGTGCTTCCGTTTGCCGTAACGGCTTTGGCCTGGAGAACGCTTTATCAGCGTCTTGGTTTCGGCGTCGCTCATTCCGGACTCTATGTCGATCCTGGGAGCGAACCTCTTCGCTTCGCAGCAAACCTGCTTGAATGGGCACCCGTGTTGGCCCTGAGCGTGTGTGCGAGTCCGTTTCTTTCCCGGTACGCCGCGCTCTCCCCGCAACTTCAGCCAGGGGCGTGGATGCTGAGCGCGGCCGTCTTGCTCGCGATTGGCACGGCATTCAGTCCCATGATCCGCCGCGCCCGCGCCGCCAGGTTCTGGGTGACGGGCCTGGCGGGATCTCTCGTCCCAGCCTGCGCGACGACAGTTCCTGAGGACCGGCTCACATTGTTCGCCATGTTGGGATTCGCGCCGCTGGCGGCCGCGTTCATCGTCGGCGTTTGCGAAGGGCATGCATGGATGCCGCTCGGCCGCCGCATCCGCGCAGGTCTCGGGGCCGCAGCCATCCTCGTGGCGCTGCTGCACCTGCTCCAGCCGCTGCCGGGACAGGCCAAGCGGCTGGTCCGGCAGTTCCGCCGGCCCCCTCCGGTCGAACGCGTGAATTCGCTTCTGCTTGCGGCCCCGGACGCGGAACTGATTCTCGTCAATCCGCCCGACGCGATGTACGTGTCTTATCTCCCCTACTTTCTCCTGCAGGACGGCGCGAACCTGCCGGCCCGAATTCGCACCCTTTCGTCGGGTTTGGGAGACATCGTTGCGCGACGGGAGGCCGACAATGCCCTTGTTCTAATCTCGACGCATGCGCCCATGATTCCGGCGCGGCCAAGACGCGACGATCTGCTCGTTGGAGCGCCGCGATGGCATCCGCACTACAAGGGGCTCGTCATCGGCACGGCATTTCGCTCCGAAACGCTCCGCTTTACGGTGGGCCAAACCATCCGGCTTCGGGGCATGACCGTGGAAATTGCGCGGGTTAACGCGCAAGGGTTTCCCGTTGAAGCGCGATTCGTGTTCGAGCGCTCTCTTGACGATCCCCGGTACCACTGGGTCTATTGGGACGGCACGCAAGGCGGCTATGCCCCATTTGTGCCGCCGCCGGTGGGCGCGGAATGCCGCCTAGCAGGACCGCGGCGCGCCGTTTCCAACGGCGCGCCGCGCGAACAGCGCCGCGAACAGCCACGGGCAGCCGCCGGATCAGCCAGCCCATCAGCCAGCCGGGAACGCGCCGCATGAGGCACACAAGCGGCCGCGCCGCGAGCGCGTGAAGGAACCAACGCGGAATCCAGCGGTGGACGCGCTCGTCGCGCAAGACCTCCAGCATGCGAATCAGCAACAACGGGTAATTGACCTGGTAGAGCGCCGTGCGGCTCGTGTATTCCCGAAAGGCCGCCGGATCAAAGGGGCGAATGTGTCCATCCGCCAACGCCCGGACATAAAGCGGCGTGCCTGGAAGGAACACCAACGCGAAGATTTCCGCGAACGCTTCGTGCGGCAAATCCACAAGGAAGCGATACGTTGCCAGCACGTCCTTCTCCGTTTCGTAGGGATTGTCCACGATGAAGTCGGCCAGGACCAGCCCGCCGCGTTGCGCCAGAAGCGGCGCGGTTTCCGCGATGACCGTCCGCGCCTTGTCCACGCGAACGCCGCGGGCGTACACCTCGTCCAGCACGCGCTGGCTGCCGGACTGCACGCCGATCTGCGCGATCTTCAGGCCGGCGTCCAGCAAGACATCCAGCTTCTCGCGCCGATACGTGTTGGCGCTGAGGCACACCGCAAAGGGCCGGTTCACGGTCCGGCGATAGCGTGCAGCAAATTGCTCCAACTCGGCCAGCGATCGGATCAGGAAATCATCATCGCCGAACAACACGCGCTCCACAAAGGGCAGGCGCTTCAGCGTGTGCTCAACCTCGTCCATGAAACGATCCACCGACTGGCGTCGGATTGGCATCCGTCCGCCATGCAACGCCGTGTAACGGCAGTTGTTGCAGTAGGCGCACTGGTGCGGACACCCACGCGAGGTCAGGAATGTGGCGGTCGGCAGCATGAAGGGATGAATGGGCAGGTGGCGCTTCAGCAGGTCGGTTCCAACCGGGGCTAGTTCGTCGTCCAGCACGAACTCGTTTTCGAAGCTGTAATCGTAGAACGGCAGGGCGTCGAGGTTGTTCGTGGGCGGAAGGACGGAATTGATCCGTGGGCCGTCGGCCGTGCGAAAGGCGAAATTCGGCGCCTCGATCCACGCCGGATCGCCCGCGGCCAAGCGGCGCACGAAGAGCGGCACCGCCTCGTCCCCTTCGGCGAAGCAAACGCCGTCGGCATGCCGCAAGCACGCTTCAGGCGACGCCACGCAATGCGGCCCGCCCCAGACGATCTTGCGCTCCGGGTGCCGCGCGCGCAGGGCGTCGCTGACTTGGATGGCACGGCCGGAATACGAGCTGTACACGCCGAGAAGAATCAATTCCGCCTCGTCCGTCGCGCGCGCCAGTTGCGCCAGTTCGTGCTCCGTGCAGACTTGCGGCGCTTGCCGGGGCAGCGAAATGGCGGTCACATGGTGCCCGTCCCGCCGCAAGATCGCCAGAATGAGCCGGAATCCGTCGCACGGAACAAAAGCGTTGACGCTGATAAGGGCGAGGCGCATGCGGGACAAGAATGAGCGTCCAGCATTAGGCCATCGTGAGGAAAGGGTTAGGCGCGAACGCGCCGCCACGCTTTGGACGACGGCGCGTCCGCTCTTTCGATCACTGGTCTTGAGGCGTCACCGACACGGCCACTCCGTCGTAGAAGAGCATGTTCATGTCCATCACGCCGTTTTGCGGCGCGTCCACGCCGAAGTAGAAGGTCCACTGCCCGGCCGGCAGATCGCTCATGCGAACGGCTTCGTGCCCCGTGAAGTCGAAGAGCGGCGCCTGCAATGACGTGCCGCCGGTCCAGGGGCGCCAAGAGGTTGTGGTGAACGGCGCCACATATTGATACCACTGGCCGCTGTCGGCATGATGGGCCAGAATCCACCAGTCGGCGTGCACGCCCGCATACCCGGCGGTGCCGAGCGACAGCGTGACGGACAGAACGTCTTCCGGGTGGATCGTGATCGGCGCGTCAGAATCGTTCGCTTTCACGTCCGGCACGGGGCCGCCGATACGATGGACCAGAATCGCATCGTAAGC
>CALHGX010000065.1 GCA_938031185.1 uncultured bacterium
CGAATATCCCAGTTTCCATCCAGATCTTTGCTGTGTGGATAATAAACCAAGGTGTAGTGCCCATTAGGATGGTTGAGTTCCCAATAGGGATACTCGACGCCGTTCACCGTGTCCGTGCCGGACGCGAAACTCGGCGTCCCGATGTAGCCCCACGGCAAAAAAGCCCCCGGGGGCACATTTGTCGGATGCTCCGGCCCGCTCCAATCTATTAACCGCACCGGCGGCTTGTACGCCGTGTCGAACGCCACATAGTTCCAGTGACTGGTCACCGGTGCCGCGCCGACGCCGGAACCGTCTCCGAACTGTACGATACGATCATCAGTGTAAGGCATGAAACTGCTCTTCGGCACCACCGCCTTCAGCATGCCATCGCGGTAGAGCATTACCCGGTTCGTCGCCTGATCCATCAGCAGCTTGAGCTCATAGTACTGTCCCGTGTCCGGCGGAGTGGCGTCCACCAGTACCTGGTAAGGATCACTCCCCCACACGCCCGGCTTTGAGCGGTACAGGCCTTCCGCCCCAAAGCCCAGACCGTAGAAGTAAACCCCCTCTGACACAGCCGCCATCATCTCATGGGCTGATGTCATGTTGTTCTCGTTGCTAGTGGCCGGCCGCACGGGCCGCATACGGGCGGTCAGTACCCAGTCGTTCGTAAGCTGGGAGGATGGTACGTTGGTTACGCTGTATTTTCGGCCGCCGTTGCCCGCTTGATCACCGATGCCCCAGAAGGGATAGCTGACGCTGCCCACCGTGTCTGTGCCGGCGTAGGCTGTCGTTGCCCCGCCCCAGATTACCTCCGTCCACCCCTCGGTGGTCGGATCGGCCGCGCCTTCGTGCAGATAGATGATCTCCGCCCATCCCGCTGAGGCCGCAAACACGGCCATCACGATCCCCCACACCCACGTTCCACGCATCGTCTTCATGCGCTTCCTCCCCTCCTTGTGCGAGCCGCCTACCGGACCGTCGTAACAACAGAATATATCGCCTTTCGCCTCAATTCGTGTCCATTCTCTTCCCGAAGCCGCTCCGCTCACAAGCGAAAAGACATACAAAAAGCATGCTCGCCGGACATATAAAAAACGATTCCGCGACCCAACTGGAGTGCGGCTGGTTAGAGTCGGCGACCAAGCGGCCCTGGACCGCCTACTCCAGAGCTTGTCCTTGCCGAAAGCGCGAATTGCCGCGCGACCTCAGCCCGCTCTTGACTCGCGCGCGCCTCTGCCTTACTTGGAAAAGATATCTCGGTGGAATGGCAGCCACATAGGCGGCGAGGAAGCCATGACTACTGTTCGCGACGCCAACACCGTTCGCCGTTATGCCACAGAGGTGCTGGGGGTCTGCCTGGAACGTGGGCTGCGGCGACCAAAGGACGTTGTGATCATCAGCGGCTCATCGGCGGCCATATCGGGACAGCAAGGTCTTCATCGCCACGATCACTGGGAGCTCTTCTTGCCTGCACGGCGGACCGTACGGGTCCTGTCAGGAGATGGCGCGCTGCATGCGGTGCGCGTCGGAGGGGTGGCGGTGGTGACGCCGGGCGCGTTGCATGTGGCCGTTCATCGCGTCCCGCAGGTCAGCGGCTGGGATTGCCTCGGTTTGACCGTGAGTGTGGGTGCTCACGAACCGGCCTCGCTGTGGCGCATGAACTGCCGGACGACGGTCTGTCTGACCCTGCCTCATCAGGCCCGTGTGCTGTGGCGGACATGGCTTGGCGAGACACCTGAAGCGCTTTTATCCCGGCTCTCCCACGATGCGACTGCGGCAAGATGGGCTCCGGAGTTGACGGTGGCTCGATTGAGGCTTTTCGTGGCCGGACTTCTGGCAACGTTAGGCACAACGACGCCATACGAATCTTCTGAGTCTGGGGATGATCGCATTCGGCAAGTCGTTGCCGTCCTGCGAGCGAGATCTCACGAACCCGGGATCACGCTCGAAAGCCTCGGCCGGGCGGTTGGACTATCGGCGTCCCGTTTGCAAGTGCTGTTTCGCCGGGAAACCGGCACAACCGTTCACCAAGCGCTGGTGGAACTTCGCTTGCGTAACGCCGAGCGTCTGCTGGTGGAAACCGAAATGCCCATCAAAGCGATTGCGGCGGCTAGCGGATGGAGCAATCCCCTCTATTTCTCCGCCGTGTTTCGCCGCCGGCACGGCATGTCCCCCTCGCTCTGGCGCCGTCTCGGGCCATAGGCCGCCCATATCCTCAATCGAAAAAATCATTCTTCGTCCAGAACGCGGATTCGCTCCCATGCGCCCGAGCGAAAACGCCGCAGCCACACCAGCGCCAGCGCCATCACGAACGCCGTCGCCAGAAACCATTCCGCGTCGAGCCCCCATCCCGCAGCATCCGCCACAGCCAGCGCCCCGAGAAAAACACCGTGCGCCCAGACACTGGCCCGCAGGGTCCATCGGGTGTCTCCCGCCGCCGTCAGGGCGCCGCAAGTGACAATATTCACGGCATCCAGCAAGCAATATGCCGCCACATAGCGCAGCAGCCCGGCGCCCAGCGCGACCACCGCTTCTCCCTCCGGCGCGGCTCCCATGAAAAGTCCATACCACTGCCGCGGCCTGAACACGAACAGCGCCGCCGTTCCCGCCATCCAAAGCTCCGCCAGCATCAGTCCCTGCCAGGTCACCCGGCGGGATGTCTCCGAATCCCCGCGCCCCTGGGCCTGCCCCACCAAAATCCGGATGGCTTCCGACAGACCGACCACCGGAAAGAACGCCACGCCGTTGATTCGCCAGGCGATCGTTGTGGCCGCCAGTTCCGTGGCTCCGATCCGCCCCACAAAGAACAAAAAGAAAGTCCACGCCACCATCTCGGCGAAGAAGCGGAATCCGTTCGGCACGCCGAAGCGAATCATCCGTTTCATCATTTCCGGATCCATTCGCCGGCCGCTCCACGTGCCATAGGCCTGCCGATGTTCCCGCCGCAGAAACAACCACGCGAACAACACCGCCTGCAGAACCAAACCCGCGACGGTCGCCACTGCCGCGCCGGCCACGCCCCATTCCGGCAACCCCATCCGCCCGAAAATCAAACCGCAATCCAGAACGATGTTCAAAAACTGCCCGCTCAATTGCACGGCCATCACAACCCGCGTCCGGCCCAGCCCCGAAAAGAAGCCCGCCAGCGCCGTGGCGAGAAACAAAGCCGTCATGCCGAGACAGTTGATCGAGAAATAGCGCGCTTCCAGCGCCTGTACCGCCGGCGCATGCCCCACCAGCGCGAACAGCGGACGGCCCAACGCCGCCAGCGCCACCCCCCCCGCGCCGGCGGCCACGGCCAGTCGGAGGCCTTGCCACACCGCCGGTCCGATCTGCCGCGGCAGGCCGGCCCCGAAATACTGCGCCGTGAGCACCGACGTGTAACCGACCGCGCCCGATATCAGGCTTCCAAACGTGAAGACCGCCATCGAGGCCGGCCCCACCGCCGCCACCGCCTCGGTCGAATAGCGCGCCAGCAGCAAACCGTCCATGAACAGCATCACCATGCTGCCGCTCATGGAAAGAATCAGCGGCCCCGCCAGAATCAGTATGCGCCGCCACAGGCTGAAATCCGGTCTCATGCCGCGTCATCCTTTCGATCGAACCGATAACGAGCATTACCAGAACCCGCCCGCTTCGCAAACGCATTCGCACCCGGCACGTGCGTTTCTGGCCCAATTCATGCTACGCTGCACGGCGGATGCTCAACCGAAAAACAATACCCCGGGGCCTGACCACCGCGCTCATCGTGTGTTGCTGGGTTCTTTCGATG
>CALHGX010000066.1 GCA_938031185.1 uncultured bacterium
ACCGCCTGCAGCCCCATCAACCGCATCAGCCGCAAGACCCGCTTCTCGTTCACCGTCCACTTCAGCTCCCTCAACCATCCGGCCATCCGCCGATACCCGAAGAACGGACGCTCCAGATACAGCTCGTCGATCTTGCGCATCAGCGCCAGATTCTCGGCGCTCTCGCTCGCCGTCGGGGTGAAGTAGTAACTGGAACGGGCCAGCCCCGCCAACGCGCACTGCCGCGCCACCGACAACCCGCCATGTTCCGGATCGATCCATCTGCGCTTGACCTCCACCGACGGACTCAGAGCTTTTTTTTGAGCCAGTCCACCTCCATCTGCAGCCGGCCGATCTGCTCATACAGCGGCGCCGTCAACTCCTCCTCGCTCTTGGGCAACCCGCCGTTGCCAGTCCCAAACACGCCCGCCGCTCCTTCCACGAGCATCCGCTTCCAGTGGGCGATCACCGTCGGGTGGACCTTGAACATCGCACTCAACTCGCTCAAGGTCCGAACACCCCTCACGGCCTCCAGAGCCCCCTTCGCCTTGAATTCCTCCGAATGCTTCCGCCTCTTCGTCGCCATCTCAGAACCCCCGCTTTCTTGGACGTCATCCTGCCAAAATCTTGGCTTAGCTACCTGTCCAAAAAACAGGGTGCACTACCAATCGCCCGCCACTGTCTACTGGGCGCTTAAGGGGGACAGTCCTCGCGTCAGCAAGGAAACAGCGGAGCGGATTCGAGCGGTGGCGCGGCACTGCGGATACCACCGCGCGGCGCCGGTTTACGAAATCATCAGCGGGCGAACGCGCCTGCTCAGCGCGATTTATCCGATGAGCAGCCCGATGTATTCCGAGATCGCGCAGGGCGCGTCCGACGGGGCGCAGGCGGAAGGCTTCCTGTTCTTTCACTTCGACGGCAGCACCGGCGAGCGGATCAACCGCGCCCTTTGCGCAACGCTGGAGCGTCGCGCCGAGGCCATTCTTTTCATGACCCAGCCTGAACACATTGAAAGCGAAGTGGTGCAACAATGTCGTGAAAAGGGCATTGCCATTGTGTGCGTGCAACCACACGAAGAACTGAGGGACTGCGACATGGTGGCCGCGGATCTGCGTTGGGGCATGCAGGAGGTGGTGCGCCATCTGGCGAGCCTGGGACACCGCCGCATCGCATACCTGGGCTGCCGGCATCACGCGGCCTTGGAGTGGATGTTTGAGGGATACCGCCAAGGGCTGAAGGAGTGCGGCCTTGAATCGGAGACCTGTTTTGTGCCATGTGGCTTTGCCGGGGCTGCCGACACGCGGGCGGCGATTCGGGAAACACTTCAGCGAGGCGAGCGGCCGACAGCCATTGCTGCCGTCACCGATCATGTGGCCGCGGCCGTGATGCAGGAGGCGGCAGCGCTGGGCCTGCGTGTGCCGCGGGATCTCAGCGTGACGGGTTTTGCGGACTATCCCATGGGAGAGTTGGCCGATCAGGATTCCGGGAAGGCCATGTTGCGATTTGGGGACTACCTGCAGCCGCGGTTAACGACGGTGCGGCAGCCGTCCAACGAGGTCGGGCGGTTGGCGGCCGGGGTGCTGCTGGCGCGTGTGCGGGAGAAATGGAACGGGGAGCCGGCCGCGTCGCGCCTGGCTCGCCAAGAGGTGTTTGTTCGGCCCCAACTGATCATTCGAGACAGCACCGCTCCGGCGCCCGTTTACTGATGGCGCCGTGTTGGCAATCTGACGGCGCCATAGAATACCGGTGCCCAGCGGAAGTTCCCGGCGCTTCCCGCGGGGCAACCGTGGACGAGGGGTGGGAGCGCAAAGCGGTTTTGCCAAAAGTGTGGATGCCATGGAAAGCCGGCAGAAAAAGGTCCGAGCGGGACGCCTCTTTGCCGAGGTGGCGGTGTATGAAACGCCTTCGGGGAAGGGGGGCAACCGGTTGGCGCGCCGCTTCCCAACGATTTTTTTTCATGCCGGGGCAGTGGCGCTGTACTGTGCGGCGGCGTTGGAGGCTTTGCGGGGTCGGTATGACCAGGAGCGTTTTCGCGATTTTTCGGTGTACATGCTTCGGCTGACCGAATGGGTTGGCGGTCGCGTGCACGTTACAGGTCTTGACCGGCTGCGATCGGCGGCGGGGCCGGTGGTCATCGTGGGCAATCACATGAGCGCGCTGGAAACCAGCCTGTTGCCGGCGATGGTGCTGTCTGTTCGACGGACGGCCATTGTTTTGAAGGAAGACCTGCTCCGGTATCCGGTGTTCGGACGAATTGTCCGCTCTTGGGACTACATTGCCGTTACGCGCCGCAATCCGCGAGAGGATCTGGAGCGAGTGCTCACGCGGGGCGTGGAGATGCTCAAGGCGGGCATTTCGGTGCTGTTGTTCCCGCAAGCCACGCGCAAAACCAAATGGGCCCCCGAATCGTTCAACACGCTGGGCGCCAAGCTGGCCAAACGGGCAGCGGTTCCTTTGGTGCCGGTGGCCCTAAAGACGGATTTTCTTGGCAACGGCCGGTGGATCAAGGATTTTGGCCGGGTGATGCCCTTGAAGGTCGTTCGAATCTCATTTGAGGACCCTGTGCCGGCGGGAATGCCGCCGCGGGAGGCTCACGAGCGGGTCGTGGCGGCCTTGTCAGCGCGTCTGGTTTCGTGGGGCGTTGATGTGGAGCATGAACAGGAGGGCCGATCATGACGCCGGACCTACAGATGAGCGTCTTGTGCGATGATGTGCGGCAGGAACAGAACGGTAAGTTCATACTGGTGGGCCTTTTCGATGTGGTGGGCATGGCGGAAGTGCCCGGCGTGTTCCCGCGGATTTGCGTGGTGAACCGCTGGTGTTCGGGACAGGGCGAGTTTCAGGAAACAACGCGAATTGTTGTGGCAGAGGATGGGCAGCCCGTCGTGGAGACGAAGGCGATTCCCGTTCGCCTGCAGAACCCTGAGGCGACGGCGACCAACATTGCCTGGTTGATGAACGTTCGATTCACGCGGGCGGGAGTTCACTGGGTGGAAATCCTGCTCGATGGCGATATGAAGCTTCGTTATCCGTTGCGGGTGAATCGGATTCAATCCGGCCGGACTGCGCCGGCCTGAAAGGGATGCGGCGTTGATGGCGCCGGAGCGACCGTGGCAGCGCATGAAACGAAACACATGGATTGAACTGGACCTCTCCGTGTTCCGGGAGAATCTGCGAGCGATTCGTGCCGGCTTGGGCGGACGCTCGGAACTCATTCTCGTGGTCAAGGCAGATGCCTACGGACATGGGTTGCGCGCTATCGCGCCGTGTGCCTTTGAAGAGGGTGTTCGGCAGTTTGTTGTCTCGGGCATGGATGAAGCGACCACCTTGCGAGCGCTCTTGCCTGAGGCGGGGATTCTCGTGCTGGGGCCGGTATGGCCGTCTGACGTCGCAGAAATCGCGGCCAAGTCCATCGTGCCGGTGATCATTTCGGAGGAGCAGGGGCTGGCGTTGGCGGAGGCGGCGCAGCGCCATGGCGCGCGAATGGCCTGTCACGTCAAAATAGACACTGGCATGGGGCGGCTGGGGATCGGATGGGAGGAAGCTCCGAGGGCGATGGAGCGTCTGGCCCGCCAGAAATCGTTGCATGTGGTGGGCGTTTGCACGCACTTCGCCTCGGCCGGCAAGCCGGGGGATGAGTTTGCAGCGGAGCAGGTGCGGCGATTTCAATTTGTGGTGGCGGCCTGCCGGAACAACGGCCTCGACGGGCTTTTCTGCCATGTGTCGAACAGCGCGGCCTTCGGCCTGCGCCCGGACTGGGACATGAACGGCGTGCGGACGGGGATTCTGGCCTATGGATATGGCGGGCGGCGCCATGCGGGGCGCGCGGCAACGAAGCCTTTCCTGCAGTGGAAGACGCGAGTGGTTCAGACGCGCAGGGTGCCGGCGGGTTTTCCGGTGAGCTATTTGAGCACCCATGTGACACCGGCGCCCACCACGCTGGCGACACTGGACGTGGGCTATTCTGACGGTTTTTCGCGATTGATGAGCAACCGGGGCGCCGTGTTGATCAATGGAAAACGCGCGGCCGTGGTCGGGCGGGTCACCATGAACTTCACCGTGGTGGATGTGGGTGCAGAGAATCCCGTGCAGCCTGGCCAGGAAGCGACGCTTATGGGGCGGCAGGGATCAGAAGAACTTTGGGCGGACGAACTGGCCCGATGGTGTCGGACCATTCCGTACGAGATCCTGACGGGCATTCGGGCGGAGTGTCGCGTGGCGATGCCCAGCGGCGCCACATAACAAGCGGTTCCTCGTTGCCCCCCTTGTTGCGCGGCATCGCCATCCGGGGGCTACGGATTTCCCGCGCGCTCCTGATCCAGATAGAAGCGCATAATCGGCAGCGCAGTATCCCACTGCTGCATGGCCTTGATGTCGTGGGTGATCTGTACGCGCACGTGAGGATCGTTCCCTGCCGCCGCCTCCGCAGCGCGCCGACGGGCGCGAAGCTCGCGCCGCCAGAGGCGCAGGATCAGGTCACGAAGCGCCTCATCGAGGGAGTATTCCCGCCCCAACCGTTCGGGCGCGCTGAGGAAGCGGGCCGCCAGGGTCGTCAGCGTCCGCGACTCGTCGTCCAGTTCTTCGATGACGGTCAGCATCTTCTCGTCGGTGTCCGCGCAGAGGCCCACCGCTTCGATGAACCTCCGGCAGAAGGGGTTTGAAATGAAGCGCAGTGGCACGTGCTCTGTAAGCATGCGGACTGCCTCGGGATGCTGGGCGAGATGCTCGCACAGCGCGAGTTCCTCGGGCGGGATGGAGTTATCGGCTGTTGGGCGCGCCGGTTCAACCGCCGCCGACCGCGGGCCGCCCGCTCGAGCCAATTCGGCTTGCAGGACCGAAACAGGGAAATGAAGGCGGTTGGCCGCATCCCGGAGCAAAGCGGCGCGATGAAGGGCGCTGGGACTCTGCCGAATCCACTCCAGGACGGATCGGGCGGCGCGCAGGGCGCCCGCCTCGGTCTTCATTTCGCCGGCGCGCTCAAAGCGACTTATTTGGAAATCGAGGGCCGGCACCGCCTGCTCCAAGATTTGGCGGAAGGCCTCCGAGCCGTATCGCAACAGAAACGAGTCGGGGTCTTCGCCGGGCGGGAGGGCCACGATGCGTGCCGCTAAGTCTGCCTGGAGAAAGACGCCGGCGGCGCGGATGGCAGCCTGCTGGCCGGCGGAATCGGAATCGAAAGCGAGCACGACCGCATCGGCATATCGCTTTAAGGTTCGGGCATGTTGCTCGGTGAAGGCGGTCCCTTGGGCGGCAACAGCCTGTGTGAAGCCGGCGAGATGGCAGCGGATGACGTCAATCTGTCCTTCGCAGATCAAAGCCTCCCGGGTGGCGAGCATCTGCTGTCGGGCACGGTCGAGCGCATACAGCACATGGCTCTTTCGGAAAATCGGCGTTTCGGGGCTGTTGAGGTACTTAGACGTGGCGGCCTCGGTCGTCATGGCGCGGCCGCTGAAAGCAACGACGCGGCCCTGCTCGTCGCGGATGGGGAACATGATCCGTCCGCGGAATCGGTCGTACAGACGGCCGGCGCCTTCGGGCCGTTCAGCGCGGACGAGCAAGCCAGCGGCGATCAGCCGTTCTGGAGGGTGTCCGGCTTTGCGCGCCCATGAGAGAAGAAAGTCCCACTGGGGCGGGGCGTAGCCGATCAGGAATTCGCGGGCGGTTTTCCCGTCCAGTTTGCGGCTTGCAAGATACCGACGAGCCGGCTCAGCTTCCCGTTCTTCGATCAGGAAACGATGGTAAAGAGCGGCGATGTCCTCGTGCAGGCGGTAGAGCAAATCCCGCTCGCCGCTGCGCGGGCCACCGCTTTCCATCTTAAGCGGCACACCGGCGCGTTCGGCGAGCCGCCGGACAGCGTTCATGAAATCCACATGCTCGAACAGCATGACAAACTTGAAAACATCGCCGCCTGCGCCGCAGCCGAAGCAGTGGAAGATCTGACGGGCGGGGTTGACGTGAAACGAAGGCGTCTTTTCTTTATGGAACGGACAGAGCGCCTTAAAGGTGGCGCCTGCGCGCTGCAAGGGAAAGCAGCTCTGGATCACTTCCACGATATCATTGCGCAGGCGGATTTCCTCGAGGGTGCCTTTGGACAGCATCGTCATGGGCGGCTCGAAGCGTGCTGCTCGCGCGACTGTTCCAGCCAGCGCCGGACTTCGTTGGCGGCGGCGCCGCGGGGCGCCAACGCCAGATAGCGTTCGAAATGGCGGCGAGCGGCGGCGATTTGCCCTGGGTTGCTTGCCAGCACGCGGCCGAGCGCCAGATGCGCATCGGCATGATCCGGCTGCTCCTGCAGCAGGTGCGAGAAGATTTGCACGGCTTCCCGGGGTTCATTGAGTTCGTAAGCAAGGACCCCCATCATGTAGCGGGCATTGACCATGCCCGGCTCTAGCTCGACGGCCTTGCGGAGGGCGTCACGGGCCTTTACCGGCTCACCCATCGCCCGGCGGGTCAGTCCAAGGTTGTAGAACGCACTGCTCAGTCCGGGGTTCAGCGCGAGGGCCTTTTCGTATCCGGCAGCCGCCTCGGCCCAACGGCCTGCCTGCTGTTCGCGCACGGCGCGGTTGTATTCGTCGGTGGCGCGCCGCACGTTCTCCGCCGAAATGGGGGGCGGCGGGGACCCGCTTGGCGTTTCGGAAGGGGGCGGCTGGCCGCGCGTGGCGGAAGGCCCTCGCGGGGGCGGAGACACGTTCTCGGCCGTTGTGCGCAGGGCCAGCCGGACGTTTTCAGCCCGAGGGTCGGCCCCGGCCACTGCCAGATAGCGCTGGAAGGTCTGCCGGGCTTCCGCGGGCCTCTTGAGTTCATCGCGTTGGATGATGGCCATGTTGTAGAGCGCCACCGAGTAGTTTGGGGCGATAGCCAGGGCTTCGCGGCAGAGGGAGAGCGCCTCCTCCGGGCTGCCTGTGTAAAGGCGAACGACGGCAAGCGCTGCGAGGACACGAGGCGAACGGGGATCGCGGCGTCGCGCTTCCTGCAACGCGCGATCCGCCTCCGGCCATCGCCCGCGAATCGCTTCCACATGCGCCAGGTATTCCAAGGGCCGGGGGTCGGAGGGGATGGCAGCAGCGGCTTTTTGAAAGGCGTCGGCGGCATCCGCCAGCCGGCCGTTCCTGAGGTGGATCAGGCCGATGTTGGCATGAGCGGAAGCGGCGTCGCCCGGGCGCTGCGTGGCTTTGCGCAGCAGCGCGAGCGCGCGGGCGCGGTCCCCTTGCTGGAGGGCGCGAATTCCTTCGTCCAACGCCGACGAACTGGGTGCGGGGCGGCAACCGCAAAGCACCCAAATTGCCACGATGACCTGCGCGAATGGCTTGGCGAAAGAAGATGGCAACGCGCTTTCCTCCTGCATCCGGGCCGCACTATACCATGTGGGGGAAGGTGGACACAAGGCGGCGAAAGAGAGGAGTCAATACGGCATTGGAATGGTGCCGTTTCCAGATTATAATAACGATTTGCCTGCGCGGGAAGCAAGTGGTGGAAGGAGTAGCGGGTTCGCGGCGGGGCTTAAGGCAGGCGAGAGACCACGCAAGAAGGGGCAAGCATGAATCGAAGGGAGCGATGGGTGGCGGCAATCGTGATGTGCGCCGTGTTCCTCTGGATTTTTTGGGATGTGGTGGCGCGGGGCCGCTATTTCCAGCCGAACGACGCGAACTTGCACAGCTTGCTATCATGGAAGACGCTGATGCCGGGCGGACTCTTGGGCGTGTGGAATCCGGACTGGCTCGGAATGGCTGGAAATCCCATGCCCCTGCTGCCGAACATCATTCCCACAATCCTATTCCCGGGGGTGTGGTGCCAAGTGGGAGCGTACGTGCTGAATCTGGCGTTGATGATGCTGGCAGCGGGTTGGTTCCTGCGGGCGCGCGGCGTGCATGGATGGCCGTTGGCGTTGGCCATGTTGGCCATGGGACTGAGCGGGCACACGATCACGCTGATTTCTGCGGGACATCTCGGGAAACTTGGGATGATGGTTTTTGCCCTGCTTGCGTTGGCGGCGCTGGACCGGGCCATTGGGCGGCGGTCGCTGTTCTATTTCGCTTTGGCAGGGGCGGCGGCTGGTGCGGGGTTTCAACAGGCGACAGACGTCATGTTCATGACGATGTTCCTCGTTGCCGCGTTCGGCCTGTTTCGGTTTGTAGAATGCTGGCCGAGCAGGACAAGGCGGTTGTTCGACGCCTCTGCCTGGAAATACGCGGCCCAAATGACGACGGGCGGAATTGTGTTGGCGGCGTTTTGCGGGCTTGTCGCTCTCAGCGTTTTCTTTATGGCGTTCAAGACCGTCATGCCCGGGCGGGAAAATGTGACAGGCGAGGCGCCCGAGCGAAAATGGGAGTTTGCCACCAACTGGAGTCTGCCGCCAGAAGAGATCATTGAGTTTGTGGCACCGGGGATTTTCGGCAACGAAACGGGCGACCCGAAAGCTCCTTACTGGGGGCGCATGGGGCAAACGCTGGGGTGGCCACAAAGCAGACAGGGTTTGGCCAACTTGCGCCAGCATACCGTGTATCTGGGGGCCGTCCAGCTTTGCCTGGCCGTTCTAGGGATTGTCTTTGCTGTTCGCCGCCGTCGTGGCGTGGGGGGGATCGAGAGGACGACGGGGCAGGAATCGAGCGCTGTCGGCGAGCCGCGGCCGGCGGAAGTGTTCTTTTGGGCGGCCGTATGGGTGATGGCGGTTCTGCTTGCTCTAGGCCGATACGCGCCGGTCTACAGGCTGTTCTATGCGTTGCCGTATGCCTCCTCCATCCGTTGTCCCGCGAAGTTTCTCCATGTGGTGGAGATAGCCACCGTAGTGCTCTTCGCGTTCGGCATGCAGAGTCTATGGGCGAGATGGGGCCAATCCGGTGCGCGGGCGTTGCCACTGGCTGGCGCGAACGAGCCGGTTCCAAAAAAGAGAGCGAGCAGAATCCGGCCGGTGCAGAAAACCGACGCCCGCGAAAAGGCGACCGTGGCGCGACTCATTCCCGGAGGTTTCGTGCCGGTTCTGGCGATCGTTGGTGCGGGATTTCTGTTGGCGGCGGTGTGGGCGGCCGTCGGGCGGCATCCATATTTCGAGCAGGTGTGGCATCGGATGGGATTGAGGGGCCAAGAGGCGCTCCTGCAGCAGAAGATGGCTTTCGCGTTGATGCGCGCCGGAATGCTGATCTGGGCCACGGCATTGCTCTTGCTTGTTCCGCGATGGGGCGGGCGGGCTGGTTGGGGGCGGGGTGTGTTCGGGTGCGCTTTGTTGTTGCTGGTTGCGCTCGATGGCGGGTCGGTGGCCCGCCGGTATGTGAACACGGTCTCGCGATCTTTCTATTACCACGAGAACCATCTGATCAGGCGGCTCGGTTCCGACGGCGAGCGTTTTCGTCTTGCCGTGCTTGCGGCCGACCCTGTGATTCAGCGTCTTGAAGTCATGTTGCCATATGCCAAGCCCCCCATAGAAGCGTTCAATCCGGCCGCGGCGATGTCGGTGGTGGATGCGGACTATCGGGCGTTCTTTGGCGCGTTGTGGCGACAGCCCCTCCGTCTTTGGCAGCTTTGCAACGCCCGGTACGTATTGGGCACAACGACTTCGCTCGGCCCGCTGCTGGAGCAACCGGCGTTCGAGGCGGCTCTGGCGTTTCGCCCCTTTCTGACGGAGGAGGACGCGCTGGGGACGCAACCGGTGGCAACGCACAACAGTTCGCACTTGCTCTTGATGAATCGATCCGCTTTGCCGCGGGCGGTGCTTTATTTCGGCTGGGAGCCGATGGGGGAGGAGGCCACGTTGGAGCGCCTGGCCGATCCGCAGTGGAGTCCATGGCGAACGGCGCTGGTGCCGGCTTCGCTGCCGCCCAAGGAACCGGGGTTGAATGCCCAGCCTGTCGGCATCCAGGAATACCGCTGGAATCGGATCGTGGTTCGGACACTGGCGGATGATGAGGCAGTGCTGGTGTTGAACGACCGTTACGCCGATGGGTGGGGGGTCAGGGTGGACGGGGCGCCCGCAGACATGCTGCGCTGCAACGGCATCATGCGGGGCGTACGGCTCTCGAAGGGGGCGCACGAAGTGGTCTTCCGGTACCGGAGCCCTTACACGGCGGCCGCCTGGACGGGCTTCGGAGCGTATGCCCTGCTGGCCCTATGGACCGTGGGGCGTTGCTGGGGCATGCGTCGTTCCCCGAGACGGCAGGCGCTTTGAGGCAAGAGGCAACATCATGAGATTGGGCGGTCGTCTGCAGATCCTGCGCGAGCGCATGGGCCCTCTCTGGTGGCATACGGCCATACTGCTGGTTGTGGGCCGGTTGGGCGACGTGGTCAATCTGTACACCGGCTTCTTCTTCCTGCCAGGGGCCTTGTCCGTGGGGGATCTGGGCGCTGTGGATCCGATCAACCGCCTGGCCGTCTTTGGAGCCGTGCCAATATCGGTCCTGTCCATTGTGGCAGCGAAATACCTGAGCGCTTACCACGCCGTGGGGGCGTATGGGAAAATCCGATGTTTTTTTGGGGATTTGCGCAAAGTCGCGCTGGTATGTTCGTTGCTGATGGTGGCGTTTATCAGTGCGTCCTATCCCGGATTGCGCCTGCGTCTTCGTCTGGATAGCCCGTACGTATTTCCTGCGCTGTGCGGGTTTGCGGTGGCCGCCTGCTGGCAGCCGATGATCGCGATGATGATCCAAGGGACGCAGCGTTTTCGAACCGTCACGTTCCTTTCGGTGGCCGATCCGCTGTTGCGGCTGGGGATTTGCGTGGTGGCCGTTCCGCGCCTCGGCTTGACGGGATACTTGGTGGCGGCGATTGCGGGCGCGGGGCTGCACTATGTGACCGGCCGCCGCGTATTGCGGCGGTTTCTCGGAGCGACGGCGGATTGGAGTTCGTACCGCGGGGATTGGCCGGACATGGCCAGATACGCGGCGCCGGTCGCCGTATATGTGGGGGCTTGCTCCTTGCAGGCTTTCGTTGAGCCGTTTACGGTGAAGCACTTCCTTGCCCCGGAAGATGCGGCGGCTTTCTACATGACGTGGCGCTATGCGGACATGCCAACGCTGCTGCTTTCGGTGCTGAATTTTGTGCTGTTGCCGGTGGTGTCCTTTCGGCATGAGCAGGGCGGCGGCACGCAAGCATATTTACGGCAGGCCCTGACCGCTGCGCTGGCGGTCTGTCTGGTTGGCGCGCTGGTAATGGGGCTTACGGCGCCTTGGGTGTTTGGTCTCAGAGCGGCCTGGCGGCCGTTTGTTCCCTATGCCGACCGCGTGTGGCAGCTTTGTGTGATCTTGAGCATTCAGACGCTCATGATGGTGTTTGCCACGCACCAGATGGCTTGCCGGCGTTTCGGCTTCGTCTGGACCGTGGCGCTGGTGGCCGTGCTGGAGTCCGCCGTGCTGTACGGTTCGTTTGTCTGGAGCGCGTTCCAGCACTTTCTGCCGGCAGATTGGTGGGATACGGTGAATGAGTGGCCGCCTCGCGATTTTGACTATGTGATCCATGTGATGATGGGTTTTCGCCTGCTTCTGGCTGCGTTGTTGATTCCCACCGTCATACGAGCGTTGCGCGGACAGGCCGAAGATGGCGTTTGGGCGGAGCAAAAGAAAACGGCGAGAGAAATGGCATGAACGGGCGGAAACGAATAGTGTTTTTGGTGGCAAGCATCGAGATCCTGCTCTGGGGCGCCGGGTTGACGTTTCCAGCCATAGGCCAGGAAGAAGGCGCCGCCTTGACTTGCGACCAGCCGGTATTTCATTTCGGCAGGCGATCGCCCCATGAGACGGTGACCAATACGTTCTTGCTGCGAAACAACAGTTCGACCACGGTGCGCATCAAGAAGGTGCGCGTCGGTTGCGGTTGCATGGCATCGGATTTGGCAAGGGACACGTTGGCGCCGGGCGAAACGCTTGACCTGACTGTCCGGATGTCGCTGGCGGGCCGAAGCGGCATTCAGCGCAAGATGGTTTACGTTGAGGTGGACGACGCGAAGTGCCCTTTCCTGGCGCTGGCATTCGAAGGGGAGGTCGAGGTGGGGGTGCGAATCGAGCCGGAGCGGCTGTTGTGGCGGGTGGGCGGAGCCGGTGAGTCGATGGAAAAGGATCTAGTGTGCCACGCCACGGGGCGGGATCCCATTCGTTTGCTGGGTGTTGAATGCGACAGCCCGCTGATTGAGTTGAGGGCGCAGACCAATACCGTGGGCTTGACGCACCGCATTCAGGCACGCCTTCGTCCTGGAGAGGCGTCCGGGGTGCGGTCGGCCATGATTGTGGTGCGGACGGACCATCCGCGACAGCCCCAAGTCATGGTGCCGGTGACCATCTACGTTTCGCCGAAGGGCGGCACGCCGTGACCCCATGAAGAAGAGGCAAAACCGATTTCTGGCCGTCCTCCTGATCGCAGGGGCGCTTGCTGCATTCGGGTGGATGATTTCTGCGTTCAGCGCTGAAACGGATGGGGCGAGGCATGGAGTGCTTGTTGAGTTTTTTCACGAAGCCGGGTGCCGTCAGTGTGAAGAGGTTCGCGGGCTATTGCGGCCCATGTTGACCGAGAGATATGGGGCGGATGTGGTGTGGTTGGAACGGGATATCGGGGTGGAGAGTAATTTTCTTGCGCTGGCGGCTTATCAGGAGCGGGCGGGGGGGATGACGGAGGGGCCGGTGACGGTGGTGTTGAATCGGCGGGATGTCTTTGTCGGCGACGGGCAGAAATTGATTACGGCGGTTTGCGAAGCCGTGCGGCGAACCCTTGAGTTGCGGGAGGAAGAGACGGTTCGGGTGGCGGAGCCGCCGCCGATTACGGAGGGGGTGGCGGCCCTGGATCGGCGGCGGGCGCAGATGACATGGGGGAGCGTGGCGGCGGCCGGACTGGTGGATAGCGTGAACCCATGCGCTGTCGGAACACTGGTTTTTCTGGCCAGTGCCCTTGGGGCGGTTCGCTTAAGCGGCCGCCGATGGCTTGTTACCGGCGCGGCGTATGTGGCGGCCGTATTTCTGACGTATTTGGGCCTTGGCTTCGGGTTGTTTCGTTTTGTGCGCTTGTGGTGGGGGATGCGTCGCCTGCAGATGATGTTCAACGTTATTATGACGATCATGCTTCTAATGCTGGCGTGGCTGTCTTTTCGGGATGCTTGGCGGTTCGCCCAAACGCGGGGGGCGGCGTCTGTGACGGTTCGGCTGCCGGAATCCGTGACACGCGGGTTGCACGGCCTTATTCGTCGGGGGGTGTTGGAGCGTTGGTGTGTGCCGGTGGCGGTCGGATTGGGGATCTTCGTGCCGCTGGTGGAGGCGGCCTGTACGGGGCAGGTGTATTTCCCTACACTGGTGTTTTTGGTCAAGTCCGACATTTCGCCGGGTTGGGCGCTGGCCTATCTTCTGGTCTACAATGTGTTGTTTATTTTGCCGCTGGTGGCGGTGCTGGCGTTGACTTGCCTCGGACTTGGCGCGCGGCCGCTGGTGGAATGGAGCCGGCGCAATGTGGTGTGGAGCAAGGTACTGATGGGAGTTTTCTTTCTGGGGTTGACGGCATTGTACGTGTGGTAAGCGGGGCCCCGTGGGGGGGAAGGAGGAGCTTGTGAGCGGGAAGAGCGGTGCGCAGAAAATGAGGGTCATGGCGGCACAGGCGCGAGCGGCGGCCGACGCGGAACGGGCGCGGGCGGAAAGCCGGATTGTCATCGCCGTCATTGGACGGGACCGGCCGGGCATACTGGCGGGCGTCACGGCCATTTTGGCGCGCCGCAATGCGAACATTCTGGACGTGAGCCAGACGATTCTCAGCGATCTCTTTACCATGGTCATGCTGGTGGACATCCGAGGGATTCACATCCGTTTTGCGAAGTTGAAGAATGAGTTGGAGGCCCACGGCACTGCCGAGGGACTCTCGATCATTGTGCAGCACGAGGAGCTGTTTCGGGCGATGCATCGTGTGTAATCGGATCGAAGCGGCAAGAGGGGCCGGAGGCGGAGGAGTGCGATGGCGATCAGCGCGAACGAGATTTTCGAGACGCTGGGGATGATTCATGCTGAGAAACTGGACATCCGGACGGTGACGCTGGGGATAGACCTGCACGCCTGTGCGGGGCCGGACGTTCGTACGGTCGCGCGTCAGGCGTATGAGCGGGTGGTGTCCGTTGCGCGCGACCTCGTGCGC
This sequence comes from uncultured bacterium, assembly GCA_938031185.1. Taxonomy (GTDB): domain Bacteria; phylum Verrucomicrobiota; class Kiritimatiellia; order CAIKKV01; family CALHGX01; genus CALHGX01. The sequence goes on from CALHGX010000066.1 coordinate 14,068, forward strand.
GTGGCAAGGACGGTGGAGGAGGAGTACGGAATCCCTATTGTCAACAAGCGAGTGAGCGTGACCCCCGTATCGTGGTTTGCGGCTGCGTGTGAGGCGGAGGATTACGTCGTCATCGCCCGGGAATTGGATCGGGCAGCCCGTGACCTCGGCATTGATTTCATCGGTGGCTATTCGGCTCTGGTGCAGAAGGACACGACGGCGGCGGCGCGCCGACTGATTCAGTCCATCCCCCGGGCGTTGGCTGAGACGGAACGCCTGTGCGCTTCCGTCAACATTGGTTCCACCAAAGCGGGGTTGAACATGGAGGCTGTTCGGCTGATGGGCCGGATTGTCAAGGAGACAGCGGAACTGGATGCGGAGGCGGCCGGGGCGGCCTGTGCCCGGTTGGTGGTGTTCTGCAATGCGGTTCAGGACAACCCGTTCATGGCGGGGGCCTTTTGCGGCGAAGGGGAAGGCGACACGGGCTTGTCGGTGGGCATATCGGGGCCGGGAACGATTCGGGCGACGGTGCAGGCGTTGGGGCGCGAGGCCGACTTGCAGACTGTGGCCGAAGAAATCAAGCGCGTGGCCTTTAAGATTACGAGGGCCGGCGAACTGATCGGCCGAAAATGCGCCCAACGGCTCGGGGTGCCTTTCAACATTGTGGACCTTTCGCTTGCCCCTACACCGGCGGAAGGGGACTCGGTGGCGGACATTTTGGAGGCGCTGGGCCTTGACCGGGTTGGGGGCCCTGGCAGCACGGCGGCGCTGGCGATGTTGAATGACGCCGTGAAACGCGGCGGCGCCATGGCCACCAGCCATGCGGGCGGAATGAGTGGGGCGTTCGTGCCGGTCTGTGAAGATGCGACAATGGCGCGTCGGGCGGCAGAGGGCGCGCTGACCATCGAGAAGCTTGAAGCCATGACGGCGGTGTGTTCGGTTGGGCTGGACATGATCGTATTGCCGGGAGAGACGACGCCGGAGACCATCAGCGGACTCATTGCCGACGAAGCGGCCATCGGTATGATCAACGGCAAGACCACGGCCGTGCGGGTTATCCCCGCCCCGGGCCGCAAGGCGGGGGAGCGGGTGGACTTTGGGGGACTATTGGGCGCGGGACCTGTGATGCCTATTAGTCCTCATTCCTGCGCGGTTTTTGTGGGGCGCGGCGGCCGTATACCCGCGCCGTTGCAGGGGTTGACGAACTAGCTTTGGTGCCGGGTTGAAGGGTTGCTCGAGTGGGCCATCAGGCGGGTTGAAACATGGATGCATCGGAAGGGACGGAGTTCCGACGCAGAAGCGCAGGACGATCGCTTGGCGACGTGATCGCGGCGGCGGTGGTGCTGGTTGCTTTTGTGCTGGCGTATGCGCCCATGTTGCGTCATCTGGCGATGGTAGGCGCGCGGACAACGCAGGCGCTCAATGCTTTCATCTTGCTGGCGTTCGCTGGCTTCGAGGCCTGGCGCAGGGAACGGCGCCAGTTGATTTTGGAGGTTCGGTCCCACGGTCTCTTTCTTTTTTCATTCTCCTGCGTGTTATTGGCCGTCGCGTCCATCACCGAATGGTGGCCCTTGACGATTCTGGCGATGTGCCTGAATCTGGCCGCACTGCTCTCGTTTGGATGGGGTCCGGACTGTGCCAGATCGTTCTATCCAGCCATTGCCGGTTTAGGCCTTGCGGCGGTTCTACTGATGCTGGTGCCGCGTTTGGACTTGCTGTTACGCCTGGCCGGGGCGTTGTTTTCCGCCCGCTTGTTGAACGCGCTTGGCTGGCAGGCGGTGGTTTTATTTCGCCCGGATCCGATTGGCGTTTTCTTGAGTGTGGCGCGAGGGACGCGAGTGTTCGATGTGGCCAGCGAGTGCAACGGGTACGGCGTCATCCTGTCGTGCGCGGTGCTGGCGGCGCTCTATGCGGTTCGCATCCCGTACCCGTTGTTCGTGAAAGCCGCGCTATTGGTCGCGGCGCTGCTGGTGGGCTTGTTGTTCAACGCCTTGCGTATAGGCGTGATCGTGGTGCTGAACATGAGAACCTCCTGGCCGTATCATTGGATTCACGAGGGCGCAGGGACAGCGGTTTATCTTCTTGCGTTACTGGTGGTCACCTTGCTGGTGATTCTACCCGGGCGACGCTTTAGTGGGAGCGTTTCTCGTCCGGGCTAACAATGACGGCCGAGAATGGTCTCCACGAAATCCGGCCGCATGGTCGGGGCCGGCACCTTGGCCGCGAACCAGAAGGGGATCGGATTCTCCCAGCCGATGCCGTGCATGTAGTTGTAGGTGGCGCGGCGCAGGCCTTCCCCGAGCATACGGATCGTGTTCTCGTCGTCGTCCGCCTGGAAAGGAATGTCATTGATGGTGAAGGTTCCCGACGGCCTCAGAAGCGACCGAATCCCGTATCGGGCGGGACGTCTGGCCATGGCGCTGTGCGCTGTCAGGGTGTATCGGTGCCAGTAAGCGGAATGAACAAGGCGATATTGAAAGAGTTGGCGCACAAATTCCAGGCCGTCCACCGTTTCCTGAATCGTCTGGGTTGGCACCCCATACATCAGGTACGCGTGAACCAGAATGCCGGCTTGAGAAAAAGCGGAAGCGGCCCGCACCACCTGTGCGAGATCGAACCCCTTGTTCAGTAGCCGCAGCAAGCGGTTCACGGGTGTTTCTATTCCGGCCGTTACGGCCACGCAACCGGCCTTGGCCAGGCGGCGAACGAGGCGTGGCGTGAAGGCTTTTTCGAAGCGAACGTTGCCCCACCACACAATGGGAATTCGGTGGCGCAGGAGTTGCTCGGAAAGCCTCGAAAGCAATGCCGGCGGCGCGGCTTCGTCCACAAAATGAAACCCCTGCTGCCCGGTTTCCTCGATCATCGCATTGATCCGGCGGACGAGGGTGGCGGGCGAGGCCGGACTGAAGCGGCTGATCTGGGGCAAGGTTGTGTCGCAGAACGCGCAACGTTTCCAGTAGCATCCGTGCGCGAGCTGCAGACGGTTCCACCGGCCATCCGACCAAAGCCGGATCATCGGGTTGAGCATCTCGAATAGCGAGAGGTAGTCGCGCAAGGGCAGGCCGGCATAGGTTGGCGTGCCGATTTCGTCATGGCGCGGGTCGCGAGCTGAGCGATCGGTACGCCAGCGTACACGACCGGCGTGGCGGAAGAATGTGCGAAGAAGTCGGGGTCTTTTCCTGCCCGTTGCAATGCGTTCGGCGAGCCGTCGGAGCGGTTCTTCGCCATCGTCCAGAATAACATAGTCCACAAAATCGAAAAGACGAGGGTCCTCCAGCCGCCGCAATTCAGTGCTCACGAACCCACCGCCGATGGCGATTGGAAGATCAGAATGGAGGGTTTTGAAACGATGGGCCAAGCGCAGCGTTCCGTATAGAGCGCCAGGAAAAGGAACAGTGATGGCCACCAGATTCGGCTGATGATGTTCGAGGCAGTCCTTGGCGAGAGCGTCCAGCTCCTCGTCTACCAGCGTGCCGCGGGCACGAACGGCACGCGCGAGGGGAAGGAGTTCTCCTTTCAGCGCCAAGGACTCGCCGAACCGGGCCAGGGCGAAACGGCGATCCGCTCCGTCTCGGATCGCGTCGGCAAGATCATCGAGGTACAGGCCGGCTAAATGACGTGCCTGGTCCTGAATGCTCAGTGTTCCAAAGACTTCGGAACGCGGGTTGCCGCCGCGCCGCCGTGCGTCGGGATCGGAGACGGTCTCGAAGGCACGTAAGTAGGCAAATCGCGGTCCTTCGGGCAGAAAGGTGCGGGACGCAATGCGGTAGGCCAGGGTGGAGTCCTTGCCTTGCAAATGGCGAACGACTGCGTCCACTGTGGCGCGGTATGTTGCCGCATGCCGTAGGAAGTGGCGAATGGCGGACGAATGTTGGTTTATGCCAGGGCGTTTTCTGATGTGGGTTTCCAACTGTGTCAGAAAGCCGGCAGAAAAGAGACGCAGTGCCAATTCCAAGCCAAGATCGGCCTGCTGGACATTCCATCCCTGCATCCTCAGGAAGCCGGCCAATTGTGGCGTGGCCCCGTACGGCGCATTCAACTGGGTCATGGGTGGGGTAATCAGCAGGATGCGCATAATCGTTTCAATAGCAGCATCGGGGCTTGGCGTCGAGAGGGCTTGATCTGCCCCCACGGGGAGAACGGGCCAAAGTGTAGAAGAGACTATCACGGGAAAGCAGACTTGCGGCAGTTGGGCTAATTGCGCATGCTGACTCGGGTGTCAGCGATGGAGGTGGGCTATGCAGTGGTACTACGCAATAGATGGGCAACGTTATGGGCCGGTGGAAGAAGAGGCGCTCCTGGCGTTGGTGAGAGAGCAAAAATTGAGGCCAAAGGATCTGGTTTGGAATGAGACGTTGGGTGATCAGTGGGCGCAGGCGGGCCGCATCCCGAAACTGTTCCCGATGGCGCCGCCGGCGGTGCCGAGTACGACAGGGACTGGCGGCAAAACGCCCAACCGGGAGCTGATGGCTCAGGCACGGGCCGTACTCAAGGGGCGTTGGGGCTTCGCAATCGGCGTCTGTGTTCTCAACACGGTGCTGCTGATGGGCGCTCAAGTCATCCCGCTTTTGGGCTGGTTGATTAGTCTTCTCGTGACAGGGCCGTTGATGGTGGGGCTGATGGGCGTTTTTCTTCGGCTAGGACGACAGCAAGAGGCACGAGTGTCGGGGTTGTTTGACGGTTTTCGCCAGTTTGGCCAGGCGGTAGGCGCTTATTTTCTTATGGCGCTCTTCACATTCTTATGGACGCTGCCAGGACTAGGGATTGCCGCGCTGGGAGTTGGTTCGTTGGTTTCACAAGGGCTTCGCGGGGGGGGCGGGATGCCGGTGGTGGGGGTAACGTTTCTAGCGATAGGTTTAATGTTGGCTATGATAGCCACCGTGATCGTGCAGCTTCGGTATTTTCAGACCTATTTTGTGCTGGCTGATGAAAGCGAGGTCGGCCCTTTGCAGGCCATCCGGCGCAGCATTGAGTTAATGGGGGGGCGGAAGTGGAAACTCTTTTGCCTCGGGTGGCGCTTTTTCGGTTGGGCGGTTCTGTGCGTGCTGACCTTTGGGATCGGCTTTTTCTGGCTGATGCCTTACATGATGGCCAGCTACGCCCGTTTCTACGACGATCTGCTGAAACCGGCGGGTCAGCCGTAAGTCTTGTGGAACTTCTTTTCGCGAGGCGGGTCTTCCGGGCGGGGCGCATCGCCGACCGCTTCGGATGCCTTGTCCTCCGTTTGAGTGGCAGCAGCATTTGAAGCGGACGAAGGCGACGCAGCGGCCGTTTCCACGTAGTTCATTTGCAGCATTGCCAACGTGTCGGCCAGCAGCCGTTCCTCGTTGCGATCCAGATTGCCTTTCGTGCGGACCTTTAGCGCTTCAAGCATGTCTATCGTGACTTGAGCGGCCGCCAGGTTGACTTCCGCCTTTCCGGTCATTGGGTTTACCAGCTTGCCCAGTTGTTGCATAGCCGAAGTGGCGAGCATCATGGTTAGTTCAACAAAGGGGTCGGTTGGCGGCGATTCCGGCATAGCGTGTCCTCCTCTTGTGATTGTTGGAGATGAATAGCGAAAAGCCGCTCATCAGGCAATAGGGGGAAGGCGAAAGAAATGCGGCGCGGCGGCAACGGTGATGGGTTATCCGGTGACTTTTATGTCTCGCTCCAGGCCGCAGGTGTAAGTAGCGGTTGTGGTCCCGGATTGGATCGGCGTGTGGGGTACGCGGCGGAGGGCTGCGCAGAGGGTCCGCCGCAGCGGGCGATTGCTTGCACGGACGAAAACAGGGATCCCGGGGCAGGGGGCAGGCCAGGACAGCAGGGGAGATGTGGGAACTGGCTTGTCCGTCCAGGCATCGTGCCACCGGCCGGGGGGTAGCAGAATGTCTCGTGTGACATGCCCCTCGGAAAGAACCGGCGCTACGACAAGGTCTGGTCCCAGCATGAATTCATCGCCCTTGGTAAAAAGTTCTTTGCGCCGGGGCGTGGCGTACCACAGCGGGCGAAGCAGAGGCGCTCTGCGTGTGGCGGCCAGTTGTGCGAGATAGGGCTGAAGAGCTGCATGGACATGGGCATAGGCTTTGATGATGGACGCGGTTGGGTCGGCGTAGTTCCAAGGATAATAGGAAAACTGGACGAGCGGCATGAAGAGCGACGCCTCCGTCCACCGGACCATCAGCTCGTCCGTGGGAAGAGGATCCTGGGGGCTCATGGTTTGCACCCGGCCAGGCACCATGTCGGGGATAAGGAGGTCATAGCCCATCAACGAAAGGTGCTGGGCCGACTGCACCAAGGCGCCAAGACCGTTATTTTCACCCCAATGCGAATCTTTTCCGCCAATGCGCCAAATCATCCGACGATGTTGTGAGAGCCAGGCGGTGCGCGTTTCGCATTGGAAAGGGGCGATCTCCTCAAAGAGGCCGAGCAGCAGATCGACATAATCCGAGGGGCCAATGGGTTGATGCCAGTGGGCGTCAGCCGGAGGCGGCTGGTACTTGGCGTCTCCGCCATCCACTTTGAAGCCATCCACCCCGACCTCGTTTTTTAGGCGCAGTAGTTGGTCTCGATACCAGTTACGGGCGGCCGGATTGGTCAGATCCAAGAGGCCGGCCGTGCCCCCCCACCAGGTTAAGAGCGCCGGGTCAGTCGATTGCATGGACCGCACGAGATAACCGGCACGGGCGAGAGGCTCAAAATTACTAGATTCTTTGTTCACGAAGGGGGTGACCCATAGAAGCACGCGAAACCCCATGCGATGCAGCTCGTTCAGGAGGCGGCGTGGCTGGGGAAAATCGCGGGAGAAGTCCAAATTGCCATAGGCACTTTCCCATCGGTCATCAATGACCAGCGTGGAGCAGGGATAGCCGTGCTTTCGTATTTCGCTGGCCATTTGGAGGACTTTCTCTTGTGTGATGCACCTTGGGAACTGCGTCCAAGTACAGAACAGCACATCGCCGAAGAGCTGGCCTGGCGGGGACGGCGGGGGGCATCCGATCCGACGCATCAGCTTGCGATGCGCGGTGACGAGATGGGGGCCAGTAAAGACCTCCATATTGCATTCGCCGGCGCAGGAGAGGCGGAGGGCGCTATCGGCGTTTTCGTTGAAATGAACCGAGATAGGGGCGCTGGCGCGAGCCAAGATGGCGAACCCAGCGGAGCACAGCCAGATTGGGCTTTGGATGTTGTTGACAGCGAAGCGATCAACGATGATCGAACGGCGTTCCAGCGGATAGGGTTGGTTGGGGGCGAAGCCGTGTCCGTACCAGTGTGATCCAGGGGAAGGAAAAAACTCAACGGGGGTCCCCGCGGGGACGGAGACCCGAATGTCTCTGGTCAGGGGTTTCGGCCTTTCGCAGGCGATGCGAAAGGCGGTTTGGTTTTCGAAAGCTCTCCTGGGCGCCATATGTGGTGATTATGGAGTATAAATGCGGGATCTCAAAAAGGTAGGGGCAACGGCATCAGATTCTTCTAAGGATGGTTCGCTGGGCGCACTTGACGCGGGCGCGGAGGGTGGCCTGATTTCTTCAGGAGGTTCGGCGGCAGTGCTCGGGGGGGTGATTGGCTCTTTGGTCGGCAACAAGGCGGCTAGCGCTTTCAGGTCAAAGGCGTCAAGTGCTTTTATCACTTGACCTGGTTCGACGTGGCGCCCATCAAGTTCAAGCAGGTAGCGGTCGCTGATGAGGATGGTGACCTCGCCGCTGCGCTCTTCGGCGTCATAGGATTCGAAGCCGTTGAGTCCTTTGTACTGGATGGTTCTTTCATAACCCCGCTCATCCTGGCGGCTCATGGGGAATCCCAGCCAGCCCGATTTCGCGAGTCGCAGCAGGGGGCCGTGGCCGACCAGGTCGCTCAATTTGACATAGAGGGAGGCCCCTGTGGCTTCGTTAGTATAGGTCGCTTCGGCATAAGTTGTGGAAATCCCCATGAACGTGCTACTGACGCCGCCGATGGCGATGCGATTCAGGCCGAGAAGCCGCTCCGGAAGAAACGGCTGGAGGGCCAGGAAATCGGTTCGGGGCAATGGCTCGGCTTCTGGCTGATTCTCCTGGACCGTTACGGGTGGCTGGTTAGTCGCTTCAGAATCGGGGTGCTGGGCACAGGCCGTTGTAGAGAGGATTGTTGCTGCGATGAGGGCGCCTCCCAGCCAACAGGTCGGGGCCAGAACAGACTGTCTAGAAATTGCTTTCACAGGCGTGGCACGCTGAATCCGCCGTCCACAAAAATGACCTGGCCGGTCGAATAAGGGAGATCTCCACGAACCAACATAGCTACTGCACGACCGATGTCTTCGGGCAGTCCCCAGCGTCGTTGAATGAGCAAGCCTTCGGCGATCAGTTTGTCGTATTTCTCCTTCACGCCAGCCGTCATTTCCGTCTGGATGATGCCGGGACGTATCTCATAAACGGGGATGCCGTATTCACCGAGGCGTGCCGCCCACAGACGCGTGGCCATGCTGACGCCCGCTTTTGAAATGCAGTAATCACCGCGGGAAACGGAGGCCACGGTGGCGGAAATAGAGGAGATGTTCACGATGCAGGGGCGAAGCGAGGAATTGGTCTTCTGCTGTTCTATTAGCCAGCGGGCGACCAGTTGGGTCAAGAAATAAGGCCCTTGGAGGTTGATTCGGATGAGTCGCTCAAAGCTTTCTTCTGTGGCCTCCAGGATATCGGCTCGCACCTTGGGGGCGACGCCGGCGTTGTTGACCAGCACGTCCAACCGAGCGAACTCGCGGCAAATCTCTTCCATCATACGGGTCCGGTCGGCGGAGGAGCTGACGTCGGCGCGGCAGTACAGGACGCGGCTCCCCGTTTCACGAAGTCTTTGGATGACCGGTTGGACGCGATCTGGATCTTGAATGTCGCAGATGGCCAGGTCAAAACGTTCCTTGGCCAAATTTTGGGCGATGCCGTAACCGATGCCTTGGGCGGCACCGGTGACGAGCGCAACGGGCACAGGGTGTGATGTCATCACTTTTCAAAGCCTCATTTCGTTTGATTCCCGGTGGGGCCGAAGGCCCTGCGGCCTTGGCTCCCAAGCAAAGGCAAGGTAACGGCTTTGGCCTCATTTCGCCAGCATTTTCCCCTCTACAAGAGAGCTTCTGGCGAATGAAGTTTCAGGGCGGGGGGACAACCTGGAGGCGGAAGTAGAGCCCTTCGACCTCGGCAAAGCGGCCGGTATACACCATCAACCCCTCGACGCCTGGCATGTTGCTGCAGGCGGGTACCACGCTCCATTCTACGGGGGTGTCCAACGCAGGACGGTATTGCAGGTGGTAATAGCGATTACTTCTAGCGGGCCAGGCGAGGCGGAAGGCGTCAT
>CALHGX010000067.1 GCA_938031185.1 uncultured bacterium
GGCCTCCAGAGCCCCCTTCGCCTTGAATTCCTCCGAATGCTTCCGCCTCTTCGTCGCCATCTCAGAACCCCCGCTTTCTTGGACGTCATCCTGCCAAAATCTTGGCTTAGCTACCTGTCCAAAAAACGGGGTGCACTACCAGCCGCCGGGACATTTTGCGCGAGATGAAGAGAATATACGACGTTTATTGAGCGGAGGCTTTCAGCGAGCCTGGAAATCCAGCAGGTGGCCGATCACGCGCAGGGCCGCGCGCCAGTAGAAACGCACGTCGGCCCACGACCGGATGGATCGCAGTTTTCGCCAGAGGAATCGCGGCGTTAGGAACGAGGTATAAACGCTACGGGTAATGGACATGAGTTCGCGGTCCGTCATGGCGGTCTTCATGACCGGCTCGCGCATGTCGTAGCGGTCCCAGTCTTCCGTCTTTAGCCATCCATTCTTCCGGCATTCCTCAAAGAGCGGAGTGCCGGGATAGGGAATGACGATGGTGGCTTGAAGCGTGTCTATGAGCCCGCGGTCGAAGAGCGAGCGGGTCAGTTGAACGGTGCGTCGGGCCTGCTCGCTTGTTTCCCAAGGATAGCCCACCATGCAAGTGACATGCGGTTCAAGGCCGGCCTTTTTGGCCATGCTCATGGAGCGTGCGAGATCGGCCGCCTTGCCGCATTTGCGGATGCGCGCAAGCGTTTCTTCGCTGGCGGACTCGAGCCCGAACAAGACGAAACGGAAATTGGCGCGGCCCATCCAGTCGTAATGTTCCTGGTCGAGCACTCCGGGAATCATGTTGCAGCCGAGGGTCACCCGCTGGTGGTAGCCGCGCGCTACCACGCCTTCGCAGAAGGCGCGCAACCATTTGCCGGCCGGAAAACAGCCTGAATCATCGAAAATCTCGCGCACCGGATAGCGGTCGAGCAGTTGTCCGATTTCGTCGAGAAGACTCTCGGGGGTGCGAACCCGCCAGCGATTGTACAGCGTGGTCCAGGAGCAGAAGGCGCAACGCCCCCACCAGCAGTCGCGTCCGGCCATGGTGTATGTGCCGGGTGTGTATTTGAAGTTGCCGTTCTGCTCGCTGTACAAGCGCCAGCGGGTGAGGTCGCGGTCGATGAAGGGCAAGGCGTTGAGGTCGGCGTCCAAACGGAAGGCGCCTGTGTTGAAGACCGTACCCTTGACGCGGCCCCATACGCCGCGGGGATAGTCGGTGTGGCGCTCGATGGCGCGGAGGGTGTCGCGCAGCAACACGTCGAAGTCTCCTCCGGTCAGGATGAAATCCACGGGGCTTTTCTGCAACGACTCGGCGGGAAGGGCGGTGACATGATCGCCGCACAGGATGATGCGTCCGTCGGGATGGAGCGTTTTGAGCCGGCGAATGATTTCCCAGTGCCGCTTGATGACTGGTGTTTTGGTTTCCATCAGGAGCACATCGGGGCGAAAGGCAAGGAATCGCTGCTCGAACTCTTCGGGGGTCCATCGTTCGGCGATGCCGTCGGCCCAGAACACTTCATGGCCATCGCGGGCCGCCAGCGTGGCGGCAGAGGCGGGAATCATCGGATAGACGAACGTGGGCTTGTTGAACCATTGGAACTGGCGGTTCTGCGACAAGAGCGGAATCCCTTTGGGAGAAGGCAACGGCGGATAACCGATCATCACTTTCATGAGAGGGCCTTTGTTTCGGATGGATGGTCAAATCGTTGAACCGATCCGGGCAACCCCTTGGAACTCCAGCCCTGCAGGAAGCGGGCGCCATAGACAAGATGTGTGGCGACGACGCCGAGCCATGTCAGCAGCCAGGTTGCGGGGTTTGGCGAGATGGAGGAAAGTAGCGTCAGGAAGGCGTAAAGGCTGATTGCGGCCAGAAATGCCGGGCGCAATGCGGGCCAGATGGCGGCGGCCGCGGCGCCACCGATCAGCCCCAGCAGAAACAACGTCGGCAACATGTAGGCGAGGCGGCGGGATGTGGCGGGAAAATGGCGGGCAAAATGTCCGCGATGCAGGGCGTACCGGCCGATCTGTCGCAAGTGAGGCAGGAATAGCGGTCGCCGGTGATGATACACGATGGCCCAGGGATCGTAATAGATCCGGCGTCCGAGGCGGCGGGTGATTTCCATGCAAAGGAAGGTGTCTTCTCCCGGCCAGAAATCGGTTCGAAATCCTCCGACGGCATGGAAGACATCGGTTCGGACGAGCAAGTTGCAACTCGGGTAGTCGTCCACTTCTCTGACCAGCCCCGGCCAGTAGCGGTAGCGCTGGGTGCCGCTGACCAGGCGGTTCTGATACACGCGACCGCCGAGTCGAGCCAGATAGGGCGATTCGGGCGGCGTGACGCCAGGGCCGCCGACGGCGGCCACGTTCGGGAGGGAGAAAAACTCGACGGCATGGGCCAGCCAGTTCTCCACGGGGAATGCATCGTCGTCCAGAAAGGCCAGAATCTCGCCGTGGGCCTCGCGAGCACCGAGGTTTCTCTTTTCCGCGGGGCGCAGGCGTCCGGTGGGCACTTCCCGCACCCATGAAGGCCAGACTCGGTTGGACGGTTCATCCGGCAGAAGGATGACCTCGTAGTTCCGATATGTCTGGCGGGAAATGGCAATCAACCCTTGTTCAAGCATTGGAGTGGGCGCCGGGCATGCAATAAGGATGGAGATCAAGGGCGGCGGCTCGGGCTTCTTCAGGTCCGGTACGGACTGGTAGTATTGTAGAAGTCTAAGCCGGTAGAAGACGGCGAGCGTGTCCCGGAGGATGGATTCTGCCATGCCGAAACGAATGAGGTCCCAGCGGCCTTGGAACCGCAGCCGCACTGGCGTTTCGGCGATGCGAAACCCCTTAAGGTGGATCAAGCTGAGCAACTCAAGGTCGAAAGCATAGGCTTTCACGAGAAGGCGGGGGAAGGCCCACTCCAATGTTTCGCGCCGAAACAGTTTCATGCCGGTTTGAGTGTCCCGCAAGGGGAGCCCGAACAAAAGTTTGATGAGCCAGTAGTATCCGTTGCTCATCAGGCGGCGGTGCCAGGGATAGTGCAAATCAGAGAGTGCGTGCTGCTTCGACCCGATAACGACATCCGCCTCTTGTTGGGCCATGGTATCGAAGAATTGCGGCGCTTGTTCCGGTGGCAGATCGAGGTCCGCGTCTAGGAACAGGATCAAGCGGCCGCGGGCCGCTTCAAATCCGTGCCGCAGCGCGGCGCCCTTGCCGCCATTACGGGCCATGAAGACCGGGCGCATCTCCGGAACGGCGGCTTGCATGCGGCGTAGCTCGGAGGCTGTGTGGTCGGCGCTGCCGTCATCCACGACGATGATTTCAAACGGCAGGCGGCCCAGAAAGACCTTGCGCACGCGCTGCACATTAGCGGCAATGACGGTGCCAAGGTTAAATGCCGGCATGATGATGGACAACATGCCGCCTTGCAAGAGGGCTTGAGCGGAGGCCCACTGCGCATCGGTAGAATGGTTCGGCGTTACCACGCTCGAACTTCCTCAAGGGGTGACAGGTGCGGAAGCTTCCTCGATCAACATAATCGGAATGCCGTCCCGCACAGGAAACCGGAGCCGGCATTCCGGATTCGTGCACGCCAGAACGTCCTTTTCCTGAGCGACGGGCGCACGGCACTTGGGGCAAGCCAGAATATCCAGCAATTCCTTGTGGACCCGTTGCTCCATTGATCACCTTTCAGGCCTTGCGGCCGTTTCGGCAGGGGACGTTGGCGGGGTCCCCTCTCGGCGTCTCCTTATATCCGAATGGACGCGACAAGACAATGGGCTTTGGCGGGGGGCACGGACATTGGCCGAAGCGAGCGGCAATTTAGTTCAATCGGCGAGATGATCCATCGCCGGCGCCGCCTGCTCGATCAATTCCGCCACGTGGCGGCGTTCCTCGAAGGCGCCGGCCGCTTCAGGCCAGAGCGTTTCGTACGGATGTGGAGGCAGATCGGGTTCTTGTTCGCGGAGAAACGAGAGGGCGGCGGCGGCGCCGGCGGCAAAGCGATATGGGCGAATGCCGGCTTGGAGCGCCAGGCGCATGACTCCGATCAAACGGTCGTTCCAGCCCAGTTTGCGGCGGGGATCGCGGATGACTCTGGCCACCGCGTCGCGGAGAAAAGGGTTGACCATGCGCGTCAGGAGGTCTTCGGCGTATTTTTCGAAGCCTTCGGGCGTGAAGAGCGGATCGCGTGTTTGATGGCGGAAACAGAGCGTCCGTCCGGATTCGAGCAGGAAAGCGTCGCGGGCGATGCGCATGAGGCCGGGATCGCCTGCCGCGTCGGCGATGTGCCGGTATCCTTTGCGGTGCGCCAGATAGCCCAGGAGCGCATGCGTGGCGTTATGTCCGTACAGCTTGGCTTCCTCAAACGGGAGCAGGTCGTCCTTTTCCTCAAACATCGTCAGTCCTCGCGCAAAATCCGGCCACGGTACCCGGCTGACCAGGATGCGGTTGAAAGCCTCGACGAGAAAAGCGCGGGAGGCGGGGCCGGCGCTTCTTGCCAGCCCCTGCTCGTGGATTTGCTCCTCGTCGGAGACAATTCCGCTCATCTTGCCGATCACGGTATTCAGGGCGCTGAAAGAAGGCAGGAGGTCCGCGGCGGCCGGACCAAGGCGGCGGCCCACGGCCTCAGTGAGCAGCTCCGCGGCGTGATTGTGATTTTCCCCTGCATAGAGAATGCGGCGCCGGTTCCCGCCCGATGAAGAACGTAAGGCGTCCGCGATAATGCCGGCGACGGCCGAGGGGCCGGGGAGGTCGAAGTAGCGCACGTCGGGCAGCGCCGTGGCCATTTCCTGCGCCTGTCCAACGGCTTCGATCAAAGCCTGGCGATCGCCGGGACAATCCGAGTTGAACATCTCAACGCCGGCCACCTCCGCTTGTTCGATGCGGTCCGCGTGAGCGATGTTGACCGCATAGCGACCGCGGGTGGCGCGCACCGCCGCGACGATGTCGGGGCTTACTTCAGCCACAACGAGGCGGGTGAATTGCTTGGAGCGGAACGCTTCGTAGAGGAAGAGTCCGGCCTGAATCGGTCCGAATCCGAAGCCCACAAAAACCCGATCACTCATGGGAAAAAAGTAGGGCAGAGAAGCGGCTGGGGCAAGGGATATCGCGAGGTTGGCAGTTGCGCTTGTGTCGGGCGAGGCGTTTTTGACAGGATTGGTCGAGGTGTTTGCGGCGGGGCATGGCAGAGGAGGCATGGCGGTCTCATGAATATGAAGCTTTTCGCAGGAACGTTTTTTTTGATCTTTTTGGCTGAACTGGGGGACAAGACACAGTTGGCTGCCATGGCTCGGTCGGCCACAGGCAATGGGGGAAAATGGACTGTTTTTTGGGCGGCCTCGGCGGCGCTGATTTTTTCCACGCTCCTAGCGGTCATGCTGGGCGGAACTATTCGGCGATTGGCGCCGGAGCCGGTGATCAAGACGGCGGCGGGCGTGTTGTTCGTACTTTTCGGCGTCATGATGCTGGCCGAGGCGGCACGTAAGCGGGAACCAACACCGGCGCCCATCGTTGCCCCGGGCGTGTTGTCGCGCACGGTGCTCCAAGCGGCGGCGGCGTTTGAAGAGGCGGCTTGGGCGGACTACGCGAAGTTGGCGGATCAAGCTGCCGATCCACGTCTCAAGATGTTGCTGGCGGAATTGGCAGAGGAGGAGCGTCGCCACATGGATCGCATCCGGTCGGCGGAATTCGATCATGGCATGGCGGAATGGGGGACCATCGGAGCCTTGCCTGCGGCGTCGGCCCTGGCTCATGACGCGGCTGAAGGGGAACAGGCGGCCGTGATTGAACACATCATGGAGCACGAGGCGGCGACAGCCGCGTTTTACGAGGAACTGGCGCGCGGCGCCCCATTGCGCGTCTTGAAGGGCGTGTTTGCCGCTTTGGCAGAGGAGGAACGGGGACATCTACAAAGGCTTCAGCGCTTTGCGTTGCGGCGCGACGCCGGCGCGGATCACGCGCCGCAGGCGGCCTCTTGAGGTGTATATCCCGTAGCCGGGGAAGGAGCCCATTGCGCGGGAGTGGGGGCTTGACGTCCTGCAAGAGGCAGGCGTATATTCCGGGCCAATGGACGCAGGAAGCGTCGGGCTTCGGTGGGTGCGTTCAGAGCAAACAGAGAGGAGACGAGAATGAGCAGGTTCTTTCGGCGGTTGCGCAAACACGGGTTCACGTTGATCGAGTTGCTGGTCGTGATTGCCATCATCGGCATCTTGGCCGGGTTGCTGTTGCCGGCGTTGAGCCTGGCGCGTGAGCGCGCGCGTCGCACGAGCTGCATGAACAATCTCAAGCAGATCGGTCTGGCCATGCGGATGTATTCCGCGGACAATCGGGAGCGTTTCCCGAATAGCTTCACCAACCTGGCCTCGTATGTCGGGAACAACGCAGTGGCATTGTTCATCTGCCCGAGCGCCAAGACGAACAACACGCCGGCCACGACCGTCAGCGCCATGCTGGGCCCGAATTGCTCCTACAACCTGATGAAGGACGTGTACGAAAGCGATTCTCCGGGCGGGTTGCTGGCCATGGATAAAAACGGCGCGGCGCCGAATGACGGACGCGTCACACCCGGCGCCGGCGGCTTCGGCGGCAACCACAACGGCGACGGTGGCAACATGCTGTACGTGGACGGCCACGTGGAATGGGTGAACGGCAATAACTACACCAATCTTTCGACGTCCGGCATTTCGGTGACGAACGACATATCGGGCACGAAGCTCGCCGACTACTGATCGGCGATGGGGGAGGCGACAGTGAACGCCGGGAGCGGATAGAACCGTTTCCGGCGTTTTGTTCTTCAGCGAGAGGCGGCGCGGCAATGGCCTTGGTGGCCAAAGTGGCTGTGGATGTGGCTCTGGACCGGCTTTTCGACTATGCCGTTCCGGCTCATCTGGCCCCGACCGTAAGGGCGGGGGCCCGCGTCGAAATTCCTTTTGGCCGCCGGTGGGCTTGCGGCTACATTTTGTCGTTGCAGGAGGACAGCGATAAGCCAGGATTGAGGCCGATCCGGTCCGTTCTGACCGATCAGCCGGCGGTGGATGAGCTCATGCTGGATCTGGCGCGGTGGATGGCGGAGTATTATTGCGCGCCGATCGAACATGCGTTGCGGACGGTTTTGCCCAGCCCCGTGCGCCGGAGCGACGTTCGTTTTCGAAAGCCGCTGTACGTGGCGCGGACGGTCGCTCCCGAGACCATGCAGGAAGGCAGCAAGGCGCTGCGAAAGACCGCGCCGGCTCAAAGCCGGCTGGCGGCGCTGCTGGCGGAACGGGAGGGCGCTTATCTCCAGGACCTGCTTCGCGAAGCCCGCACCACTATGGCGGCGGTGCGCGCCCTGATCGAACGCGGATGGGTCGCCGTGGAGCGGCGAATCAAGCCCCGGACCCCGGCCTCAGCGCAGGTGGTGCTCCCGACGGAGCCGCTGGAACTGATGCCCCAACAGAAGGAGGCCTTGGGAACGATATGCCGGGCCATGGACGCGGGTCGATCCTCAGTGGTCTTGTTGCACGGGGTGACCGGCAGCGGCAAGACGGAAGTTTATCTGCAGGCCATGGCGCACGCGATGCGGCAGGGACGTGGGGCGATTGTGCTGGTGCCGGAGATCGCGTTGACGCCGCAAACAATCGAGCGTTTTCGGGGACGATTTGGGGATCAGGTGGCGGTCCTGCACAGTCGCCTGTCGGACGGCGAACGCCACGACGAGTGGCACCGGATTCGGGACGGAAAGGCGCGAGTGGTGGTGGGGGCGAGATCGGCGGTTTTTGCGCCCGTGCACCCGCTGGGGCTGCTCGTGGTGGATGAAGAACACGAGGCGACCTACAAGCAGGAGGAGAGTCCGCGATATAACGCGCGCGATGTGGCCGTCATGAGGGGTCGGTCGGAGGGCTGCGTGGTGGTGCTGGGGTCGGCGACGCCATCGCTGGAATCGTGGTGGAACGCCCGGCGGGGCAAGTATGCGCTGGCGCGGCTGCCGTATCGGGTGGATCACCGGTCCATGCCGGTGATGCGGGTGGTGGACATGCGGCTTGAAACGGCGGAAAGAGGCCGGCACGCTCTTTTTTCCAAGGCGTTGATGGACGGCATCCGCAGCCGGTTGGAGCGGGGCGAACAGACGATGCTGTTCCTGAATCGGCGTGGCTACGCCACGTCGCTCCTATGTTTGCGTTGCGGATATGTGGCGGCGTGCGAGCATTGCAGCGTGGCGTTCACGTACCACCGGGCCGACGAATCCTTGCGATGCCATATTTGCGGGGATGAGCAGCCGGTTCCCGCGAAGTGCCCGAAATGCGGTGACCCGCAATTCAAGATGGCCGGGCTTGGGACACAGCGGGTGGAAGCGGCTGTGGCCGCCATGTTCCCGAAGGCGGCGGTGCGCCGCATGGACGCGGACGCCACGACCGACAAGGATGCCCACGGTCGGATTCTGGGGGAATTTCGCACCGGCAAAATTGACATTCTGGTCGGCACCCAAATGATCGCCAAAGGTCTGCACTTTCCGAACGTGACGTTGATCGGCGTGGTCTGCGCGGACATGGGACTGCACTTGCCGGATTTCCGCGCGGGAGAGAGGACCTTTCACCTTCTGACCCAGGTGGCGGGCCGGGCGGGGAGAGGCGAGGTGCCCGGGGAGGTCATTGTGCAGACGTACACGCCCTTTCACGCTGCCATACAAGCCGCCCGGCGTTTGGATTACGAAGGGTTTAGCGATCAGGAGCTTGAATTCCGCAGGCAGTTGGCGTATCCGCCCTTCAGCAGGCTGATTTGTCTGGAAGTGCGGGGCCGCTCGGAGGAGCGGACAAAATACTGTGCCGAGTGGCTGGCCCGTCAATGCACGGCGGCCATGCCAACAGGTGTGCGGGTAGGCGAGGCCGCGCCGGCGCCCTTGGCGCGGGCCAGGGGGGTGTACCGGTATCAGGTGATGTTGCGCTCACCCTCCCTGCGCCGCATGAATGAGCCTCTCAGGAAGGTGCTGAAGGAATTCAAACGGCCGGCGGACGTGACGTGCACCGTGGATGTGGATGCGCTTTCGCTCCTCTGAAGGGGCGAGATTCAGGTGGAGCCGCGAGCTTGGCGGGAGAGTTCAAGATGGCCGAACAGGGCGGGGCAACGGCATGGATTGAGGAAGAATTGACCGCTAGGCGCCGTTCGGGATTGGAGCGGCGTTTGACGGAATACCCCTCGGCCGGGGGGCGGTGGAAAGACGGACTGGCTGAAGTGATCAATTTTGCCGGCAACGACTATCTGGCGATGGCGCGGGATCCTGCGGTGGTGGCGGCCGCGACGCAGGCGCTTGAGCGATATGGTGCCGGAGCCGGCGCGTCGCGGCTGGTTTGCGGCACGCTGCCCTGTCACACGGCGCTTGAACGGCAACTGGCGGCCTTGAAGGGGTATCCGGAAGCGCTTTTGTTCGCCAGCGGTTATGCCGCAAACGTCGGGGTCATTCCGGCGCTGGTCGGACGGGGCGACCTGATCCTATTGGATCGGCTGGCTCATGCGAGCCTTGTGGACGGCGCATTATTGAGCCGCGCGACCGTGCGAAGGTTCAAACACAACAATGTCGGCCACATGGACGAGATCCTTCGCATGTTGGGTGGGCGGTTCAGGCGCCGTCTGGTCGTCACCGAATCCGTGTTCAGCATGGATGGCGACGTGGCGCCCTTGGAAGAACTGGTTGCGGCAGCCGAACGGCACGAAGCCATGACGTTGGTGGATGAAGCCCACGCAACGGGCCTTTTTGGGCCGGCTGGCGCCGGGCGGGTGCGGGAGTTGGGCTTGGAAGGGCATGTCACGATTTCCATGGGCACGTTGAGCAAGGCCTTGGGTAGCAGCGGGGGATTCGTGGCGTGCGGGGAGCCTGTGAAGAGGTGGTTGGTTCAGCGGGCGCGGTCGCTGGTTTATTCGACGGCTTTGCCTCCCGCAGCGGCGGGAGCGGCGTGCGGCGCTTTGGAAATAATGGCGCAACGGCCCGGTGCTGGAGCAGAGGTGTTGGAACGGGCGGCGCGGCTGCGGGTTGAGTTGCGGAACGCCGGATTCAACACCGGGGCTTCAGCGAGCCAGATCGTGCCCGTAATGGTGGGGGACAACGAAAAGGCCGTCCAACTAGCGGCGCGACTGCGCAACCGGGGCATTATTGTAGCGGCGATCCGTCCGCCGACTGTCCCCGAAGGCACAGCGCGGCTGCGGATATCGGTTACCTTCGCGCATTCGCCGTCCAACTTATCGCGACTGGTCCAGGAACTGCGGGAGGCTGCGAACGCAGCATGAGCCGGGGGGTTGCGACACGTTTCTCCGCCGCCGCGGGGACCTATCAAGGGCTGGCGGATGTCCAGCGGCATGTGGCGGAACGGCTGGTGGACATGCTGGCTCGCTGGGTTCTTCCGCCGGGGCCGGATTGCGCGGTGGATATCGGCTGCGGCACAGGCCTGTTGGCGCAGCTTTTGCGAGAGCGTTATCCCGGCATCCGGCTGGTCGGGTTGGACATTGCACCGGGAATGGTGCACGAAGCGCGGCGTTTGCTTGGGAGTGGCGATGGAGTGCAATGGCTGGTGGCAGACGGGCGGCAGATGCCTTTCTGCAGAAGATTCCCACTGGCCGTTTCCAGCGCGGCGCTCCACTGGATGCCGCCTTGGCCGGAGGCCTTTCGGTCGGTGGCGTCGATAGTGGAACCCGGCGGAGCGCTGGCGGCGGCGGTCATGGTCGAGGGCACGTTGAGCGAACTGCACGAGGCACGCCGCATGGCGGCGCCGGACAAGGCACCGCCGGCGCGATTGCCGAGGCCTGGAGAACTTGCGCTTGCCGTTTTGGGCAGTGGATTCAATATTCAGGAAAAGTTCACTGAATCGTTTCGCGAAAGATATCCAAGCGCCCGGGCATTTCTGCGGCATATTCATGATCAGGGATTGACATCCGGCGACTATTCCGTGGGGCCGCGCTTGATGAATCGCGGCGATTTGCGGCGTTTGGAAAATGTTTACGACCGCTGTTTTGTGGACGGCGGGGGCGTGTATGCGACGTATCGGGTCTGGTATGTGATGGGGAAACGATGCGCGCCATCTTTGTGACGGGCACGGATACGGGCGTCGGAAAGACGGTCGTGACGGCGGCCTTGGTGACGTGGCTGCGGAACCGCGGCACTGATGCGGTTCCTATGAAACCCGTGCAGACAGGGTGCCGCAAAGGGCCGGCGGGAGTGATGTCGCCGGACTTGCGCTTTGTCTGGACGATGGCCGGCCTTCGGCCCGCCGCGGAGGAAGAGCGGCTCATGATGCCCTATGGTTTCCAGCCGGCCTGTTCTCCGCATCTCGCGGCCGATCAGGCGGGCGTCCGGATATCGGGGCAACGCATAGAACGATGCTTTCGCAAGTTGCTCCAGCGGCACGAATGGGTGGTGGTGGAAGGGGCGGGAGGAGTGCTGGCGCCGATCAGTTGGAACAGCACCATGCTGGACCTCATGCGCAGGTTGCAAGCGCCGGTATTACTAGTGTCGCGGGCGTCGGTGGGCACGATCAATCACACGCTGCTTTCGTTGCGCGAGATCCGGCGAGCGGGACTGCCAGTGGCCGGCGTGGTCATGAATATGGGGCGGAAGCCGGTGCCGCGCTGGATCGTATCCGCCAACATGGCGGCGATCAACCGCATGGGGGCGGTGCGGGTATGGGGTTGTTTGCGTGAGGTCGGATCATTGCATGGCGGGCGCGCCGCCGGGCAGCGCCTTCTTCAGATCGCGGAGCCGATTTTTGCCGAGGGGCTTAAGAGGGCCTTGTAGTTCGGGTAGGAATCAGGGGTGCCGGTAGATGGTCCACTGGTCGGCAGACCCGGGTTCCTCTTTTCGGAAGGCCTGAAGGCGATCGGGCGATCCACGCAGCACGCCGTCGCGTAAACGGATTTCCATCGGCGGCATGGCGGCTGAGAGGCCGCTGCATCGAACGTCGCCCCGTTCCAGTGCGATCAACACCTTGGCCAGGCGGTCAGCGGGCAGAAGCAATTTGACTTCGCCGTATAGCTCTGTAAAACGGCCATGGCGACCCAAGCGCAGGCGAACCACCGGCGTGCTTCCGGCGGTCGTATCGCGTTCCACGTTCCACTGAATCTTGCTCCATGGCCAGCCGAACCCTTGCACAAACCCTTGTGCCATGAACTGCAGCTCATCATGGAGTTCCAACTCGATGTTCAGGTCTGATGCGATGAACTCGATGCTGGGCGGACCAGCGTACTGTTCCGTCGGCGCGTCGAACCGAAGCTCACGATATTGAGGCGTCGCGATGAGACCTGCGGCCAGCATGGCGATGGAGAACGCCGCGGTGATGACCGCCGGCCACGGCGAATGGGTCGTGGCGTTGCCGCGCGCAGCCGACCCTCTTTCCAAGACTGGCATGCGCAACGCAAAGTGGTAGAGGAACCAGCAAACAAACCACACCATCAAACCGGACCAAACCACATCGGACGCGAAATGTGCCCCCGCTGCCATGCGGGCGAGGCCGATCATGCCGCCATAGGCCAAAGCGAAGAGGAAGAAGAACCACGCCAGTTTGGGGCGTCGCTCCCGGAGGAGAAACCAGCCGGCGAAGAAATAGTACCCCATGGAACTGTGTCCACAGGGGAACGATTTGCCGCGGCCGGAAGGGCCTTTCTCGATTGGTGTCTGGTATTGCCAGACTCCGCCGTATTCCTCGATCTGGCATGGACGAGGGCGGCCCCAGTGATCCTTGAACAACGCGTTCACGAGCAGGCCGGGTCCGATCGCCATGACGAGAACGAGATAAAGCGCGTGAGGACGCCAACGCCGGCAGTGGGCATGGCAGAACCCGATTCCCAGGCAGGCCATAGCCGCCAACGCCACGAGAAGCGCCGGCCATGTGCCGAAGAGATAGAGTTGCCGCCAGGGCGGACGGTGCTGGAGGAACCAACCCGGCTTTGCATCAGGGGAAAAGAACAGCCGCTGCAAGCCGAAGTCCATCACTCGGGCAAGGCTGGGCCACGCAGCAGCCACCGCAAGAACAAGGAAAACCGCCAACTCGATCAGTCGCCCGAAAGAGCGGATGCTGGTTGTGGCAGGGAGCGGCTCGGAGCGGATGGGATGTTGATTCGCCTGGCTATTCACAGCGGTGAACCAGGTACAGGCCCAGAATGGAGAAGAGCAGAACGGGCGTCCATGCCAACAAGTGGGGCTGCCAGACGGGGTGCTTCGCCAGGCTTTCCGCCACGATAATGAACAAGTAGAAGGCGAAGACGAGCGCCAGGCTGATGCCGATTCCAATGGTGGATTCCTTGCGGTGGGCTTTGGTGGCGAGCGGAACGCCAATCAGGACGAAGACCGCGCAGGAGATCGCCAGCGCAATGCGCTTGTGGAACTCCACCTTCAGGGCCGATTGCTGGGCGAACAGGTCGGCAGGGCCGAGCTCGCGGTAATACCGCTGTGGTTGTTGGATGTGTTCCCATAACTGGGCGAGCGTCAAGTCGCTTTTTTTCTTTACCGGCTGCTCTTCTCTGATCAGGCGGTCTATGGGCACGACGAGCGGGAAATGTCGGCATTGTCCGGCACCGGGTCGGTCCTCGTAGAACGGGTCCATGCGAACGTCATAGAGGTCCAGAATCAGCTGTCGGCCGTCTTCGGAGGTTCGAATTCGTCCGGTGCGGGCTCGGATGCTGCGCTGCACGCCGTTAGGCAACTGTTGGTAGATCATGATGTCGGAAATATGATCGTGCGACTTGGCGGCGCAGTAGAATGTGAAACCCGGAATGTCCCGAATGGGCCGCCCCTCCTCGATCAGTTCGAGGGGTGTGGCCATGCCCAGGCGGGCCAGGGCCTGCCGCCGGGCATGGTAGCTGCGCGGGGCGGTCTCGGCATTGAGGTAAAGGCAGGCCATTGAGGAGGCCAATCCGATGGTCAGGGGGGGCAACAGGATGCGCCGCATACTGATGCCGCTGCTCTTCATGGCGCTGATCTCGCCGTTGGCCGAGAGCCGTCCGAAGGTCAGGAGGGCCGCCACCATAACACTGACGGGAATCGAGAAAGCCAGCGCCGGCGGCAATCCCGCGGCGAACACGATGAACACCAAGCGCCAGGGACCGCCCATGGCCAGGAAATCGGACACCCGGAAGAACACCATCACGCACATGACGAAGGTGAGCACCACGAGCGTGACGGCGAAGGTCAGCAGGAAGTCGTCGCGCACATACCGCGTGAGAATTCGCACCGTCAATTCCCTTTCAACGATTCGGCTTCATGGTCGGCGGCTGTGATGGGGTGAGAAGGCCGATGGTTCATTTTGACCGGCGCGCCGGCGGCAGGGCGGGGGCCCGCGTAGTTCGTACCGGCATAGAGATTGTGCTGCCGGCTCAAACGCCAGACACGGTCGAAGAAGAACGCGTTCTTCCATGAATCCTCATTCGCGCCGATCAGGACGGCAGGCCGACCGTTCAAAGCCGGGTCGGTCAAACTCGTGTCAGGGAAGAAATCAAAAGACGATTTGCGTCCCCCGCGCCAGTAACTCGCGCTGCGGACGGACGGATGGCCCGTGACATAGTAACCCATGAGACTGGCGCGGGTGTAGTTGTCGGCAACGAGGAACGGCTGTAGGCCGGTCTTGTGCTCCAATTCTACCATGGCCTGTTCCACACGCTGGGCCAGTTTGCGGTGGCCTTCAACCCGCCGGGTGATGATTTCTATTGGCACGTAAGCACCGAATGAGGTGGACCGGCGAAGCCAGTGGAGGAGGGGGCCGCCAAAAGAAACGAGGAGGGCCGCCACGATGCCGACCGCAACAAACCATCGCCATGTTCCTCGCAGCCGTAGCTCACGGAAGCGAGGCAGCCCGTGGCTTAGCCGCCATGCGGCGAGCACGGCCAGCGAGAGATAGCCCGCCGCCGGCCAGTTCACTTCAATGTCGGACGAGAAGGATAGGAGGAGATAAAAAAGCAAGATCGGCGCGGCGGCGAAATAGCAGAAACGGATGGCGTCTCTTTCTGCCGCGTCGGCGGTTCGATCGCGTCGGATGCGGCGCAGCGCCGAGATGATGAGCAGGGCGCCGGGAGGGCCAACGAAGACAAAGGGGCCAGCCAGACAGGAGATGGTCCAAAACGGATTGTAACTCCAGGGGCTGCGCGCGGTGATATCGCCTCCCGGGAGATTCGCGTGACCCAGCAAATGAGCCAGCGTGGGCCAATCGTGATGGGCATTCCAGACGAACACCGGAGCGGCGCAAACTGCCAGAGTGAAAAGGCAGACAAGCGGGCCGACCGTGCTAATGAGTTTGCCGGGGCGGGGGGTGCGGGATCTCCAGAAGAAAGCGGCGAGGCCGGGAACGAGGAGCAGCATGGTGTATTTGAAGAGAAACCCTATCCCCAGCACGACGCCCAGAACGGCCCATCGTGCGATAACACGCCTGGCTGTTTGAGAAGCGGTTGTGTGAATTCTCCAGGCCAAGAGAAGCGAGGCGGCCCAGCAGGCGTAGAAGGGTGCGTCGATCGTCATAAACTGGCTTGTGGCGTGCCAGCCCGGGGCCAGAAGAAAGAAAATGGCCGCGTACCAGGCAGAGCGAGGGTGCCGCCCCCATGCTTCAGCCGAGAGTCGGGCCAGGCACCATGCCGCGATCAATCCCGACACGGCTGCGGGCAGGCGGATGGCCCATTCCGCGTGACCGAAGAGGCGCGTGCTCAACGCGATGGCCCAGGCGACGCCCGGTCCCTTGCTGTAGTAGGACCAATCCAGACGTCGAGCCCACTCCCAATAGTGCGCTTCGTCAGCGGCTAGCTCGTAGGGGCACAGGAAGACGAGGTAAAGGACACGAGCGAGAAAAGCGCCCAAAAGAAGGGGGGAAACGCCCCGCCATCCGTCGTGACTGCTCGACATCGTGTCGGGGACCGATCTCATGGGGTAGGATAGTGGCATCACATCGCTCGACGAAAACGCCGCGTCAAAAATATGCCAAACGATAACAGGTTTGTTTGGCCCTTCCAAGAATATCCGGCCAAATTTCATGGCCCACTGTGGAAGGCACAGCCGGATTTCGTTTTGTTGCCGATAGAGACGCGTGTCCGTGGTGCGTCCTTGCATGGCCGAATCACGTTGGCGGGATCCGCCAGAAGAAGGAGCCACTCGGATTGAACATCAAATCCGCCGCCACTTCGTAAAGCATTCGGCAGGCGATGCATGCGGCCGGTTGGGCGATGGTAAATCGGAGAAAGTCTTGACCGCATGCATCAGGACGATGGCCAGCTCGCAACTGCGGCTGAACCCAGGGCCTTCCGGCCCACAGCGGTCAAATGCCAGGCCGAGCCTTGCCTTCGGCCCGTCGTTTCCTATACTGGCCTCCCATGGGGATGGCCACCTCACATCGGCACACCCATGCCGGCGGACGAGACGTTGCAAGCTGTCGTGACCGGCGGGCCTCAACCCGAATGGGGATGCTCTGCAAGACGTGATGAAACCAAAAGAAATCGTAGTAAACGATCGGATGCAAAGGGGATATCGCTACCTATTGACCAAACCAACTGGTCGGTGTTTTCACCCTGGATTTACTCCTGATCTCACTCCGAAACAGATGCTGGCGCTGGGCGTCTTTGGTGGAAAATATATGACCGATTGTCGCGCGGAATTCCCTGCGTCTTGGTTCGCGAGAGCCAAGCTTTCGCCAACGCGTGCAGATCCTACAATAAACTACTTCAAGGTGGCCGCTTCGGAACCTCTTTCGTATTGGCTTCAAAAAGGTTGGATTCATCCCCAGGATCCAAGGGGATGGTTTCAGTGGTACTGTCGCTACTATCTTGGCAGGCGGTCAGGAGACGACGAACGCCAAATCAAGAGGTGGAAGGCTATGCAGCGACACATTGCCCAACTGAAGAAGCACTGCCGCAAGAGAGATCTGACGTGCAGAGCCGTCCAGAGGCAGGCTCTCCTGCATTGGGCGTATGACAGCAGGGTAATATGATGGCACGAGCGTGACCCGACGATTCTTTCCTGACGTGCTCGACGGCATGATCCGCAGCCGCCTGGGATCACCTCCCGAGCGCAGGACCCGATTAACTGGTGGAGGCGGCGGTTGGCGGGCCTTAAGGGGCCGGGTTGCTCAGATGGCACGAGAAGCACGTGACGATGTCGTCCCAGAAATCAGTAGGGGGTCAGAAGTGCGTTCCATGGTCTGCCCCTTAGACGGGGGGAGATCAGGCAGTGCGGCGGACGGTGTGGAGGGCGAGGGCGTGAAGGGCAGTGGTGTCACCCTTCAAGCCATCCAAGGCGGCGACCGCTTCATTCGATAATCGTTCCGCTTCACGGCGGGCGCCGTCCAGTCCGTGCAGGGCGACGTATGTGGCCTTCTGTCGGGCCACGTCGCTTTTGACGGGCTTGCCCAGCATTTCGGGTGTGGAGGTGGCGTTGAGGATGTCATCAGCCACTTGAAAAGCCAGGCCGATAGCCTCGCCGTAGCGCGTCAAGGTGGATAACTCCTCGAGCGACGCGCCGCCACACATGGCGCCCAGTCGGACGGCGGCGCGGATCAGCTCGCCGGTTTTCCGCTGATGGATGAAACGAAGGTGTTCGGAGGTGGGGGTGCCCCCCTCGGCCTGCAGATCGGCGACCTGCCCACCCACCACGCCGCGCGAGCCAGCGGCGTGGGCCAGATCGCGCACCAGCTCCGTCACCGAATAGGGCGCGAGGGGGGCGGCATCGGCGAGCCATTCAAAAGCGAGCGTCAGCAGCGCGTCACCGGCCAGCAAGGCGTTGGCTTCTCCGAAAACGACGTGTGCGGTGGCTCGCCCGCGGCGGAGACTGTCGTTGTCCATACAAGGAAGGTCGTCATGGATCAGTGTGTAGGTGTGCAGAAGTTCGAGCGCCAACGCCGGTGTCAAGGCTTGTTCGCTGGGACGGCCTACGGCTTCGCAAGCGGCCATGCAAAGGATGGGGCGTAGGCGTTTGCCGCCACCGAGTACGCTGTACCGCATGGCCTTGTGAAGCGCCTCGGGCGGTTCGGACTCGGGCGGCAGACGGCGTGCGAGCGTCTCATCCACCAAGCGGCGCCGGACCTCAAGATAGGTGGGTAGATCGAACATGAGGCGACTGTACGCGACGCCGGGAGGCAATCAAGCCCAAAGCACCGATGGGCGGAAAGGCGGTGGATCTACCCCCCAAAAGTGGGCCACGGGAGCTAAGCGATTTGTTGTAGGCGTGTAGCATATTTTCTCTCGAAGTCCACCGGCGAAAGATAGCCCAGGGAACTGTGGATTCGTGTCCGGTTGTACTCGGTCTCGATGT
>CALHGX010000068.1 GCA_938031185.1 uncultured bacterium
TTCTACAACAGCATCCGCTGAGGGCGCTCATTCCCGCCCATCGAGCGTTCCTGATTTCCCTTTCCGGTAGATAACCCGTGAGGACCGGACGTTCCGGTCTGTGAAAACACGAGGTTGTCGCATGGGCCGGGCTTCGCTGCCGTATACTGCCAAGGACTACGAATCGCTTCGCCGCGAACTCGTCGCGCGTATTCCGCAACTGACGGACCGCTGGACGGATTTCAATCCGACCGACCCCGGCATGGTGCTGCTGGAACTGTTCTGCGGCGTCGCGGAGATGCTTTTCTACTACCTCGATGCGCAGACGGCGGAGGCGTTCCTCCCCACGGCCCGCCAGCGGCAGAGCCTTGTCAACCTGTCCAAGCTGATCGGCTACCGGCTGGACGGCCCCGTGGCCGCGACGACGGAACTCCGTTTCTCGCTGCCTGCCGCGCTGGATGGCGACATCGTCATTCCCGTCCACGCGATCTGCCGCGCCCGCCTGTCCGACGGAACCGCAATAGACTTCGAGACAGTCCTACCCGCAACGATCCCCCACGGCGCGGTATCCGCCACAGTGCCCGCGCGCCAGGGCAGGCGAAAGAGCGAGGCCTTCACCGCCCGCGACGTGCGCGGCCAGCGCGTCCGCCTCGCGGGCAAGAACATCGCCGAGAGCAGCGTCGCCGTTTCCGTATCGGGAGAACCCTGGACGGAAGTCCCGCACTTTGTGGAAAGCGCGGCGGACGCCCGGCACTACCGCACGGAGACCGACGACCAAGGCGTGACGGCGGTTCTTTTCGGGGACGGGGTCAACGGCGTCGTGCCCACAACCGGCGCGCCATCGTCATCGACTATCTGGAGACTCTCGGCGCGGCGGGCAATCTCGGCGTGAACACCGTCCGCGAACTCGCCACGCCGGTGCACCTCGACGGCGCGCTGCTGCGTGTAGAAGTTCGGCAAAGCGGGACCTTCGCGCGTCGCGCGCTACCAGCCCCGCCTTGCATTCGAGGTTTTGCCCTGCCGCGTTTCAGCGTCAGGGACAGGACGTCATCCGGTTCGTCAGGCACACTCCGGCGCTTCCTGTCGATCTGCGGCCAAGCGGAACCCGATGTTGTTGTTCCGATTGTCCGGCGTGTTGTTGTTCCGATACGCCGACCGGCAGTTCCTGGCGTTGTTGTTCCAGTTGCCGCCCCGGATCATCCGGTTCGAGGCCCGTGGATGACGCCCTAAAGCCTTGCGAGAATTTTCCTCCTCATATTCACCGAGCGGCCATGCCGCACAAACGCGATCAGCGGCTCGACATGCCGCGCGGCTTCCGCCTCGCTCCATTCACCCGACACGAACTTCCGGTGCGCCGCCGTCAGCTTGCGCCGGAACCGCACCCGGCTGCGCCGCGCCAACGTGACGGCTACGGGAAAGACCCGGTAGCCCAGGAACGTCATACCCCGTTCGCATCGGTTCAGGCAATCGGGCTTGATGGCAAGCCCAAGGGTTTCCGCGAGCCAGCCCGCGATTTCGCCGTGCCACGTCTTCAACTGCTCGCGCTCGTCGTGCCACAGCACGAAATCGTCCATATACCGCACATAGGCCCCGCAGCGCAGTGTTTCCTTCACGAAGTGGTCCAACGCGCCCAGGTAATGGTTGGCGAAATACTGGCTGGTCAGATTGCCGATAGGCAAGCCCTTGCCCGGCGCGGTCTCGTAGCTGTCGATGATTGCATCCAGGATCGCGACGAGCCGCCGGTCCTTGAAACGCCGTCGCAACTGCGCCTTGAGGATTGCGTGGTCCACGGTGTCGAAATACCGCCGGACATCCAGCTTCAAATAATGCCCATGCCGCACGGCAAACGCGCGGGCGCGCTCCACCGCCTTGTGCGTTCCCTTGCCCACGCGGCACGCGTAACTGTCGTGGACCTGATATGCCTCGAACGAGGCATGGCAGACGTTCATCACGGCATGGTGCAGCACGCGATCCGCGAACGGCGCAGCGCAGATGACACGCTCTTTCGGATCATGCACGGTAAACTTCCGGTACGGACCGAGACAAAGCGGACCCTCCAAAAGCTTGCATCGCAGCCGCAGAAGTTCGGCCTCGAGATTCTCCCGAAAGCGTATCGTCTCCGCTTGCGCCCGTTTCCCGCATTCCGCTTTCCAGAACGCCAGCAGGAGGTTCTCGCGGTCGGCAATCTCGGCCATCAGGTTACCCGCCCGCTTCATGCACTTCCCCGGACGCCGCCAGGATCTCCAGAAAACTCGCCCCGTACTTTGCCGCCTTGGCTTCCCCGAACCCCTCGATTTCCTGCAAGCCCGCCGGCGTGGTCGCGCGCCGTTTCGCCATCTCCGCCAATTGTTCGTTCGTACACACTGCATACACCGGAACCGCCTCCTTCTCGGCCAGTTCCCGCCGCCGCTCCCGCAAACGGCTGTACACCGCGAAATCCTCCTCCGAAAGCACCTCCTTGTAGTCCACGCGCGGACGGCTGCCCGGCTTACCGGAAGCGCTACCCCCCGCACCCTCCAGGTATTCCACGCACAGCGCCCAGTACGCGCCGCCCGCCTCCCGCACCAACTCCCGTTGCACCGTGATCACCCGATGCCCGCGCAAGAAAACGTTCAGTTCCGCCTCCGCCTGTTCCGCGTCCGCCGCGGGAATATCGAAGAATTTATACTGCATCCGCGCTCCAAAAAAATTCGCTGGGGCTGCGCCCCAGACCCCGCTTTACTTAAACCCGTCATGACCGCGCATCGGATGCGGCTACGGGCGGCTACCGCACGCCCTGCGCTCGCAGCCGATGCGCTCAACCTGCTTTGCCTGACCTGGCTCGACAGGAATTACTGAACTGCGGCCAAGCGGAACCCGATGTTGATGCCCCGAGCGTCCGGCGTGACGCCGTTCCGATACGCCGACCGGCAGTACCTGGCGTTGCCGCCCCAGCCGCCGCCCCGGATCATCCGGTCCGAGGCCCGAGGCGAGTCAATCCACGCACTCCCATCAGAAGGCGCGCCACTGTAGGTCGAATGGTAGTCATCTTCACACCACTCGTACACGTTCCCGCTCATGTCGAACAACCCAAAGGCATTGCCCGTCTTGCCGCCCACAGGCTTGGTCCCGTTCGGGCTGTTGTTCCCGCAGTACCACATGTAGTCCGTGCGGTTGCCCGGCAATACGCCCGCCGCGCAATCCGAACAGTCCGCCGCGCAACCCAGCGAATCGCCAAAATAGAACCGCGTCGCCGTGCCTGCCCGGCACGCGTATTCCCACTCCGCCTCGCTCGGCAGCCGCACCGTCAACGGTCCCTGGCCGCTGCTCACGATATGCGCGTTCAGCGTCGTGATGAAATTCTTCGTATCGTTCCACGAGACGTTGTACGCGGGATACGTATTGCCCAGTCCGTAGGTGGAGGACGGCGCCGTCCCCGGCCACGAACCTTGTACCGCCAGCCATTGCTGCTGCGTCACCTCGTACTTGCCCATCCAGAACCCGTACGCCAGCGCCACCGGATGCTGCGGATCTTCCCGACTGGAACTGTCCGCCTCGCCCGGATAACGCCCCATCTGGTAACTGCCCGACGGCACCCACCTCAAAACCAGCGGCACGCTCCCCGGAAGCAGAATCGTCCGCTCGATCAAGGAGATTGTGTCGCTCACGGGCGCCGATTCGCCAGACCCGTTCCGCACCTTGAAGTACACCGTCTTCGTGCCGCCCGTCCCCGCGGACAGCGTAAACGACGGCCCAGTGCCATACGCCTGCCAGGACGCCCCCGAGAACGTCGGCGATTCGCTCGCCATGTACTCGGTCGGGCTGTTCGTCGCCGTGTTGTCCAGCGTCACCACCGGATTCGTCGTCGTCGCCGCCCCGCCGTTGATCGCAAACGACGTCACCACCGGCGGGTCCATCTCGAACGTCGCGGTCACCGTGCGGTTGGCCGTGACGGGCGTGGTGGTGTAGGAGCCGGGCTTCGGCCCTTCCTCGCTGTCCACAACACTGACGATATGCCAGCCCTCGGCAGGCGTCACCACGATGTCGCTCGTCGAGCCGTGCTCGACTGTCGGCGGATTGGCCACGCACGTGCCGTTGCCCACGGCCTCGCACGTGATGTCATAGGTGTCGATCGCGAAGCCGGCCGTCACGGTGATGTCCGTGGTCACGTTCGTGTCGGTCCGTGGGTTGTCCGTGCGTGCATCGCTCCACTGGACAAAATGATAATGCGGATCCGCCGCGGCGGTGACCGGCGCGCCGTCGGCCCCGTGATTCACCGTTTGGGGCGTCGGGCCCAGGATCGAACCGTTGGGCCCGGCCAGGTACGTCAGCGTGTGCTGGACGACGCCGTCATCCGCCAGTACCCGGATGCGGGCGTTGGGGATGTCCTCTTCGGGATAGTCGGTCCGGATGTCCCAAACGATGTGTTTGCCCGTGCCCGTGGTCACAGCCGCGATGTCGCCCGTGACCGAGGTAACCGGATGGATGTAGCCGTCCGCCCCACCGTCCTTCGACAACGACACCGTGATATCGCACGGTCCGTTCGGGGCCACGAGGTCATAGTAGATGTCCACCTGCGTGCTGCCGGCATTCGGGCTTTGCGAGAAGGTCACGTTCGAGACCGCCGGCGTTTGCGCGA
Source organism: uncultured bacterium (assembly GCA_938031185.1). Classification (GTDB taxonomy): domain Bacteria; phylum Verrucomicrobiota; class Kiritimatiellia; order CAIKKV01; family CALHGX01; genus CALHGX01. The sequence goes on from CALHGX010000068.1 coordinate 4,598, forward strand.
ACGCGGCGGTCGAGGCCAGCAGCGCGAGCACAAGCAGCCCCGCGCCGAGGCGGCGGCGTTTTGCCAGCATCAGGATGCCCGCCGTCAGCAGCGCCAAGCCCGTCGGCCACGCATACAACGGGAGTCCCGCTTGTTCTTCGACGATCTCGAGCGCCGCGTCGCTGCTCAAGGAACCCAGGTTGCCCGCGAGGTCGAAACCCGTCACCGAGACGCTCGCCATGCCCAGCGGATCGCCCGACTGAACCTCGTAGTGATAGGTGTAGTCCACGGCTTTGCCGCCGCTCACCCACGTGGCCGCATGGCCGTTCACCGTCACGTCCGGATCGCCGTCCAGCGATTCGGAACACGTGAACGTGATCGTCACCGTCTCTGTCACGGAAGCTTGCGCGGGACTCGCCGCCAGGTTGGTGAACACCGGCGCGAAGCCGATGCCCGCGCACGAGGCGCTGTTCTGCGCCGGGTTGATGGGATTCCCGACGGCATCCTGCAAGCCCGTCGCCGTCACCGTCACGCTCGCCCCGTCCTGCATTTCGCCCGCGCTCCATGAAAGCGTGTACGGCCCGCCGCCCGATACGACGTCCGGATGCGCTGCAAGCGTGCCCGCGCCGAGACCTGACGCCGAATAGTTCCCCGGCGTCGTCGCGCCCGGCGCAAGCATCCCCTCGCTGAACGTGGCCGAAACGCTCCGCTCCGTCACCGCGGATACCGATACCAGCGTCGGCGACACCGTCTCCAGCGCCCCGCTCGCCGATTCCCCGCTGCCCGTCAGCGCCTGCGCGCCCAACGAGACAGTGAACACCATGAAGCCGGTCAATAGCAGCCTGCGCATGTCCTTTACCTCCTCGAGTTCCATGAAAAGACAGTTCACGCTACCCCTGGACCACCACTCTTTGCACACGCACATTTTACCCCCCCCCCCGCGTCTTGTCAAGCGTTTTCTTTAGAAGTTCGCCCGCCTGCCCGGATAATTCAGGGAACTTGAAAAGAGCAGTTCGCCAACCTTCGACAACTTGTTTCGCGCCAGTCCCACAAGGGAACGCAATAGAGTGAAAAGGAGATTCTCCAAGTCCAGAACGGAATCCTCCACCATTCTCTTCTTCCCTCTGATTTTCTCGCGTCATCGCGGGCGGGAGACGCCCCTGCCGGACTCCGCGAATCAAGCCCCTGTTCCGCAGTAACTTGCGCATGTGGCGGTCGGCACGTCCTTGACCGGCCCTCGGACTCGATCCGCCGTCGCAGAGCACATTTTGGCCGTTTCTCCCCCGTTTTCTCTCTGTCTCTCCAAATTGCCATGACTACCCCCAAGTGAGTCCAGAATCCGCAAGTCGTTACCGCGACACAACTTGATTTTCCGGCGTCTTGTTCACGAATGAGTTGTTCCCGAACGAACGCGTATCTCAACATCGAAAAACCCCCGTAATGAGTCCGAAAAAACCAAGCCCTCCGACGGCATCAAGAGCCTGTCGGAGGGCTGTATTTATTGCGCGGAACCTGTCTCTTGGCGGCGGGCATTCCGAACCTGACGCGCTGCTCCTCCCAGACGGCGGGCATGTCGTTGAAAAGGATTCGAAGCGACAATCCGCTGGGTTCCCTCCCGTCGAGGATGCGCTCGATGATGTCCGGAGCGAGGAGTGTCAGGCGCAGCAACCGGCTGATGTACGCAGGGTCCACGCCGACGTGTGCGGCGAGTTCGCCGAGCGAAGCCACCTTGCCCGTCTCCAACAACTCCGCCCAGCGATGGGCGCGCGCCAGGGCAATCACCAATGCCTGGTTCTCCTGCCCGGCGCCGTCGCGCCCACCGGGCACAATGACCTCCTTGCGGCCGCCCCGCGTCTTCAACTGAATCGGGATGTGGACCCGGAGCGTCTTGCCGTCGTCCTCGACGGACCGGCGTGTCCTTGTCATGTCCAGAATCGGGATACTCATGCTACGGCTTCCTCGTCCGTTGTCATCTCCGCCGTGACCTGCCGGAGACCTCCGAGCCGGAACGACACGTCCAACCCGTCCGTGTTCACGGCCACCCTGGACACCAGCAACTGGATGACGCGCGTCTGCTCCGCCGGGAACAGCGTGTCCCAAAGCGCATCCATTGTGCATCGCTCAGGTCGCTGGGACAGGGGGTGCGGTTCATGATGTCTTTCCTTTCTTTGGCGTTGGGGTTGAGGCGAGCAATCCGCCGTGACGCATAAGGGTCAGGTTGATGTCTGTGATCTGGCGCAGCAGGTCGAGCAACTGCTGATACTGATGCAGACCCTTTTGCAGGAAATGTATTTGCAAATGTATTTGAATGGATTTGTGATAGTATCTCATGAATAAAGAATAGACTTGTTTCGCCTGCCTGCGCGGAAATTGTATGCGGGCGCCGGGTTTTTTCTTTTTTGTCCTTCTGCGAAAGTGTGCGCCGGCCATTGTGATGCGTAACGACATGTTCATTTTTTCGGCTGCAGAATTCCGATTATCGGAAAGATGGCGTGTGATAATTACGACGGTATTTCTCCGGGCAACAGGTTGCGCCCGGGGCATATAGTTCCCGGGGTGGGACCGGGCGAAAACGTATTGTATTCTTGCTGATCGTTATTTATAATAACGATGGCAGTACTGCTGTTGCACCCGTATTAGTGGTCTCACACATAAGAGGGTGGCATGAAGATACTCGTGACGTTTGTGGGGTCTCAAGACCCGGGGACTGCAGGGGCGGTGGTGGGGCAGTTTCACAATGGACCAATCCTTACGCTTGTGCAGCATGTTTCCTTCGACAGGATTTTTCTTCTTTCCACGAATGACATGCAGGAACGAAGCGCTGAAACGAAACGGCATCTTAAGGAGACCATGGATGTCGAATCCGAGATTGTGAAAGCGCCCATCGCCGACGTCACCAGCCATGTTCAAATACTCGCCTTTCTGCGAAGAGCGCTGCGAACGATCATGGATGCTTTTCCAGAGGCGCAGTTTTATGCGGCGGTCGCTTCCGGCACGCCGCAGATGCATGCCGTCTGGCTGCTGTTGGCGGCCAGCGGAGAATTTCCTGCACATTTGCTTCAGGTGCGTCGTCCGCGTTATGTGACGGCGGAACAACCGCCGGTCTGCGATTTGGACCTCCATGACCCGGCTTTCCCGAAGGTCATTCCCGATCTGCTCGCGCAAATCGCAGAGACACCGGACCATCCCGATGCCAGAAGAGCCCGAGAAGAATTAAACATCATCGGCGAGCATCCCGCCTTTCAGAAGGTTCTTGATAAGGCCGCACTTCTCGCGCGACATGGGGGGGCCGTGCTCATTCATGGTGAATCCGGTACAGGCAAGGAGGGGCTGGCGAGATTCATCCATCACCTTTCCGGAAGAAAGTCTTTCATGCCGATCAATTGCGCGTCACTGGAGTCGCTTGTGGACAGTCAACTGTTCGGCCACGAGAAAGGGGCCTTCACCGGCGCGGATCAGCAGTGGAAAGGTCTGTTTCGCGAGGCCGACGGCGGCACGGTTTTCCTCGACGAAATCGGGGAAATGCCGTTGGCAAGCCAGGCGAAACTGCTGCGATTCATCGAGGATGGCATTGTGCGGCCCATCGGTTCTTCCAGCGAATACAAAGTAGATGTTCGCATCATTGCCGCCACGAATGTTGATCTTCGCAAAGCCATGCGGGAGAAGAAATTCAGGGGAGACCTTTTTCACCGCCTGAACGCGCTTCCGCTCCATCTGCCGCCGTTGCGTGAACGCCGCAGCGATATTCCCAAACTGACGCAACATTTCCTTCTTGAAAAACATAATCGCATGCCGCCTGTTCGTATTACAACGGAGGCGATACAGCGGCTGATGCGCCATCCATGGAAGGGGAATATTCGGGAACTGTTCAATACGCTCGAGCGCGCGGCTTTGTATAGCAGGACGGGCGAAATCACTCCTGATGACGTGGAACTGGAAAACAGTGAGGAGGGGGAGGAACTGTCTCCTCTTGCAGAACCGCATCCAGGCTTCTCGCTCAAGCAGTATCTGCAAGACATTGACGCGCGCTTGAAGGAGCGTGCATTGCAAATCAGCGAAGGCAATCAGAGTGAGGCGGCCAGATTGCTGGGCATAACGCCTGCGGCAATGAACAAATACTTGAAGGCGAAATCCGGGATAACGAAACCAAAGCGGTAAGGGGGTGCGCTTTTACCCGGGTTAAGAAGTTTTTCACATCGGTTGCAGAAGGAGGATGCGCAGTACGTCGGTTTTACTGGGGAAGACGCCGGAACTCTTTGAAAACAAAGAAGTTGGCGATACCACCAAAAAATGGCACGCTTAATGCTCTCTGCAAAGCAACGCCGGAAAGGAGAACGTATGAACGAGCAGATACATAGAATCGCCACCGCGGCCCTGCTGCACGACATCGGCAAATTCTGGAGCCGCACCGGCAAAGACCGCCCTTTTGCTCAGCAGGAACGTGATCATTTCGGCACCTATGACCATGCACTCTGGTCCGCGCATTTCATTGAGCAGCGCCTATGCGACTCAGAAATGGCGAATTGGGTGCGGGACCACCATAAACCCGAGAATTCCCGCGAGGCCATGATCATTTCCCTGGCGGACTGGTGTTCTTCCAGCGAAAGGGCCGAATGCGAAAAACTCGACCGGGGAGGTTCCGAGGACGCATGCATGGTCAGCATCCTCGCCCGGGCGGGGCGGGATAATGACGCCGCCTTGAAAGCGCCGTTGCCGCTTACGTATCACGGCGATTTCAACGATGATTTCATGCCCAGGGACGGGGAAAAGGCCGGCGAGAAGAAGTATCAGGACTTGTGGGATGAATTCGAGAAAACCGTCGCAAATCCCGAGTTTGACAAAGGACACGCCCCCCACGCCACCTGGCTGGCGCTCATGCGCCGTTTCTGCAGCCGGATCCCCGCAGCCACCCCAACGTACTATCGTGGCTATGTGCCCGATATCAGCCTCTACGACCACAGCCGCATCACGGCCGGCCTTGCCGCCTGTTTCTATGCCGACGGCATGACAGAGGAGGCCGCCAGCGCCATTAGAACAAACCTCACCGAAAAAAACATAAACGGACTTGAAAACCCGGTTTGCCGCCTCATTTGCGGCAATCTTTCCGGCATCCAGGATTTCCTCTACGCCGTGCCGCGCAAAGGCGCGACAAAAACCCTCAAGGCGCGCTCGTTCTATCTGCAACTGGTCTGCGAAGCCTGCGTCACCTACCTCTGCGACCAAAGCGGCATGCCGCCCAGCACCGTCATCTACAACGGCGGCGGCCGCTTCTACATGCTCTTCCCCCTCAGCAGGGATATCACGCCCATCACGCAGGCGTTGGAGGAAATCCTCATGGAGGAATTCCACGGCAACCTCTCCGTGCTCATCGACGGCGCCAGCCTCGCCCCAAAG
>CALHGX010000069.1 GCA_938031185.1 uncultured bacterium
TCGCTCAACCCGGCGGACAGCAGGCGGCCGGTCATGCGGCGGCGCACCTCGCGCAGGACCTGGGGCTCCCACCGGTGCGCGGCCGCTTCCGCGTCCACGGCGCGCATGACCGCCCGGGCGTCCTCCCTCGTGGCGGGCTGATTGAAGGGAGAAGCCGGCGGAGCCGGCGCGCGCCGGCAGCCGGCGGCGACCAGCGCAAGGAGCGCGGCCGAAGCCGCCGCGAGCAAACCAGTTTTCGTGAACATAAAAAAACGCCTTTCTCCTCCGGGAAGGAGGCGAAGGCGTACATGGCGGGAAAGCCCGCGACGGCCGGCGCCCTCTTTCGCGGAGGGTTTGCGTGCAATGGGCGAAAAGGCTCGTCTTCTGGCTCACGGCTTCCAACCTACTCCCGCGTCTTCCCATGGGCGCCACCCGCGAAGGGCGAATGAAACATCCCGCAGTGACTCTGGCGGTTTCGTAGCCGATTACAGCGGCGCGACCGCGTCCGATTCGCACGGACTTCCGTCAGCCTTTCCGCTCGCATGTCAAAGAACGGGGAAAACGCTACTCCGAAGACTGAAGGATGTCAACACCCACGTTGCGGCCCGCACGATTTGCTTGTTTTGAAAACCGTGAAACGCTAATAAACACCGGCGACGGCGTGTCCGGCGCGCGTCAGAGGGGGGTGTCCATGGCATTGAAATCCGCGGCGGGGGGATGGCGGCGCGCAGCGGCGGCGTTGCTTTTGACGGCAGCGTGGAGCCTCGGGCAGACGCTTCGATTCGACGCGTACCGGCCGGCGGAGATTCCCGAATACGCCAACATCCGGATCGGGCCGTTCTTCTCGGATGCGGCGTTCTCGCAATCGGTGAGCTACCGGTACATCCGCACCGGCGGCACGGGCGCCTCGTACCTTTTCGAAAAACGCCTGGGCCGCATCCGGCAGGATGGCTCCGATTTTCCGCTAGAGTCGTCGCTCAGCTTGCGCAACTACCTGTGGCTCACCCCCCGTCTTGATCTCGATATCTCCGTGCGGCTCGGCTACCGCTATTTCCCCATGGACACCGAGGACAACGAATTTGTTTTCGATGCGCCCGATCTGGGGCTTTCGGCCCGCATGGGGGCCTTCACTTTCACGCTGACGGAAGACACATGGATTGGGACGTTCACCGGGGATCGGGTGGCGGCCTACACGGGCGAGGAAGGGCGCGGTTTTTCGGCCAACGTGGGGTCGGAGTTCGAGATCACCCCCTACACGCGGGGCCGGGTGTACGACGCGCTGTCGCTTCGCGATGAGTACATTGACGGCCGCGGCATCGCGGACGGCTTCAGCGGCCGCAAGTACCGCTATTGGCAGAACACGATCGGCGCCGACTACGATTGGCTTATGGCCAAGACGCGCAATCTCTCGCTTTCGGCGAACCGGACCGACACGATTCCCGAGGGGGAAGAATTCGACCGCCAGCGCAGCGTCATCTACCGGGCCCACGCCCAGTACACCGAACAGGTTACGCCGCTGGTGCAGGCGGGCGGCATGGCCAATTTCACCTGGCGCGACTATTTGCGGACAGCCCGCGGCGACCAATTCCAGCAGGACTATCTTGGGTTCCTTGGACTGCAACTGACCGAGCGGAGCGCGTTTCGCGGCGGCGCGGGCCATTCCTCGGTGACCCTGACCCATCCCGGGGCTTACGAGTGGAAGGGGCGTTCGGATGCCGTGGTGGGCTATGCGCGGCTCGATTCGCAGTTGGCCGAGCGTCTGTCGCACGGCATCGAGCTCAACCGCAGCCAGATTGGCGGCTTCGACTCCGGCGTGGAACTGCAGAATGTGGCCCGCTACGAGTTGAAATGGGCGAATCCGGATCTTTCCGTCGGCTTCACGACATGGTATCGCGACGTGGAGCCGCGGCTGACCACGGCGACGCCTTACACGGACTGGAGTTCACAGCTCAATCTCTCCAAGCCGCTCACCCGGTTGCTGACGCTGCATGCCTCCACTGCCTATGGCGTTCGAGACAACGGCGAGGCCACGGGGGCGGCTCCATACGGAGACGATCCTTTTCTGGCGGACGACTATCAAACGTGGTTGACCACGGTGGGGCTCACTCATACCCTGGCCCAAAACCTTACGCTTTCCGCTTATGTGACGCACACCGAACGCTTTAGCGACAATCCCAATCTCGCTTTCACCCGCGACGCGTTTCAGGTGACGGCGGTCTATACGCACGATTTTTGAGTTGAGCTGTGCGGGGAGCCGTCCGGTCCGGCTTTCCGCCGGGAGAGAACAGCATGAGTGAAGAGCAGCCGAAGAGCTCTTTCTCGATGCCTCGCGCCCGCCGGGCGGTGCTGACCGTGGTGCTGGCGGTGTTCGGGGCCTGGCTGGCGCTGAATTTCGGGCGGTTGACCGCGTCGCAGCACGGCGTGACGCCGTTCCTTCTCGGCCTGCTCTTTGCGCTGCTGGCGATCGCGCGGCCCAAGCCCGTTTCGGCGCCGGCCGGGTTCGGCGGCGGGGGGATCGGCACGGCTCTGACGGCCGTGATCGGCCTCGCGGCCATGGTCGGCGGCATCGCGCTGCGGGTGCATCAATTCGAATGGCTGGGGCTGCTGGCGGTTTTCTACGCGGCGCTGCGCTGGGCGCTGCCGCAGTCCTTCCGCAAGGATCTGCTGCTCGGCATGGTCCTGCTCTACTGGATACATCCGCTGCCGTCCCAGGTGTTCGGTCCGCTTCAGATCGGGATGCAGCGCCTTTCCGTCATCGGCGCCGAATGGCTGCTGCACGTGATGGGGGTGGGCGCCTGGGGCGACGGGCTGGTGATTCGCACGGCCACCCGCGTGTTCGGCGTGCCGGAAGCCTGCAGCGGCATGAAGACCGCGGTGACGGTCATCTTGTGCGCCGTCGGAGCGGGCACACTGATGCGATTGCGCTGGTTCGAGGTGCTGGCCTTGACCGTTGGCGGCGTGATCCAGGTGGCGGGGCTGAATATGGCGCGCATCGCCGGCATGGTGCGTTACGGCGCCGACCTTGCGCCTGACTGGGGCGACAAGTTCCTGCATGACACCATGGGCTTGTTTCTCCTGGCGGCCGTGGTGCTGATCCAGGTGGAGAGCGTGCTATGGCGCAAATGGAAGGAACGCCGCGAGCGGAAACGCAAGCTAGCGGAGGAAGACGACGCCATCGGCGAACCCGAAGATCGGCGGCGGAAGTTTCCCGCCTTTTGGCGCTGGATGCTGCGATGGGGCGCGTTGACCGGCACGACGGCGGCGGTGGCGGCTGTTGCGGCCTTCGGCTATTTCCGCAGCCGGCCTGAGCGGCGGGCGGAATTGATCCGGGAGGTGGCGGCAGGCCTCGCGCGAACCGATCCCGCCAACGCGGAACGGGCCATTCGCGCCGCGTTACATCGGGTGCCGTTGGCTGAGGCGGTGCGCCTCGAGCTGATCAACATCCTGCTGACCCGGGAGAAATACGAGGAGGCGCTGCGGGAGATTCGCGCCCAGCCGAGGGCGGGCCGGGACATTCCGCTGCAGGTGGCGGAAGCCCGGGCCTTGTTCGGGCTGGGGCGGAAGGAAGAGGCTGCGGCGATCGTCAATGCGATTCGCGATCCCGGGGAAACCATGCCCGCTGTTTCGATGCTGAAGGCGGAGTTCGCCGCCGTCAATGACCAGCCGGCGGAAGTGGCGCGTCATTTGTCCAGCGTCCATGCGATGCGGGCGGTTGGCTTCGAAGCCCGTATTCGGGAATTGTTTCCCTATCTGGCCCGGCGGAACCTCTGGTCGTTGATCGCGAAGGTGGATTCTTCCTGGCCCTACCGCCGGCCCGTTCATGCGCTGATTGCCGTGACCGCCCGCCTGAAGATCAATGACGTCAACGGCGCGGCGGAGACCATGCGCCGGGCCCTGGCGCAATGGCCGCAAGAGGTGGTGCTGCTCGATCCGCTGCTCAACCTGGCGCGACTGCGGCCCGGAACGGAGTGGGAAACGTGGTTTGCCGAGACGTTGCTGGCCGGCATCGGGCGCATGAGCGCCCTGGAACTCGTTCACATGGTCGAGGGGTGTTTCCTGCTGGGACGCCCTGATCTGGCCTGGCTGGCGTTGCGACGGCTGGAGACCGTCGCGCCGGACGACCCCATGCTGAACCTGGCGCCTGCCGAGTACGGAGCCGGATGGTTTGTCTTTCGCATGGCCCATCTGAAAATGGCTGCCGCCCAGACATTGCAAAGCGTGAATCTGGCGCCGTTCGCCCGCCTGACGTGGAACGTGCCGCCCTGGCGCGAACTTTGGCGTCGGGTGCCGCGGGGCGAGGCATTGGCGGGAGGCCTTCCTCCGGAAGACCGCCGGCGGTATCTCGAGAGCACGCTGGCGAGTTTGGAGCGGCTGGAAGCGGCGCGTCCGGATGATTTGCGTTTGGCGGGACTGTTTCCGCGGGTGTTGGCCGATCTGGGTCGCTGGGAGGAAGCGCATCGCCGGGTGGACCGGATGGAGCGAGCCGGCGGCGTGCATCAAGAGGCGGCGCGGTTGCAGCGAGCCGCGCTATATCGGCGCCAAGGGGAATGGGGGCTTGTATATGAAACCCTGCGTCCGCTTTTCGAGAAGGACGCCGCGGTGCCGGCTTTGCCTCAGTGGCTTGAGATGGCGGACGCGCTGAGCGCATTGCGGCAGGGCGCGTATGCCATGGCCATGCTGGACGAGGCGCGCGCGATATACGGGGAACCCGATGAGTTGCGCGGCCGCCTTGCGGCGATCTGGGCCGGTTTCGGGTTTCCGGAAGAAGCCCTGTTTCATCTCAACCGAATGGCGGTGCCTCCCGATCCCCGCATGAGGGTTCAGCTATTGCTGGCCACGGGCCGCTATCGCGAAGCCGTCCGCCAGGCGGCAGGCGCCGGGCTGCCCGACATTTCCGGAATGACTTTCCGCCGGCAGACGGAGCTGCTGCCGCCGGCGGAAGCCGCCTTGCGTTGGATGGGCGGCGCGATCAAGGAAGAGGATATCGCCGCCGAAATTCGGCAACGAATGGAGGAGGCCGCAAACGAGAGAAGTTCGTTCTTCGCGGAGATGGCCCGCCGGCAGGCGGAATGGCTTCGTCAACGGGGCGGAGGCCACACGGGACAAGCCGCGTTCTGGGACGGCGCGGGCCGGGACGCGCGGGAACGCGCCATCGCCCGACTGGAATGGGCGTTGCTCGAGGGCGCCGCCGGCCGGATGGACAAGGCGCGCGAAGCGGTCGGAGGCGCGGTGGCTTTGCTGCCCCGTTCCGGTGCTGCTCGTCGTGTCCAGATCGCCGTGGCGGAGGGGGCGCCGGACGTCGTTCGCGCCGCATATGAAGCCTGCCCCGCGGACCCGGAAATCTGGCTGGCCTGGGTGGCGGTTCGCTGCAAGGCCCCAGACGGTCCTCAATGGGCGGCGGCGGAGATCAAGGCGGCCGTGGCGCAAGACGCTCGTTCGGCCGGCACGCTGGTGCGCGCGGGCGATTACCTGCTGCGGCAGGGACTGGTGGAGGCGGCATCCGCGGCGGCGCGGGCGGCCATTCGCAACGGCCAGGGCTTGCTGGCGGCCTATGTGCTCGGTATCCGCTGCGCGCTGGCATCCGGCGACCGCGCGTGGGCGCTGGCCTGCGCCACGGAAGGCGCCTCGCTGGCGGTGGAGCCCGCCGCCTTCCAAAGAATTTTGGTTCGGCTCAAGAGCGAGGACGGCCGGGTGGATGGCGATATGATTTCCGCCCTCCAGGGATTGATGACCCGTTTCCCGGACGAGACGCAATGGGCCGAACGGCTGGGCGATGCCTATTTCCGCCAGGGCCGAACGGACGACGCGCTGAAAACGTTGGCGGCTGCCATCGAGCAGGGCGGGGTGCAGAAGGTCAACCCAAACACGTTGTCCCTGGCTGCGGAGGCGGCCCGCCTTGAGGGGCGAAACGAGCAGGCCATCGGGCTGCTGGAAGCGGCGTATCGCCTGCATCCCGAGGATACGACCATCCTGAACAACCTGATCTACTCCCTCGCCCAACAGGCGGCGACGCTGCCCAGAGCGTTGGAGTTGCTCCCCAAGTTGGTGGAAAAAGGCCCCAAGAACTTCGCCGTCTTCGACACGGCGGCCTTGGTATGCCTCCGGGCGGGGCAACTGGCCGAGGCCGAGAAGCACATGGAGCGGGCGTTGGAACTGGCTCAACCCGGCGAGTATGCCTGGCACGAGGTGCTTCTGAATGCGGCCGAGATGCGGATGAATATGGGGGGATTTGACGCGGCGAAGCGGCTGGTTGAGAGAGTGCGCAAGGATTCGCGGCGGACGCATGACGTTGAATTGCGTGCCCTGGATCTTTTGCGGGAGATTCAGGTTCGCGAACAGAGCCGTCGGCCCTGGGGCCGCTAGAGGTACGAAGCGGGCATCGAGGGGGGCGATCAGACAAGAATAATTCATACTGACGCCGGGGAGGATTTCCATGCACGGTGTGTAGTGTGCCGCGGCCTCGCCACCGTAGTCCCGCACAGCGGGGCGATGGCGGCTCTGTTGGCGAAGAGGATAAGAATTCCGGCGAGAGAGCCACGGAACTGCAGCGTTGCCGTTCCTGGGTTGCAGGGGGCGGCGGGCGATGTTTTTTGGTTTGACACACCGGAGTTATAACCGTAAGGTTATCACTCATCATAGGGCCCTGTCAGCCTTTGGCGGTCAGAAGGAACGGGAGTCCGGGGTCGCGGGCGTGCGTAATGATCCGAAGCTGCGTGACAAGTAATGCGGGCTGGTGGTGCTGCATGGCGGCCGTGGGACTTGCCGCAAGCCTCCTGCTCTTGGCGGCCGGTTGTGTTTCCACGGATCGCGACGACGAGTACATTTCGCGCATCATTGCCGAAACGCTTGGCGATGTCCCCGACGGACAGCGGGCGGGGCCCGTGCCGACGGGGGCGCGGGCCGAATCCGCCGTGCCCAATATGGAAGAGGCGGCGTTCGTTCCAGCGGAAGCGGCCATGGCGGGCGTGGAGGACCGGCAAGCTGCAGAGGCCGGGGAAACGGCGGTGGAGCGCATTGCGCCGACCGGCGGGGCGGCGACGCCACCCGCGGAGCCTTCCGAGCGGATGGAGGGTGCGTCCTTACCCCATGCGATCGAGGCCGCTTCGCCTTCCGGCAAGACCCTTGGCGTGGTCACGATTCAGCCGGACACGATTCTCTGGATTTCCGTGGACGAAGACGCCAGTCTGAACGGCCGCTACATCGCGAACGAGTTTGGAGCGATAGACTTCGGCTACGTGGGCTTGATCCTGCTCGGAGACATGACCACCGAACAGGCCGAAGCCAAGATCCGGGCGACGCTGGAAGGCCGCTATCTCAACAAGGCGACGGTGACCGTTCGCATTGCGAAGGCGTCCTATGACCGGCTCGGGGTGCATGGCGCGGTGGAAGTGCCGGGCATGGTGAAGATCGGCCCCGGGTCAGCGATTACGCTGCGAGAAGCGTTGCGCCGGGCGGGGGGCATTCGGCTGCAGGGGCGGGACATGATGGTTAAAATCGTGCGCCAGGGCATGAAATCGCCCTTTGGTTCTGCGGCGGAGGGAGAAATCTATCCGCTCAGCCTCGAGAACGGCGACGCGCAGATCCCACGCGTGTATTTGCGCAACGACGATTTGGTTTACGTATACAACCGCGAGGCGGACAAGCGTGGCGTGGGCGGCAAGAAGATCATCCTGCTGGGAGAAGTGCCGCGGCGAGGGGTGGTGGAGTTCTCGGAAAACGAGCCATGCACGCTTATGCATCTTCTCTTCAAGATTGGCGGCTTGCCTCGGTTTGCGAAGGCGAACGCGATTCGAATCGTGCACCGCGATAAGGACGGCCGCGAGCGCGTTCGGATTGTGGATGCCGAGAAATTGCTGGCGGATGGTTCGCCCGAAAACGACGTGCAGCTTTACAGCGGGGATCGGGTGATTGTGCCGGTGAGAAAGATCAGCTTCTTTTGATCCTTCCTGTGCGCCCTGGGACGGAGTGGCGGCAGCCGCCGTTCGAATGCGCCCCGCCAATGGAGTTTGAGACGGCGCGGATGTCGGTTGGACTGTCGGGATGAAACCGGCGAACCGCGCGACGAATGACCGGCGCATGCAAACATCGCAGGACAGTTTCGATGTCAAGCGCGTGGATCCGCGCATCTATCTCGGCATCCTGGTTTTTCGCTGGAAACTGATTGCAGCCTGCTTCCTCTACTGCCTGCTTGGGGGGGTGGTATACCTCGAACTGGCGCCCAAACTCTATTCCACGCGGGCCGTGGTGATGATTTATCGCGATCCCAGCACCCAGATCGGCGGCCAGACCTATCATTGGAGCCAAGCGTCCACGCACGTCGCGCTGCTGCAAAGCGAAGGGTTCCAAAAGATGGTGGCCTCTGAGCTGGAAAACGGGTGGCTTCGGCGGCTGGGAAATCCCAGGCTTCTGTTGCCGTATGTGGACATCAAACGACAGCGGAGCGAAGGGATCACGATCGAGCTGTCCATCCGGAACGCGCACCCGGCGTATGCCCGGGCGTTTCTGCGGCAGATGATCGCGGAATTTCAGAAGCAGCGAGAAGTGGTGAAGGAACGGTCTTACGGCTCGGCCATGCGCTCGCTACAGGCGGAGTTGCAGCGGCTCCGGGAGCAGATTCGCGCGGCGGAGGACGAGTTGATCGAGTTTCAGCGCGTGAACCAGATGGAGCTGGTTCAGGCGCGCGGTTCCATGGAGCTGCAGTACCTGCGCGAGTTGATGGGGCGGCACCACCAATTGAGCACGGAACTCTGGCTGCTCGATCTGCAATATCCCCGCCTCAAGGGACAGTCTCCGGAGATGATTCGCGATGCCATGAATCTGACGCGGGTGACGGGCAGCATCGCGCCCCGGACGCGGATGCCGGCCGGAACAGGCGCCTCCGCCGCCGCCGATGGCGCAGGGGGGAGGCAAGAAGGGCGCGCGGAAGGAACGACGGCCGGGCCGGACGCTGTGGCGGAGGAGGACCTGCCGGAACTGCCGCCCGTCGAGAAATTCGCGCCCGAAGAAATTCCCGGCCTGCAGGACGTGCGGGTACGGTTGGCGCGGTTGGAACGGGAACGGAAGGAACTGGAACCCAACACCCAGCCCGATCATCCAAAAATCCGCGCTCTAGACGAAGAAATAAAGGCTCTGAAGCAGAGTATTGAATTCACCGGCGAGCTGCAATACGCCCGGTTGCGAGAGCGGCATGAAGCCGTGCGCATGCAGTTGGAGGCGCTGGAAGAGGCGCAGCGGCGTTGGCGCAATTCCTACCTTCTGGCGAGCAAGAAGCATGCGGACATGCGCCAGCTTGAGAGCTCCATCCAAACGCTAGAGGCTATGTATCGCGATCTGGCCTCGCGCCTCAACAGCCTCTTGGTGGATCGTGAAATCAAGGGAGAACAATTCTCCGTGCTTATTCCGCCGCGGTCGTCCGACAGGCCGACCTGGCCGGACCCTTGGAAAATCCTTATCATGGTGCTCTCCCTCGGCGCGGGCTCGGGCGTGGGTTTGGCCCTGCTGGCCTATGTCTTCGACGACAAGGTGCAGTCCATCCGCGACGTGGAGGAGACGGTCGGCGTGCCGTTTCTTGGCGGGGTGCCCTTTTGGGTGCACAGCGATCTCCAAACCCGAATTCGGCCGATTGTCACGGACCAGCACAAGGGCGGGGCGTCGGAGGCCTATCGGGCGCTGCGAACCAACGTGTTGAGCGCGCTGGAGAAATCGGGACGCAAGGTCGTGCTGATGACCAGCGCCGATTCAAAGGAAGGCAAGACGCTGACGGTGCTCAATTTGGCGCTGATGATCGCGAAGACGGGCAAGCGGGTGCTCCTGATGGACATGGACCTGCGCCGCGGCGTACTGCATAAATCGTTGGAAATGGAGCGGGCGCCGGGGCTCACGGACTCGCTGGAGAGCGGGCGGCCCATCATGGACGTTGCGGTGGCGACGGCTCACGAGAATCTGTGGTTCGCGCCTGCCGGGGCGGTCAAAAAGACGACGGCGGAACTGCTGCACAAGGCGGATTTGCTGCCCTGGCTTGGCGCGGCGGCGGAGCGGTTCGACTATGTGCTCATGGATTCCGCTCCGGTGCTGCGGGTGACGGACACGGTCATCATCGCCGGCTGTCCGATTGTCTCGGTCATCTACGTGGCGCACGCCAACCGCACGCCGAAGCCGCTGGTGAAGTATTCGCTTGACATGTTGGGCGAGGCGCACATTCTTGGCCTCATCGTCAACAGTATCGAGATGCACCGCATCAGCAGCCTCTATTACACCTACCAGTATCCGAACTACGCCTACTACAGCTACGCGTATGCGTATGGCTACGACTACGATCTGTACAGCGAACAAGCCAGCCGACGCATGCGGCGGCGGCCGGGCTTTTTCCGATCGTTGCGTCGGCGCGCCGCCGATTGGGTGCGCCGCAACTTGATCCCGTCGAGATGAGAACGTGCTTCTGACGTCGCATACCGGCCATATTGAGCGCCGGCTGGCTTGGCTCGCTGCGCTCGATGTGGGATGTTTGTGTGCCGGGATGTTGCTCGCGGCGGCGGTGCGCATCGGCTCCGGCCAGATGGGGATGTATCTGGCCAAGCAGACGGTCGGTTGGTTTCACTTTGCTGCTGCGATTTTCGTTTCCAACTATATAACCGGCAGCTATGGCATGGAACTCCGGCTGTCGCGTTTCGACATGCTGGTCAACTGGGCTTTTTCGCTTTGCATGGCCCTGTTGGTGGTGAGCGTGACGTCGTATGCATGGCTCGACTTGGCGTTGGGGCGCGGTGTACTGGCGTTGGCGATAGCGATTTATTCGGCGCTATGGCTGCCCCTGCGTCTGGTTGTTTATCATTTCGTGCTGCGTAGAGAGCGATTTACATTGCGCGTGGTGGTGTTAGGCGCGGGGGAAACTGCTCATCAGGCGATAAGGATGATCGAAACTCCGGCCATTCGTCCACGGCATCGAGTGGTGGCACGCGTCGCATTGCCGACGGATGACCTCTCCGCCCGGCCGACCGACCAAGAGTGCGGCTTGTCTATTTTGCGCATAACGCCCGGGCAACTGGTCGATTCGATCAGGGCGCTGGCGGCAGACGTTCTGGTTGTTGCGCCGGAATCGCCCGGCAAGTTTGCCCAAATCTATCCGGAATTGAGGCGTTTGCGGTTTGAGGGACTCGTGGTGATGAGCGCCGGGCAGGTAGCGGAAACCTATGCCGGGCGCGTTGCCATGGAGTATCTCGACGAAGAAGAGCTCATGCGCTTGGCCATGCTCTCTTCGGTGCCCGCGATCCTACGCTTCAAGCGGGTGATGGACGTTTTCCTCTCGGTCCTGGCGTTGTTGGTGGCGGCGCCGCTGATGATGGTCGTCGCGCTGGCGATCAAGGTGTCGTCGCCTCGGGACCCGGTTTTTTATTCCCAAGATCGTGTGGGCCGCTTTGGCGAAATCTTCCGCATACATAAGTTCCGTACGATGCGTTCGGATGCCGAGCAGGAAACGGGGCCTGTGTGGTCCGCTCCGGACGACGCGCGGGTGACGCGGCTTGGGCGCTGGTTGCGGCGGATGCGGTTGGATGAGTTGCCCCAGTTGATCAATATCCTGGGAGGCGACATGAGCATGGTGGGGCCACGGCCGGAGCGGCCAGAACTCGTGGCCGAATTGGGAAAAGAGATTCCCTATTACCGGGAGCGGGAGAACGTGCTGCCGGGATTGACCGGCTGGGCGCAGATCCGCCATCCCTATGGCCGGAGCATCGAGGATGCGCGCCGGAAACTGGAATACGACCTGTACTACATCAAGCACCTGTCTCCCGGGCTGGACCTGCGCATCATCCTGCGCACCCTGCGCATTGTGTTCCTGGGCTTGGAACATCAGACGCGCTGAACCATGACCTTCTTTCTGACGCTTGTGTTTCTCATGTTGGTCATGTGGCGTCCCCAGGACTGGCTGATGCCATGGCTCTTCGGCGTGCCGGTGCTGGACGTGACCGTGTTTCTCTCGCTTCTCAGCCTGATCGTCGAGGTGGATTCCGGCCGGGTGAAGTGGCCGCGCACGCCGGCGGTAGCGTTGGCGGTGGGGCTGTGGATCGCCACGCTCGTCTCGCACATCGCCAACACGTACTTCCAAGGGTTGATGGACACTCTGCCCGAATCCTTCAAACCGTGTTTCTTCTTCGTGCTGATGTTGCTGGCCACGGACACCGTGGAGAAGGCTCGGACGATTGTGCTCGCCATGGTGGCCATGTCGGGGCTCATGGCGGTGCATGCCTTGATGCAGGCGCGAACGGGATACGGATTTGCGGGCCAGCCCCCGCTGTGGGTGTACGACATCGAAAAAGGCGGCTGGTACTCGCGCAGCATGTTCTTCGGGATTTTTGAAGATCCGAACGACCTGGGACAAATGCTGGCGGCGGCCATCCCGCTGGCCTTCGCGATCCCCAAAAAGAGGTCGTTCTCCGGATTTCTCATGTCAGTCGGTGTCGCTTATTTGCTGTATCGGGGCCTGCTCACGACGGAATCCCGAGGCGGCATGGTGGCGCTGGCGGCGGTCGGCGTGGCCCTGCTGTTCATGGTGTTGCCGGCTCGGTGGACGCCCTACGTGGCGCTACTTGGATTGCTCGGAGGCCTAGTGGCCTGCGCGACGATGGGCGGAACCTTGTTGGATCCCTCCGCCCAGGAGCGTGTTGTATTTTGGGGAATGGCCAATCAGGCGTTCAAACGGCATCCGATCTTCGGCCTCGGGTACGGCATGTTCTGGCAGGTGGCCGATGAGCGCGCGGCGCACAATGCCTTCGTGACCTGCTACACGGAGTTGGGGTTCTTTGGTTACTGGTTTTGGTTCGGGTTGCTGCAGTTGAGCATGATCGGTTGCTGGCGAGCGCGGCTGGCCACAAGGGGCACGACCAATGGCCGTTTGCGCTATTTGCGGCGTCTGGGAGGCGTGGTGATCGCTTCGCTGGCCGGGTTTTCCGGCGGCGCGTACTTCCTGAGCCGCACGTTCGTGTTCCCCTATTTCTTCCTGTTCGCGCTGGCCTGCGCCGTGCCGGTGCTTGTGCAGCGCATGCTGCCTCCCTCCGCCCCGGCGCTGATTCGAGGTGAGCGGGATGTCATGGCCACAGGAACCATTGGTGCGATGGCGAGTATTGCCTACGTTTACGCTACAGTGGTCGTTCTCAACCGCTTCATTTTCGGTTAGACCGTACGGAGAAACCATGCGACGCCTTCGCCCCCACGTAGTGCCGGTTTTGCTGGCCGGCTGTGTGCTGGTTGCCGGCCTATGGCAGGTGATGTACCGCTTGAGTCGCCGCCCCTTCGCGCCATTCGAACTGACTGCGGCGGATTTTGCGGGCTTTGCCCCGAATCTGCCGGGATGGTCTATCGAAGCGCTGCCGGTGGATAGCCGCGATCCCACGGCGCCCAATCTTTTTTCGTTTCTGTTGCGCCATCGAGACGGCCGAACGCTGGGCCTGCGCCTGGCGCATGGTTACAACGTGCCCATGTGCCTTCGGATAAAAGAATACGCAGTCGAGGAGACCCAAGCGGACCTGAAAAAGCCCCCGCCTTATCCCGCGCAGTTTTGGCGGGTCACGTCTTCAGCGGGGGACGAGTCGGCGTGGATCACCACGATGCTACGGGCCTCGGATTTTCAGCC
>CALHGX010000070.1 GCA_938031185.1 uncultured bacterium
TCTTCCTGCGAGTCCGGTCGAGTGCGTTTCGCGGTCATAGCGGTCTCCTTCGTATAGCGCGGATAGGATAATATCCTCGCTAAGGATCGGGTCAAGAGTAGGCCGCCAGGAATCCTGTCCAGTTCGCCCTGACGGAAGGCCATCTGCCATCCAGGGGGCAGAGTTTCTGCAAAGAGTTCCCGGAGCGTCCGCCACTTTGACGTTCTGGCGGGAAGGACAGGATGCGATATGTGTTGAGCCGCGAGGACTGCGAGGACCTGTACTGGCCGCCAGACGAGTACCCGGCGAACACCCTGGCGGCAGCCGGTGAGCTGAGGACGAGGGACCTGGATGCGAAAGCATCCGTCCTCGACTATCTGGTTTCCAAGGGCATCGTCACGGTGCTCGTGGACGAGAGCGGCCATCGCCGGTAGGGCAAGCAAGGGACTGGCCGACGCCAGTTTTCGCGGCCGCGCTGCACCGACTGGCGGCAAGACTACAGCCGTTTTTTGGCGAAGGCTCGGCCGGAGGCGAATTTCAGATAGCGCTCGAAGGCCAACGCCTGCTCGCGGTCCGTGAAGGCGATGAAGGTTTTGATGCGCCAAGGGAGGTATTTCGATGTGTGCGGATCGCCGCCGGAATTGTGGTGGGCGAGGCTGGCTTCCAGGTTCTCGGTGAAACCGGTATAGAAATGGGAGGGTTTGATTCGGATTGGAGGATATAGGTGTAGAAAAATCGCTGCATGTTTCGCGTCTTGATGTTGCGCCTTGCCCGCCTTCGTTGCTACGCGACTTCGGCGCGCCGGGCCGTAGCGCGCCGCTTCGGCGAGCGAAGGCTGGTCGGGGCAACTGGCGCTCGTTTGAACCGTACTCCCAACTCATCGCCCCAATCGTGACCGTTTTCGACGGTCCGACGCTGCCTTTCATGGACACCACCGAGCGCCTCTTGCGGCTCTGCGCCTGAATCCGACACCCGGCGGGCAGGCTCATGAGCCAGGCTCACAGGTCCAAGCGTTCAAACCAGGCCGCAAATCGATTGTGCGGTTCCGCCCACAGCACCTTCACCATCCGCGTTCTATGTGTCCTGCCCGTCACCCGCAGCAGGGAGTGCCGTCGGTCGCGGCCTGACGCCACGATATCGTGTTCGAAACCTCAGAAAACGTCTTCTGTGCTGCGTAAATACACGCTTCCACATCTGCCTCCGAGTGAGCGGCGGAGATGAATCCGGCTTCAAACTGCGCGGGAGGCAGGTAGATCCCTTCGGTCAGGATGCCGCGGAAGAATGTCGCGAACCGTTCGGCGTCCGCTCGTTTCACTTCATCCAGGTTGCGTGGCGGTTTGCCAAGAAAGAAGGGCGTGAACATTCCGCCCACGCGTGGACAGATGAGCGGGATGTCGACGTCGCGCGCCGCGTTTTCCAACCCTACCGCCAGGCGCTCGCCCAGACGCTCCAGACGGGAATATGGCGGCTCCGCTTCCATCAGTTTCAGCGTGGCCAATCCAGCCGCTACGGCCAGCGGGTTGCCGCTCAACGTGCCGGCTTGATAGACGGTGCCGAGTGGCGCCAATGACCGCATCACAGCGGCGCGGCCCCCAACGGCGCCCAACGGCAAACCTCCGCCGATGATCTTTCCGAGGCACACGAGGTCCGGTGTCACACCTTGCATGGCGCCGAACGTCGTTGGCCCGAACCGGAATCCCGTAATCACTTCGTCGAAAATCAGTAATGCCCCGCATTGATTCGCCAGATTTCGCAATCCTTCCAGAAAGCCGGGCAAAGGCGGAACCACTCCCATGTTCGCTGCCACCGGCTCAGCCAAAATCGCGGCAAGCTTGTCTCCGTGCGCCCGCACCAGCTCGGAAACTTCTTCGAGGGAGTTGTACGACGCCACAAGCACCTCGGCCGCCAGTGTGGGTGGCACACCGCCTGATGCCACAAGGCCGCCTGTGAGCAGTCCGCTCCCGGCTTGGACCAAAACGGTGTCGGCATGGCCATGGTAGCAACCGCTGAATTTGAGTATCTTCGGACGGCCGGTGAAGCCCCTGGCCAGTCGGACGGCGGTCATCACGGCTTCTGTGCCAGAGTTGACCAAACGGACCATTTCCATTCCGGGAACGAGTCGAGTCAATCGTTCAGCGAACTCAACTTCGGATTCTGTGTTTGCCCCGAAACTTGTTCCCTTCCCAGCGGCTTTTGCCACCGCGTCGACAATTTCCGCGCGGGTATGGCCAAAGAGCAATGCGCCCCAAGAGCCGCAGTAATCGATCAGCTCCCGCCCCTCGACCGTCCGGAGTCGGGCTCCGTTTCCCGATACCATGTAAACCGGGTTTCCGCCCACGGCTCGAAACGAGCGCACCGGACTGTTGACGCCTCCCGGCATCACGCGTTGGGCGCGTTCGAACAGTGCCGCCGAAGCGGCGGAAGGTGTTAGCTGAGAGGTGGAAGGTGACATGGGAGAGGCGGGAGGGAAAAGGTGGGAACGTGGAGGGTTTAGCGAGCCCATGGAAACTCCGTATCAGTATTGAGGGTGATTGAGATGGTTTGATCCCAGTGGCACGAATCTGAGGCGTATTCTGCGTGCTCTTCCCGCACGACGCTCCCCGTTCGGATCGTTACTTGCCACCCGCTGAGAGCCTGGCGCAGTGCCTCCCGCGTCATCTCATCTCCCCTCCCACCTGTCCCCTGCCACCTATCAAATCTCCGTAGCGGTTGGCCCAATATGAAATGATGATATCCGCGCCAGCGCGCGCGATCCCTGTGATGGATTCCCGAACCATGCCGCGCAGGTCTCCCCACCCGCGCTCGGCAGCCGCGATCAGCATCGAGTACTCCCCGCTGACGTTGTAGGCCGCGATCGGCAGGTCGGTCCGCTCGCGCAGGCGGGCGATCATGTCCAGATAGCACAGGGCGGGTTTCACCATCAGGATGTCGGCGCCTTCCGCTTCGTCGAGCGCGGATTCCAGCAACGCCCGGCGCGCGTCCGCGAAGGACGCCTGATAGCTTCGGCGGTCCCCATGACGCGGACTGGATCCCCCCGCATTCCGGAAAGGGCCGTAGAAAGACGAGGCGAATTTTGTCGAGTAACTCATAATCAGCGTCTCGGCGCGCCCGGCGGCGTCCAGCGCTCGGCGAATGGCCTGCACCTGCCCGTCCATCATGGCGCTGGGCGCGACGCCCGTCGCCCCCGCTTCGGCATGGACAATGGCCACACGGGCCAGCGTGGCGACGGCGGCTTCGTTGTCCACGTTGCCGCGGCGGTCCAAGGGCCCACAGTGGCCGTGGCTGGTGTACGCACACAGGCACACATCCGTAAACACAACCAGATCTGGAAACCGCTCGCGGACGAGACGGACGGTTTGCGGAACGACACCTGCTGGATCGTATGCTGGTTGACCGGTCTCATCCTTTCGGTCATTCGGGATCACTCCGAAGACCAGAATGCCGCCGATCCCCAACTCCGACAGAGGCGTCAACGCCTCGATGAGCGCGTCCGGACTGTATCTGAACTGCCCCGGCATGGCGGCAATCGGTTGTTTCACTCCTTGGCCCTCGACGACAAATACGGGCCAAAGAAAGCGGCCGAGCCCTGGAAATTCCATCTCGACCATTCGGCGAATACGTGGCGTCTGTCTTAGCCGCCGCATCCGTCTTTCGGGATAGGCATTCATGTTTCTTCCTCCAAGGACCGACGCACTTCGTGCAGGGCGAGAGCTCCGAGGCAGGCCTCGACGGTCGGCTCCGGCGACACGACATCAATCGGTACACCGGCTTTCGACAGCGCCGCGCAGGCCGACCCCGGAAATGTCGCCACAATCTTTCCTGTCAGAGCCTCCTGCCCCCATTGCGCGAGCAGCGATTCCACGCCCGACCCGCTGGCGAACACCGCCATATCAAACCGCGGCCGGCGTTCGTAGCGAACCGGGTCGTTCCGATACAGGACAACGTCATCCACACGCAACCCGAACTCCCTCAGCGAATTCGCCAGGCCGGCGCCGGCCCGATTCGACCGCAGCCGCAGTACCCGTTCGCCGGCCCTCAGATTGCGGCGCGCCCATTCTAGCAAGCCCGCACTGCCGAAGTCCGCTGCCGGCTGCGCATCTGCCTGAAGACCTGAAGCTTCGAGCCGCGCGGCCGTTTCAGGGCCTGCAACGAGCAGCCGTGGCAGACGTCGTAGATCGGTCTTCGTCAGGCGCAATGTCTTCATAAGACAGTCAACCGCAGAAGGCGATGTCAGTGCAAGCCAGTCGTACTGCCGAAGGTCGCGCAACCAGCTAAGTCCTTCCATGCAGGGCGCGAGATGAAGCATGGGTCTGGAGACGGGGACTCCTCCGCAATCCCGAACCTGTTGCGCGGCGCGCTCGATCAGCGCCTCGCTGAACGTGAGAAGGACCCTTTTTCCGCGTAACGCCCCCAGGTTCCCCCGAAACCGGTAACCGGCCACGTCGCCGCAGATCAGTAGAACGGGGCGCTCGAACGACTCCTCGTCCACCATATCCACCCGTGACGCCAAGTTCTTGAGAGTTCCGGAAACCACCGCTTCGTCATCCGTCCCTGCCGCCACGACCACCGCCGCCGGCGTGGACGGCGACCAGCCATCGCGCAGAAGTTGCTCAACGACGCATGGGACGGTACTGCCCGCCATAAAGAAGACGACGGGGAGGCGGCTTCGCGCGGGGGCCGACACGTCTGCCAGCTTTCCCCCCGCCGCCCGCGCGGTGATCACGCAGAACCCCTGCGACACGCCGCGACGGGTCAGCAGCATGCCGGTTCCTGTCGTGGCCGCGTTCAGACTGCTGACACCGGGAACAACCCGAAACGGCAACCCCAGAGTTTCCAGCGCCTCGGTCTCTTCGGCCAGGCGGCCGAAGATGCCCGGATCCCCGCCCTTCAGCCGCACCACCCGCCGCCCTTGCCGGGCATATCGCAGAATCAGGTCGGTGATTTCGGCTTGTGCATGCGAAGTCCCGCCGGCGCGCTTGCCCGCATCGATGCGTTCCGCATTCGGCGGAAGCCGCGCGAGCAGAGCGGGATCAATCAGGGCATCGTGGAGGCACACATCACACGCAGCCAACGCCGCGAGGCCTTCCGCCGTGCACATCCCGGCGCGGCCGACGCCGGCGCCGACAAACACGACAGGCCGGACGAAAAGCGTTCTCAGGCGAAGCAAACGCGCGTCGCCGACCCGGAACGAGAGGCCCAGCGCGCCCTGGCCGGGAGGCGTGGGCAACTCATCGTGAGAAATCCACTCGGAAATCCTGGAGGCGAGGCCCAGGCGGGAGAGGGCGGCGCCGGCCATGATGATCGCATCGAACCGGCCCGCATCGAGTTGCGCCAGCCGATCTTCGATGTTCCCGCGAATTGGGAGTAGCTGGGCGTCGGGAAAACGGCGTCGGCAGTAGTCCTCGCGCCGTTTGCTGCTTACGCCGATGCGCGGCCGCGGCGGTATCCCGGCGGACGTCATTCCCGCCGGCAGCACAAGGCAATCGCGCGGGTCCTCGCGCCAAGGAAGCCAGAACCAGTCTAGCCCCGGTGTCATGGTATCCGGCATATCCTTAGCGCTGTGAACGGCGAAATCCAAATCGCCCCGGCGAATCGCCTCGTCCAGGTCGCGCGTGAAGAAATCGGCTGGGCTTTCGCGTAAATCCGTGACGCGATCCCGGTCGCCAGGCGAAGAGAGGGGATGGACTTCAAAGATCCAACCCGGCAGCAGCCGGCCAAGGCGCTCGATGACTTGGCGGGTCTGGACTTGGGCGAGGTTACTTCTCCGTGTGCCCACGCTGAACATTGCAGATGGTTTTTTCATATAGGTTACGATGTTCGCCGACGATTCGTTGACCCAAACCGATCGCGAGGGTGAGTTCGCTGGATTCCCGGCCATGCCATCGTTTGAGATCCTCAAGATTCACAAGTCGCACACCTGCTGCCAGGACGGCCAGTTCGGAATCCACGTTACGGGGCATCCCGACGTCAACGATCAGGACTTCACCTGTACCGGAAAGCATTGAGGCCTGGGCGGATTGGAGGACGGGATCCCTTCCGCCGGCTGCCGCGACCACGTATTCGCAGCGATTCAGGGCCACGGCGATGTCGGAGAAACTGACCGGAGCCACTCGTCCATTCCATTCCGGCCGAAGCTCGGGCGGCCGGGTGCGATAGCACCAGAAGAGACGCCCGGTGCCCGGACGAGCCGCGAGCAGTTCCACGAGACGGCTTCCGACTGCACCCGTTCCGATGACCATTCCCGGGCTGTTCTGGAAGTCGGGCCGTTGGGCAGCCAGGAAGCGTAGGACCAAATCCTCCACATCGCCGCTCCAAATGATACCAGCAGTTACGGCACGAATGTCCTTCGATGTATGCAGCACATTCGAGATCCATTCCTGCATGATGCTACCCGACCAGCCAAGCCGTTCTGCCGTTGCGATGGCCTCCTTTACTTGGGCCACAACATGATTCTCGCCCGGCGTCTGCGACAGCAAGCCGGCGGAAAGCAGCGATGTGTGTTCGAAGGCTTCAAACCCCCGCCTTACATAGAACTCGCCATGTTCAAGAGCCCCAAGCCCGACGGCGCGTCGCAGAAGCTCGTGAACGGCGCTGTCGTCGGCAGCCAGCGCCCACAATTCGACGCGGTTGCAAGTGCTCAGCAGCAGGAACTCGTGAAGGCCCCAGACGCACTTGAGCAACCGTCCCGTATCTTCCAGTCGTTTGTCGAGGCAGAAGCCTTCCAGCCTCCGCAGCGGAATATGCTGGTGACTGGTCCCGATGACGAGCAGATCGGCCGTGTCCACACCGGCAAGATGGCGCGCCAGGCTGTCCCGGACCAGGCGCGAACGCCGGCACGATCGGCCGCCGGTCGAAACCGCAACCGTTATGTCGTCCGACCGCAATACCGCGGGACTGATCAGGTCACCCTCCCGCCAGTGGAAGTCCACACAACCGCAGAGGATGCCGCGGCGGCGGCAGGCTTCCAGCACGCGCAGGTTGGCATC
Organism: uncultured bacterium; assembly: GCA_938031185.1. Lineage (GTDB taxonomy): Bacteria > Verrucomicrobiota > Kiritimatiellia > CAIKKV01 > CALHGX01 > CALHGX01. The sequence continues at coordinate 6,966 of CALHGX010000070.1, forward strand.
GGCATCGTCCGTGGCCGCGTAGACCAGCGCGCACCCCACGACATCCTCGGCTTGAAACGCCCGTTCCTCGACTCGAACGATGCCCCCCGCACGCAAATCTCGAACCGCATCCGAGATGCGCTCGCCGATCACGGTTACCTGGGCGCCCGCTTCGATCAGGTGTTGGGCCTTGCGGGCCGCCACCTTGCCGGCGCCCACGACCAAGCACGGCCGTCTCTCCAGCAGCAAGGCAACCGGAAGGATTGAAAGTGGATGTCTCGCCTCGTACTGTTTCCGCCCTACTGTCATAACGCGCTCTGCTTCATTTCATCTTCATGCCCGCCGATCACGCGCATATCCGGGTTTGTTCAACCGCCGCTCTTTCACCCAGCAATACAGCACGGGCCGAACGCCGGGAACATCTGCGTCAGACTCGCCTGATAGCGGGTGTCCGATTGCTCGACGAAATACTCGAACGACAGAGTCGGATCGTCCAGAAAACGTGCCTGCGGAATGCGATCTAATGCCGCCTTCCAACGATCGAACGCCGCTCGCAACCCCGGATTATGGGAAAAGGCGTAATGCAGGTAGTCATCCAGCGTCGAATTTCCGTCAAGCCGTGGGGTTGAAACCGTTCGGTCCGACCCTTCATAGACTGCGCGCTCTGTTTGGCGGTAGTTGGCACGCATTTTTTCCTCCGTGACAGAAACGCATCCCGTCAGAACGAGGCCTCCGACAAGCCGGGCGGCCACCCGGAGAATCCCACCTGCTCGAAGGACCGCTACGGGCTTCCCGGCATGCGCCGATGGGATCCCTTTCTTGCATCCCTTGGACATGTCCCTCTTCTGTTTTCGACCCATGAGGGCATTCCGTGCTTTCGGTCAGTTCCTGACCTTCTTGATAACGACCCGCCAATGACCATCGCCAGTCGAACGGATATCCACGACCTTCTGCCCTTCGTTCCGGAAACTGGCCGGCACGTTCTGAACCGGTTCGCCGTCGTCCAGCAATACGCCCAACGTGGCGCCGACCTCCATCGTCTCCAGCCGCAGCTTGGCTTTCACGAAGTTCATCGGACAGGCCACGCCACGCAGATCAATCTCGACCGTCGCCGTGTCGCCGCCGGCGCCAGCGCTCCCGGACGCTCCGGCCGAAGGCGCAGCCAGAGGGGTAGCGGATTGCGCTGCCTCAGGCACATGGAAGCGGAGTTCCGCGTCCATGGTGGAGTAAAGCTGTTTGATCCGATCGAGCAGGCGACGGATTTCTTCCCGCCGGCCGGCCAGTGCTTCGCGCCAACCCTCCAGATACCCGCGCGCTCTCACCAGCAGGCCGCGGAAGCCGACATCAACCAGGCCGGTGTCCACGAAGTGCGTCTCGAACGACTTGAGGATGATATCCGGATCCTGGGAGTCGAGTCCGCGCGTGATCAGCAACGCGCGCACGGTCGCCAGCAGGCCGCGGAAGAGCGGCTCGCCTGGCTCCGCGTCCGTCTCTGCCTGTTCCAGAGCTTTGGCGGCAGCCGACAGATCCTCCGCGATCACCTCGAAGACGCCCGCGCCGCATTCCCCCGCGCCCCGGCCGGCCAGGGAGAAATCCTCGGCCGTTCCCCAGTCGCGGTAGAACGCCGGGTCGTCGGCATAGGCTGGCACTTGGGTGTGCCGCTTCAGCACGGACTGGAAATGGCTCATTCCCCTGCGATCGAAGTAATCCGCAAACGCTTCGTCTGAGGTGCGACCGGCTTGAAAATCGCTCAGCAGGTCCACAAGAAAGGCCGGCAACGCCCGCGCGGGAACGACGCCCGCGAATACGCCCAGTCGGGTGCGTCCTTCACCGCGTCTCGCTCCCAGCAGCACGCGATAAGATGGTACCAAGCGTCCGCCTTCTCGTTGCGCCGCTCCAAAAAAGCCGATGGTCCCGATGGGGTGCTGTCCGCAGGCGTTCGGGCAGCCACTGATCCTGATATCGACCCCTCGGAGCGTGGACACGGTCAATTCTGCCCTGTCGAGCGCTTCAGCACAGGCCTGAGATGCGGGCCGCGACAGACAAAGTCCCAAGCGGCACGTTGCCGCACCTGCACAGGTCGTAAACAGCTGTATCGCGCTGCGGCGGGCGGCAGAGGGGCCCAGCACACGTTGGAGCTCTTCACGCACGTCATCTAGCTCTTGCTCGCGTATGAAGCCCAAGAGCACATTCTGGTCTTGCGTGGTGCGCAGCATTTTTTCCGCGCTAAACCGCTCCGCAAGGTCCGCCAAGTCCGCCAAGGTCTTCCATGCGATCTGTCCCCACGGGAGTGGCACGTGTATGGCCACATATCCCCGCTGACGCTGCCTGAGCACACCGATCCCTGAGATGTCTGTAAGGAGACCACGATAATCCTCAGGCGGTTCGATGGGCCCTTCTGCGATTTTTGTAGGCAACGCGCACGGGAGTCCCTCGCTTGCCACCGATTCGAGAGCTTCGCCAAACATGCCGTGAAAGGCAGCAGGTCCGACCCGTTCCACGGCGAAGCGCAGGCGGGCGCGCCGCCGATTGCGGCGATCGCCCAGGCGGTCAAAAAGTCTTCGGACCGCCTCGGCGATGCGAACGACTTGCGCGGCCGGTACCCATTCCTCCATACGATCAGCCACCCGCGATTCCGCGCCCATCCCGCCGCCGGCATAGACGCTGAATCCGGGCTGTCCATCGCGTAGATGCGCGACGAAACCGAGGTCGTTGACTTGGGCCAGCGCGCAATCGGCGCCGCAGCCGCTGAACGCGATCTTGTATTTCCGCGGCAGGTTGTAACTGCCCGGCAGCCCAATCAGGTACTCGGTAACGGCAACGACATAAGGGGTCACGTCGAACCGTTCCGCGGGGCAAATGCCGGCGTACGGGCAGGCGGTGATATTCCGCACAGTATTGCCGCCGCCGCCCTTCGAGGTGAGTCCGGCCCGGAACAATTCCCGCATGATCTCCGGAGTTTGTTCGACCGTCACGTCATGAATTTGGATGTCCTGGCGCGTCGTGACATGCAGTGTGCCGCTGCCGTATCGCGAGGCCACGCCGGCCAGCGCCCGCGCCTGGGCGGCGCCCAGCGCGCCACCTGGAACGCGCACACGGACCATGTAGGTCCCGTTCTGCCGCTGCTCATAGATGCCGCGCGGAACGCGCCGGGATTTCAGGATCGAAGCGGACAGTTCACCCTTGAGGAAACGGTGCACGTCGAGGGCATGTTGTTCGATGTCTTGC
>CALHGX010000071.1 GCA_938031185.1 uncultured bacterium
TTCGCCGCGCGCGCCTCGCCGATTCTGCCTGAATGCGGGATTGATCCGCAAGGCGGAGTTGCGCGGAGGGGGCGTATCTGCTAGAAAAAACCGTTTGCGGTCAAACCCGGCGGACGCCGGCCACAGGCGGGATGACTGTGACGCCGCGCCGACGCCAAAGGCGCAGGAGAGGAACCGATGAAGGATGTGACAGTGGCGGACGTGAGGAATTTCGTGCTGCTGGGACATTCGGGCAGCGGCAAGACGACGCTGACGGATGCGATGCTTTTCAAGATGGGGGTCAATGACCGGCAAGGCTCTGTGGACAACGGCTCCAGCATGGCCGACTACACGGACGAAGAGAAGTCCCGTAAGATCACGATTTATGCCAAGCCGTTCAGCGGAGTGCATGCGAGCGGGGGACGCAAGACGGCCATGGTGTTTTGCGATACGCCCGGCTTTGCGGACTTTTTTGGCCAGGTGATTCTGGCGGGACGGATCGCCAATGCGGCGGTGGTGGTGGTGGACGCGAACGCAGGTGTGCAGGTCGGAACGGCACGAGGCTGGAAGCAGGCCGATCAACTCGAGCTTCCGCGGGCGGTGGTGGTGACGGGACTGGATCGGGAGAATGCGTCCTTCGCCCGCGTCCTGGCCGAGTTGCAGGAAAAATGGGGCGCGCGCTGCGTGCCGGTGACGTTGCCGGCGGCCGGCGGGAATGGCGTGGTGGATGTGCTTTCGAGCGCCGCGCCGGCCCCGGATGTGGCGGAGGCGGTTCAGGCCGCGAAGGGCAGCCTGGTGGAACTGGCGGCGGAAACGGACGATACGCTGATCGAGAAGTACCTTGCGGGCGAGCCGCTGTCCGCGGACGAACTGGCGGCGGGCTTGAGACGGGCGGTATTGGAGCGAAAACTGGTGCCGGTTTTCGCCTGTCTGCCGCCCAAGGGCGTTGGGATTCAGGAGTTTCTTGACGGCGTGGCGCGGTTGTTCCCTTCGCCGCTGGATCGCCCCATCAAGGACGCCGAGGGGCGGCCGATCAATCCGGCGGCGGATGCGCCGTTCGTCGGGTTCATATGGCGGATGGTGAATGATCCCTTCATTGGCCAGTTGGCGTTCCTGTATGTCTGCGGCGGAACGCTGAAGCCCGATATGGACATTCTTAATGCAACGAAGGACCAGAAGGAACGAATTGCGGTGTTGGGGGAGTTCAACGGCAAGAAACAGGGCACGGTGGAGTCCGCCTGCGCCGGCCAGATTGTCGCCCTCAGCAAGCTCAAATTCACTGGTTTGGGCGACACGCTGTGTGCCGCCGCGCACAAGACGCTTCTGGCGCCCTTCAAATTTCCGAATCCCGTCGCATGGGCGGCGATTGCCGCCAAGACGCAGGGGGACGAGGACAAGATCGGCGTGGCGCTTCAGCGGGTGGCTGAAGAGGACCCGACCATCAAGGTGGAGCGCAGCAAGGACACCCACGAGATGGTGCTCTCCGGCATGGGCGACACGCACATCGCCGTGACGGTGGAAAAAATGAAGCGCCGCAGCAACGTGGATGTGACGCTCTCGACGCCTAAGGTGCCGTACAAGGAAACGGTGACGGCGAAGGGTGAGGGGCACTACAAGCACAAGAAGCAATCCGGCGGCCGCGGACAATTCGGCGAAGTGTATCTGCGGGTGGACCCCCTGCCGCCGGGCGAAACCGAGTGGTTCGTGGATGCTATCGTCGGCGGCGCGATTCCGGGCAATTTCCTGCCGGCCGTTCAAAAGGGGCTGGTGGAAGGGATGAGCCGGGGGTGCGTGGCGGGCTATCCCGTGGTCAACGTGCGCGTGACGGTGTACGACGGCAGCTATCACGAGGTGGATTCTTCGGAAATCTCGTTCAAAATCGCCGGCTCCCGGGCCTTCCGCGACGGGATGAGCAAGGCCAAACCCGTACTGCTCGAGCCGATCATGACGGTGCGCGTGATGGTGCCCGATCAGTTCATGGGCGATGTGAACGGCGACCTGAGCCACAAGCGCGGCCGCATCATGGGGATGGAGACCGCCGACGGCATGCAGGTGATCGTGGCCGAGGCGCCGCAGGCGGAATTGTTCCATTATTGCGCCGAACTGCGTAGCATGACCGGCGGGCGGGGCACCTTCGAGATGGAGTTCAACCGCTACGAGGTGGTGCCGAGCAATGTGGCGCAGAAGGTGATCGCGGAAGCGGAAAAGAACAAGAAAGAAGAGGAGGAATGAGGCCTGAATCCGCTGGCGGAACACCGGACGCGATGCGAACTATGCCCGCGCCGCTGCGGGGTGAACCGCGCGGCGGGCGAACGGGGATGGTGTGGGGCCGGGGCCGCCGTGGAGGTGTATCGGCATGGTCCGCATCATGGGGAGGAGCCACCCCTTTCAGGGACGCGGGGATCGGGAACGATTTTTTTCAGCCGGTGCACGATGCGGTGTCTCTACTGTCAGAACCATCCCTGGAGCCAGGATGGGGCCGGCCGCGCCCTGGCGGCGGCGGAGTTCGAGGAGGTATTCCGGAGACTTTGGGCGGCAGGGTGTCACAACTGGAACCTGGTCAGCCCAACGCCATGGTTGCCGCAGGTTGTCGAGGCGTTGGCCGCGTTGCGAAGCGCTGGCGTTCGGCTGCCGGTGGTGTACAATACCAGCGGGTTTGAGCGGGTGGAAACCTTGCGGGCGCTAGAGCGTTGGGTGGATATCTACCTGCCGGACCTGCGCTATGCGCGGGCGGCCACGGCGGCAGCGGGGTCCGAGACGCCCGCCTATCCCAAGGCGGCGCGAGCGGCGCTGGTGGAAATGGTGCGCCAAAAGGGGCCGCTGCGGACGGAGGAGGACGGGGTGGCCCGCGAGGGCGTGATCTGCCGCATCCTCGTGCTGCCCGGGTTTGCGGAGGAGGCGGTCGAGAATTTGGAATGGCTGGCGGCCGCCGTCGGCACGGACATCGCGGTCAGCGTGATGGCCCAGTATGTGCCGGCGGGGCGGGCCGTGGGCCGCGAGCCGTGGGGAAGAAAGGTCGGGCGGGAGGAATATGAGCGCGTGACCGCGCGGGCGGAGGCGCTGGGTTTTTCGCGCGGCTGGATGCAGGAATACGAAGCGGAGGCGCCGGACCATCTGATCGGGTATCGGATGACACCGGCCGAATGAACGGAAGGACGACGGAAGGGGTTTTTGCCATGAGCGGTCACAGTAAGTGGAAGACGATTCAACACAAGAAGGGCGCGGCGGACGCCAAGCGCGGCAAGATTTTCAGCAAGTTCGCCAAGGAATTGATGGTGGTGGCGCGGCAGGGGGGCGGCAATCCCGAGACCAACGCGGCGCTGCGCAACTTGATTCAGCGGTGCAAGGCCGCCAGCATGCCGAACGAGAACATCGAGCGCGCCATCAAGAAGGGCACCGGCGAGATGGAAGGCGCGGTGATGGAGGAAATCTCCTACGAAGGGTACGCCGGCGGCGGCATTGGCGTGATCGTCAAGGTGCTGACCGACAACAAGAACCGCGCGGCGGCGGAAATCCGGCACATTTTCACCAAGCACGGATCCAATTTCGCGGCGCAGGGCGCGGTTTCCCGCGGCTTCAAACGGCGCGGACAGATTTTCGTGGACGCCGCCGGCGTGGATGAAGACCGCCTCATGGATATTGCGCTGACGGCCGGCGCGGAAGACATGCAACGGGATGGGGATCAGTTCGAAATCCTCACCGATCCCGTGGCGTTGCCGACCGTGGCCGAAGCGCTGGAAAAAGCCGGCATCAAGCCCGTCAATGCCGAGGTGCGCATGATTCCGGACACCTATGTGTCGGTGACGGATAAGTCCGTGGCCAAGTCCGTGATGAGTTTCGTACAGGCGCTGGAGGACCACGACGACGTGCAGGACGTGTACACCAACATGGACGTCAGCGACGACGTGCTGGCCGGCCTCGAAGGCGAATAACCGCGGCGGGGGACATGTGCGGGTGCTGGGCATAGACACGGCGCTGCGCTCCACGGGCGTGGGCGTGGTGGAGGCCGCCGGCAGCCGCATGACGGCGGTCGAATACGGCTGCCTGCGCAACGCGGCGGACGCGCCGTTATCGGCCTGTTTGTTGCGGCTGCATGAGGGCTTGCGGGAGGTGATCGGCCGCGCCCGGCCGGACGCGGCGGCCGTCGAAGGCGTCTTTTTTTGCAAGAACGCCCGCACGGCGGTCTTGCTGGGGCAGGCCCGCGGCGCGGTGATTGCGGCCTGCGCGGCGGCGGCGGTGCCCGTGTTCGAGTATCCGCCCCGGCGGGTAAAGCAGGCGGTGGTCGGATATGGGGCGGCGGACAAGGAGCAGGTGCGGCGCATGGTGACGGCGCTGCTCGGGTTAAGCGAACCGCCGCGCGATGACGCCGGGGACGCGCTGGCGATTGCGATTTGTCACCTCAACACCCGGACGCAATGCGCGGCGCTTGCGCCGCAGCCAATATGATCGCGTTCTTGGAAGGCATTTTGGCGGAGAAGGAACCCACGCGCGTGGTGATCAACGTGGGCGGCGTGGGGTACGAGGCGCTGATTCCGCTCAGCAGCTATGACCGGCTGCCGCCGGAAGGGCAGCCGTGCCGACTGCTGGTTTGTCACCTGGTGCGCGAAGACGCACAGCAGCTTGTCGGGTTTGCGACGGAAGCGGAGAAGCGCATGTTCAATTTGCTCGTCAGCGTCACAGGCATCGGTCCCAAGCTGGCGTTGGCGGCCTTGAGCGGGCTGTCCGTGCGTGAGTTGAAGGCCGCGCTGGTGGAAGGAGATACCCGCCGATTGAGTTCCATTTCCGGCGTCGGGCGCAAAACGGCGGAACGGATGGTTGTCGAACTGCGCGACAAAATCGGTGCGGGCGAGGCGCTGGAGGCGCGGGCGGGCGCCACCGAGGTGACGCCGGAGGATTTGCGCGCGCGGGATGCGCTGCTCGCGTTGGTGTCGCTCGGCTACAAGCGCGCCGAGGCCCAGGAAATGGTGATGCGGGCCGCGCGGGCGGCCGGTGCACGCGAGGTCACCGTCGAGGAACTGGTGCGGCTGGCGCTGGGAGGTTGAAAGGAGCACGGGCATGACGGACCGCTTCGTCTCCGACACGCTGAACCGGCCGGACAGGGAGCTGGATGTGCAGCTTCGGCCGTCCCGGTTCCGGGACTTCGTGGGACAAGACAAGATCACGGAGCGGTTGACGCTGTTCGTGCAGGCCGCCCGGCAGCGGGGCGACGTGCTGGAGCATGTGCTGTTGTCCGGTCCGCCCGGGCTGGGCAAGACCACTCTGGCCTACATTTTGGCCGAGGAAATGGGCGTGCACATCAAATGCACCTCGGGCCCGGTGGTGGACAAACCCGGGGATCTAGCCGGGCTCCTTACTGGGATGGAACGGGGGGACATTCTTTTTGTGGACGAGATCCATCGCATGCAGCGCGCCGTGGAGGAATATCTCTATTCGGCGATGGAGGACTTCGTCATTGACATCATGATTGACCAGGGGCCGAACGCGCGGTCGGTGAGGCTGAATCTGCAGCCGTTCACGCTGATCGGGGCGACGACTCGCAGCGGGCTGCTTTCGGCGCCGCTGCGCTCGCGTTTCGGCATGCAGGCGCGGCTCGACTACTACGAGGAAGCGGCGCTGGAACGGATTCTGGCGCGGTCGGCGCGCATACTCGATGTGAACATGGACGCGGATGGCGCGCGCGAAATCGCGCGCCGCTGCCGGGGCACTCCGCGCATCGGAAACAACCTGCTGCGCCGCGTGCGGGACTACGCGCAAGTTCGGGCGGGAAATCGAATCACGCGCGAAGTGGCCGATCAGGCGCTGGCCATGATGGACATAGACCGCCACGGACTGGACGAGATGGACAAGCGGATTCTGGAGGCGGTCGTGTTCCGTTTCGGCGGCGGGCCGGTCGGATTAGGATCTCTGGCTGTGTCCGTGGGCGAAGAGCCCGACACGATCGAGGAAGTCTATGAGCCGTTCCTGATCCAGGAAGGCTACCTCAAACGCACGCCGCAGGGCCGCGTAATCACCGATCGGGGCCGGGAGCGCGTAGGCGCTCCGCCCAACGAACGACAAGGGCGGCTGCTGTGATGCCGCCGAATCAAGGGGCTCTCGGATGAAGACACGCGCGCTGCGCTTGTACGGGAAGAAAGATCTGCGGCTTGAGGTGTTCGATCTGCCGGAACCCGGCGAGGACGAGATCTTGGCGGAGATCGTCACCAATTCCATCTGCATGTCCGACCACAAGGCAGCCGAACAGGGTGCGGACCACAAGCGGGTGCCGAACGATGTTGCAACGCGGCCCATCATCATTGGTCATGAATTTGCCGGCATTATCCGGTGGGTGGGGGGGCGCTGGGCGGATCGTTTTGCGCCCGGCCAGCGTTTCGGTATTCAGCCGGCGCTGGGCTACAAAGGGTCGTTGGAAGCGCCGGGTTACTCGTTCCGCTGGATCGGCGGGCAAGCCGCGTGGGTGATCATCCCCGCCTGCGTCATGGAGTGCGACTGCCTGTTGCCGTACGAAGGAGAAGGGTTCTTCAAGGCTTCGTTAAGCGAGCCCATGTCCTGCCTGATCGGCGCCTGCCATGCGCAGTATCATACCCGCTACGGACGGTACGAACACCAGATGGGCATTGTGGAGGGCGGCTGTTGCGCGTTGCTGGCAGCGGCAGGGCCGATGGGCTTGGGTTGTGTGGACTACCTTGTGCACGGACCACGCCGGCCCCGTCTGCTGGTGGTCACCGACATTGACGCGGCCCGGCTGAATCGGGCGCAACGTCTGTATCCGGTGGAGGAGGCGGCCGCGCACGGAGTGACGCTGCGGTATGTGAATACCGCGGGGATGGCGGATGCCGCAGGGACGTTGCGGCATCTGACAGAGGGGACGGGTTATGACGATGTGTTCGTATTCGCGCCTGTGGCGGCGGTGGTGGAACAGGCAGACGCCCTGCTGGGCCGGAACGGCTGCCTCAACTTCTTTGCCGGGCCGACCGATCCGGCGTTCTCCGCACGATTCAATTTTTACAACGTGCACTACGCCGAGACCCACTTGGTGGGCACATCCGGCGGCAATACGGACGATATGCGCGAAGCTTTGCGGCTGATGTCCGAAGGACGGATCAATCCGGCCGCTATGATTACGCATGTGGGGGGCATAACCGCCGCGCGGGATGCGACGCTGAATCTGCACCGCCTCCCCGGCGGCAAAAAACTGATTTACACGCAATACGATTTTCCGCTGATCGCGATCGAGGACCTGTGCAACCACACGGAGGGCCCACGAGTTTTTGTGGAGCTGGGCGAAATCTGCCGCCGTCATGACGGTCTCTGGAACATCGAAGCCGAGAATCATCTTCTCGCAAAGGGCAAAAAACTGCCTATGGAATAAAGCGACACTCTGTCGCGCTTATCCGATGCCGGAGTTGTGTGGCGCCATAATGACGCGCTTCCTGCGTTTTCAAACAAGAAGATCGCAAGTTCTGTTGTCATTGTAACATGTTATTGAGAAGCATGTTACATTGATAATGCAGCGTTCGTGGTCGTTGTGGCACGTCAATTGCTTGATGCCAAGCAGGTGATTTCTGTTCTTGGTTGGTAGTGCGACGGCTTTCTACATAAAATACGAAGGAGCGGCCATGTCCAAGGTGTTGGGAATAGATTTGGGAACGACAAACTCCTGCATGGCTGTGATGGAGGGCGGGGAACCGGTGGTGATCCCGAATGCCGAAGGGATGCGCACAACGCCTTCGATGGTCGCTTTCACGAAGAGCGGGGAGCGGCTGGTCGGACAGGCGGCGAAGCGGCAGGCGGTGACCAATCCGAAGAACACAGTCTATTCCATCAAGCGATTCATGGGGCGGAAATACGATGAGGTGGCCCATGAAATTTCGCTGGTGCCATACAAAGTGGTTCGCGCGCCGAACGGCGATGCGCATGTGGAGGTCGGCGGGAAGACGTACTCGCCGCCGGAGATTTCCTCGATGATCCTGCAGAAGCTGAAGGCGGACGCCGAGGCGTATCTGGGGGAGAAGGTCACGCAGGCGGTTATCACGGTGCCGGCGTATTTCAACGACAGCCAGCGCCAGGCCACCAAGGACGCGGGCCGCATCGCGGGCTTGGAGGTGTTGCGTATCATCAACGAGCCTACAGCCGCTTCGCTGGCGTATGGGCTGGACAAGAAGAAGGACGAGGAAATCGCCGTATACGACCTTGGAGGCGGCACGTTCGATATTTCCGTGCTGGACATCGGCGAAGGTGTTTTCGAGGTCAAAGCGACCAACGGGGACACGCATCTCGGAGGCGACGATTTCGATGCGGTGGTGATGGACTGGATCGTCAGCGAGTTCAAGAAGGACACCGGCATTGACCTGACGAAGGACAACATGGCGCTGCAGCGGCTGAAGGAAGCGGCCGAAAAGGCGAAGTGCGAGTTGTCCAGCGCGCAAAGCACGGAAATCAACTTGCCGTTCATCAGCGCGGACGCCTCCGGACCCAAGCACCTGAATCTGACGCTGACGCGGGCCAAGCTCGAACAGCTTGTGGATCACCTGGTGGAACGGTCGCTGGGGCCGGTACGATCCTGCATGAAGGACGCGGGCTTGACCACCGTGGACGAGGTGGTGCTGGTCGGCGGCATGACGCGCATGCCCAAGGTGCAGGAAGTGGTTCGCAACCTTTTCGGCAAGGAGCCCCACAAGGGCGTGAATCCGGACGAAGTGGTGGCGGTCGGCGCGGCGATTCAGGGCGGCATCCTCAAAGGGGAGGTCAAGGATGTGTTGCTGCTGGACGTCACGCCGCTGTCCCTGGGCATTGAGACGCTGGGCGGCGTGATGACCACGCTCATTGAGCGCAACACGACCATTCCCACGCGCAAGACCGAGATCTTCAGCACGGCGGCGGACAACCAGCCCTCGGTGGAAATTCATGTGCTGCAAGGCGAGCGCAAGATGGCGGCGGACAACAAAACCATCGGTCGGTTCCATCTCGACGGCATTCCCCCGGCGCCGCGCGGTGTGCCGCAGATTGAAGTGACGTTCGACATTGACGCCAACGGCATTCTGCATGTATCGGCCAAGGACCTGGGCACCGGCCGCGAGCAGAAGATCACGATTACGGCCTCCAGCGGCCTGCAGGACGAGGACATCAAGCGCATGGTCAAGGATGCCGAACTGCACGCCGAGGAGGACCGCCAACGGCGCGAGGCGGCCGAGACCCGCAACATGGCCGACAACACCGTCTACCAGACGGAAAAACTGCTGCGCGAGCAGGGGGACAAGATTTCCGCCGAAAACAAGCGGCAGGTTGAAGAGGCGGTGGAACAGTTGAAATCCGCCATCAAGACGAACGACGTGGCGGCCATCAAGAGCGCGTTGGAGGCGCTCAACAGCCGCATGCAGCAGGTGTCGTCGGACCTGTACGCCCAGGCGAAAGCCGGACGAAGCGACGGCGGCCCGGACGGGCGCGGTCAGGAGCGAGGCGGAGGAGACAAGGCGAGAGGAGGGGAGAGCCGTTCAGGGAAGGATGGAGACGTAATTGACGCGGATTTTGAAATGGTGGACGACAACAAGAAGTGACCAGTCGGGCCGCCGGCCATCCGACGGCCCCGAAAAGAGCAAACCGGTTGCGAGGAACCCGCAACAACAGAAGGAGGTAGTGGTAGATGAAGGTGAAACCGTTGGGTGATCGTGTGCTGGTCGAGCCGCAGGCCGATCAGGAAGTCAAAAAGGGCGGGATCATCATTCCCGATTCCGCGAAGGAAAAGCCCCAGCAGGGCAAGGTCATCGCGGTGGGCACGGGCAAGCGGGACGAAGACGGCAAGATCATCCCCTTCAACGTGAAGGCCGGCGATACGGTGCTGATGCCGAAGTACGGCGGCACGGAAATCAAGATTGACGACAAGGAGTACCAGATCATCCGCGAGGAGGATATTCTGGGCATCATCGAGTAAGCGCGCCGGCGCGACTCTCGGCAGGAAAGACAGACAACAGGAGCAAGTATTCCCATGGCAGACAAAGGCAAACAACTACTGTATGACAACGAGGCCCGACAGGCGATTCTGCGCGGCGTCGAGAAACTCAGCCGCGCGGTGAAGGTGACACTGGGGCCCTGCGGCCGCAACGTGGTGTTGGACAAGAAATTCGGATCGCCCACGATCACGAAAGACGGCGTGACTGTCGCGAAGGAAATCGAGCTGCCCGCCCCGTTCGAAAACATGGGCGCGCAGATGGTGCGCGAGGTTGCGAGCAAGACCAGCGACACCGCCGGCGACGGCACGACGACCGCGACGCTGCTGGCCGAGGCGATTTACCGCGAAGGCCTGAAAAACGTGACGGCGGGCGCCAATCCCATGAGCCTGAAGCGGGGCATTGACAAGGCCGTGAACGTGGTGGTGGACGCCATCGCCAAGCAGTCCAAGAAGGTGAAGGAGCACACCGAAATCGCGCAGGTGGCCACCATTTCCGCGAACGGTGACACGGCCATCGGCGAGATCATTGCCGACGCCATGGACAAGGTGGGCAAAGACGGCACGATCACCGTGGAGGAAGCCAAAGCGATCGAGACCACGCTGGACGTCGTTGAGGGCATGCAGTTCGACAAGGGCTACATTTCGCCCTATTTCGCCACCAATGCCGAGACGATGGAGTGCGTGCTGGAAGACGCCTACATCCTGATTCACGAGAAGAAGATCTCAAGCCTGCAGGATCTGCTCCCGCTCCTCCAGAATGTGGCCAAGTCAGGCAAGCCGCTGCTGGTCATCGCCGAGGAGGTGGAGGGCGAGGCGCTGGCCACCATGGTGGTCAACCGGCTGCGGGGCACCCTGCAGTGCTGCGCCGTGAAGGCGCCGGGCTTCGGCGACCGCCGCAAAGCCATGTTGGAAGACATCGCCATCCTCACGGGCGGTAAATGCCTGACGGAAGACCTGGGCATCAAGCTCGAGAACGTGAAGATGGACGACCTCGGCCGCGCCAAGCGCATCACGGTTGACAAGGAGAACACCACCATCGTCGAAGGCGCTGGCAAGGCCTCGGCCATTCAGGGCCGCGTGGCGCAGATCAAGCGGCAGATCGAGGAAACCACCTCGGATTATGACCGCGAGAAACTGCAGGAACGGCTGGCCAAGCTGGCCGGCGGCGTGGCGGTCATCAATGTCGGCGCGGCCACCGAGACGGAGATGAAGGAGAAGAAGGCGCGCGTCGAGGACGCGCTGCATGCCACGCGCGCGGCCGTGGAGGAAGGCGTGGTGGCCGGCGGCGGCGTGGCGCTGCTGCGTTGCCAGTCCGCCCTCGAAAAGGTCGAAGCCAAGGGCGACGAAGCGGTGGGCGTGCAGATCGTCCGCAACTGCCTTGAGGCTCCGCTGCGCCAGCTCGTGGACAACGCGGGCATGGAAGGCGCGGTCGTGGTTCAGGAGGTCAAGAAGCTCAAGGGCGCGATGGGATTCAATGTGGCGACCGGGGAGTATGCCGACCTGATCAAGGACGGCGTGCTGGATCCGGCCAAGGTAACGCGCCTGGCGCTCCAGAATGCGGCGAGCATCGCGGGATTGCTGCTCACCACCGAGTGCATGGTCACGGAAATTCCGGAGGAGAAGAAACCGGAACCGGCCGGCGGCGGGCATCACGGCGGCATGGGCGACATGTACTAAGTCTGCGAGAAGAAGTTGACGAGCGCAAACGGGGCGCATACACTGCGCCCCGTTTGCCTTTTTCGGCCGGCGGAACGCCGGCGCGATGACGAGGCGAAGGAGGTTTCGTGAATCCGCAATTGCTGGCCCAAGCCAAGAACAAAATTCCCAGCGTGCCCCTGCTGGTCAATGTCGTTTCCCGCCGCGTGCGTCAGTTGATTGCCGGCATGCGCCCCTACGTCAAGCCGCTCAGTCCGAACGAGGAAAAGGTGGACATCGCACTGCGGGAAATCATCGAGGACAAACTGACCGCCGAGATCGGCTTCTTTGAACCGGTGGGCAGCGGACCGTCCTCGACCTGAAAGGTCCGTCCGCCGCATGACGGCTCCGTTCGCGCCAAAGAAGTTTCGGAGCCTGGCCACGAATCGCAAGGCCCTCCGGGACTATGCGGTGATTGAGCGGATGGAAGCCGGCGTGGTGCTGACCGGGACGGAAATCAAGTCCGTTCGCGAGGGTCGAATCACCCTGACGGGAGGGTTTGCCCGGCTGGAGGGGGCCCGAGCAAGGCTCTACGGCGTTCATATCGCGCCGTACGAGGCCGGGAACCGTTTCAATCCCGATCCGGATCGGCCTCGCGAGCTGCTGTTGCACCGCAAAGAGATGGTGCGGCTTGCCGGGTTGCTGGCGCGGCAGGGATTCACGTTGGTGCCGCTTTCGGCGCATATCCGCGGCAAATGGGCGAAGATTGAATTGGGGCTGTGCCGGGGCCGGCAGGACCCGGACAAAAGGGAGGTTATTCGCCGCCGAGAGGCCGACCAGGCCGCCCGCCGCGCGATCACGCGCAGCCTGAAGCGGTAATGGTTTGCGCCGGGACCGCTGGGATGGCGTTTCGCTGCTTGATTCGACGCCGAAAAAGCGGATCATAGGGGCCATCGCGAGAAGGGAGGACGCCGACATGCGCAATCTGGGTTGGGGCGAACTGTTATTGGTGCTGCTGGTGATCCTGCTGCTCTTTGGCGCGCGAAAACTGCCCGATCTAGCCCGCGCACTCGGGCGAAGCTTGAGCGAGTTCAAGAAGGGCCGGGACGAAGGGGCCAAGCCCGAAAAACCGACCGGCAATCAAAGCGAATGAGATCTCTGCCGGGGCTAGAACTCGTGGGCGACGTTGTTCAGAGCGCGGACACGAGATCGCGCCGCGCCTGACGCTGGAGATGCTTGAGCGCCTCCTCGAATTCCATGCTCCATGGGCTGTCGGGATGGGCGGCAAGGAAGTCCTCATAGACTGCTTGCGCTTCCTTGCCGCGGCCTAGCCGGTCCAAACATCGCGCCACGCCCAGCGAGGCCACTGGCGCGAGATAGTCGGAAGAGTGGGCCGCCAGGAACGCTTGGTAGGCCGCCAGGGCCTCCTCGGCCTGTCCCATGGCCTCCATGCAGTGGATGCGCCCCAGAATGGCGGTGTTCTTGAGAGGGTGTTTCGGGTTGCGCTGTTCGAAGTCCTGATAGATGGACTGGGCGCGAACGTAGTCCCCGGCGTCGTAAAGCGCGCGGGCGAGCATGAGGCGGGCGATGCGCCCGGCGGGCGTGGCGGCGTACCGCTCGGCGATGTCCTCCAATTGGCGCGGCGCGCGCACCAGGCCCAGCATTCGGGATGCTTCGCGAGCCTGACGCTGGGTGTGCGCCTTGTACCCCTGCACGGCGGCCACGGCCAGCAGCGCCACGAGGGCCGCCAACAGCGCGGGCCGTCCAGGTCCCGCCAGCCAGGCGCGGAGGGAAGGTAGCGCCACGGGGGACGGCGCATTGTCCCGGGCATCGGCGTCGTTGTTGAATGGTTCGTTGGCCATGTCGAACATTTCCTTTGTTTTCTTGATTTCGGGCCTCATTTAGCCGGGTCGCTGAACGCAAAGCAAGGGCAAATTGGTTGTTTGCCTGGCTCAGCAGGTTTCTGGTCGGAGATCCTCAAGGAAGGGATTCGCCATTGCTCGGTGAAGAGCGCCTCATGGCCGGGCAATGCCGACGCGGCAGAATTGGCGCGGGCGGTGTCATCCGAGGTCCGGGCGGCACAGTCGGCTGCAGATGCGGATGGAGACGCCTTCGATTTCCCGAGTCTTGTTGTGGAAGAAACGTTCCACCAGCCGCAGGTGTCGCGCCACAAATCGGCAAACAGGCTGGTGGGGGTAGGCCAGCACCTCCACCTCATATCGAATTCGCCCTTCGGCCGTCGGCGCGACGCGAATCATGGTCAGCGACTCAAAAAGCCCGAAGAACCGTTCGCCGCGAGCATAGAAAACCGCGAGCAGATCGCCGTTGGCCGCGCGGGTGCGCGCCACCTCGCACACTTCGGAGTATTGGCCGGCGCGATTGACATAGCTCCAGGTATTGCTGCCGGCCGGCTGCAGAACGAATTCGGGTTGCTGGCCTGGCGGCAGCGAATTCGCGTATTCCTCCTGCACACGGTCGAGCAAATTGCTCTGTGAAAGAGCCTGCAAGGCCTGGTTGAAATCTACGGGGAGTTCGCCGCCGGCCTGCACGCGGATGGTGTTGCGTTCGAGCAGCGCGCAGGAGGCGCCGTGGCCGGCCAACAGGCCGTACGCCTCGTTGGCGCGCGCCGTACCCCCGGGGCCTGCAGTGAAACCAACCAGCGCCCAGACGCAAGGCAAAATGATTCGCGTCAGTTGGTTCATGGTGTGAAGCATGAACTGCGATCATTATCGTTCCATAAGGGCCATGTTAGTTCTGTCCGGCCATTCCTCTAGGACATCGCACCCCGCCATGCGAGGCTTTGTGCTGGCGTTTCATCCCGCCCTTGCGGTAAGGTTTCACGGATATTGCTTCAACCATTTCAGCCTTGGGCTGGGCCATGACCGATCAATCTGCTTATGCCGCCGCCGGCGTCAACATTGACGCCAAGATGAAATGCATTGCCGCCATCAAACGCATGGCGGCCGCCACAGCCACGCCCGGCGTGCTGGCCGGCATCGGCCCCTTCGGCGGGCTTTTTGCGTCCCCGGGAAAAGATCATGTGCTGGTGGCGAGCACCGACGGCGTCGGCACCAAGATCAAAGTGGCCGTGCTGGCAGGACGGCACGACACCGTCGGGCAGGACATCGTCAACCATTGCGTGAATGACATCCTGGTGCAGGGCGCCATGCCGCTCTTCTTCTTGGATTACATTGGCACCTCTCGCATCGAGCCCGCCGTGTTTAAGCAACTGGTGAAGGGGGTCTGCATGGCCTGCCGCCAAAACGGTTGTGCGGTGCTGGGCGGAGAGACCGCGGAAATGCCCGGTGTATATCCCGCAGGCGAATACGATCTGGTCGGCACCATTGTCGGTGCCGTGGAACGTCGAAAACTCATCACCGGTCGTTCCATTCGTGCCGGCGATATCATCATCGGCCTGCCCTCCAGCGGTCTGCACACCAATGGTTACTCCCTGGCGCGCCGCGTGATCTTCGAGCAGGCGGGGCTTGCTGTTCATGATCGTCTGCCCGGCACCTCCAAGACTGTAGGCGCAGCCCTTCTGGCCGTCCACCGCAGTTATCTCAAGCCGGTCCACGCCGTGCTTCAACGCGTGCCGATTCAGGGTATGGCGCACATCACCGGCGGCGGATTCCCCGACAATGTGCCTCGCGTCCTGCCGGAAGGACTGTCCGCCGTTTTTGACCGCAGCGCCTGGACGGTGCCCCGGGTTTTCGAATTCATTCGCAAGACCGGCCGTGTGGACCGCGACGAAATGTACCGCGTGTTTAACATGGGCATCGGCCTAACGGTGATCGTGCGGGCAGGAGACGTCGCGCGCGCCTTGTCCGTTCTCCGCCGTGCCGGTGCGCGGCCCACCGTTATCGGTCGCATTGTCCGGGGCGCTTCTCCCGTTGTGCTGTTGAACTGACGTGCACTGGCTTCGCCGAATTGCGCGCCGGCCTTGCCGCTCGGCGGTCCGCGGCGCTTTTGCCGCGCTGTGGATGGCTGCCGTGCCGGCCGCGTTCGCCGATGCCATCCGCCTGCGCCTGCACACCGAACTGGATATTCAGCCACCCCACGCAGTGGCTCGGATCGAAGTGAGCAACCTCGGCACCGAGGCCGCCTATTCGATTCGCACAGACGTTCTTCTTGAAGAAACTGGCGACGTCTCGGCCTTGGAGTCCATTCCCCGCCTGCGCTCCGGAGAAACGGCGGACCGGGAATGCCGTCTCGTGCTGCCGTCTCAACCCGGCCAACATGTTCTTCTTGTTCGCGCCCGCTACACCGATCGCCGCGGCTTTCCCTATTCGGCCGTGCAGGCCGTGCCGCTCACCGTCGAAGCGGACGAAGCGCCGCCGGCGTGGTTGCAGGGTGAGATGCAGCTCGTCCTCCTCGATAAGGGCGCCGCCGTCGTGAAGCTGCGTCTGACATCCGTTGACGAAGAGGACCGCGATGTGCGCATCAGACTATGGATGCCGCATGAAATCGAAGCGCCGCCGGAGCGGCATGTGGTGGTCCCTGCCTATGGCCATGCCTCCGTGGAAATGTCCATTCCCCGAAGCCGGGTGCGTCCAGGCAGCATCTACCCCATTTATGCGCTCGCGCATTACGTCGCGGACGGCTATCGGCACACACTGCCCATCCCCGGCGTGGCGCAGCGCCGGCCGGTCGCCCCCCTCTCCGCGCTGCGTGATCCATGGACGCTTTGGGCTGTTGCCGCTGCGGCGGTGTTTTTCCTGGTTGCACAGGCTTTGGGCCGCTTTCGTCCAGCCTTCGTGCGGCAGCAGTCGGCTTCAGCCCGCCTCCGCGCCGCATGGTTTGACGCCCTCTTCCTGATCGCGCTTACGGTGTTCATCGCCGCACACCTGGCCCCCGGCGCCTGGGTGCTCGACACCGTCACGGCAGGCGGCGACACCCCGGCGCATCGTTATCTCGTCACGCGCTTGCGCGATCAACTGCGGCAGCATGGCCCCATTATTTCGTGGGCCTCCGGCTGGTGGTGCGGCTTTCCGATGTTTCAGTTCTATTTCCCGTTGCCGTACCTGCTGATGGCGATGATGAGTTTCCTCTTGCCGCTTAACGTGGCGTTTAAACTGGTTTCCGTTTCCGGCCTGCTCGCCCTGCCCGCGGCCTCTTATGCCGCGGGCCGCCGTATGGGGCTGCCGCGTCCCGCGCCGCTGCTCATGGCCGTGGCCGCGCTCCCTCTGCTGTTCGCGCGAACGCACACCATGTGGGGCGTCAACATCCACAGCACCTTGGCGGGCATGATTGCCAACAGCGTCAGTTTTCCGTTGATGCTGCTGACCGTGGCCGCCGGGTTTCGCGATGCGCGAGACCATCGTTTCCGACTCGGCACTGTGTTGCTGATGGCCGCGTTGATCGGGTCGCACTTTTTCACCGCCGTCATGGGCGCCGCCACCCTGGCGTTGGTGCCGTTCCTGCCCGGCCAGCCCGATCGCCGTGCCGCTCTGCGCGTGCTGCTGCGCGAAGCTGGCCTGGCCGTGCTCCTCATGGCGTGGTGGCTCGTTCCACTGGTCGCCAAGTCCGATTACAGCATGGAGTTTGGCGTTAATTGGCCTGTGACGTTACGTCAAGGCTTTCCCGGCTACACCCGGTGGCTGCTCCCGTTTGCCCTTGCGGCGCCGATTCTAGCCTGGCACCGGCGGCAGCCGGCGGTGTGGCTTTGGGTCTGGATGGGTGTGGCTAGTTCGTTGCTCTTTTATTTTGGCAATGCGTTGAGCCCCGTCTTCGTCAACGTCCGGCTGTGGCCCTTCGTTTTCCATGCCTTCCTTGTCCTGGCGGCGGCAGGGATGGGGCTTCTGCTCGCTTTTCGTCGCGCCGCTGCGTGGGCCGTGCTGGCACTGACGCTGGCCACACTAAGGACCCTTTCGCAAATCGAAAACCAGCCGGGCGACTGGGCCGCGGCGGCGGCCGCGCCCTGCGCCGCATGGAATTACGAGGGGCTCGAACGTAAGCCCTACTGGTCTGTTATTAGGGATTTGGTTCTTCCGCTCGACGGCACCCCGGGCCGTCTGGCCAATGACCTTAGCGACGAAAACACCGCGTTGGGATCCTCGCGGGTATTTGAATGTGTGCCCTCCCTGATACGCAAACCAGTGCTGGAGGGCGGCCTTGTGAACTCCGCTCTTGGCGCCCTCTTTGCCTACTACGTGCAAGGCGAGATGTCATCCTCCAGTGCCGGCCTTCCGACGATACTGCGTCCGGCTCGGTTTGATCCCGAGACGGGCACACGGCGCTTGGAACTGCTGAACGTCAAGCATTTCATCGCGCGGGATGCGAACACAAAGGACGTCTTACGCCGCCATCCGGACTGGCAAATGCTGTGCGAGGCGGAAGGGTGGGCGCTGTTTGAACTGCGGTCCAACGACGGGCGGTATGTGGTTGTCCCGCCCCGCCCGCCGTTGTTCGTCGAAACTTCACGATGGAAAGAACACACGCTAGAATGGCTCTATACTCCCGCGTGGCTCGACCAGCCAGTGGTGTTCGTCCCGCCGGGCGCGAAAGCGCCCCCGAACGCACCACCGGCCGTTTCCGCTTCGGCATTCAGGCCGGCGCTGGCCCAGGCGAAAACTCCCAGCGGCGAGATTTGCGACTGGCTGCGTCTTGGGCCGTTTTCAAGAATGCCGCCCCCGCTGGCTGAGCCCGCCGCCGACCCGTGCGAAGGGGATCGTGCCCTTGGCCGCCGTTGGACGGCCTTCTTTTCGCCCGCGCCGCAAGTCGTCAACGTCTTTGCACCGGACCGGCGATATGCGGCCGTCTATTACTTCGCAAACATCTTCGCTCCCGCCGAGGCGGATGCCGTTCTGCTGTGCGGGGCTGCCGCCCGCCAGGCAGACGTGTGGTGGAACGGCCGGGCGGCCCCGGCGACCGCTTCGACGGAAGACGAAGACGCGGCATGGGCTCGAATCCCCATCCGCTTGCAGGCGGGGCGAAACCGGCTGCTGATTCGGCTTCGGAACATTCGAGGCGACGCCCGTTTCCAGGTTCGTCTGCTCGATCCCAGTGGCCATCCATTTGAAGAGTTGATCAGCACATCGGCCAATGCACCGCCGCCTACTGTGCGGCTCCTGCCGCCGATCCCGCTCTCTGAAAGAGAGGCCGTTTACAGCGAAACAATGTCGGAAGACCGCATCCGATTCTCTACGAGCGCCATCGGACAACCCCATTTGATCAAGTGCTCACACTACCCGAATTGGAGAGTCCGTGGCGCGGAAGCCGTCTATCGCGTCACGCCTGGGTTCATGCTGGTCTATCCGACCCAACGGGACGTGGAGCTTTGCTATGGGGCGCTTTGGAGCGACCGACTCGGGCGGTGGCTGACCGCGGGAGGATGGCTGGCCGTGCTGATCGCGCTTCTTAAACGACCGGCATCCCGTCGCCTCCTGGGCCCCTTCGGCCATCGCGTCACATGGCTCAAGCTGCTCGACGGCACCATGGGAATGATGCTTTGCTGGCTCATCAGCCTGCTGCGTCATGCCTTCGGACGCGCAGAAGCGCCGGTTGTTGCGCCGATGCCGCCGCGCCGCGCCTTGATCATTCGCCCTGGCGGCATGGGCGACATGATTCTCCTGCTTCCTGTTCTGCGGCATCTGCAAGCCGTTTTCCCCTCCATGACGTTCGACATCGTCTGCGAGCGCCGCAACCGCGCCGTGCTGGCGCTGGCCGGCTGGGCCCGTCGCGCGCTCGCCTATGACGCCCACCCGCTGCGTTTGCTGTGGACCTTGCGACGCCGCAGGTACGATCTCGCCATCGACGCCGAGCAATACCACTATTTTTCGGCCGTCATTGCCTGGTGGAGCGGCGCGCCCATCCGAATCGGCTTCAAGATCAATCCGGCGCGCAATCATCTTTACACCCACCTGGTCAACTACTCCCTTGACGGGCCGGAGACGGAACAATTCATGCGGCTGCTGACTCCGTTTGTTGCGCCGGCCGGTCCGGCGGTTTTGGAGGGGACGCTTTCGGCGCCGTATGACGCGTTGGCGCCCGCGGACGAGAAGCGGCTGGAGCGGCTGATGCTGGCCCGAGGCTTGCCGGTGGCCGTGGACCCGGGCAGCAACGCGCCCTTCAAACGCTGGCCGGTTGAGCGCTTCCGCGAGTTGATCGAACGCCTGCTTGCCGCCGGCTTCGGCGTGGTGTTGGTGGGACAACCTGACCGCGCAACGAAGCGGGTCTTGGAAACGCTGCCACGCTCCGCCGGTGGGGCGTTGGAGATGTTTGATGGTTGTTTTTCTCTTGCCCAGACCGCCGCCATTCTGGCACGCGCCCGCTTGTTCGTCGGCAACGATTCCGGCCTCGCTCATCTCGCGGCGGCGCTGGGCACGCCCACCGTGGTGATCTTCGGCCCTACGGACGAGCGAAAGTGGGGCCTTTCCGATGAACGCCATGCCGTTGTGCGCCGCGCGATCGGTTGCGCTCCTTGCTGCATTTTCGGCTACCGCAAGTTCTGCCGCCACAGCGCGTGCATCAGAGACCTGCCGCTGGAGGCCGTGCTGGCTGCCTGCGAGCGGTTCCTGGGACGCCCCTTGAGGCCTTGAACGCCACGTCTCCAAGGACCGCTTCAGGGGCGTTGGGGCGTTGACTTTCTCTTTTTGTTTCGTTAGGGAATAGGCGAAATGAAGAGGCTGTCTTGTTCCTCGACGCCACCGCGGGCCGCAACCGACGCGCTGACGATTCGCAACCTTCGCGCGCGCTGCATTCTTGGTGTGGAAGAATGGGAACGGGCCAAGAAACAGGAAGTCTTGATCACAGTTGTCCTGCGAACCGATCTTCGCCGTGCGGGCCGCACGGACCGGCTGGAAGACTCCGTGGACTACAAGGCCGTGAAAGAACGAATCTTGGACGAAGTGGAAAGGTCATCCTTCCACCTGCTGGAGCGGCTGGCGGAATGCGTGGCGGATGTCTGCTTGTCTGCTGCCCGCGTTCGGCAGGTCGAGGTCACCATTCAGAAGCCGGGCGCCCTTCGATTCGCCCAGTGCGCCGAAATAGCCATCACGCGCCGCCATGAGCGCGGACACCGCTCGGCTCGATGAGCATGACATCCTTCCTTCGAACCTGAAACAACGCGTCGCATGCCGACTGAGCAAACACAATTCCGACGCCAGCGGATCCTTTCCGTGGTGGCCGCGCGCCCCAACTTCATGAAGATCGCCCCCTTCGCCCGAGAGCTGGTCCGACACAGGGAGACGGTCGAACACATCTTGGTGCATACCGGTCAGCATTACGACGAGGCGATGTCGGATGCTTTTTTCCGCACGCTGGGCATTCCTCAGCCGGATGTGCACCTCGGCATTGGGTCGGGCACCCATGCCGAGCAGGTTGGTCGCACCATGATGGCGTTCGAGCCGATTTTGCGCGAGCGCCGTCCTGATTGGGTCGTCGTGGTGGGCGACGTCAACGCCACTTGCGCTTGCGCCATCACGGCGCGCAAGGAGTGCGTGCGCCTCGCGCACATCGAGGCCGGGTTGCGATCATTCGATATGGAAATGCCCGAAGAAATCAACCGCATCATCACCGACCGCCTTTCGGATGCGCTCTTCACGACGGACGCGATCGCCGACGGTCATCTCAAGGCCGAGGGAGTGCCGCCCGAGCGCATCGCTCGGGTGGGCAACATCATGATCGATTCCCTTGAGGAGCATCGCGAGGCGGCCGCCCGCCTGGACCCCAATTCCATCTGCGCCCGGCGCCGCCTGCCCGGCGCTACGCATCCTTTGCCGCCGCTGGAAGACGGACGCTGGGCGGTGTTGACTTTACATCGCCCGTCCAACGTGGACGATCCCGCCACGCTGCAGCCACTGGCGGAATTGTTCGCCAAAGAACTCGCGGCCGAACAACCGTTGATCTGGCCGCTGCATCCCCGCTGTCTTCGGCAGCTGGAGCAGATCGGATTGCTCGATCGCCTGCGGCGCACGCCGGGGCTTGTTCTGACCCATCCGCTCGAATACGATGCCATGTTGCGCCTGACCATGGGCGCGCGCGTGGCGCTCACCGACAGCGGCGGTTTGCAGGAGGAATGTTGCGTATGGGGCGTTCCGTTCGTGGCCCTGCGATGGAACACCGAGCGCCCCATCACCCTTGCCGAACACGGAGGCACCGGCCTGCTCGCGGGCAACGATCCTCAGCGGGTTCGCGAGGCCTACCAGCAGGCCTGCCGCATGCCCAGGGCGGCCCACCGCCCTCCATTATGGGACGGACACACCGCCGCCCGCATCGTCGAACGGTTGCTTGCCTGGCCGGCGAGTGGCGGACCGGCAAGCGAACGCAACACCCCTTTCATCAGGGAGAACAAAGGTCCATGAAAATACTTGTCACCGGCGCCGCGGGCTTCATCGGGTTTCATCTCGCCGATACCCTTCTTAAGCAGGGACACGAGGTGATCGGGCTCGACAATTTCAACGACTACTATTGCCCCCGCCTGAAGCGAGACCGGCATGCCCTGTTGGAATGCCAGCCGACCTACACAGGCATCGAGGCAGACCTGTGCGATTACGATCGGTTGGGAAAGATTTTCGAAGAGCATGCCCCTCCGCTGGTCTGTCATTTGGCGGCCCAGGCCGGCGTACGGTATTCCCTCACGCACCCGTTCGTCTACCAGCGCGCGAACCTGGAAGGCTTTCTCAACATCCTCGAGGCCTGCCGGCGCCACAAAGTCAGCCGCCTTGTCTACGCCTCCAGCTCCAGTGTGTACGGGGGCAATACCAAGCTGCCGTTCAGCGAGGCCGACCGGGTGGACTCGCCCGTCAGCCTGTATGCGGCCACAAAGAAGGCCAATGAGCTGATGGCGCACACGTACAGCCACCTCTACGGCATTCAGACCATCGGGTTGCGTTTCTTCACGGTGTACGGTCCTTGGGGACGGCCGGATATGGCGATGTGGCTTTTTACGGAGGCGCTGCTGGCCGGGAAACCAATTCCCGTTTTCAACCACGGCCGCATGCGTCGCGATTTCACCTATATTGACGACATCGTCGCCGGCGTCATCGCCTCGCTGTTTCGGCGGGAGCTGGACCGCTATGAGGTGTTCAACCTCGGCCATCACCATCCCGAGGCGCTGCTGGACATGATCGGCGTGCTGGCCGACACGCTTGGCGTGAAGCCCCAGATGAACCTGCTGCCGCTTCAGCCCGGCGACGTGGAGGCCACATATGCCGATATTGACAAGGCACGCGCCAAGCTGGATTTCGAGCCGCGGACGCCCATTCGCGAAGGCATTCCACGCTTCGTCGCGTGGTATCGTGAATACCATCACTGCTAAAGCCGGCTGTTTTGAACCGGGGGGAAAGAACCCATCACGGAACGTTGACGTTGGAGTAAAGCCATGAGCAAAAGCCTCAGCATTCTCTGTATCGGCGCCGGTTACGTCGGCGGCCCAACCATGGCCATGATCGCGCGCCATTGCCCCGAACATCGCGTGACGGTCGTGGATATTGACGCCGCGCGAATCCGCGCGTGGCAGTCCGATGTCCTCCCTATTTACGAGCCCGGCCTCAAGGAAGTCGTACAGGCCTCTCTGGGGCGCAATCTTTTCTTCTCCACCGACATCGCCGGCGGCATCGCGCAGGCCGACATTATTTTCGTCAGCGTCAGCACACCCACCAAACTCTTCGGCGAAGGCGCGGGACGGGCGGCCGATCTGCAGTACTGGGAACGCACAGCTCGGGAAATTTTGACCCATGCCACCAAGGACGTCGTGGTCGTGGAAAAGAGCACGCTGCCTGTGCGCACCGCCGAGGCGATGGAACGAATTCTCCGCGCGGGACGCCCGGGGATTCATTTCGAAGTCGTGTCGAATCCGGAGTTTCTGGCCGAAGGAACGGCCGTGCATGATTTGTTGAGCCCGGACCGGGTCTTGATCGGGGGGCACGACACGGCGGCCGGGCGGCAGGCGGTCGCCGCGATAGCCGATTTGTACGCCCATTGGGTGCCCCGGGATCGCATCCTGACCACGAGCCTTTGGTCCAGCGAGCTGTCCAAGCTGGCGGCCAACGCGTTTCTGGCTCAACGCATCAGCTCGATCAACAGCCTCTCCGCCCTTTGCGAGCGCACCGAGGCGGACATCACCGAAGTGGCTCGCGCCATCGGCATGGACCGGCGGATCGGGCCGCGCTTTCTCAACGCCAGCGTCGGATTCGGCGGCTCGTGCTTCCGGAAGGACATTCTCAACCTCGTTTATCTCTGCGAGCACTACGGCTTGCACGAAGTGGCCGCCTATTGGGAACAGGTCGTGCGGATGAACGACTACCAGGAGGATCGTTTCGTGCACCGCATGATCACGGCGATGTTCAACACCATCGCGGGCAAACGTATTGCCGTGTTCGGCTTCGCGTTCAAGGCGGATACCGGCGACACGCGGGAAAGCCCCGCCATTCGTGTCTGCGAGCGGCTTGCTCAGGAACGGGCGCAACTGGTGGTGACGGATCCCCAAGCGTTGGACAACGCCCGACAGGAACTTGCCGCTCGACAGGTGCCCGCCGAATTCGAAGCCGATCCCTGCGAGGCCGCCCGCGGGGCTCATGCCATCGCCGTGCTGACGGAATGGGCGGAGTATGAAAAGCTGGATTATCGCCGCATCTTTGCGGACATGACCAAGCCGGCCTTTCTCTTCGACGGCCGCAACCGGCTGAACCACCCCGAACTGCACGCCATCGGCTTCAACGTCTATCCGATCGGCAAGCCCCCGCTGACCCATCTCTGAAGGGGCTCCGTTTTTCTGCGGTGTTGGCGCGAGAGGTGCTATTCAACGCGCTTCGCGCTGTCGGCGTCGCGCCGGGGCAGTGCCCGCGCCAAGGTTTTTTCTTCCGCGGCGGCTGATCAGGCTCTATGCTGAGGGAGGTTGCGCCGCATCCTTTCGCGAGAGGGAAGGAGTTGTCAAATGACCCGAAAGAACCTGTTTATTGTCGAGGACGAAGAAGACATTCTGGAACTGCTGCGGCATCGGCTGACGCGCGAAGGCTTCATTGTGACAACGGCCTCACGGGGGGAGGATGCCCTGAAAGCCATTCAGCGCAAGCTGCCGGATTTGGTGCTGCTGGATCTCATGCTGCCGGGACTGGACGGACTGGAGGTCTGCCGCGCGCTCAAGAAGAACCCCAAGACCGCCTCGGTGCCGGTGATCATGGTTACGGCCAAAGGGGAGGAAAGCGACGTCGTGGCAGGTTTGGAAGTGGGCGCGGACGACTACGTGGTCAAGCCGTTCAACACCCGGGTGTTGATCGCCCGCATTCGCGCGGTGCTGCGGCGGAAAGAGGAACCGCCGCCGGACCGCGATGCCACCATCCATATCCACGATATCGAGATCAATCCCGGGCGGCATGAGGTGAAGGTCAAGGGGGTGCCGGTGGAAATGACCTTTTCGGAGCTGCGAATTCTTCACCTCCTGGCGAGCCGGCCGGGGTGGGTCATGACGCGGGAACAGATCGTGGACGCCGTGCATGGAGAGGATTATCCCGTCACGGACCGTGCGGTGGACGTGCAGATCGTGGGCATTCGGCGGAAGTTGGGACCGCGGGCGGACAGCATCGAGACCGTCCGCGGGGTGGGCTACCGCTTCAAAGAAAGAGGTTGAAGCCATGCGGCTTTTGTGGCGGCTTTACGCGGCGTTCCTCGTGACCACCCTGCTGGCGCTGGCCACCACCGTTTGGTTTGCGAACCACACGTTTCGCCGGTTCTACCGGCAGCAGGCCATGGTGGAACTGATGGCGGAGGCTCGCGCGCTGGCCGAAGACTTGGGCGCCCACTGGGCGGAGGACGGACGCGAGGCCGCTGTGCGGTGGTGCGCGGTGTTCGGTCGGTCGGGCCGCCTGCGCGCGACCGTGGTGCTCGCCGACGGCACCGTGGCGGCAGACTCCGAGCACGATGCATTCCTGATGGAGAACCACAAGAGCCGTCCGGAGATCGCGCGAGCTCTGGCGGGCGAGATGGGGGAGGCGGATCGGTTCAGCGAGACAGCGCGGCGAAGCATGTTCTACGTGGCTGCGCCGGTGCGGTCGGGTGGTCGGGTGGTGGCTGCCGCCCGAATCGCGCGGCCGGTGGTGCCCCTCGAAAACGCGTTGCGAACGGTTGGTCGGCACGCGGCGCTGGGCGGTCTTGCGGCCGCGGCGCTTTTTGCGCTTGCCGCGCTGGCGCTGGGGCAGCGCATCAGCGGCCCCTTGAACGAGATGCGGGATGTGGCCGGACGGTTGGCCCGCGGCGATTTGGGTGCGCGAGTGCCGGTCCCGCCGGACGCCGACATGGCGGCGCTGGCCCGGGCTTTGAACAAGATGGCGGAACAACTGGACCGGCGCATGGAGACCATCCTGCAGCAAAGCAATGAGCAGCGGGCCGTGTTCGCCAGCATGGTCGAAGGCGTTCTGGCGGTGGACCGCGAGGAGCGCGTCTTGCGGCTGAACGCCGCGGCCGCCCGGCTGTTGGACCTGGACGCGGAACGGGCGCGCGGCCGCCCGATTCAGGAAGTGGTTCGCCACATCGAACTGCAGCGCCTGATCACGAACGCCCTCGCCTCGGAAATGCCCGTGGAGGCGGAAATTGCCCTCTACGGGAATGAAGATCGCTTCCTTCAGTTGCACGGCACGGCGCTGACGGACGCATCCGGGGCCAAGATGGGCGCGCTGGTGGTGCTGCACGACATCACGCGGCTGAAGCGGTTGGAAACGGTGCGGCGCGATTTTGTGGCCAACGTGTCGCATGAATTGAAGACGCCGATCACGGCGTTGCAGGGGTGTGTCGAGACGTTGCTGGACGAACCGGATGCGCTGCCGGAGGATACACGCCGTTTCCTGGAAATGATGCAGCGGCAGGCGGTGCGACTTCAGGCCATCGTGGAGGACTTGCTCATGCTGGCTCGGATGGAACACGATGCGGAGCGGCATTGCGTTACGGTGGATCCCGGGTCCGTCCGCGAAGTTCTACGCCGGGCTGTGCAGGCCTTTGCCAAGCCCGCCAATGGGAAGGGGATCGCCCTCGCGCTGCAATGCGAAGAGGAATTGACGGCGCCGATCAACGCCCCGTTGCTGGAACAGGCCGTGGGGAACCTGCTGGATAATGCCATCAAGTACAGCGAGTCCGGAACAAGGGTGACGGTCGAAGGCGCCGTCGAGGGCGGGGATATCGTGGTTCGCGTGAAGGACGAGGGGCCGGGCATTGAACGGCGGCACCTGAACCGGATATTCGAGCGCTTCTATCGCGTTGATCAGGCGCGAAGCCGGGCGTTGGGCGGCACGGGGCTTGGTCTGGCCATCGTCAAGCATATCGCGGCTGTTCACGGCGGCACGGTGGCCGTGGAAAGCACGCCGGGGCAGGGCAGCGTCTTCAGCATCCGCCTCCCCGCCCCGGCCACCGCCGCGGGAGCGCCGGGTAGTCCCACCGCCTAGAATGAATGGCTAAGGCCCACTCCGATCACATGCCGGTCGTCGTGCTTGTACAAGGCGCGAGCCGCCTCGCGGATGCGCCGCTCCGGCAGCCAGACGTAGTGCCATGAGGCAGATGCCGTCCAGTTGGCCGTTGGCGCCCATTGCAGTGCGACGCCAACGACGGCATCGTTGAGTGCGTCGTTCTCGATGCCGAAGTAGTAGAGGTTGTACCCTTCCGCCGCCCAGCCCAGCGAGGCGCTGCCCTCCACCGTCCATTGCCCGGCCAACGGAACGGCGCTCGAGAGCGAGCCCGTCCCGTACCAGGAGTCCGCCTCTCCGATGTCGCGGGAGACCGTGAGCGCCGGTGTGACGGGACCGACGGGGCGGGAAACGGACAAGTACGTCTCGCGTGTTCCCGGCCAGGCTTGACCCGTGCCGGTCTCGTCCGTGAGCGTCTGGTTCGGGAAAAGGTATTCCACCCATCCGGCTTCCAAGGCGACTGATCGAATCTCTGTGCCATAGGCCAGAGACAAGTCCACCTCCGTGAACTTCCGTTCAACACCGGCGGCGTCCGTCAGGTTGAAATTAGCCCAGGCGCCGGCCGTGAAGGGTCCTCGGGTCACGGAGAGGGCGGGTTGGGCCACCGCTTCGTCGTTCAGGACCTGCCCACGCCAGACGTAGGCCGAAAAAAACTGCATCTCGACGGCGGCCGGAGAAACCGGTTCGTCCGCTGCGGCGTATCGGCAGGCGGCCGCTAGAGTTAGAGCGGCGAGATGTCGCTTCACATGGCGGGACCGTTTCATTTTGGTTGCTCCCAAGGTGTGATGATGGCTTGTTTCCTGCTAACCGATGGCCGCGCCACCGGTCTCGCCCGTTCGGATGCGAATGCATTCCGGCAGATCGAGAACGAATATCTTTCCGTCGCCAATTTTTCCGGTGCGGGCGCCGCGAATGATGGCATCCACCGTCGGCTGAACGAAGTTGTCGTTCACGGCGATCTGCAGTTCGACTTTCTTGAGCAGATTCACCTCTGTGCGGGCGCCGCGATAGGTTTCAGTGTATCCCATCTGCTGTCCACACCCGATGACGTTGAGCGCCGTCATCTTGTGCACGTTGGCGTCGAACAACGCCTTCTTCACATCGGTTAGCTTTTCCGGCTGAATGACCGCAATAATCATCTTCATTGTTCTGCTCCTCTCCTTCCCGCTACTTTGTTAGAAATCCCTGGAAATCGGGATATGCTTCCATGCCGTGTTCGCCCACATCCAATCCGGCCAGTTCCTCCTCGCGGGACACTCTCAGCCCGACGGCGAACTTGATCGCACTCCAGGCCGCCCAGGCCACCACGAAGGTGAAGCCGCCGACGGCAAGGGCGCCCAGCGTTTGCCGTCCCAGCAAGGAGAAGCCGCCGCCGTAGAACAGGCCGTTGCCTGTTGTGCCGGGCATAATGGCGTCGCAGGCGAACAGACCGACCGCAAGCGTGCCGAAGACGCCGTTGACGAGATGCACCGAGAGCGCGCCCACGGGGTCATCCACCTTGATGCGGTCGAAGAAAAGCACGGAGAGCACTACCAGGATGCCGGCCACAAATCCGATGATGGCGGAGGCGCCAACACTGACGAAGGCGCAGGGGGCGGTGATGGCCACCAGCCCGGCCAGACAGCCGTTAAGGATCATGGAAAGGTCCGGCTTGCCGAGCAGCCGCCAAGCGGTGATGGTGGCACCGAGCGTGGCCGCCGCCGCCGCGGTGTTGGTGGTGACGGCGATGCGGGCGATGTCGTTGACGCTGGCGGCCATGGTGGAGCCGGGGTTGAATCCGAACCAGCCGAACCACAGCACCAGCACCCCCAGCGCCGTGGTGGACATGTTGTGGCCGAAAATGGGCCGAACGGTGCCGTCCTCGCGGTACTTGCCCAGCCGCGGGCCTAGCAGGATCGCGCCGGCCAGCGCGGCCCAGCCGCCGACGGAGTGGACCACCGTCGAACCGGCGAAGTCCCACATGCCCAGCTTCTGCAACCACCCGCCGCCCCAGATCCAGTGTCCTGTCACCGGGTACATGAATCCGACGATGACGAACGAAAACAGCATGAAGGAAAGAAACTTCACGCGTTCGGCCACGGCCCCGGACACGATCGTGGCGGCGGTGCCGGCGAACACAAGCTGGAAGAGAAACTTGGCCCAGAACGGCACGCCGGCCCAACTGATGGCGCTGTACACGCCGCTGTAGGCGTCGCCAGTGGCTGGGCTGTTGTCTTGGCCACCGGCCATCCACAGTCCGCGCAGCCCCATGAAGCCGTTCCCATCCCCGAACATCAGGCCCCAGCCCAAGAGCCAAAAGGCGATGGATGAGATGGCGAAGACAATGAAGTTTTTCGCCAGTATGTTCACGGCGTTTTTCGCCCGGCACAGCCCGGATTCCACCATGGCGAATCCGAGATTCATGAAAAAAACAAGGAAGGCCGTCACCAAGACCCACATTGTATCCAGCGCGACCTGACCATTACTCAAGAGCGTCGCCATCTCCTTGGTGAATACCGGCGCCTCCTCTTCGGCGGCCGATCCGCCATGCCCTGCCAAGAGCAACACGCTTACGCTCCACAACAACGCCCATCTTGCCGATCGGTTCATTATTCCTTTCCTCCTCCTTGTGTTGCGACTGACTGCCTTTCGCAATCTGGCATCTGCGATTCGCAGCCAACGTGCCAATAAGGCGGAACAAGCCATAACAGGCTCTTTTTCTATGGCTTACGGCAGCTACGGCCATGGACTTCATGTTTTCAACTACGACAACCTTGTATCTTGATAATACGCTAGCTACATAACTGTAGTTTCTTTGAGTCTGCGTGAAATGGTGCTTTCTGTGTCTGAGAGACCACGGCTCCGCCGCCTCCTGGCGGCCGCGCAATAGAGAAAGCGAGTGTGAAACGGAACGAACAAGAAGGGCGGGCGAAAAAGGTCTACGTCAGCCGGGCGCGCAATGTTTCGAGTTCATCCGGCGAGGTCATGACGATGAGGGTGTCGCCCTTGGCCAAGAGCCGTTGAGGAGGCGGATTGAAGATCCATTCGGTTTTCTGGCGAAGGGCCAGGAGCAGGGCGCGGTGGCCCGAGGGCGCCAGCAGTTCTCCGAGGGGCATGCCTTCAAAGCGGGGGATCGGAGTGATCTCTTCGACGCGCAGAACCGGATTGGCGCTGCGCAACATGGTGTCCAGAAACGACACCACCATCGGGCGGACCATTTCGGAGGCCATTCGCAGCGCGCCAATCGCTGGGGCGGAAACAACTGCATCGGCCCCGGCCCGGCGCATTTTTTCGCCGTGGCGCGGGTCATCGGCCGCCGCCACAATGCGAAGATGGGGATTCAGTTGCCGGGCGCTCAAGCAGGCGACGATGTTCGTCGCATCGTCGGCACCGACGGCGAAAAAGCCGGCGGCTTTTTCCAGGCCGGCGCGCCGCAATGCGTCCTCATCGGACGGATCGCCTTCGATGACCAGAAAATGGCGGGCATTGAGCCGGCGGGCCGCCTCTTCAGCGGAGCCTCCAGGCACGACCGCCACGGCGTGGCGGGCCGTGGCCTGCAGCTCTTCGGCGATCCGAGCGGCCATGACGCTCCAGCCGCCGATCACATAATGTTGGGACCAACCCTTGATTGCCTGTTCCATGCGCCGCCTCCTCCATCGGGTCCTCAACCCTTCATCCGTCGCAAAAAAAGTGATGCTCGACAAGGCGTAGGTGAAGATGCCGACGCCGAGGAAGACCAGCGTCAGGGTGAAAAGCCGGGCGGCCGGCGCTTCGCCGCCGGGCAGGACTTCGCCGAATCCGATGGTGGTGATGGTGATGGAGGTCATGTAGAGGCAGTCGAGCCAGGAAGCGGTGGCGCCGCTGATGCAGCGATAACCGGCGGTTCCATAGACCAGGACGCCTAGAAGAATCAGCGCCAGCACGAGGGCCCTGCGGCGAGCCTGCTTCAGCATCTCGGTTTCCGAGTTCATGCGCGCCCGGACGTTTCGGTGTCAAAGCCACTTCCATCGCCGCATCATCCAAACAAGGCCGGCGACCGTGGCGATACAGATGATCCAGAACAGCAGGTACATCCCTTCCCATTTGACTTCCGGGATGTCCATGTTCATGCCGTAAATGCCGCAAAGAAAGGTGAGCGGCATGAAGATTGTGCCGACGATCGTTAGGCGTTTTACGACCCGGTTGGTGTGATGACTGATGGCGCTGAGGTAGAGATTGACGGCGTCATTGAGCGTGTCGCGGTGCACGGTGAGGTCCTCGCCCACACGGCTAACCGCTTCGGCCACGGAAAGTAAAAATGGTTGCGTGGTGGAGGGAACAAAGGGCGATTTGCGTGTGGCCAGCTCGTGCAGGGTTTCCGCGGTGTCCAGAACCGTCTTGCGAAAACGCAACAAATCGCGGGTCATCGTGGAAACACGAGCGAAGACTTCCTCGTCGGCCGCCTCCAGCAGCCGATCGTGAAGCAATTCAACTGTTTCCGCAAAGCGGCGGCGCCCGCGCCGGTAGGAATCCAATAACCCATCCGCGATCTCGTACAGCAAGAAACCAGCGCTTTGGCCGAATCGTTGGAAATCATCCCGGCAGTGAGCCGCCATGCGCTGGATGCAGTCGGCGGGGCCGCGGTGCGCGGTGACGAGCAGTCGTTCGGTGAGCACCACATGAATGGGGCGCATTTCCACCCGTCCATCCGCGTAGCGGGCCTCCACCAACGTGAAGCGGAGCGATCCCCCTTCCAGGGTATACGGCACATCAGCATCTTCCCGAAGGACGGCCTCCGCCGTCATGGATGGAAGGCCGGCCAGGCGCAAGTCGCCTTCCGCCGACGCGGACGTTGCGTCCACATCCAGCCAGCAAAACCATTCCCTGGCTGTGTGGTCCGGAATGTCTTTCGGATGGAGTTGGATGACGGTTTTAGCCTGAAAATCAAACGCAAGTACCGAGCTCACGGCTCGCAGCATGCCAGAAATTATCCAAAATACTCAAAGAGATTTTGTGTGGCAGACGATAAGCCGGCATCGGCAATTTTCTTCTCCAGATTCGGAAACAGGAGCATGCACCGCAGTTTGTTTGTTGATTTCTGGAGTGGTGCATGGCATATGATGTCCTTATTTGTCCAAGCCGCGGGAAGAAAGGGCAGACATGAAGCTGGGTGTTAGGGATGTAGCCAGCCTGCTGAATGTCTCTGAAAAGACAGTCTATCGTTGGATAAAACAAGGTTTCCTGCCAGCCTATCGGGTGCATGAGCAGTATCGCTTCAACCGGGCGGAGCTCTTGGAGTGGGCCACATCAAAACGACTGAACGTCTCGGCGGACATTTTCGCGGAACCGGAGTCCGATCAGGTGAACCTTCCCAGTCTGCTCGAGGCGCTGCGGGCTGGTGGCATTCACTATCGGGTCGGAGGGAAGACCGCGTCGGAGGTGCTGAGGTGCGCCATTGATCTGGTGCCTCTTCCCGAAGAGGTGGATCGGGGGTTCCTGCTCAAGGTTTTGCTTGCTCGTGAATCGCTAGGGTCCACCGCCGTGGGCAATGGCATCGCCATTCCCCATGTTCGCAATCCCATTGTCCTGCATGTTCCGCGTCCAATGATCTCGCTTTGCTTTCTGGAGCATCCTGTCGAGTTCGGGGCGTTGGACGGCCGGCCCGTCCATACGCTGTTCACCATGATCTGCCCGACCGTCCGGCCGCACCTGCATTTGTTGTCGCGTTTGGCGTATGCCCTGCGGGATGCCAGCTTTGCGGAGACCGTTTCGCGCCAAGCCTCGCGCGAGGAAATCATGGCGGCGGCGAGCATGGTCGAGCAGAGGATGTCGGCGGCCGCAAGGACCACGAACGGATCAAGCAACCCATGAATGTGATGCTGTTGTCGCTGGCGGTTTGGTCATGCGGCGCGCTGATTTGTTTGGCGGCGCGTCGTGGCGCTGCTCTGCTGGGCCCGCTTTTTGTTGTCGGCGGTGCCATGCCGTTACTGGTGCAGTCCCTGCAAGTGCTCTTTTCCGGACAATCGGTTGTTCTCTGGATGCCATGGCAGGTGCCGTTCGGCTCATTCTGTGTGGGGATGGACGCGCTGTCGGCCGTTTTCTCGGCGCCGCTTTTGATCGTCAGCGCGTTGTCGGCCGTTTACGGAAGCGGGTATCTGCGCAAGGCGCCGCCGGCCGCTTTGGGGTTTCACTGGTTTTGCTTTCTCCTCCTCACCATGAGCATGTGGCTGGTGCTGGCGGCGCGCAATGCGGTCTTGTTTCTGGTGGCCTGGGAAGGAATGGCCCTGTCCTCCTTTTTCCTTGTTCTTTTCGACGGCCGCGAGCGTCACGTCCGGCATGCGGGGTGGTTGTATCTGACAGCGGGACATCTCGGCGCGGCTTGTTTGATCGCTTTCTTCGCCTTGCTGGGGCGCGGGAGCGGATCCATGGATTTCGCCGCATGGGACACGGCGGGGTGGGCCCCTGGGGTTCGACACGCGACTTTTCTTCTGGCCTTGGCCGGATTCGGAGTCAAGGCTGGTCTGGTCCCGTGGCATGTGTGGCTGCCCGAGGCGCATCCGGCGGCGCCATCGCATGTGTCGGCGGTGATGAGCGGCGTCATGATCAAGACGGGCATTTACGGCTTGCTTCGCGCGCTGGAAATCCTGGCCGTTCCCGCCGTCTGGTGGAGCTGGCTGCTCATGGGGGTCGGCCTGTTTTCTGGTTTGCTGGGGGTGTTGTTGGCCGGCATGCAGGCCGATACGAAACGGGTGTTGGCCTACTCTTCTGTTGAGAATGTGGGACTGATCACACTTGCCGTGGGGCTTGGTTTGCTGGCTCGGCATTGCGGTCAACCAGTGATTGCCGCTTTGGCGTTTACGGCGGCGCTATGGCACGCCTTCAATCACGCCCTTTTCAAGAGTCTGCTGTTTCTAGTGGCGGGGGCGGTGGCACAGGCGACAAGATTGCGCACGATGGATCGGCTTGGGGGCCTGTTGCGGCGCATGCCCATCACTGGCGCGGCAGGTTTGATCGGCGCAACCGCCATTGTGGGCCTGCCGCCGCTCAACGGTTTTGTGGGAGAATATCTCCTGTTGGCGGCGGCCATGCGATCCGTGACGATCGGCGCGGGCATGCCGGTACTGGCGGGCCTAGCGGTGTTGGGAGGGCTTGCGCTAATTGGCGGAATTGCCGCTGTATGTTTCGCGCGCTTTTTTGGGATTGTTTTTCTAGGAGAGGCGCGTTCGAGTGAGGCAGTGGCTGCAAATGATCCCCCCGTGCCGATGCGGTGGCCGATCGCCACGCTCGCGCTTCTTTGCCTGGGGATGGCGGCGATAGCTCCGGCATTCGCAGGGCGGTTGGCGAATGTTCTGCCGGGAGGCGCATGGCTTGGCGGAGTTGAAAAAGCGATCTGGCATGTCTGGGCTTTCTTGCTGGGCGGCTCTGCTTTGGCGGGGGGGATGGTTGTCTGGTCGGCGATGCACGGCCGCCCTGTGGTTCGGCCGGCCACATGGGGGTGCGGCTATGCAGCACCCACGCCCCGGATGCAGTACACCGCCGCATCTTTTTTTGAGCCTCTCTCGCGGTTCTTCGAGGATCTGCTTCCCGTGCGGAAGAAAGAGGTGTTGCCCGCGGGGCTGTTCCCCCATCGGGCAGCGTGGCGGGCCCGCGTCACGGATGTGGTCATGGCGCGGTTGTACCAGCCCTTGGCGAAATGGCTGGATTGGATTCTGGCCAAACCCCGCCGCTTGCAGCACGGCCGCTTGCACCTCTATCTGCTGGGCATCGTATTGGCGCTGTTCGCGTTGATGATCTGGAAACTGGAGTAGGCCATGCCATCGCTTGGAACCGGTTTGAACGTACTGATCGGGCTGGCCGCGGCGCCATTGCTGCCGGGCATCATTGCCCGTGTCAAGGCGATGGTCGCGGGGCGGAGAGGGCCGCCGCCGCTTCAAGGATACTATGACCTGATACGGCTGCTGCACAAGGATCACCTTCGGAGTCGAACCGCGACATGGGTTTTTGGCGGGGCGCCCGCCGTCGGACTGGCGGCTGTCGTATGCGGGTTGCTTCTTATGCCCGTTGGCCGCCAGCCGGCGTTCTTCTCGTTCGAAGGCGACTGGATGGTGCTGCTGGGGTGCTTGGCTCTCGCGCGCTGGTGCGCCATCCTGGCGGCGCTGGACACCGGTTCCGGCTTTGCGGCGATGGGCGCCAGCCGCGACGCGTGCTTTTCCGCGCTGGCCGAACCAGCGCTGTTCATTCTGTTGGCGGGGCTGGCGCGCCAAACCGGGGAGCTTTCGCTTTCGGGCATGGTGGCTGGACTGGCGCCATCCGCCGGTCTGACCGATGCGCCGGGTTTGGCCCTGCTCGCCGCGGCGCTGGGTCTGGCGCTGTTGGCGGAGAATGCCCGCATTCCTGTGGACGATCCGAACACGCATCTAGAATTGACCATGATTCATGAGGCACTGGTGCTGGAACAGGCTGGGCCCGATTTGGCTCTGATGCTCTATGGGGCGGCCCTGAAACTCTGGCTCTTCGGGTTGCTGCTCATGAACCTGCTGGTGGCCTTTGCTGATTCGTTTGCGGTCTGGTGCGGGATGATTCTTATGGCCGCCGGCATTGGAGTTGTTGAGTCGGCGATGGCTCGCTTGCGGTTGCTCAAGGTGCCGCCGCTGTTGGTTGGGGCGGCGGCCTTGGCCGCGCTGGGGTTCGCACTGATTTGGAGAACCACTCCATGACCGCGTGGGAAAACATGCTGCTGGCGGCGGTGCTGCTGACGGGCTTTGCGGCCGTTGGTTCCAGTCGTCTGGCCACGGGCATTCGAGCGCTTGGCGCTCAGGGTGTGTTGGTCGGCGTGTTGCCGCTGGTCCACAGCGTCGCGGGCTGGAATCCACGTATGGTTGGTTTTGGGGCGGTGGTGGCGACGACGAAGGGCGTGTTGTTCCCTTGGCTGCTCTCGAGGGCCATTCGCGCCTCGCAGACCCGCCGGGAAACGGAGCCGGTGGTCGGCTATGGGGCCTCCCTGGCCCTGGCGGCGGTGCTGCTGCCGGCGGCCTTCTGGCTGGCGGATCGGGCGCCGCTGGCGGTGTCGCAGGCGGGGGCTTTGATGGCGCCGACCGCCTTCACGCTGATGGGCATGGGGTTGTTTCTGATGGTGGCGCGCCGGACGGCGGTAAGTCAGGTGCTGGGGTACCTGATGCTGGAAAATGGAATCCACACCTTTGGTTTGACCGTGTTCACCCATTTGCCGTTACTCGTGGAACTGGGGGTGCTGATGGACGCCTTTGTGGCGGTTTTCGCCATGGGCATTGCGATTGACCACATCAACCGTGAGTTCGATCACATGGACACCACACGCCTGACTTCGTTGAAAGGTTGACGTCATGGCAAGCGCATGGATATTGCCCGCCCTATTGCTGGGGCCGTTGTTGATGGCGGCATGCTGTCTGATTCCGCGGAGCGCCGACGCCGTGATTCGGTTCTGCGCCGTTGGAACTCTAGTGCTGGCCATACCGGGCGCGGCGGCGGTGCGCCACGCGGCGGCGCTGGGGCCGCTTTTTGCCGCCGAGCGGTGGCTGATGGTGGATGCCTTGTCGGCCTATCATTTGATTATCCTGCTGGTGGTGTTCGGATTCAGCGCGTTGTTTGCGCCATTCTATTTTGCTGGAGAAATTCGTTCTGGGCGATTCGGTGTCCGCACGGCCGCGCGCTATGGCGCGCTCTGGTTCGGCACAATCGGCGCAATGCTGCTGGTGGTGTTGTCCAACAATTTGGCGTTGATGTGGGTTGGCGTGGAAGCAACAACCCTTCTCACGGCTTTCCTGATTCGCCTTCAGGTCGGGCCGGCCGCGCTGGAGGCGATGTGGAAATACCTGGTGATGTGCTCCGTGGGCGTAGCCCTTGCGTTCATGGGCACGTTGTTGGCGGCCGCCTCAGCGGGCGGAACCGGCGAGTCGGCGCTGCTTGGGACGGATCTGATGAGGCGCGCCGAACAGCTTAATCCACGGATGATCAAGGCGGCGTTTCTATTCCTCGTGGTGGGCTACGGCACCAAGGCCGGTTTGGCGCCGATGCACAACTGGCTGCCGGATGCGCACAGTCAGGCGCCGGCGCCGGTCTCTGCCGTTTTTTCCGGTTTTCTGCTCAACACCGCCTTGTATGCCCTCCTGCGGTACTTGCCGATTGTGGAAGCCGCCACCGGCCAGGCGGGCTGGGCGCGTGGCATCCTTGTGGCGTTCGGGCTGCTGTCGCTGGTCGTGGCGGCCGGGTTTCTCGCGGCGCAGCGGGAGGTGAAGCGTCTGCTGGCATATTCTTCCATTGAGCATGTGGGGCTGATGGCGTTGGGCGCCGGTTTGGGCGGGGTAGGGGCCGTGGCGGCGCTCTTTCATGCGCTGAATCATTCGCTTTGCAAGAGCGTGGCCTTCTGTTGTGCCGGCCAGCTTGGCCGCATCCGGGGCACGCTGGACCTCCGGCGGCTGGCGGGCTCAGTGCGCGTGGCGCCGGTCTGGGGTACGGGCCTGTTTGTGGCGTTGCTGGCCCTGATTGGCGCCGCACCTTTCGCGATTTTCATGAGCAAGTTCTTGATTGTGAAAGCCGCGGCGGATGCCGGGCGCTACGGTGTCATGGCGCTGGCCCTGGCCGGCTTGGCCGCGGTATTCATCAGTGTGCTCCGGCATGCGGTGGCGCTGGCATGGGCGCCGGCCGACGCTGTCGTCGCCCCGCAGAAAACGTCCATACGGGCCGCCGCGCTGGTGGCACTGCCGCTGGCGGCAGTACTCGCGCTCGGACTCTGGATCCCGCGGCCGTTCGCGGCCTTGTTGCTGCGGGCCGCCCGGATCATCGGAGGATTCGGATGAAGGATTTCCTTTCCATTGCTCCAGCTCGGCAGATCCCGATCGAGGCCGTGCCCATGTTTCCCGTGGAGGAGTTCCGCGAGCGCGTAATCGCCGCGACGCGAAATGGGATGAGATTGATCGCGTTGCCAGGCCGGCGGACCGAGGCAGGAAGCGTCCGAGTGTTGGCCGTCCTGGCGTCCGACAAAGCCGGCGCGCTGTTTCTGGGCGAAACGGAAATGGATGGGGAATATGCGGCATTGACGAGAGACCGCCCGTTCGCACAAGCGTTTGAGCGGGAGTTGGCGGAAGAATGGGGCCTTAGGCCGCTCGGTCATCCCTGGCTCAAGCCGCTGCGTTTTCCATGTGGGCGGCCTGGCGTGACCGATTTTCTGGTCGTGCAGGGCGAAGGCATACACGAGATTTCCGTCGGGCCCGTGCATGCGGGCATCATCGAGCCCGGTCACTTCCGTTTTCAATGCGCCGGCGAGAACGTAGTGCATCTGGAAATCGCGCTCGGATATCAGCACCGCGGTGTCGAACAATCCATCTGCAAGGCGCCGGCGCAACGGCGTGTGTGCTATTTCGAGACGCTCGCGGGGGACACAACAATTGGCCACACCACGGCGTATGCCCAAGCCATGGAGGCGCTGAGTGACGCCCCGGCGCCGCCTCGGGCCGAGGCGTTGCGCGCCATTGCGCTGGAACTCGAACGGCTGGCCAATCACACAGGTGATTTGGGCGCCCTGGCCAATGACGTGGGATTTCTGCCGACGGCTTCCTACTGTGGCCGGCTTCGCGGTGATTTCCTGAACATGACGGCCTTGATTTGCGGCAGCCGCTTCGGACGCGGATTGGTGCGTCCCGGCGGCGTGTGCTTCGACTTGGAGCCCAGCCGGAGCGACGAGTTGCGGCGGCGATTGGACGAGGTTGAAAAAGACGCGCGAAGCGCCGTCGAACTGTTGTGGTCCACCCCCACTGTTATGGCGCGATTCGAGGGCGTGGGGGTGGTTTCGACGGATGTGGCGCGAACCCTGGGATTGGTGGGACCAGCAGCCCGGGCGGCGGGGTTGGATCAAGATGCGCGCAGGGATTTCCCGTCGGGCTGGTATCGCTTTCACCACATTCCGACGGCGACATGGAGCACGGGCGACGTGTTTGGACGGGCCTTTGTACGCTGGTTAGAGATTCAGCGTTCGCTCGCGTTTCTGCGCGAAACTCTTTCCGCCTTGCCGGCGGGGGAGAGCAACAGGCCACCGAAGGCGCTGCTGCCGCAGCGTTTGACCGTCACGATGACGGAAAGCTGGCGAGGAGAAACGGTGCATGTGGCCATGACCGACGAACACGGGGCACTAGCCTTGTATAAGGTGGTGGACCCCTCCTTCCGAAATTGGATGGGGTTGGCGGTGGCCATGCGCGGTCAGCAGATATCGGATTTCCCCCTGTGCAACAAAAGTTTCAACCTGTCTTACTGCGGCCACGATTTATGAGGAAGCGGACATGATCGAAATACTGCGCGCCCGAATCCTGCAGCGGCATCGCACCATCGCCTGGCCAAGGCAGGAACCGATCTTGCCCGATCGTTTCCGCGGCCGGCCGGTTTTGGATCCCGCGAAGTGTGCGGCAGGATGTCGCCGATGCCGGGAGGCGTGTCCCGTCGGCGCCATCGAGACGGAAAGCGGTTTGCGGCTGGACATGGGGCGCTGCCTTTTCTGCGCCGCTTGTGCGGAAGCATGTCCTTTCGGCGCCATTCGCTTTTCGACGGATTACCGCTTGTCTGCATGCCGTCGAGAGGACCTGGTGTTGGACGGAAAAATGAAATCCTGCGCCAGGACGCTGGACGAACAAATGCGTCGGCTCTTTGGCCGATCCCTCAAGCTTCGGCAGGTCAGCGCCGGGGGCTGCAATGCCTGTGAGGCGGACGTCAACGTACTGACGACCGTGGTCTTTGATCTGGGCCGTTTCGGCATTCAGTTCGTCGCGTCGCCTCGTCATGCGGATGGCTTGCTGGTTACCGGTCCCGTTTCCAAAAACATGGAAGAGGCCTTGGTCAAGACCTATGAGGCTGTACCGGCGCCGAAACTGGTTATTGCCGTTGGCGCTTGCGCCATTTCAGGGGGGGCGTATCGAGGCCATCCGAAAACATGCAACGGCGTGTCGTCCGTCTTGCCGGTGGACCTGTTTGTCCCCGGCTGTCCTCCGCATCCGATGAGCATCTTGGAAGGCTTGGTGCAGTGGCTCAAGTAATAGGGCTGTCGGAAGAACGATCGGCCGCCCAAGATGACGCGGGAGAAGTGTACGTCATTGTTCATCAAAACCGGATTGAGAGCTCGTTGCCCTTCCGATGAGACATGCAGCCAAGGGGAAGCCTTGTCGGCGATAACTCGACGACATGCACTTTGACCGGGATGGCACTCGCCAAGCCTTGCGCGGTCCCGCCGGTGCAGATTGGATCGCCTACGATGCTTGCCGGAATCGCTGGGTAATTCCGCCAAAGATTCCGTGCGCGGAAAACGCCGACGATATGACGGTCGCCCCGCCGTCGGTTGTTCAACGGATGCTGATAATGGCACCTGCGGGCGGATAATGGTAAGTCAGATTGTCGAATACCCCTGCTGTGCCGCTGCTTCCGCGATAGTTCATGATGCCAAAGTATATTCCGTCCACATCGCTCCAATTCGAATTCGTG
This sequence comes from uncultured bacterium, assembly GCA_938031185.1. Taxonomy (GTDB): domain Bacteria; phylum Verrucomicrobiota; class Kiritimatiellia; order CAIKKV01; family CALHGX01; genus CALHGX01. The sequence goes on from CALHGX010000071.1 coordinate 40,408, forward strand.
TAGGAATTGTCCACCGTCAACCCGCCGCCACGAACGGTCCAGTCAAACACGGATCCAGAGACGCGCGTGACGGTGATTGTGCTAATGCCCGTTTGCGTCCCGATGCCGGTGATGTAATTGGGGTCGTCAGAATCAATGGCCCAAAACTGACTAGAGTTTATATGCCATATGACGTACATATCCACTCCGTTTTCGGCAGGGTTGGTGGCCAGGGCGATTCCCGCGGCCGTGAAAGAGCCAACCGTGTTCAGCATGAACTCCACGGACGCGCTGTCTCCGACGTGCAGCTTATCGCCGTTCATCCAGTACCAAGGACCGTTGCTTCGCCGGTCCACGTCGGTTCGAACTGGTCGGCCCCATTGCGGGCATAATCGGCTGTTCCGCTTCCATAAGTGATTGCTTTGTTGTAAGAGGCTGATGAATCGCTGGAGAAGTCGTCCAGGATCTTCATTTGAGCCGAGGCCGCAACCGCCCAACCAACCAACACAATCGTCACTACCGTTTTCATTATGCCCTCCCTTCGAGTAAGGCGTCTCCTATTACGCCAACAACTGTACGACGCAGCAACCTCCTTCTTGAAGGCCGGAAGAGAAATGCCCTTACTAAGCTTGTTGATATTTATGCAAGAGATGGCGGAGAGTGCAGAACCGATTGCGATGTGGGAAATGAGCGGCAAATACAGGCGTCGGCGAAGGGGGGCGAACATCGTTTACCCCAGCGACCCCGCGCCAATCGCCGGTTTTTCTCGCCGCTCCTCAAAAAAATACGAATTTTTCGACCACTTG
>CALHGX010000072.1 GCA_938031185.1 uncultured bacterium
GCACGCTGAAGCAGATCGGGAAGGTGGGCGCCTTCGTGGAGGGGTCGCTGTGCGAGTTCAAGCGCGCGGGGCGCAAGTGCTCCTCCTGGCACCTGACCTTCAAGGTGAAGAACAAGACCCGCACGGTCTATGTGCCCGTGGAGATGGTCAAGGAGGTGCAGGAATGGACGAAGAGCTATCGGCAGCTGAAGCAACTGATCCGCAAGGAGAGCAAGCAGTCCCTGGCCGTCATCCACCGGCATGCCGCAGGCCGGCGGGCCGCCGTCCGAAGGAGGGGATCGACATCGGGGTAATGGCGGCGGCCGCCGCCGGGACGATACGCAAGGTCTGCCCCGATCTGAGCGCTCGATTTGCGGCGTTGCCGGATCCTCGCCGTCCGGACATGTGCCGCTACAGCGCCTCGCATATCTGGTGGAGCGGAACGCTTCTGTTCTGACCCACGCCGGCAGCCGCAACGCTTTCGACCAGACCCGCAATAGCGGACGGGCAGCCTATAACATGGGGGCGTTCTGTGGACAGCCCCCCGACGACCCCCGTTTTGAGGGCGAGCCGTTGGTCACCTGCACGGACAATCTGGTCCACCATCTGAACCGGGTGGACTCCGAACCGGTACAGGAAATCCCCATTGAGCTGTGCGAACAACTGATTCGGCGGCGTGTGTTCGATTCGGCACGGCTTTTCGGCGCCTGGTATATCCTGGTCTTTGACGGCACCGTTCAGGAGCGCTGTCGGCAGGGGTTTGAAGAGGGCGGCAAGAGCGGCGGAAAGGCCGGCGCCCCCTATCGTTATGTCCTGCAATGTGGATTGGTCGGGCCGCGGAACACTTTTATTCCCTTCATGCACGAGCACGTCGACATGCACGATCCGCACACCGAGAAGGAGGACTGCGAACTGAACGCCTTCCGGCGTCTGTCCGAGCGGATCAAGCAGCGCTTCCCCCGCATGCGGTTCTGCATCGTCGGCGACGCGCTGTTTTGCGTCTCCACCGTGCTGGACCGATGCGCCGAATACGGATGGAAATACGTTTTGACCGTCAAAGAGGGCCGTCAGCCCAACCTGTGGGAAGAGTTGCTGGCTTTGTTGCCGCACTCGCCGGCGAACACCCTGCGGCTTTGGAAGGGCCAGGACGGTAAGGAAGGCCTGCGGGACTTTCGATGGGTCTCGGACCTCTTCTTGGGAACCCACGCCGTCAGCACCGTGCTGGTCGGTGAAATGGTCCCGGGCGGAGAATCCACCTTATACGCCTACGTGACGAACTTCCTGATCACGCCGGATAGGGTCGTCGAGATCATTGGCTCAACCGGCCGCGAACGTCACCTCATCGAGGACTATTTCAACACGGAGAAGAACACCGGGGTCGGACTCGGACATGTCTTCTGCGCACACCCCACAGGTTCCAAGAATCTCTTTTCCCTCATGCAGATCGCGGCCATCCTGTGGACGCTGTTGTATCACGGATATCTGATGCGAACCTTTGACTGGGTGGCTCGATCCACCCAAGCGGCCTTGGCGCGATCCATCGCGGAAGGCCTGCGCAGTCACACGCTGCCCGCCATCCTCCCCGCGCCCGGACAACTGCGCTTCGTCACCTAGTCGTCCTGCGCAGCAAGGCGCCGACCCCGACCCCGGTGCGCTTCTGCCGACAACTCAATACCGCAACCCCTTCACTGCGGGGACCTCCCCCGCTCGCCCAAGCCCCACCGCTCCTCCCGCCTCCCTCACCCCAGCCTCTCCCTCTGCCCTATATTCGGAACCGCCGGGGACATCGTCATCGATTTGACGATCGGCGAGAAGTATGGCCTCATCAACCTTCCCTATGCGATCGGTGACACCTACTGGGGCAGTCCTGTCGGCCGAAATCCGTTTCAGGGGCTCGGACACCGCGGCCAGGCGAATCTATCGTATATGGACGGCCACGTGGAGAGCGTGAAGACATTGACATGGAACGATCTGCGGGCGCCGTACTCGGGACGCCGCAATTGAAGGCCGGCGGCCGCCCGCGGTCTTTCGGCGCCGCGGCGCGGAGCCGGATGGGCAACGCCCTCGAGTGCGCGGCATACTCCCCGTCGGTACGGAATCGGGGGGGGCTTCTCGATGCCGATGGGATGACGGACGATATGATACATCTATGGATTCTGCGCCACGGCGAAAGCCGCGGCAACACGGGGGAGGAATTGGACATGGATCCGCCGCTGACCGCGCGAGGCATTCGTCAGGCGCGCGCTGTGGGGCGTCGCCTTTCCCGGGTCGCGTTCGACGGCGTTTTTCTGAGTCCGTTACGGCGCGTGCGGCAAACTTTCGAGGCGCTCTCATTGCGCGCGCCCTGGGCGGAATTCGACACGCGGCTTCTCGAATACCGCGACCCTGGCGCGTACCGCCTTCACTGCCTGCCGTATCCTCCCACGCCCGAGTATGCGCGCGTCGACCGGCACGACGCCTGGGAGCGCCCGTTCGCTGATCGCATCCGCGAATTCCTCGCCGATGCCGCGGCGCTGCCGCCGGGGCGCTACCTGGTGGTCTGCCACGGCGGCACGGCCGTCGGTCTCGTCAATGACATCCTGCGCCCGCCGGGCCGCAAACGCGACGACTCCATCCGCTGTCCGCTCGACCCGCTGCTGAACGCCGCGCTGGCGGAAATCCGGTTGACTCCAGATCGCCTGGGCGATCGGCTTGTGCGATGGAACGCAACGCATCCCTGACGCGGGCAGCGGACGGCGCCCCCGGCGAATCTGCCGGGCGGCGGGGGAGCGACGCCCCGTGAAGATCGTCAAGATCCGGCGCGAGACGTCCGTTCTCGCCGCGCTCGAGGCATTTTGCGCTCCTTTCCGAAGCGCCCGTGACCGCCCGCGTGTTCGCGACGGACGCCGCGAGACGCGCCTATGGGGAGGTTGGCGCAACGGCCGTCCGGCCC
>CALHGX010000073.1 GCA_938031185.1 uncultured bacterium
GATCATGGTGGCGGATCTTATCGGCCCGCCCGATCAGGGGCCACCTCCGGAGGTGGCCCCTGATCTCCTTCATCCGCCTCCCACTCACCACCCCCAGCTTCACCACAGGAGGGGGGTCACGATGTACCTGTCCTTTCCCAGTTCGAAAACGCTGGACTTGGCTTTGCGTCCCGGTATTCTGGCCTCATGCTGCAAACGCTTCGCGCGCGAAACCTGGCCTTGGTGGAGGACGCGACCATCGAGTTCGCGCCGGGTTTTAACGTTCTTACTGGCGAAACCGGTGCCGGAAAGTCCATCATCGTGGGCGCGCTCGGACTGTTGCTGGGGGAACGGGCAGACAAAACCCTGATTCGGTCCGGCGCCGAGCAGTGTGGCGCGGAGGCGGTCTTTCATCTCGCCGATTCCTCGGCGCTGGATGCGCTGCTGGAGGATCATGGTCTGCCGCCCTGCGAACGAGGCCAGCTCATTGTCCGCCGCATCATCTCCGCCAACGGCGCGGGGCGCAACCTGGTCAACGACAGCGCCACCACGTTGCAGGTGCTCAAGGAACTTGGACGGCACCTCGTGGATCTGCACGGCCCGCACGATCATCAGTCGTTGCTCGATGGGGCTTTTCAATTGGAGCTGCTGGACGCGTTCGGGCGCTTGTGGGATCGGCGCTGCGCCTATGAGCGGGTCTATGAGGAATATGGCGATCTCGAGGCGCGGAAGAAGGCGTTGGAAGGGGATGACCAGGCGCTTTCGGCCCAGATGGACCTGTTGGCTTATCAGGTGAAGGAAATCGAGGAGGCCGCGCCGGTGGAGGGCGAGGATGAGGAAGTGGAGCGGGAACATGCCGAAGCGGCGAATGCGCAACGGATTCTGGAGCTGGCCAGCGCGGCGCGGGCGGCGCTGACCGATGGCGAGGGAGCCGCCTTTGACGCGCTGGCCGCGGCCCAGAAGGCGCTGGGGGATCTGGCGGGGTTGATGGAGGCGGCCGGCGCGTGGCGGGATGAAGCGCGCGTGGCCGCTCTTCAAATTCAGGAGCTATCGGCTGCGATCGAGACGCATGTCCGGCGCATCGAGGACGATCCCGGGCGGTTGCGGCAATTGGAAGAGCGGTTGGCCGTGTATCACCGCCTGAAGAAGAAGTACGGTCCCACCGTGCGCGACGTGCTGGCCCATCTGGACCGATCGCGCGCGCGGCTGCAGGACCTGCAAACCCGTGGCGAGCGGCGGGCGGAAATCGAAGCCCGCCTGGCGGAAACAATGGGGCGGCTTCGGCAACTGGCCGAACGGTTACGCGAGGATCGGCGCAAGGTGTGCGGGCGGCTGGGACCGGCCATTACCGCCGAGTTGCGGGCCTTGGGATTTCCTCATGGGGCGTTCCAGGCGGTCATAGAAGAGGCCGATCTTGGCCCGGCGGGCGCGGATCGCGTGGAGTTCGGTTTCGCGCCCAATCCGGGCGAGCCGGCCCGCCCGCTGCGCCTGATCGCCTCCAGCGGGGAAATCTCGCGCGTCATGCTGGCCATCAAGGCGGTGCTGGCTGACCATGACCGGATTCCGCTGCTGGTGTTTGATGAAATTGATGCGAATGTGGGCGGCGAGATGGGGCAGGCGGTGGGCGCGAAACTGGCGGCCGTCAGCCGGCATCATCAGGTGCTCTGCATCACCCATTTGCCGCAGGTGGCGGCGCAAGCCGGCACGCACTTCGCCGTGACCAAGGAAGTGAGCGGTGGACGGACACGCACGAGAATCCGGCGGCTGAGCGGGGAGGAGCGCGTGGAGGAAATCGCGCGGATGCTGGGCGGTAGGGATTCCACCAGCGTGGCATTGCGTCATGCGCGCGAATTGCTGCGAAAGTGATTCGCGCCGCCTACGGGATCTTTCTTTCCACGCACTCGAACACCACCACAGCTTTTGAGGCCCGGCCGGCGGAGGGCGAGGCGCGAATCATGCAATCCACTACCACCCATGGCGGTTGTTGCGCGGCGGCGCGGCGCAGCGCCTGCCCGAGGATATCGTAGGGCACGGCCGGCATGGACACCTGCACACGACGGACACTCCACCCATCCGGCGGCGCAAAAGGCAGTGGCGCCTCTCTCGTTTCCGCTGGGCGCCCGCCGAGCACGGAGCGGATCAGCGCATCAAGCGGGACGGCGCTTTGCCGCGTCATGCGCTCGACGGCGGCGACGGCGGTGCGTTGTTGCTCGGCGCGGGTGGCTAGGTCGGCCAGCTCCAGAATCGTTTTTTTTCTTCGTTCCAGCCGCGCGTTTCGGTAGGAACGCTGGGCCAGCGAGTGGACAGACCAAACCAGTCCTGTCAGAATCAGAACGGCGGATATTATGGCCGCGACGGGCACAGGACGCCGATCACTCATTCAGCAGGCCCTCCTCGAGGATAAACCCGATGCCCGGGATGCCCGCGGTGTCGAGTGGCTCTCGCCTGAGGGTCGGATACCACCGGGTCATGTCGCGTTTTACGTTTTCAATGGCCTGCAGACTCGGTGCGGCGCCTTCGATCTTGGCGGCGTCGTGTTGCAGCCGCACGGCCGAAAGGGTTACCTGGTGGCGACGGGCGCTCTCCAACAGAGCCTGCAGGCGCTTGGGCAGAGGAGTGGCGGTGATGCGCAGAATCGGGGCCAACCGCTGCGCCTCGGCGTCGAGCCACCGTCGAGCGGCCAGCGTTTCCTGTCCCGGGGGAAGGTTTGGCGCAATGCGGGCAGCGGCTTCTCTCACGGCAACGGTCAGTGCCGCATCGCGGGCTCGCCAGGAAATGTCCCACGCCAGATTGACGGCGCAAAGCGCCAGCCCGACCGCCGCCCCGGTCCATGTCAGTTTCCGCCACACGCGCTGTTCTTCGATCGCAAGGGTCGGATGTTGGAACGCTTGCGCACGCAGGTTGCAGAGGCCGCGTCCGCCGCTCAGTGCGCGGCGGACCAGCGCGCGGGCCAGAAAGGTGACCGGCTCGTCATGAATCGTCAGCGGCCCGGCCCAGGGGCCGATCAGCTCTTCGTGGCGTGGAAGCGAAGCCGCGTCGCTGGCGGCGGGACCGCACCAGAACCAATGCGCGGCCGTCGCGTCATTCGCGTGCGCCGACAGGAGTCGTTGAACGGTTTCAGGGTTCGCATGGCGAATGGCGTGGGCGGCCATGAGCGTGGCGCCGCGGCCGATGACCATAGTGGTGCGATCAAACCCCCAGTAGAGCAGCACGCGCAGGTGGGAATCGTTTTTTGCCGCCGGCGCCTCGGTCAAATGTTGATCCCACAACGCCAGGCTTTCCTGGTCGAGAATATGCGGCTCGCAGCCTTGCTCGCGAAGCCGTGTCAAACGGCGTTCCACATCCGCTTTTCGCGCGACCACGGCCAGTCCCCGCACACCCGCAGTGGTTTTTTCCACATGCACGATTTCGTAAATACAATCCTCCAGAGGAAATGGGATTTGAACGTCCAGCACGGAGGGAAAAACACGGCGGGCCTTGGCAGGTGCGGTGAGTGGCACTGAGAGCCAGCGGAGAAGGCTCTCTCGCTGCGGCAAACAGGCCGCAATGGTGGCAGCGGTGTCGGCAGGAATGGCCGGGACGGCTTCGAAACGCGGGCGTCGCCGCCGCGCGGCCCGCAGAAGAATGGGCGTAGGTTCGGCCGGATCGAACCCATAGGCCATACGCGCCCGTCGCAAAGGTGGCAGGAACTCCGGTTTCATACGCTTTAGACCCGAGTTGAGAGGCGTAGACGCTGGCAGTGATGGGATAGTGTCATGGCGATTCCATCCAGGCCAGAAGGCGGATTTCCTTGGGGGTCTTGGCGGCGACCGCGTAAATGATGCAGGGTGCGCCGCCCTGTTCGGCGCGGCCCCTAACCAAGGCTAGACGGCCGCTGAAATCCTTGGGCAAGACCGCTGCGCATTCGGCGGCCGTTATCTCTCGCGCGTCTGCGGTTGCGCGTATCCTGGCGGGGGATTCCCATGCGGCGAGCGGCCGTTCTGTTGCGGATGCAGGCCAGGTGGCCGGAGCCTCGGACAGAATCTTCAACGCATGTGCAACGGCGTCGGTGGCAGCCCATCGGAGCGCCGTCCGGATGCAGCGCGCCTCGGCGGCACGAACCGCCTGCTGAGCCCACAGCGCCCCGTGCAGGCAGGGGCCAGCCGTCACGGCCAGCAGGGCCAGGGCCATGAGAAGGGCGAAACCGCCTTGGGCGGACACGGTGACGCGTTCGGTTTCTTGGTCCTCTTTCGGACGGATGAGCCGCAGCCAAAATCCTGACAAGACGGCTCGAAGCAACAACAGCAATGCGCCGGCGGCGAGGTAGGCCAGGGCCACGCGCCGCATGGTGGGGTTTTCATCGAGCAGTCCCCACAAGAATAGACCCGTTCCCGTGCCGAGGGACAGCAAACCGAAGAACAGGATCAAAAATCGCGCCTGTTTGCGGCTGCGCCTCTTGTGCCGTGAACGCGGACGGACTGACGAGCGGATTGTCACACCCGCAGTATTGAGTAACGGAGCGGCAAAGTCAAACGAGAGGGAGAATCAAGGCGGCAAGGAACGCCGAAGCGCGCGCCGCAAGCGGATCCGCGAGGAACTGTTTGACATGTCGCGCGGAGGACGTCAAGTTATTTGGCCCATGATTAGGGATGGACAGGTAGATCGTGACCCCTGTTGGGGTGGTAGTTGGGAATATACTGGCGCAGGACTTGTCCGAGGTCAGGCTGCCAGGAAGCGATGGCAGGGTCGATCTTGGGGGCGCGTTGGCGGATGATGTCCAGGGGCGTACGCCAGTGTTTGTAGCTGTTGCGTCGAGCGATGTTGAAGTACAGCCAGTAGGTGGTGATCTTCCTCCAGAACTCGTCCTTGGAGCGGAACAACTCCCGGTCAAAGAACTCGGTTTCTTGAAGGGCATGGACGGTTTCGACGTCGCTTTGCCAGGTGTAGGCTTTGGGCGGGATGTAGTGGTGCTCGG
>CALHGX010000074.1 GCA_938031185.1 uncultured bacterium
GCCGGCGCCCAGGCCAGTCTGGCGGCCGATACGGTTGGAAATCTCTACATAACGGACGTCCTGGGGAACGCCATTTACGCGCACCGGCTCGACTCGAACGGCAACCTCACGGGATTTCGGCGTCTGATATCGGGGACTTACGATCAGCCGGGCAGCTTGGTGGTTGTGAAGGACCCCCCGAAAGGCACGATCGTCTCGATTCGATAGGCGCTTCGCGGCAGGTTGATGCGCCATTTTCCCGCTGGCGGCAGCAGGCCCGGACAGTTACCCGATCGGCGTGTCCGGATAAGCCAGCAGCGCCATGCGCCGTCTCAGACACGGAATTGAGCAACAAGGAAACCATGGCGGGGCCCAGTCCGCCGTCTTTCTGTCGAGCTTCTTCGAAGTGGTTTTCGATGTGGCAATGCCTAACGCGCTTCCACCGGTCAAAAAACCGTTTCTCTTGGGCAAAAAATACCTGTGACAGGAATCAGACGGACGGTCAAGCGAGGCGGCGGGACATCCGCAAAGCGGAAGATTAAATACGGAAAACGTGATATCGGAATTTGCCGGTTTGCCGTACATTGCTTCCGGAACCAGCGCCTCTCGCGTTGCGTCCGGCAGGCTGGGTCTTGACAAGGCAAAGGAGAGTATCGTGACGCGCAAAAGTCTGGGGCAGTGGCTCGCCGCAACGGCAACAACATTCGTTTGGCTGACGGCAGCCGGTGCCGCGGATGATATCGCCGCAGATGTCAAGGGGCAGATTGTGGCGGAGGGCTATGAGGAACACCTCTGGCTGACCGGCGCCTGGGAGGCGTCGCCGCAGGAGGGGAAGGCGCTCGATGCCCCGCCCGACGATGCCGGACGCGCCTGGGAGATACGCCAGTTGCCGGAGTTCTGGGCCACGGCTCTTGGCCGCGATCGCAAGCAATTGGGCGACTGGTTGATTTATAACCTCAAGAATCCCGACGGCTCGCCGCTTGTGCGCCCGGAAAACCGGTGGCCGGCGACGGATTCAATCTGGTATCGGCGCGACGTGGAGATTCCGCCCGCCTGGTCGAACCGGGTGGTGGAATTGCGGTTCGAACGCGCGGGCTACCGGGTCAAGGTCTGGGTCAACGGCCAGTATGCCGGCCAGCACATGGGCTCAGACACGCCGTGGAAGCTGGACGTCACCAAACTCCTTTCGCCCGGCAAAACGAATCGGATTGTGTTGGGGCTGACCAACATTTCCGCCGGCATGACGGGCGATTACTGCCTGATCCGCGACGGCTGGAAATACCCCCTCGACACGTTGACCGAAGGCCCGGTGGACACCGGGTGCAGCAGCGGACTAACCGGCGTCTGGCGGCCGTTCAAGCTGGCGGCCGTGCCACAAGCTCGCATTGAGGACGTATTCGTCATTTCGCGGGTCGGCGCCGGAGAGTTGGAGGTTCGCGCGGAGGTCATCATCCCGCGCCACCGCTGGGCGCGTATCGGGGTCGAGATCCTCGACGGCGACAAGGTCGTCAAAACCTTCGCGCCCAAGACCGTTTTGGGCGTGCCGAGTCGGCAAGTTTACTCCCTTGTGTTCCGCGAGCCGTTTCCGAATGCCCGGCCCTGGTGGCCGGACGACCCGCACCTGTACCAGGCGCGCGTGTCGCTGGCCTTGCCTCAGGGGCCGATGGACGAGACGGGGCTTTTGCAGACGTTCTCCGAACGCAACGCGCGCGCCCGGCAGGCGCCCGATGACAACCGGCAACACACGAAAACCGCGCGCTTCGGCTATCGCGAAGTCGCCGTGGACGGCCACCGCCTGATGCTGAACGGCAAGCGGCTGTTCTGCGCCGGCGAATCCATCTACGCCCCGGTTTCGCGCCGGCATGCCGAGCGCGGTCCGATTCCCGACATCAAAAACGTTCTCGGCGCCAACGCCATGCGCATCCATGTTTCCGTGCCGCCGGACGAAGTGATCGAGTATTGCGACGAAATCGGTTTGCTCTTGATGGTGCAGTTCGGTCCGGGTGCCGGGGAAAGCGTGGTGCCGGCGGCCGGATGGACCCACAAACAGACGACCTGGGCGGAGCATGTGCGCGCCTGGCGCAACCATCCTTCCATCGCCGTGTGGTGCACGGACAACGAGGCCACGATGCACTACACCCGGCAGGCGGAGGCCGGCTTCCCACACCTGCACGGCACGCTCAGGCTCCAGGAGATCGCGCATGCCCTCGATCCCACTCGCCCCGTGCTGACCGGGCACGGCGCGGACCTGCACTCGATCGGCGGGCCCATGGACATCTACAGCGTCGGCGGGCCGGTCAACATGCCGCCCAACGTCGGCGTCGAGGAATTCTTCCTCATGGGAATGGGCCAGGAAAACTGGGACCGCAACAAGCCGCTTATGGGCGACGAATGGGCGCCGCAGGAATTTCGCGGTCTGGTCTGCGGGTATGGGGGCGAGGAGGTTTTCAACGACAACGGCCGCCGGGAGCCGGGCTTGTTCGGCGGCTTCACCGGCTGGTGGGCCTACAACTGGTACTTCGACATGCTCGAAATCCGCAAGCAGGACGCCTACTCCTGGCTGGGCGGCTACTCCGTGGGCTACCACCGCGAACGCTGGCCGACAATCATGCGCCACGCCTGGGGCCGCTTCGCGTTCGCGCCCGAGACCTGGAAGAGGGGTCTGCCCGCCGGCAAGACCGTGCCGCTGGCCTTTCGCGCCATCAACGACACCCACCGGCCCGTCGCCGCCCGCGCCCGCTGGGAACTGATCGAACACCCCGAAGACAAAGCGACGGCCAAAGGCAAGGTTGATTTCGACATCGCGGGCAACAGCCATCGGATCGTGGATTTGCCCCTGCCCGTTCCGGCAATGAAGGCGGACGAAGCGCGCCGCGCCTGGACGCTGAAGGTGAGCGTCACGGACCGGAACGATCCGGCGCGCGAACTGACGACCTGCGAGCACGAAGTCTTCGCCCTGCCCATGCCGGATTTCGCCGCGCTGCCGCCGTTCGACCTGTACGATCCGGCGAATACGGCGACGGCGACGCTGGCCCGCGCGGGGCTGCGCCACCGCCGCATCGCCCGCATCGAGGAGGCCGACTTGGCGCGGCCGCTGATCGTCGCCTCTGGATTCGCGGGCACGGTCCGCGAGGAGGAAACCGAACGCATCGAGGATTTCGTGCGGCGCGGCGGCCGGGCGCTGCAATTGCGGCAAGACCGCCTCAATTCTCCGTTCCTCGGCGTGCCGCTGTGGGAAGAGAACCTGCGGCACTTCACGTACGGCTTCGACATCGCCTTCGCCGTCGGCGGCGGTCATCCGGCGCTGGGACGGCTGGACCGCCAGGACATTCGCTTCTGGGGCGCAGGCAAGCGTGTCGGCGCTGTCCTGTCGCCCAAGCCGAAGCTTGGCAACTTCCGCGCGATCGCTCAGGCGGCCAACAGCAACATCTACTGGCCCCACGCCAAGGGCCTGACGCTGGCGCCGATGATCGAAATCCGCGACGGCGCGGGCACGGCCATCCTGTGCCAGTTGTACCTTCTGGAAAACCTTATCGAGGAACCGGCCGCGGCCGAGATTTTCGCCGCGACGCTACGCTATCTCGCGTCTCCACAGCCCGCGTTGAAACCGGTGGTGGTCCTGGGCGCAAGCCCATACCCGGACGCCATGGGCGTTTGGCGAGCTGACCATGGTTTGGATAAGGCGACACCGCAAAACACCGCCGCCGTGGCGCTCGACGGCCGCCGCGGCGATTTTGCGGAATTGCTGCGGCAGCATGCCGCGGACTTGAAACGCTATGCCGAAGCCGGCGGCACGGTGCTGCTGCACTGGATCAGTCCGACAAACGCGGCGGCCGTCAATGAGGTGTTTGAAACGGCCCTCGAACTGGAGCCCATGCCCGCCGCCGACAAAACGCCTCGGGGAATGATCCCGGCGTCGGGCGAGGTCTTTCCGGACCCGCTCACGCGCGGCATGGGAAACTTCGAGCTCTTCTGGGATGCCGGGCTCGGTCATTTCGGGCGGGTGACTCCTGAAGCGTCTCTGGCTGTGGCCGATTTCCGCATCGCCAACGCGGCGGAGGGCGTCCGTATTCCGATCCGGCCGGGACTGCTCGCCTGGCGGCCGCTGGGCAAGGGGCGGTTGGTCGTGGACCAGGTGCGCTGGCATGTGATGGAGGCCCCGGCGGCCACCGAGGCGCAAGCCACCCATCCGCGCGGCATAGACGTCGAACCCTGGACTTCCGCCACGCCCATGG
>CALHGX010000075.1 GCA_938031185.1 uncultured bacterium
CCCAAACACGCCCGCCGCTCCTTCCACGAGCATCCGCTTCCAGTGGGCGATCACCGTCGGGTGGACCTTGAACATCGCACTCAACTCGCTCAAGGTCCGAACACCCCTCACGGCCTCCAGAGCCCCCTTCGCCTTGAATCCCTCCGAATGCTTCCGCCTCTTCGTCGCCATCTCAGAACCCCCGCTTTCTTGGACGTCATCCTGCCAAAATCTTGGCTTAGCTACCTGTCCAAAAAACGGGGTGCACTACCCAGGGGCGAGCTGGAGTATTTGATATAGGTCCCTCAAAAACAAGCAGCGAGTTCTTTAGTATGCAACAAGATGCAATATTGTGTATTACGGTATGCAGTGGCGCTGCAAGGGGGGCGTTGGTTTCCTTGAACCCGGTGGTAGAGGGGATAATTTGCTCGTGATAAGGATTGACAATCATTATGGCATGGCAATTGCTGTTCCCTGCTTCCCGTGCGATGTCTGTGAGCCTTATGCAGGGTGTGGAGTGCAATGTAAAGGGTGGTACGAGATGAGCAAAAGAATGCAGGTGTTGGCGTGGTTGGCGGTGGCGTGGTTTGGGCTGGTGGGCGGCGTGGTGGCTCGTCAGGAGCTGGATTTGGGGGGGACATGGAGCATGTGCGCGGCGGAGAAGTACACCGAGGCGCCGCCAGCGGATGCGGAGTGGAAGGATCAGTTGGTGCCGATGCTGTTTCCGCGGGCGGGGGACAAGACGTGCTACTGGTTCAAGCGAACGGTGGAGGTGCCGGCGGAGTGGGCCGGAAAGCGTGTGCATTTATTGATGGAGGGCGCCGCCGCGTGGAGCACAGTGTTTGTGAACGGGAAGAAGCTGGCGGATGATTTTACGTTGAATTACCTGCTGGACGTGGATGCGACGGAGGCAATCAAGCCCGGGGCGGCCAACGAGATCCTCATCGCGGTGCAGAACTATCCAGATCTGTACTGGCAAAACATGGAAGTGGACGGCAAGCCTTATCGGGTGAGCCGTTTTCCTGGAGCCGGTAACGACTGGCAGGGGAGCATAGGGATATGGCAGCCGATCCGGCTGCGGGCGACGGAGCCGGTGTTTGTGGAGATGGTGTTTGTGCGGCCGTCATATCGGCAGATGCGTTTGGATGTGGATGTGTGGGTGAAGAATGAGGGGGCGAAGGACGCGGAGGTGGAAGTTGCTGGGGATGTGAAGGACGGGGTGAAGCTGCCGGCCGTGAAGGCGAAGGTGCCGGCGGGGGCGACGGTGAAGACGACGCTGGGCGCGCCGTGGAAGAACCCGAAGTTGTGGTCCATTGGCGAACCGAATCTGTATTGGCTGACGACGACGGTGCTGCAGGGGCGGAAGGCGCTGGACAAGCGGAAGGACCGGTTCGGTTTCCGGGAGTTTTGGGTGGACGGTGACCACTACAAGATGAATGGCGCGCGGCTCTACCTGAATCTGGCCACGGCCGGTATGTACACTCCCGTGTATCACAACCGCACCATCGAGCAGGCGCAGGAGGCATTCCTTTCGGAATTTCTTAAACCCTACGTCCAGGCTAACGGCAACATGATGCGCTGGTGGTTTCAGGTACCGAAGTACCTCAAAGACGTGTGCGACGAGCAAGGTGTATTGATCAACGATATGTTCCTGGATGACCAAGGTATAGGCGTTTCGGTTGGTCCGGTGAGCGTGTACTGGAAGAACTGCGAAAAGCTCTTTGATCGGTATTTTGCCACACGATGCAATAGCCCGAGTGTGTTCTACTGGACGATCCAAAATGAGGGATGGATCAATCCCAAACCGGGGGATTGGGGTAAGTGGCTTTTGGAGCAGATGCAGACGCTGGCTCGGTACATTATGGAAAAAGATCCCACGCGCTTCGTGAACAGCGATGGCGATGGTGACCTCGGCGGGTGGGCCAGCAACGTGGCCGAGTACTCAGGCGGTGTGGAGATCAAGAAAGGCATCCTGCCTCAGATCAGTTGGCATCACAAGCCCGGAAATCCCGACAATCCGCGTTCGTACTACTGGGTGGAAGAGAAGCAGATGCCCACCTGGGATCGCTCCAAACCGGTGGTGCTGGGCGAATTTGACATGAATGTGGCCCAGCAGATCGAGTTTCTGTCGCATTTTGGTGAGCGATTGTTCCATGGCAAGCCGGTGCAGGCTGTGGAATGGGTGTTGGATGAGCATCTAAACCCGACGGTTCGTGCCGTGGAATTACCGGTAGGCGACGTCCGATTTACGGATCAGTCGTTGGCCTGCGATCCGTGGATCGCGTATGGCGCGCTCATTCGTGCGGCGCGGGTACAGGGAGTGAGCGGCACGCATCCGTGGGGGGTGGTGCGCTGGGCGGACGGCGCCAAGGCGCAATCGCCGGAACTGGTGGTGCCGCGGGAATTCGATTTGGCGTTTCACGGCGGGCAGAAGGTGGCGCGGCGGATTTACATTATCAATGGATTGTTCCGACGGAACGCGTCGCCGCTGGTGTGGTCGCTGAAGGGGCGCGGAGTGGACCTGGGGGGAAAGGTGGCGCTGGACCTCCCGGCTGGGGAGCACAAGGAAGTGGTGGTGGAATGGGATTTGCCGGTGGTGAAGGAGCGGACGGACTGCTTGTTTTCCGTGCAGTATGGCGCGTTTTCGGAGAGCTTCCTGATACGACTCTGGCCTGCGTTTGAGCCGTTGAGGGCGGAGGGCAAGAAGGTGGCGGTGTATGACCCAGAGGGGCTCTCCCTGGAGGCAGTGAAACGGGCGGCGCCAGAGGCGAAGGAGTTGACGGATCTGGAGGAGCTGAAGGGAGAGAACAAACCCGACCTGCTGGTGCTGGGTGACGAGAGCGTTGGAGAAGACTTTGGCGGCACGCAGATCGTGAAGGACTACGTCGCGCGTGGGGGCCGGGCGGTAATCTTGCAGCAAACGGAGCTGCCGCCGACCGGGATGTTGCCGCTGGGTTTGAGCCTGGACAGCCAGCGGAAGCTGCAGAGCCGGGTGTTTGTGGCGGCGCCGAACCATCCGTTGTTGGCGGGGTTGGACGATTTTGACTTTAAGGATTGGGCGGGGGATTACTATGTGAGTCGGATCGCGTATGCGAAACCGACGGTCGGCAACTTCCGGATTTTGCTGCAGACGACGCACTGGCGTGGATTGAACAACACCCCGCTGGTAGAGTTGCCGAGTGGCGCAGGCGTTTTTGTGCTGTCGCAGTTGGATCTGAGTTCGAAGGCAAGCAAGGCGCCGATGGCGGAGGAGATGCTTAAGCGGCTTGTGAAGTACGGCTTGGAGTATGAGCCACAGAAGGCGAAGCGAGGGGTGATCATCTCCAGCAAGGAGTCGGCGGCGACCGTGATGCTGAGGGATCGCCTGGGATTGATACTAGACCTCGTGGGAGATGTGACAACAGAGGCGCTGACGGAAGCGGATGTGGTGGTTATGGACGGGACGGACGCTGGGGCCATTGAACGGGTGAAGGCGGGTGCGGGTGTGCTCAAGGCGGCGGTGGAGGGAGGCAAGACGCTGCTGTGGCACCGGCTGACGCCGGAGCAGGCGGAGGTGGCTGGGGCGATCCTTGGCAAGCCGGTTGAAGTGAAGGCGAACGCCGCGAATGTGCATAACTTCGCCAAGGCGCAGCCGTATCCAGCGTTGTTGGATGGCTTGAGCTCCTACGACACATGGTACGCGACGGTGGGGATTTTTCCAGTGCGTCCGAAGAATGTGAAGGTGGCGGAGCACTTTGTAAGCGTGGAGGGCGGTGAGGAGCTTTTGCGGAGTGGGGGTTTGGTTCGGGTGCCTGTGGGGCAGGGGCAGGCGTTGCTGTCGCAGGTGCTATGGGATGCGTACACGTTGGAGGAGAAGGACCTGGACCTGCAGGATCGGCAGGAGCGGTATATTACGGTGCTCTTGAACAACCTGGGGATTCCGTCGCAGGCGCGGGGCGGCGTGGTGGATGCGTTTGACATCCCGAACGAGAAGACGTTCCAGGTGAACCTGCGTCCGTTTGTGAACATGGCCTTCAAGGACGATGAGCCAGCCAATGGCAAGGGCGGTTGGTCGGATCAGGGGTTGAACGACATGAGGTACTTCCCGGTGGGGCCGCGGCGGTTCCAAGGGGTGTTGTTTGATGTGATTGATCCGGATCAGAACGAGAATCGGTCCTGTTTGAATCTGGGGAAGATGACGCCGGAGTTGAAGGCGCGGGTGGAGGGAGAGGGGATTCCGGTGAAGGAGAAGGCGAAGCGGCTGTTCGTGATGAACGGGTCGGCGTGGACGCCGCACGATGGCCGGATCCTGGCGGAGTACACGGTGCATTATGTGGACGGAACGAAAGAGACCTTCCCGATTCGTGGCGGAGTGGAACTCAACGACTGGTGGGTGCCCTCGAAACCGCCGAATGGATACCTGGCCTGGGTGGGCAAGTTGGCGTATGCGGGTTGGGGCGCGGAGGTGGCGATGTTCATGATGGAGTGGCCGAATCCGCATCCGGAAAAGGAGATTGATCGAATCACGATCCACAACCGGCATCACAACTACATCCTCGTGGCCATCACCGGCGAAAAACCGTAAGGGGAGTGGTTGTTTGTTGGAGAACAGATTGGAGATCGGGGTTAAGCGAGAAAGACAGCGGAGACCACGGAGCGCGCCTGTTCCTGCGTGAACAGGCCTGCTTTGTTAGAGAGATGTCTGATCCGTCTGACATGTCTGGTCAGGCAAGGCGAAGGGTTGCAAAAGCGACTAAGCGGAGAAGCGGAATATGAGACAAAAGGGCGCGGCTATGATGGTGGCTTTTGGGCTAATCGGTGGTGTGGCGATGGCTCTTGCGGCGGCAGAAACGGCCAATACCGGCGACTATTTTTTGCGTTCAATGGACAATCCGCACGTGATCACGCCACGGTTTGGGCCTCGCTTCTGTGACCCACGCGATTCACAGTTGGCTGCCATGCGAAAAGAGGAGCGGCTGGATGAAATAGTGGGGGACGCTACGGATGACTGGCATGTGATCGGAAAGATTGCGGCGTGGACCTGCGCCCGGGTGCAGAACGGGACCGGGCCGGTGTACCGAGGCCCCTTTCATGGCCCGGCGCTTTTGAAAGCGATTGACGCTGGCCAGCAGGGATTTGCCTGCGGCACTTTCAGCCATCTTTTTGTTGATGCGCTGGCTTCGTTTGGCATTTTGGGCCGGACCATCGGGATCACCTCCACAAGCAACCGTTTGACAAAGGGGGGGGCCGCCTGGAATCACGCCACCTCGGAGGTTTGGTCCGACCGTTGGGGGAAATGGGTGTATGTGGACTCGGAACTCATCCTTTATTACGAGTTTGGAGGGCGTCCGCTTTCGGCGCTGGAGTTGCAGGACTGCCTGAAGAAAGGGATCACTCCTACGCTGCGTCATTTTGATGAGGCCGAGGCGGAAAAGTGGATTCAGGCGCGCAACTTCCAATGGTGGAAGGAGGCTTACTTCGATCAGATGCAGATGATCAACTACGATTTGGATAACTACCACATGGCGAAGGATTTCGTGGGGAATGGACAGCCTGGCGGGAGACCGATGCTGGTTTATTGGCCGACGGATGCGCCCTGGCGGCCACATTACTACTCAGATCGTTACCGCTACCTGACCACTGCGGACCCGATGGATGTGGATTGGCCTGTCAATTGCGTGAAGATTCGTCTGCCCCTCAATCCCGATGGCCGGGTGGCGGCAAAGAAGGGAAAGAACGGTCTTCGTGTGCGAGCGGAACTGACGGCGTATGCGCCGTATCCGGAGGCGCTGCTTGTCCGGGCTGGGCAGGGCGGCGAATGGCAGGAAGTGAAGTTCCGGCGCCAAGATGGCGACATTATTTCTGGGGTGTACGCGTGGGATTTGCGGGGAGATGAGTGCTTGCTGGAGGCGCGCGTGCGCTCTGCTCTTGGGCGTTTGGGGCGCATTTCCTGGGTCAAGCTCGAAAGGGCCGCGACAGCGAAATAGGGCGTTGTGCTCTGAAATATTGGACGGGTCGAGCTGATCGTTCGCCAAATTGCTTGCGGTTTTCACTGCTCCTGCGCGAAGGAGTGGACAAAGAGGCCGGAGCGCAGCTTGGGTTCAAACCACGTGCTTTTGGGCGGCATGATGCCGCCGGCATCGGCGATGGCCATTAATTGATCGAGCGTCGTCGGGTGCATGGCAAAAGCCGCCGCTGCGAGCCCGCTTCGCACCCGCCGCTCCAATTCCGCCGTGCCTCGAATGCCGCCGACAAATTCGAGGCGGGGCGAGGTTCTCGGGTCGGCTATGTTCAGCACGGGCTGCAGGAGTCTGTTCTGGAGCACGCTGACATCCAATTCGGCAACGGGGGCGGACGAGCTGGTCGGTTCCCAGGAACACTCATACCACCGATTCTCGAGGAAAAGGCAGAAGCGGCCTGGCTGCTGTGGCTCAGGCGTTGAAACGTCGCGAACGATGAAAAGCTTAGAGATGGCACGGAGGAACTCCTGCGTGGACAACCCGTTCAGGTCCCTGACGCATCGGTGATAGGGCAGAATTCGCAACTGGCTGGCGGGAAAAAGTGCGGCAGCGAAAAACCGGCGCTCATCGGCGTCCGCGGATGCCGCAGACGCCTCGCGTGCGATGCGGGCCGCGGCCGCGGCTCGATGATGGCCGTCGGCAATATACGCCAACGGTACTTCCTGAAACAGACGGACAAACATTTCGCTTTGTGCAATCCGCCACATGGTATGGCGCACGCCATCGGGGGCGACAAAATCGAACAGGGGGGGCTCGGCGGCTTCGATTTCCTTGCTGAGCGTTAGAAGTTGGGGATGGTCGCGGTAGGCAAGGAGGACCGGTTCGTCATGCGCGGCCAGAGCGCGGATGTGATCGGTGCGGTCGTCTTCTTTGTCTCGGCGCGTTTTTTCGTGGGTGCGGATGATGCCGGCCTCGTATTCCTGCGTGTCGCAGCAGGCGGCAATGCCGGTTTGGGAATGGGAGGCGGTGGACAAGCGGTAGAGGAACAGCGCAGGGGTGGCGATCGGTCCGAAAATCCCCTCACGACAGAAGCGTGTCCAGTTAGCAGCGGCCGCCCAGTGGAGTTCCTCGGAAGTCGGTGTAGCGCCGGGTGGCCACCCGATATCGGGCCGCGTCACGTGAAGAAAGCTTGCCGGATTGCCGGTGGCCAGGGCACGGGCTTCTTCGGTGTCCACCACGTCGTATGGCACGGCGGCCACTTTGGCAGCCAGGGCCGGCGGCGGCATCCATGCTCGGAAAGGCATTATTCGCATCGGCGCTACCTCCGAAACTATAATGGTTCTCTTTGGTCAGTTGGATTGTCAATGTTCTGCGGCGTGATGGCGCGACGCCCGCGGTTTTGCCATTGCCAGAGGATCGGATTGAGCAGGCCAACCAAGGCGACGGCGGCGGCGATGACCAATGCCGGCTCGTAGGCGCCAACGCGGTCGTAGATTCGTCCGGCCAGAGTGGGTGCAAGGGAGGAAAAAGCTTGAGCCGCCATGATGAGGGCGAACACCGTGCCGAGAACCTGGGGCCCGTACCAATCGGCCACTGTGGCGGGGTATATGGCAAAGCAGCTTCCATAGCAGAATCCCACACCGGCTACTGCCAGAAGGAAAACGGACGGCATGCGGCCGGCCAGCAGCAGAGCGAGAACTGCCGTCAGCATGACAATTTGCGAGGCTATGATGGCCGAAATGCGGCCTATCCGGTCCAACGTGTGACCCCAGCATATCCGCCCGAGTACATTGCCCAGCGCGGTCATTGAAACCGCCAAACTCAGCGCCGCGCCAACGCCCAACGAGGCGCCTAGCGGTTTTACGTTGCCCATGATCATCAGGTAGGGGAACGTGCCGCAAAACATCCCGAAAAACAGCATCCAGAACTGCCGATCCCTGAAAAGCGCCTGGCGGTCAAGTTCGGCCACTGGCGGGCCGATTTTCTTCTCCTCCGGGGGGCGCAGGCAAAAGCCTGCCAATGCCAAGGCGGGTGCGTAGACCGTGGCCATGACTCTGAACACGACCAGGGGCCTCCATCCGCCTCGCAGTAGTGGCTCCGTCCAGGCCGAAAGCAGAATCGGCCCCACAGCAAAGCCGGCGGTGACAAGGCCGGCAGCCAAGCCCCGCCGTCCGGGAAACCACTTGACGACGGTGGCAATGGGGCCCGAATAGCCGATGGCGGTGGCCAGCCCGCCCAGAACGCCGATGGACAACCATAGCCAGAGGTAATGTTGCCCAAGGTGCGAGGCTATTCCATAAGCGGCGAAATACACCAACGCCGCGGCGTAGGCGAGAAGACGAGGCCCAAACCGGTCCTGCCAACGTCCCGCGAAAACGAGTAGGATGCAGAAACTGAAGATAGATGTGTTGAATACGAATTGCGTCTGGGTTGCGCTGAAGCCGTGTTGGTCCTGAAGCAAGGGCGTGAAGATGCTCCAGCCGTGGGCGCTGCCCAGCAACGCCAGCGAGGCAACGGCGGCGAGGAGCGAAGCATATTTTGTGCGGTCCGGTTGCATCGCGGCGGCAAAAGCATCAACTATGGCAGCCCGCCGTTACGAGCGCAATGGCGGAATGGCAGCACGCTGGGAAAGGACAGGTACATCGTGACCCCCCTCCTGTGGTGAAGCTGGGGGTGGTGAGTGGGAGGCGGATGAAGGAGATCAGGGGCCACCTCCGGAGGTGGCCCCTGATCGGGCGGGCCGATAAGATCCGCCACCATGATC
>CALHGX010000076.1 GCA_938031185.1 uncultured bacterium
ATCGAGCCCTGGAACGAGGAGCACCGGGAATCTTCAGCACCGACCAGGGGGCGCAGGTTCACCAGCGCCGCGTTCACCGGTCGGCTGGAGGCGGCGCAGGTGCGCATCTGCCTGTCGCACCGACGTCCCGGAATTGACGGCCGGTGTCGGGGCGTACATCTGCCGGTACAACACCGGGCGGCCGGATCCGGCGCTGGGTGGCTTGCCGCCACAGATGGCCTATGAGGGAAAACGGACGAATATCGCATAATCGGCGCCGCCCCCTATAGTTGCGCCATATGGCATTTGCCGGGTACTGTCACGTATGGCTGGCGGGGAGTTGATCGCCGGCAAGCGGAGGGAGGGCGTAGCCCGACCGGAGCTTGCCGGCGGGCCGGCCGTACAAACAGGAGGCGCACATGATCCGCAATACCGCGACTGCCCGCTGGCAGCGTCTGTCGCAGAAGCAACTGGATGGCCAGTTCCGCAATGAGGTCATCCGAGGACTCCAATGTTCCCCCTTCGAAGCACAGGCACTGCTGGAGGCCGTCTACAAGGTCTATGGGCTGTACTTCGAGACCAGCGGTGCCTTGCACCCAGGGCAACTCCTTTTCGATGTGCTCTCGGTCGAGAACGGCCCCGCCACGCGCCTGGCCCATAGCCAGCAACTCACCGTGACCTTAACCCTCGACGCGGGGGAAGAAGACCTGGTGGTGCGCAGGCGTGATGGAGTCATCGGCCAGCGACGACACCGACTCCAGCGCCTCGCTCACGAGGCCTTCCAGCAAGGCGGCGTTCTGACGATCGAGGACCTGGCCTACCGGCTCTTGGGCTGTGGGCAGCGGACTCTGTGCCGCGATCTGCAGCATCTGAAGCGAACCGATGTCGTCTTACCCTTGCGCTCAACGATCCACGATATGGGACGCGCCATCTCGCATCGTGAAGGGATCGTGAAGGCGTGGCTTCATGGCCAGGAGTACTCGGAGATCTCGCGCGATCTTCACCACAGCATCGAGGCGGTGCGCAACTATATCGACAAATTCAAGCGGTCAGTGGCGCTGGCCGAAGAGGGGTTTGACACCCACGCGATATCGTTCCTGGTGAAACTGTCCGTCCCCTTGGTCGGCACATACTACGAACTCTACAAAACCCTTGATATTCAGCCTCATCGGCGCGCGGAACTGCGCGCGTTCTTCAAAAAAAAAGCCGCCGCGCGCGAAGGAGATTCCGGAAACGATGATACGCCCCAGCTACAACCGTAAGCACTACTCATCAGCCCAGGATCGGTTCTTCCGGCCGGCGTTGATCAACTTTTTCGAGCGGGAGTTCCCGAGACTGTTCGGACCCGTCATGCGGGAGAAGCTTGCCGACGAACTGATCGGTCTGTTCGAGAATCTCAACCCCCAGACTCAACGGCTCAAACCAGGACAGATCCTGTGGAATGCTCTGGACAAGGATACGCGCGGGGACTCCGACAATCGCCGGTATGTGCCGGTCGTTCTCTCGCTGGTATCCGAAGAAGACGTGAAGGCTCTTGTCAACAATCAGTCGCGCCACGCCGTAACCCAGAATGTCGTCGCCCGCATCCTCCGCGAAGCGTACGAGCAAGGCGGCATTCTCTCGATGCGTGACGTCGCGCTACTCCTCCTGCGTTTGCCTTCGGAGGCGTCCCATCTGCGGATCGCCTATGAAAAACGAAACGACTGCCTCCTGCCTCACACCGGTCGCCTCCACGACATGGGCACCTGCATCTCTCACAAGGACACCATCATCCACAAGGTCATCATCGAAAAGAAGGATCCGTCCGACGTGGCTCGTGAATGCCATCACACCCAAGGCGCGGTCGATCGCTACCTGCGCGACTATCACCGCGTTAAGACCCTCTACCAAGATCACAAGGACATCGACTACATCCACCTCGTTACCGGCCTCGGTCGGCATCTGATCAGGCAATACGTCGACATCATCGAGCAGGAGCCCAAAACATGCTTGCAGAGCCAAATGGCATAAACTAGGGGGCGGGGATAGGGACCAGACAAGGAGGTGGACAACCGAAAGAACATTAGCTTACTTTACCCGTAGAACTGTCCAATCAATGGGGAGCACCTCCCTGCGGGCAAACGCGTCCCACCTTTTTCGAAGCACAACGGGCTGGAAGCTCCCACACGCCGCGCGCCTCCCCTGTTTCACCGCGCCCGACGGAATGACCAATAAAACACCTTGCTTGACAAAACATGGGCCGTTTGCGATGCGTGCCAATGAGGCAAGCAAAAATCGCAGCACACGCAACAAGGAATCGCCATGCGCAAAGCCATCCCTCTAAAAGCTATTGTGTTGATGCTCTTCTGTGCCGCCGCCCATTGGAGCGCCGCCGCCCCGCTGCGCACAACAACAGATCTCATGGGTGAATGGCTGTTGATGCCAGTGGCCGACGGAAACACGATGGGCAATCCACCGCCCCTACCTGAAACAGTTTCCGATCAACCGCAGCCAAACGAATGGCGAAAAGTCACGTTCCCCGGCGCGTGGCGCGACGGCCAGTCCACCGGCGCATGGCTGGCCAGGCAAATCGTGGTCGGGGAAGATTTGACTGGAAAATCTGCGCGCCTGCGTTTCGACTCCATTGGCTTTGCCGTCCGAGCGTTCGTTAACGGGATTCTTTGCGGCTTCGATCATAGCGGCTACGCGCCCGTGGAGTTTGACGTGACCAAAGCGCTCAAGCCCGGTACCAATATCATCCACTTGGCCGTAACAACCTATTCGCTTTATCCCTCGATTCACGCAACCGGCATGCATATTTTTCAGAGCGGAGTGGTGGGCCAGGACGGAAAAACCATTGCCATGTGGCAGCGCGCCGAACTGGTGATCTCGCCGAACATCTACATCGCCTCCGTTTTTGCGCGGCCTGATACGGCAAAAAAGCGGCTTTTCGTGGACGTCGAGATCGTCAATAAGAGCGGCGCTTTGGCCGTCGCTGAACTGGCCACGCAAGTGCGCGATGGCCAACGAACCGCCTTCACGCTTGAGCCGGAAAGGGTCTTCCTGCGTGTTGGGCAGACACAAGTGGTGACCTTATGCGGGCACTGGAAAAACCCCCGCCTTTGGTGGCCGCATGATCCCCATCTTTACTCGCTGACGACGCAACTGCGGTCTTTGGACGGACAGGTTCAAGATGAGGATGCGGTTCGTTTCGGCTTTCGCGACCTCACCATCGCGGGTGTGGATTTCCGGCTCAACGGCAAGAAACTGGTCATGCGTGGCGACAGTTGGACGCGGTATACAGGCGTGTACACCAATAAAGCACAAGCCCGGGCCTTCATTGACAACTTCCAACAAAAACGCCACGTAAACGCTCTTCGGCTGCACGTGGACAGCATGGAGCAATATGTCTTGGACGCAGCGGACGAGGCCGGTGTGCTCCTGCATGTACAGACTCCAATCGCCGCAGGCGGGGGCAGCATCTCGGATCCGGCGGCGTGGGACATCCTTACGAGCATGTTCCTGCGCTACGTCAAGCTCTCTCGCAACCACCCCAGCGTGGCCATCTGGGGCGTGGCCAACGAAGCCGGCGGCATGCGGCCTTGGAATCCCACTGCCGGCTCCCCTTTCATCGCGGAAAAAATTCGAAAGACCAAGGCCATAGACCCGACCCGGCCCGCGACCTCGGCGCATGACTACACCATGCTGGGGGCCAGCGAACTGATGGACCTGCCCACCCAGTGGACTTGGATCTCAGAAAACATCTTCCCCTTCTGTGCGCGGCGATGGGTCGCCCATGGTTATGACCTCTCCCCCTACCAGTTTGACCGGCCCATGGTGAACGACGAATGGTGCGAAGGCCGCCTGCAAGCGGGTACCGCCGCCTGGTTCGGCGACAAGGCCTATATTTGCCCCGATCGCGGCGGGGATGTGCGAGGCTATTGGAGTGCGTACGGTCAGGCGCTCTCTTGCTATATGGGCATGATTGAGCACCGGCGCCAGCCGTATTGGTGCGTGATCATGCCCTTCGGCGACCGCTATGGTTTCTTCAAGACGCCCTACGAATATGTCGCCGATGAGGCCATGATCGAATTTGGGCAGAGATCACTCAAACCAGCCATCGTTGCGCCCAAAGACTGGAACGGCGGCGCGTGGGCAGGCGAAAACTACCGCCGCCCCATGATCCTGATGAACGACAACTTCTTCGACCTCTCGTGCCGCATTCAATGGACCGTCACCAACGCTCACGGCCGCATGTTGGCTAGGGGCGCTCGGTCTTTCAAAATTCCCGCCACAACCCATCAGGACTTTGACCTCTCCTTCCGAATGCCTCCCAGCACCACGCCCGCTCATTGGCATTTGAACCTGAAGCTGGAAGACCGCAGGGGTAACGTCCTTTACGAAGACCGTCACGAACTGGGCGTGCTGCCCCGGCCGGACTTCCGCAAACTTGCACCTGTCGTTCTTTGGCCTGCCGGGGGGACTCTCGCTGCGTTGTCGGCCGACCGCCTTCCCCTTCATTACCAGGTTTCCGCCACCCTCCCCGCAACGAACGTAGTGGTGATCGTGCCCCGCGGCGTGGTGGTGCGGCCCAGCCAATGGCGGCAGTTGGATGAATGGGTGCGTGCCGGCGGCGCGGCGCTGATCCTCGCGGATCGCTCTTTGCCCGCTTCGTTCGCCGGAACGGAACTCCGTTCCAGCGGGTTTTCTTCCGTTATCGGCCATGTGCGGCGGCCCGACCACCCGGTCGTCGCGGGCTTGCCCCAGCCGGCGCTTCGTTATTGGGTCGGAGCTGCCGGCGAGTTCGACAGCATTCCGTACCAACGTAAAATGCCTCACTTCCTCATTAGCGAAATAGTCCTGCGACGCCCTACCGCCGGAACCTCCTTCACGCTGATTGACAGTTCCGGCTACGCATACCAGGGCACTTCCGGCCTGATGCAAGCGCTGCTGGCGGAAGTCGGCGCCGGAAAAGGTCGCGCCCTGTTCACCTCGCTGCTCCTGGCCGAAGGGCTCGCTAGCGATCTCGGCACCGGCGAAAAAGGCGAACCGGCCGCCGGCTGGCTGCTCCACCGCTGCATCGCCTACCTCCAAGACCGTCCCTCCTGGCCCGGTGTTGAGCCCAAACCGCTTTTCGTTGTCGGGGCTGATTTGAGCCGTTATGCGGTCGCTACGACGCCCAACCTCGCCGAAGCCTGTGCCATCCTCATCAATTGCGCTTCCGAGGAAGGCCGTACGTTTCTTGCCCGCCCGGATTGGCTGACGTTTGCCCGCAATGGCGGGAACGTGGTCCTCCATAACGTCGCAGCGAATCAGGCCGCCGACCTTTCGCAGGCACTGGGGGTGAAGTTCGAGGCGCAGGCGGTCGTTGGAGTCCACCGCCTCGACCTGACCGCGGCTCACCCGCTGCTCTCCGGCATCAGCCACTACGACGTCAACTGGATCGCCGCCGCCGGCCTGGATATGATCGCGGCCCGTCATCCGATTCTTTCTGTCTCGCTCTCCCACACCAACGGGGCCGCTCTGAGCCTTACAGGGCAGGGCGCAATCTGGGCCGTGCCTATCGGCAGCGGCTGCGTGCTCATGGACCAGCTCCGGTGGGACGAAGAAATAGAGGATGCCGAAGTGCGCCGGCGCGCGGATCAGTACATCACGCAACTGCTCTCCAACCTTGGCGCGAGCGGCACCGTGCTCATGCAAGCCGTCTCTGACGAGGCGCCCACCGCTGATGACCGCACCATTGCACTCTACCACTTCGAGGACGAGGATAATCTCCCGCGGCTCATGGATTACGGCCCCCGCAGCGGGGACATGACCGCCGCCGGCGAGGCCCGGCTCGGCGAAGGACGCTTTCGCAAGGGGCTCTATCTGCCCGGCGGCAAGGCGCACGCGCGTACCGGTGCCTACGGCCTCCAGACACCGGAGCTGACTTACGACTTCTGGATCAAGCCGGAAGGCCCCATTGCCGAATCCGGCGGTATTATCTTCGCCTCCTGGCGCGCAAGTGGACGGGCCGACAACAGCATCGTGCTGATTCCAGACGGGCGGCTCGGCGTGAACATCGCCGGCGTCGCTTTCGATGGGAAAACGCCACTCCAGCCCGACCGCTGGACGCGTGTAACCATCACGATCAGCCAGCAACACAATCGCACGCGCTTCTATCTAGACGGTCAACTGGATCGCGAGATTCCCTCGCACGTGTATTATCCCTACGGCATCAATGGCTTTGGCAATCCATTCCCTGGCGAAGTAGACAGCACACTGTGGAATATGCCCAGGGCCTTCCGTGGCACGTTGGACGAGTTTCGCATGCTGGACTATGAGTGGACGCCAGAAGAAAACAGCCGATAAGCGTTGGACGATGGCAACCACACCATGACGCTGAGGCTGTCCCGGGCGTGCATGCCAAACTCGGAACGCATCGAAGCTGGAGATGCCCCTCTGGCCAGCGAAGCGCATCTCGTCATACGGGTTCTCCGCTCCCGCTGACGGCTCCAGTCCGGTTACAATAAAGGCCGAGAGCGTTTCGTCTATTGGACAGCGGGCGCACTGGGCCAACTATGCACGACACCGATCACGAACTGTTGGGGCGCTACGTGGCCGGCGACGTGTCGGGTCTGGAGGCGCTGATCGAGCGTCACCGCAAGCCTTTGTATGCGTTTCTGATCTCTATGAATGCCAGTCAAGCAGATGCCGATGATGTGTTTCAGGAGACCTGGCTGCGGGTAATCCGCCATGCGCCCTCCTTTCGCCGCGGCAGTTTTCGCGGATGGCTCTTTCGCATCGGTAGAAATCTCCTCGTGGATCGTGTGCGCCTCGTCAGCCGCGAAGTGCCCATTGATCGCGGAACAGCCGACGATAATCCCGCGCCGGCGGACTGCTTGAGCGATGGGAAACCCGATGCGGCTCAGGAGGTTGGCCGGCGGGACTTGGCCGAGCAGGTGCGATGGGTCGTCGCGAAGCTGCCCGCGCCGCAGCGCGAAGTCTTCCTCCTGCGCATGGAGGCCGAGCTATCCTTCAAGGAAATCGCGCGTATTCAGAAGGTATCCATCAACACGGCGCTCGCACGCATGCGTTACGCCGTAGAGAAAGTGGGCGGCATGCTCTCAGGCCTCAATCGGCAGGGAGGACAAGCCTATGAATTGTGAAGATGCCCGTCATGATATTTTGTTGGAAGACGCCGGCGAGTTGTCCGCTCGTAAGACCGATTGCCTGCGGCAGCATCTTGTCTCTTGCCCGGTTTGCGCGGCCTTCGCGCAAGAATTGAGCCAGATGCGCACCGCACTGCGCAATCGTCCTGCTCCCGGCCCGTCCCCACTGCTGATCCACCGCATTCTGGAAAACGCCCGAGAGGCTGTTCCCGCACGGCCCGCGCCCCCCACATTTTGGCGGGCATGGGCCGCGGCCGCTGTTTTCGTGATCGCGATGGCTGGCGGCTGGTGGGCCTGGCGAGCCTCACAAACAGCAAGCCGGGAGGCAGAGCCTCCAGGCGGGGTCGCGGAGTTGGGCGGCTTCCTGCTGGCCACCCTGCCCGAAGCGGATGCCGCGGATTGGCGCGTGGAGAGCGAGGAGGACGCCTTGGACTACGTCGCCCGCGGTATCCTCCTCTGGCAGGGCCTGGGAGTGGAAGACGACTGGGGCGCGTCGGAGGGCTTTACGGAATCCGAGGAGCTGATTCCCACAACTCTTCAATGGCGTAGTACTCCCGAACCCGGCGCAGAAAGACGTGTATGACCACATCCACGTAGTCCAGAACCACCCAGCCGTCGTCCGGCCCGCCCGCCCGATGGTAGGACACCACGCCATCCCGCTTGAGCACCCGCTGCACTTCGTTGGCCATGGCCTTGAGTTGCGGCGGCGAGTCACCGGACGCGATGAGCAGAAAATCGCTCACCGGCGAACAACCACGCAGATCCAGCAGCAGCACATCGGCCCCTTTTCGATCGAGCAACGCTTCGCGCGCCACCTGCGCCAGTTTCAACGCATCCATCGCCGTCTTTTTCAACCTCCGTTATTGATCCCGGTTGGCTGAGACCCACGGTATAGCCTGTGCTCGGCGATGTACATCTCCACCGCCGGATGAACCAGATAGCGAATGCTCAAGCCTTCGGCCACCCGACGCCGAATTTCCGAAGAGGAAACGCCCACCGCATGCGCCTCCCGCAGCTCGCTCATCAACGCCTCCGCCCAGGCCCGTCCCAGCCGCCCCGCGTTCGGGCGGCATTTCTCGACGTCCACGCCAGGCCGCCGAAATGGCGCAAACCGACACAGCCGGAACAATTCGTCCACCCCTCTCCATAGGTGGAGATCGGGCAGCATGTCCGCCCCAATGATCAGAACGATCTCCGCCGAAGGGTACAGGCGTTTCAATTCCCGCACGGTGTCCACGGTGTACGAAACACCGCCGCGCCGCAGCTCCAGATCGGACACTTCCATTCGCCAGTCCCCTTCGATCGCCCCTTCGAGCATCGCCATTCGGTGCGCCCCCTGCACAAGGTCGGACGCCGGCTTGTGAGGTGGCTTGGCGCAGGGAACCAGCAGAATTTTCGATAGCTCCAAAAGTTCGCATGCATCCTGGGCCAAAATCAAATGACCCACATGGACTGGATTGTATGATCCGCCAAGAACCCCAATTCGCGTCGGCGCCATCGCGCTCTCGTTGCTCATGCCTTCCTGCTGTCCATGATGCGGCATCCCCTCGCCGACCCGCAACCAAAATCAGCGGCATATCGGCGTTGCGCTCGCCGCCAGCCTTATGCTATGGAACGCCCTCGGCCAAACAACGGAGAAACGTAAAGGACCATGCTCATGAACCCGAATGACCCTCTGCACTATCATCTGATGCACCCGGGCGGCGATAGCGACCCCGGCGACCCCAACGCCGCCTTCTGCCTCGACGGCCTGTACCACTTGCACTACATCCTGCGTCACCCCTGGAAGGACGGTCAGTCCTTCAGCTTCGTGCATGTGACCAGTCCCGACATGCTCCATTGGACGTGGCAGTCGACCAAGCTGCAACCCGCCTTCACCGGCCACGGCATGTTTAGCGGAACCGGCTTCCTCACCAAGGAGGGCCGGCCGGCCGCGATCTACCACGGCCAGGCTTCGGGCCGAAACCAAATCGCGCTGGCCCTCGACCGCCGTCTGTCCGCCTGGGAAAAGCCCTACCCCGTTCAGGTCTTCCACGCCGACGGCAAGGAGGCGGACATCATCCACTGGGATCCCGATTGCTTCTTGATAGACGACACCTACTACGCCATCGCCGGCGGCAACCGTCAGCCGCTCATGAAATCGAAGGACTTGCGACGGTGGACGCTGGTGGGCGATTTCCTCGCCCATGAGCCGCCAGACGTCACCATTGGTGAAGACCTCTCCTGCCCTAACTTTTTCCGCATGGGCAACAAATGGATGATGCTCTGCATCAGCCACCCCCTCGGCTGCCGCTATTACATCGGCGATTGGGATTCAAAGCGCGAACAATTCGTTGCGGAAAAACATGGACGAATGAACTGGCGTCGGGATGATCAGGCCGTTTTCGGGCTTTGTCATCGCACCGACTTCTTCGCGCCCGAAAGCGTTCTCGCCGCGGACAGCCGCCGTGTCATGTGGGCGTGGCTCGTTTCCGTCGGCCCCAACAACCAGCTCATGCGCAAGACCATACAATCGCTGCCGCGGGAACTGGATTTGCCGTCGGATGGCGTTCTCCGCATCCGGCCGCTCCGTGAACTCGAAGGCCAGCGTTATGGGCACCAAGTCCGCCACAACATCGTTGTGGCCAAAGAGGACAAGCATCGCAGCGGCCTCGTGCCCGTCCCCCCGGGCCCATCCCTGGAACATCTGGCCGACCTGCCCGGCGACGCCGTGGAGCTGCGGCTGGTGGTCCCCCGACAAGAAGCAGAACGAAAACTTTTCGGCATCACACTTTTTGCCGACGAGAAAAACGGCGGGCTGCCCATCATGATTCGCCCGGAAACCGGCGGCCTGCGCGTCGGCGAGCTCGAAGCACCATTCGCCGTAAAGGATCTTCCTGCCGGAGAAGACGTCGAGCTGCGCATCTTCATTGACCGCTACTTGATCGAAGTGTTCGCCAACAACCGTCAGGCCGTGGTCGCCGCCTGCTTCGAACAGCCCAGTCGTGCCATCCATGCCTTCTCGATAGGACACCCCACCACCATCCGCCAGCTCGACATCTGGCAGATCAAGCCCACCAATCAGGGGTTCTTAGAGGCAAGAGAAAACCGTATCTGGGAACCCTTGACGCAATAGGCGGGAGAATGCGAGATCGGTTGAGGCGCTTTTTCATTCGAGCCAACAACGCGCGGGTACGCCGGTGGGGCGTTCGCGCGCGGCCGGAAGAAGTGCTGCTGCTCCTGCCTCATTGCCTGCACCGAGATTCCTGCCCTCAAGCCGTCCGGCGCAACTTGGATGAATGTCGCCGCTGCGGCGCCTGCCCGATAGCCGAACTGCTCCGCCTGCGCGACGAGTACGCAGTCGTCAGTTGCATGGTGGGTGGCGGACGTCAGGCCATTGCACAAGCCCGACATAAAGGCATTCGAGCGGTAGTTGCCGTGGCATGTGAACAAGAGCTCGTCGCCGGTATTCTGGCCGCATTCCCAAAGCCTGTTTATGCGGTCATCAACACCCGCCCCGAAGGCTCCTGCCGCAATACCCTTGCCAACCCCGCAGAAGTAGCCCGGGCGCTGAACGTTTTTCTCGAAGGCGGAGCTCAGCGTGGAAATGGTTGAACGCACTCGCCATGCTATCGCCAGCCAGCCGATTGGGCCATCTGACCGTTCAACCGGGGCCTGTGATAGTTGCAGCCGCATATGCCCACACAGGCTGCTACGACAGGTTCCACGCCCACGAGAACGCCTCCTCAAGATTGCCTCTAACGCCCTAATTGTCCGCCAGTCTCTTGACCCATGGAGCGTACCTTCTTGGCGGCGGTCTGCTCCGGGGGCACAGGGCTGCTCCGTTGTGCTCCAAAGGCACTTCTCGACATTCTACAAACGGCTTGAGGCGTGGCAGGCGATGCGTAGAGCGGCTCCATGACACGGCCGCGGCGCGCAGTTATCGAGCGATGCCGGGAATGCGGGTCGGACCATAAAATGCGGTTTGACCCGATGCATCCGCCTAACTGGTACTTGTCGCTCTCCAAAGGGGCGCCACGATTACGGGCTCGTGAAGGCGCTGCCTCCGGCGTTCATGGAGAGGACAACAAGTAATGGTCAGCTTCGGATGGCGCTCGCCTCCTCGCGGCATGCCTCCACAACAAACCGGGTCTCTTCCATGGTCCGGTGGGGGTAGGCCACGACGTTGAGAATAAAATGGTCGCCCGGTTCCGCCTCACGAACCATCTGCCGGATGCTTGCCCGCACGGCGGCGCGGTCTTCCATCGGGCCGGCTAGTTGCTGCACATTGGCAATAATCGTGATGCGACCTCCAAGCAATCTTCGCCCTTCGGCCACGGTGACGTCGCCGACCGGTGGAATCGTAAATGCATGTACGGCATCCATGGCGGTGCGGCGGTAAAGTGGCAGAAGGTTGCGAATGAGTCCGCAGGAATGATGAAAGTAAAACGCGCCCGCCGCATGCGCCCGTTCAGCGCGTGCGTTGGTGAGCTCCAAGTTGCAGGATTCGAACATGGCCGGCGAAATGGCCGTAGTTGAGGTGTCGTCCACGCCGACAATGGCATCTACGTCGGATTGAAGCCCGACGTCCAGACGCCGGAGATAGTTTGTTTCCATCACGGTAAAGCAGTCACGCAAGGCCTCTGGCGCGTCAGCCCAAAGATAGGCAAGGGCGGCGACGCCCGCATAGACGCGATACATCATCCCCAGCGGCGTACCGTCCATGATGCCGAGCAGCAATCCGTCCTCCCAAATCAGTTCGCGCCGCTCGCGTGTGCGACGCACCCCGTCCGAATCGATCTCGATCACCTCGTCTTCAAACATCGCCGCCAGCGCGGCCAAGTCCCGCGGTTCCTTGATCATGTGCTCCGTCCAATTGCTGGGCACCGCGCCGCTTGCGTCCCGGCAAACCCGAATCGTCTCGCGAAGGTCTCCCACAGGAGTATGCCACACGTTCGTTGTGGCATCTCCTTCGACTGTCTGCTCCACCTCAACCTTGCGTCGCCGAATACGCAAGGCCGGCAGACCAAACCAGTCCATGATATCCAATCCAAGGTGACGGGAAAAAACGACCATCGCCGTATCGCCCCATTGCACATCGCCCAACGCCTCAGCCAACTCGGGCGCCATCCCGTCCCGGCTGGGCTGGTTGTACGGATCGCAATGCCCCACCACCGGAATCCAAGCCGGCATCTCATGGCGCAGCACCCGCAACAAGTTCTCCCTCCTTGTCATCATGGGCCAAATAACTGTCGTGGTGCGAGCAAAAGGTGACAGTTTGTGTGCGATCAAAATTGGGATTCTGCGAGGCGGGGCTTGACAAGAGGAGAACGCATGAGAGGGTGGTCGCGGCACGGGCGGGATAGGGCTCTGCGGGAGCGCAACCCGAG
>CALHGX010000077.1 GCA_938031185.1 uncultured bacterium
TGTTGAGCGAAGCTCGTGCTGGCCAGCGCCATCGCCGTGATTGCGACTGCGATTCCTTTCGTTGTTCTGGTTTTGGTTTTCATGGCGTGCGGTTCAGTTTGCTGTGCGTGTTCGTTTCGCCCGCGACGTGCGGGGCTAACGCCCAAGCTGAGCGACCGCCGCCCCGCCGTAGTGACGCCCGTGACGCTCGACAACCAGAGCGCGTCGCCGAAGCCCCTGACGCTCGAACTGCGAAGCGGGGCGGCTGTTCGCTCCAGTGATCTTGTTAGCCCCTCCGTCCATTCCTCTTTCGTTTGAAGCACACAATCAACAATCCTCCTCCAACGACCATCGCGACTGTCGAAGGCTCGGGCACCGGACTGGCAAAAAGCGGCGTGTTTGGAATGGAATTGTATGCCCAGCCCAGCAGCATTCCACCCGCTTCCGCCGCCATGATGACGTCGAAGTAGCCGTAGCGCCAGCCATCCTCCAACTCAAAGCCAATGCCGATGAACCCACGTGCCCCAGGACTACCCGGCCAATCGCTCCATGCCCCCGAACTCGTATGAATTGCGATGGCCGCAAACGCCCATTCCCCCGGCGAGACGTAACCGCCGACGGGATCGCTGGACAGCCACGCCAACTGCGGGTCAAGTGACGACCCCACCTCAAATCCATCTTCCAATTTGGCGACCCGTCCTCCAATGTTGGGTGGTGGCGACAGTCTGACAATCACCTGATTTGCCCGCTCCGTCCGCAGCGAAACCGACCCCGGACTCGCACCGAACGTAAAGTCCTCCAAGCCGTCACCGTTCAGATCAATGGGCCACAGCAGCGTGTTCAGGTCGCTCTGTATCACCATCGGATTGGGCAAGACCGTTATCCTGATCGTGCCTTGCGCCACTGCCGGCGTGGCAGCCGAGCCGAGCAGCCCGCCTGCCACCAGCAGCCAGTTGAGCCAGCGGGCGTTCATTGTCCGCGGCGCAACGCCCAGAAGCGATGTTCCGCACTGCTGGTCAAGACCACCGTGTTGGTGACACTCTCCGCCAGCACCGAAACCGCACTCGTCCAGTTGGTCAGCGGCGCGGCAACATTGGTGGAGGTCAGAATCGTGAAGTAAGCGCCGGGATCCGCTACGAACGTCAGCAGGAACTCATTCGTGCTGGGTGACTTCTCCAACGCCGTGATGACCGGCGCTGGCGGCGTCACACCGCCCAAAACCACTGAAACCTTCTGGGAGCTCGGCGCGGGATTGCCCGGCAGCCCGCCGGAATGAGTGACGGTGATGCGATAGTCACCGGCTTCCGGTGCGGCGATGGATACCCGCTCCACGTTGTTGCGGTTGTCCACCCCGCGCGTTGCCGCAGCGGAACGCGCGGCA
This sequence comes from uncultured bacterium, assembly GCA_938031185.1. Taxonomy (GTDB): domain Bacteria; phylum Verrucomicrobiota; class Kiritimatiellia; order CAIKKV01; family CALHGX01; genus CALHGX01. The sequence goes on from CALHGX010000077.1 coordinate 1,361, forward strand.
GCGGTCTTGTTCGTCAAATCGGGATTCAGAATCCACGGTCGGAACAGTGTGCTGTCCGACAACCGCTCCACCACGACGTCCAGATTGTTGACCAGCATCGGATTGGGCATGTCCGCTGCCGTGACGTTGGTGATGGCCGGCCCCGGCGGATCACTCCACGCTACTGTCACGGACAACTGCTGTGTTCCTGCCGACGTGACAATCCACGAAACCGACTGCGTCGGCGACAGCGTGAACTCCTTGATGATCGAGCCGCGCCCCCAAGCGAAGTCCTCCTCCACGCGTTCCACGGCACGCCGGGCGTTGAAAATACCGTGCCCCATCCGATAATCCGGCCCCTCCGCCCCCACGTCATCCACCGTGTCAATCGCCAAGGCCTTGAGCGTGGAGTTCAGCCACGCATCCGCCACGTTGGTCAACAGCGGATACAGTTGCGCCCGGCGCTGCAACACCAGCCCCAACCCGCCAACCACGCCGGGCGCGGCAAAGCTCGTGCCACGAGCAGTGACGGCGTAGAAGTTGGTGGCGCCAAGATTGGTGGCCACAACCGTGGGAGAGATCAACCCCAAGATGTTGGTGCCGCTGACCTGGCCCATCAGGTTCCGCAACCAGAGATTGGGCGTGCCGACCGCCATCAGATCGGGCTTGAGCCGCCCGTCATCGGTCGGGCCGGCCCCGCTGAAAGGGGCTGGAACCGCATTGGCTCCCGGGCCGATGCCGAAATAGACGAAATAGTTGCTGATCCAAAAGACATCCTCGCATGCGCCCACGGTCAACACGTTCTTGGCGGTGCCGGGTGCGGAGAGCGAATCATAACCGCCGTCGTCCCCATCCAGCCAGTCTCGTGTGGTCGTGTCCGCGACAAATACGCCGCCCGACAGGCGATAATATGTCCCCGGAGAGTTGGTCGGCCCTTCCAAGCGGTCGTTGCCACAGGCATACACCATCAAATGGCGCAGCGCCTCTGCGTGATGAAACTGGTCAATCTGCACGCAGCCCGTGCTGGCATCGTTCGTCAGCGTGTAAAGGCCGAACTTCGGATCTTCCGGAAAGCTTCCGGCCCCCGGCCCCCACCAGACCCAAGCGTTGGTCACAACCACGCCAAACTGGTTGGTAATCGTCTGATGCCGCCGCCAGCCGTTCGCCAATCCCCACGAATGATTACCCAGAAACGCCGGCGCGTTGGTCGCATCCCCCGCTGCCGCCAACTCGCGCTCGCTCTTGAAATTCCCCAAATCGTAAGCAAACACGCGCGCTTGATATGCCACGCCCATCGCCTCGTAAAACTGACCGAAGATGCTGCCCACCCCGCCTGCCGCCATTGTGCCAGCCACGGCAGTGGCGTGGCCGGTGGCGTCCACTGCCGCGTTGTCCCTTTGCCGCACCCGCGTGCCAAATTCCATGTGGTTGGTGCGCACCCCGCCATCGTTCTCCCACAACGCCAGCGTGACATTCGTGCCCGTGAGATTCCGCCCCGTGTTGCTATCCGAATAGGGCCAAGCGCCCAGCGGCCACAATTCGTCGGCACTGATGCCCGCCGCGGCAACCGTGTTGTGACTGCTCAGGTAGGCCGGTGAACCAGCAATTTCGTCCGTCAGAATCAACTTCCGCCCGTCCGATTCCTGAATCACGCGCGGTGCGCCGAGCCGCTTTGCCAGTTCGTCGAGTGCGCGCTCTTTGGCGGGCTGTTCCGCCTCTGAGCGGACCGCCTGCTCACGCAGTGCTGCGAATTCCGCTTCGCCCTCCTGCAGCTTCTGCTCGCTGGTCGCCTGTCCGGGCGGAATCAGTGCCCGTATCTGTGGCGCAAGCGCCGCCTTCTTCTCTTGCCAATTCGCCTCGGCCTGACGTGCGGCTTCCTCGGCTGCTTGGCGCGCTGCCGCTGCAAGGACGGGATCAGCCGCAATGGCCTTGGCGAGCGCGTCAGCTTCCTGTCGGCGCTTGCGCGCTTCCACCTGTTCCGGTGTGTCGGGCACGCCGGTATCATCCACCAAGAACTTGCCCGGCTCAAACTCAACCGCGGGCAAGTCGGGATGCGGGTTGAACGGCCAAGGCGGACTCCACTCGAAGTCCTTCGCCGAGTAATACGTGCCGGGCACGGGTGGTTTGTCTGCCTGTTGGGCGAAGCTTGCGCTGGCCAGTGCTAGCGCCGTCACTGCGACTGCGATTCCTTTCGTTGTTCTGGTTTTGCATTCATGGTGGCGGTCGGTTTGCGGTGCGTGTTCGATTCGCCCGCGACGTCACGGGCTAACGACCCAAGCTCAGCGACCCGGCCCACGAGGGCGTTCGATTGCAACCTGGACGCGATGGCCGGGTTCGCTGCAGCGCATGGTTAGACCGCGTCATTTGATTCGATACTTCTGCTTCAAACTCTCCTGCAGAAAGGCGGCATCGAACGTGAAGATGCCGTCTGGCTTCGTCTGGAATGCTCTCACCATAATCCCCGTCTGT
>CALHGX010000078.1 GCA_938031185.1 uncultured bacterium
CACCACCTTGTCCTTGCGGGCCTGGTAGAGCCGCTGCTTGTGATCGAGCAGATGAACGAAGAATTTCTCCCCCTTGAAGAACTCCACGATCTTTTCCGAAAACAATTCAGCCGCTTCAGCCGAAGGAAACTCATAGCGCAAAGCCTGCTCCTCTTCCGCCTGCTCCGTTCGCCGCACCCCGTCGCGCCGCACCGCCAGCAATGCGGATAGCGCCGGCGGCGCCGCGATCGTAGTCAGGGCGGTCATCATGATCGCAATGCCGAACACATCGCCCGGCAACAGGCCGGAGGCCAGTCCCACGCCCGCGACAATCAACGCCACTTCACCCCGCGGCACCATGCCGACACCAACGCGCGACGCGCCCAGCGCATTGAAGTTGAAGCACAAAGCCGGACCGGCGCAGCCCACCACCTTGGCGGCCACGGCGGTCAGACTGTAGAGCAAACCGAACAGCACCATTGGTCGCGAAGTCAGCGCGCCAAAATCCACCAGCATGCCCATGACGCAAAAGAAGGCCGGCACCATGAACTCATGGATCGGCGTCAATTGCTCCCGCACCACATGCGCCAGATCGGTCCGGGAAAGGGAGAGCCCCATCACATAGGCGCCGATGATCATCGCCAGCCCCGCTTCTTCGAACAAGCCCGCCAGAATCAGCGCCAATCCCAGCGCCGGCATCGCAATCGCCCCCGGATCGCCGAACAGCTTCAGCAGCCGCCCTATCCGCCGCGCCGCCAGCAGGCCCGCCGCCGTGGCGCCCAGCCAGATGCCGATGGCCTTGACCGCAACCGCCCCAATATGCCCCCAGTCAATGGCGCCGCCCGTGCGCGAAGCGCCCGTGACGGCCAACACCAGCGTCAGGATGATGATACCGAGCACATCGTCAATGACCGCGCCGGCCAGAATGGTCACCCCCTCGGCCGAATCCAACCGCTTGCGCTCCGCGAGAATGCGGGCGGTGATGCCGACGGATGTGGCGGTGGAAATCACGCCAAGAAACAAACAGGCCGGCGCCGTAAAACCCAGCCGCTCACCAAAAACCCAGGGTGACAACCAGGCGGTGATCCCCGCACCCAGGAGGAAAGAAGCCGCCACGCCGCCCAGGCCCACCATTGTTCCGGCCACCGAATAACGCAGCAGCATCCGCAGATCGGTTTCCAGCCCCACGCCGAACAGCAACACAATCGCGGCCACGGCGCAGATGCCGTACAGCTCGGGTGAGACCGGAATCGAATCCGTCCCGCGAGGAAAAAGCCCTTCTGGAAAACCGGGCCCCGCCAAACGGCCCAGCGCGTAGGGACCGATCAACATGCCCGAGGCCAGCTCGCCCAGCACCCCGGGCAGCCGCAGCCGCTCGAACAACACCCCGCCAAGCCGCGCCGCCAGCAAAATGATCCCCAACTGTAGCACCAACATCATCATGCGCTCCGTCATCGAAGCGGCCTCGCGGCCCTCGCCGGCCCAAACGGCAGTCGCTCCAGACAGCATCAACACAAAAACGGGGACCCATCTTCTTTTCACGGTTCTTTCCTTCCACACAGCACGGGCCGAAGTGACGCGCAAGCGGGATAATCATCCTGCCGCGAAGAGGGAAAGCAATACGGGGGGGGGATTATGCGCGGCCCGGCGGGTGAAAGCAAGTCCATCCTCGGCCGCCGCACAGACGCCGGCCTTGACGCCCGCCGGAACGCGGGGCACGATACGGCCCGTGGTTTGCGGCACGGAGGACGCGGCATGGAACGATGGCGGGCGCTGGAAAATGCGGAAAAATATCTCGTCGAACTGATCCAGCGCCGCGATACGCGTCGAATCCAAGATCGCCGGGTTCTCTTCCTGCTCTGGACGCTCCACCAGCTTTCCAAGGTGTACCGCTTGGTCGTGGAATTGCGGGTGCTGCTGTACCAGCATGGCATCCTCCGCCACCATACCCTCGGCTGCCAGGTCATCAGCATCGGCAATCTGACGGTGGGGGGGACCGGCAAAACGCCCATCGTGGAGGTGTTTGCCAGAGACCTTCAAAAAGCCGGGCGCAAGGTGGCCGTGTTAAGCCGCGGGTACCGAAAGGTGGAGCCGTCCTTGGCACAACGGCTGGTCAACCTGCTCCTGATGCGTGAAGGGCGGCGGCCTCCGCGAGTGGTTTCGGATGGGCGGACACTCTTGCTCGATTCGGCGATGAGCGGCGACGAACCCTATATGCTGGCCACAAATCTGCCCGAGGTCGCGGTGTTGGTAGACAAGGACCGAGTGAAAAGCGGACGGCACGCCATCGAGCATTTCGGCTGCGACACGTTGATTCTCGACGACGGATTCCAGTACCTGCGGCTGAAACACCGCGTCGAGATCGTCCTGGTGGACCGGCGTAATCCCTTCGGCAACGGCCATGTGCTGCCGCGGGGACTCCTGCGCGAGCCCATCCGCCAACTGGCTCGGGCTGACTACGTTTTCATCACGAAGTGCTCGGCGCCGGACAACGCCGAACTGAAACAGACCATCCGGCGGCTTAATTCCCGCTGCGAAATCATCGAATGCGCTCACCGCCCCCGCTATCTGCAGAACGTGTTCACCCGAACCCGGGAGGAGTTGGACTATCTCAAGGGCCTGCCGATCTCGGTCGTGTCCGGTATCGCGGCGCCGGACGGCTTCGAGCAGGAACTGGAGCGAATGGGCGGACAAATCCTCCACCGCGTCCGCTTTGCCGACCACCACCGCTACAATCAGCAACAGATCATTGATCTGATCAACTTGAGCCAGTCGCTCGGCGCCAAGGCCATTATCACCACGGAAAAAGACGCTGTTCGGTTCCCGCGGCTGGACCGCGTGGATGTACCGGTATTCTTTCTGCGGGTTGACATTGAACTGCTTTCGGGCGCCGAGGACTTCAACGCCTGCATTGCCCGCATTTGCTTCCGGCCCCCCTCCACCCCGACGCCTTCGTCTTGACCGCCACAGGAAAAGGCCTCTCCGCTCTGCCTTCTCTTCCGCGTTAGAAGCGAAACGACAATCCCACCGAAATCACCGGATACAACCGCAACAAACCCAGCGCGTCTTCCACGTCCTTGACTTCGTTGTCGAGCGCCTGATCCACAATGGGCTGCAAGGCAGGATCCGAAGCCTTCGCTTTCGCATCCACATCCGGCTCGCCCTGCATCATCACTCCGAAATCGCAGGCAAAGCCCCATCGGCCGTCCCGCCCCGCCGCATTGCCGTAGCCAATGCCGAGATAGGGAGCCAAAGCGGGCCACTCCACGCGTCCGGAAAGCTCGTCGAGATAGAAATGCCGCCCGTCCAGCTTCACCGTGCGCGTGAGGTTCGCCTTGAGTTTCACCTCGTTGTTGTTGACCAGCGCGCCGCCGCTGATGCGAAACCCACCCCCCGCCGGGAAAAGATCGAGCAATGCGCCGTAGGTCAACCAATCGATGTCCCCGCGAATGTCGCTGTCCTCGCTGGTGTACTTTGGACGGTAGGAAAATCCGTTCACCGTGCCGCGAAGGCCAACATAACGGTTCAGCCCCAACATCAGGTCGCCGCCCAGCCCAAGCGTGCCGACTTTGAGCGATAGGCCAACGCCCATCCCATCCTCCGACTCCGCCACGCCGGCCGGCGCCGCCTTTGCTGCGACCCCAAACATCAATAGCGCCGTTCCAAGCGCCACTGCATGCACCCGTTTCTTCATATCGGCTCCCTTTCGTGCTTGTTCCGACAATTATCAAGACGTCTTTGGCGCGGCATGATACCATAACCGTCCGCCGAGACAAAACCCCTAATTCAAAGCCTGCTCGGGTGGTCAAATCGTCCCGCCGCGCCATCATCCGATCCGAAACATCTGTCCGATGCGCCGCCCCAGCAGCGCCGTCGCCCACAGCATGGCCGTCCCCAGCAGCAGCATGGCCCAAACGCCAAGCGCCGCCGCCACATTGACGCCATTTTCGAGGCTGTCCATCAGCGTGTAGATGGCCTTGGTGATCGGATAAAACTCCTCGGCCTGCGCCAGAATGAGACTGTCCGACACTTCCAGCATGGAAAAACTGAAACACAGGATGGCGCCCGCCAGCAGGTTCGCGGACAAGAGCGGCAACGTCACGCGACGAATCACCCGCAGCGGGGAGGCGCCCAGATTGGCCGCGGCTTCCTCGTAGGTCCGGCTGACCTGTTCCAGCCCCGCGTGCGCCGACCGCACCATGTACGGAAGCCGTCGGATGGCGTAACTGATCGCCAGCAGGAGCATCGGGTTGCGGCGCGGATCAAGCCAGGTTCCCGGGAATGCGCCGGAGAAGCAACCCAGGTAACCGAACGCAATGACCAACCCCGGCACCGCCAGCGGCAGCATGGCGGCGGCGTCCAGCCAATCCGCACCGCGCGGCCGCTCCCGCACGCAAATCCAGGCTATGGCGAAACCCAACACAAGATCTATCCCCGTTGCGCCAAGCGAAAGCCCCAGACTGTTGATTAGCGCCGCGCGCGTGAGGTCCGATCCCACCGCCTGCCGGAAAAAAGCCAGCGTGAATCCCTCGGGCCACACGGTCAGGAACCATCGGCGGCTCACCGCCAGAAGCACAACGCTGAGGTGCGGCAGCAGCGCCACGGCAAACAGCGCCGTGAGACACACGGCGGCAACGACTGTGCCCAGGCGCGACAGCGGCTGTTCCGGTCGCAAGGCCGCGAGGCGTCCAAGTGTCCCGACGTCTCGTCGCCGAGCCGTGGCCCTTTTGGCCGCCCAAAAACCCGCCGCCGCGACGATCAACACAAAAAGCACTTGCGCGTATCCTTCCGAATTGGTGCCGACCTCCGCCACACGGTCATAGATCATCACCGGCAGCACGCGGCGCAAGCCGAAGACCAGCGGCGTGCCCAATTCGGTGAAGGACCAAATGAACACCAGCGCCATTCCGGCGAAGAAGCCCGGCGCGGCCAGCGGAAGCGTCACCCGCCGGAAAACCCGCCACGGGGCTGCGCCCAGGTTTCCCGCCGCTTCTTCCAGCGCCGGATCCACGTTGGCCAGCGCGGCCACAAGATTCAAATACATGACCGGAAAGAGATGCAGCGTCTCAAGCAAAACAATGCCCAGCAGCGGAAATCGTCCCAACCAATCGACCGGGCCCTGCGTCAGCCCAAGATTCATCAGTAGTGTGCTCAGGGCGCCGCACCGGGCAAAAACCATCTTCAGGCCCACGGCGCTGACAAACGGCGGCAGAATCATCGGGGCGAGCATCAACCCGGACCACAAGGTCTTGCCTGAAAACGAGCGACGGGCAAACAGCCACGCCAACGGCAGCGTCACCCCCACACACGCCAGGGTCACCAACACCGCAATCCGAAAGGTCATCCACACGGCCTGCGCCTGCGACGGTTCGCCGAAAAGGGACGCGACGTAGGTCCACGTGAAACCGGACCGATCCACAAACGCGCGCCGCGCCGCATGGGCCACCGGCCACGCCAAGAACACAGCGAGGAACGCCCCCACAGCGGCCACCAAGAACCGAAGGGAACCTCGGCCGCGCCGGACACTCATACCGCCGCCTCCTCCGGCAACGCCACCGTCCGGTCCGGATCCACATGCCACATCACAGCCTGTCCCTCTTTAAACTGTTCAAGCGAACCGCTGTTCAGCATGGTCGCCTTGAAGTCTTCTTCTCCGGCCCGAAACCCCACGGTCACCGTCGCGCCGTTCATCCGAGAGAATTGGACCACGCCTTCCAGCGTATTGCTCCCCGCCGGGCCGACGCCGACCCGAAAATGCTCCGGGCGCACAACGCAGCGCACGGCCATGCCCGGCTTCAATCCCCGTCCCCCCGCGGCGGCCCGCCACACCCCCCATGCGGTTTGAATCTCCGCCCGTCCGCCCGCGCAGTCTCGGACGGTTCCAGCCGCCAAATTCGCTTCCCCCAGAAAGCCCGCGCAGAAAAGATTCGGCGGCCGATGATACAGCGACGCCGGCGTGCCGACTGCGCTGACGCGTCCGTTCACCAGCACGGCCACGCGGTCGGCCAATGAGAGGGCCTCCACTTGATCATGGGTCACATACACGAACGTGATGGAAGTGCGCCGATGAAGCCGTTCAATCTCCTCGCGCATCTCCTGGCGCAATTGCGCGTCGAGGTTCGACAGCGGTTCATCCAAAAGCACCACCCGCGGCTGGAGCACCAGCGCGCGAGCCAGCGCCACCCGTTGCTGCTGTCCCCCGGATAGTTGGGCCGGCCGACGCCCTTCCATTCCCTGCAGCCCCACGGTTTCCAAGGCCTCCCGAACACGACTGGCCGCCTCGCTTCGAGGCACGCGCTTTTCGACCAGCCCGAACGCCACGTTCTCCGCCACGGTCATGTGCGGCCACAGCGCATATTGCTGAAAAACCATGGGCGCCCCCCGTTTATGAGGAGCCAGGCCCAACACCTCCCTGCCATCGAAGCGAACGCTACCGGCATCCGGCGATTCCAACCCCGCAAGGATGCGAAGCAGCGTGGTTTTGCCGCAGCCGGACGGCCCTAGAAGAAAGAACATCTCACCGGCCTGCACCTCAAACGATACGCCGTCCAGCGCAGTCACCGATCCGAACCGCTTGCTCAAATCCCGAACCTCTATGGCCGGAAATGTCATTTGCTCGTTCATGCCAGACTCCTTGAGAGCGGCTTAATCGCCCCGCAGCCGCCTGTAACGTTTCCGCGCCTCCTCCGCCCATGCCCTCATCACGGCAAACCGCCGGCGCGGATCCCGCCATTGCTCGGCCAACGCCTCCAACTCCGCCTCGGAGACCGGGGGCGCACAGAGCGCTTCAACCTCTGCGGTGTTCACCCCCCGATCAATCACCTGCGCCCATGCCGCGGAGAGGTCCGCGTGCGCATCAATCAGCCACACGCCCATCAAATCATTGAGCACATTCCATCGGCGCATGCCCTTGGCGTCGTCATACCTGAATCCTTGGGTCAGCTCATACGGATTGGGGCGTGGCGCGCCGGGCTCGTCGTAGGAGGCGCGGCGGACCGGCAGACGATGCAGCGACGCCCGCTGCCCGCCCGCGCCGGCAGCCTGAAACAGAATGCGCTGTCCCTCCGCCCTCAACGCGTATTCAACGAACCATTTTGCCGGCTCGGCGTGCGGGGCCCCGCGAATCAGTCCGATGGCATCGGGGCCAATCACCGTGTGACGGTCCGGCAGCACGAAGACAAGGCGGTCCCCGGCCACGCTTTCCACCACCGTCCGCGCGTACTGGTCTATGACCATTCCCGCCGCCGCCTCGCCCGCCGCCACTTCGCGAGGCGCGGTCCCACCGGCTTCCCCAAAGTGGCGCACATTCGCGCATAGGCGCGTGATGATGTTCCACCCCGCGTCGAACCCGTACGCTTGAAGAATGATCTCGTAGCACATGTGCACCGAGCCGCTGGAACGGGGATCGCCCGAAGCGACCCATGTGCGAAACGCCGGGCGCCCCAGGTCTTCCCAGTCGCGGGGGACAGGAAGACCAAGCCGCTCTATAACCGGCCGGTTGTACAGGATGCCGAACCCGCTCAGAGCCACCCCGTGCCAGAGCCCGTGTGGATCGTACACTGGCGCACCGGCACAATGACTCGGAATCTCCGCCAGCACATCTGGCGGCAACGTCACCGGCGCCAACCATCCCTCTGCCGCCGCCGTCAGATACGGCGCCACTCCGCCCCCGAATAGGAGATCCACGCCCGGTGCGTCTGGCGCAGCGGCGAACCTGGACTCCAAATCCTTCAGAATCTTCGACGTGCCCCCCACATCCAGCCAGCGTATCTCCACCGCCCGCCCGTATCGTTCCCGCATCCATTCCGAAAAACCACGAGAATACTCTTGGCGTACTTCCCGCCGATGAGGCGAAATCACGATCAGCGTTTCCGAAGGTCCATCCACTCTTTCAGGCCGCTGAGTGCCGCCGATCATGGCGACGTACGGCCAGAGCGCCACCAGAAAGAACATCGTGCCCGCAATCCACCTCATGATGAAGCCCATTCTATGCCGAAGGCGCCAATCCAATGCAATGTGATACCAACAGCCACCACAACCAGGCGCTGTTGCGACTATCGGGATCCCAAACTCGCGGATAAGCCGCTCGCTTTACGGGCCGGCGTGCTCTTCTGAGAACTGGAGCGCGAGAATTAGCCGAGCCCGATTGTACGGCATGAACAGGGCTGTTCCCGGCCAGCCCCATGCCTTACGCGCGAATTGGAGGGCTTTTCTGCTTGCGCCACCCATTTATCAAGATATCGTGAAGCCTACTCAACAGTCCCCAGCCTTTGGGAACTGAAGGCGCCTTGGCAAAACAAACAGGAGACTCGCTTATGAAGAATGATTTTCGGGATACCATCCGCATCGGCACATTGGTTCCCTGCAACGACAAAGACGTGCCGGCATACATCCGACAGATCATCCCCCACGGCTTCGAGAGCTTTTCCCTCACGTTCTGGCAAACCACGGAGGACATCCATCTGCCCGATCTGGCCCGGCGGGTATTGGATGCGATTGGCGACTCCAAAATCGCCGTCAGCAGCCTTTCCATTTACGGTAATCCGATGGAGATCGAGCCACGCGATCGCGCCACGCTCGATGCCTGGCAGGAATTGATTGATCACGCACATCTGTTCGGAACGGACCTGGTCACCGGTTTTACGGGCCGGTTGCGCAACAAACCGATAGACCAATGCATGGGCCGGTTCAAAGAAGTTTTCCAGCCCCTCGCCAAGAGAGCCGCAGATCAAGGGGTGCGCCTGGCATTTGAGAACTGCGAGATGGGCGGCACGTGGCACATCGGCGACTGGAACATCGCCCACACGCCCGATGCCTGGGAACTCATGTTTGACGCTGTTCCAATGCCCAACCTCGGCCTGGAATGGGAACCCTGCCACCAAATGGTCAAACTCATTGACCCCCTGCCGCAGTTACGCAAGTGGGTCGGCAAGGTGTTCCACGTGCACGGCAAGGATTGCAGCATCCTATGGGACGTTCTCCGCACCCACGGCATAAACGGCCCCCGTCCGTTCGCGTTTCACCGGACGCCGGGTTTCGGGGATTCCAACTGGACAGACATCATCTCCGAACTTCGCAGGGGCGGGTTCCACGGCTCGATAGATATCGAAGGGTGGCACGACCCGGTTTACAAGGACGATTTGGAAATGACCGGCCAAGTGCATGCGCTGAATTACCTCAAGCGCTGTCGCGGCGGGTCGTTTGTCCCAAACCCTGTCTAGGCCACACCTTCCACTGCCGAATCATACTTTTGCCGATCCCCGGGATTTGATTCCTCGGGACCGGCGAAAACGCGCCGTTCGGGTTCAACCCACGGCCGGTCAATGCCGAACGAACGCCGCGTCCAGTTGGCCGTCTCGATCGGCGGACGCTTGGACCTGGGTTTCTTCCAATAGCCGAAGGTATCGGAATCCACCACATCCCGGCTGTCGTCATCGGGATGATCCATGGCATTCAACACGACTCGCGCCGCCAGCACCTGCGGCCGGTTCGAACGGCGCCTTGCGCCCGCCACATAGGCCGTGCCGCCCAAGATCAAAGGCAGGACCGCGAGGCCGTGGCCCCTCCCGGCGTGTGCCCGATCTCACTCATCCCCGGTTGGCGGCACGGATTCCGCTTCCGCACCGGCATCGGACGCCGACAGTGCCAGCACTGCCGCCGCCCGTTCCGCGGGCAGCTGTTCCACCTGCCGTAAACTGCGCTCCATGGCCCGGGTCCGTTGAGCTGATTCTTCCACGGTCTTCGAAGCCGTGGTCAACTGGCGGTACAGTTTGTCCAGCACGTCCCCGAACTTCTTGAACTCCGTTTTGACCGCGCCAAGGACGGTCCATACTTCGTGCGCCCGCTTCTCGATAGCCAGCGTCTGGAACCCAACGCGCAAGCTGCTCAATATCGCCGAAAGCGTCGTCGGCCCCGCCACCAGCACACGGTGCTTGCGCTGAATCTCCGCCAGGAGCCCCGGCTGCCGCAGCACCTCGGCGTACAGCCCTTCCGTCGGCAAAAACATGATGCCGAAATCCGTCGTCCCGGGCGGCGCAATGTACTTCTCCTGAATATCCCGCGCCGCCTTGAGCACCGCCGCTGCCAGTGCTCTCGCTGCCGCCTTCACCCGTTCACTGTCCGCCTGCTCCGCCGCTTCGAGGACCCGTTCATAATCCTCCTTGGGAAACTTCGCATCAATGGGCAGCCAAACCGGCTTGCCCCCATCCCCTTCCCGCCCCGGCAGCTTGACGGCGAACTCCACCTGCTCGCCGCCCTCCTTGGGCCGTACATTGCGCGCAAACTGATCAGGCGTGAGGATTTCCTCCAAAATTGCGCCCAGTTGGTACTCGCCCCAGGTGCCGCGCTCCTTCACGTTCGTCAGCACCCGTTTCAAGTCGCCCACGCCGGTAGCCAGCGCTTGCATCTCGCCCAGGCCGCGCTGCACGGCCTCCAACCTCTCGCTGACCAGCCGAAAGGACTCGCCAAGTCTCTTCTCGAGCGTCGCGTGCAGTTGCTCATCCACGGTACGGCGCATTTCTTCGAGCTTCTTCTCGTTGCTTTCCTGAATACGTCGAAACTGCTGGTCCAGCGCCTCGCGAACACGCTCTTGTTCCTGCCGGCCGGATTCCATCAACCGATGCAGCGAGGCCGTGACTTCGGCCAGTTGCTTGCGCTGCTCCTCGCCCAGCGCACCCAAGGTCTTCACCAGCAGTTCATTCGCCCGAGTCTGGGCCGCCGTCACTTCCTCGCGCAAATCACGGGCCTGCTGCGCCGTCTCTTCCCGCGAGGCGCGAAACTCCTCGCGCAGCGCAAGCTCCAGGTCCCGCCTCGTCTCCTCGCGCCTCCGAAGCAAGACATAAGCCGCCACAAACAAAACAATCGCCCCTAATAGGACCGTCGCCATAGGTATCCCGCCTGCTTCCTTCTTCCGTCGACGTCAAGCCGTCACGCCGAATCGTGACCGGCACCCGCAATCCTGTCAACCGAATTGCCGCCCTCGCCATCCGCTTCCCTTCTGCCGGAATCGGCCATCGGTCACATCGTCCGCCCCTTGCGCCAATAGTCGACAATCCCTGCCTCAGTTAGCCCAACATCCCGACAATATCGCTCCACCGCGGCGCAAAGGATTGGTCGACTGGAGCGGCAATACATACGACAGCGGGCAAATGCACAGCGGGTAGAACGGCCGCGGTAGCTCCAACCGGCAAGTTTCTTTGCCAACGCATGCGACGAATCATCGGACGCGGGCGTTCGGTGTTGGCGTCGCCATGCGGCGGGGCTGGCCCCAACAGGGGACGGACCGTCGCTGCCTGCCCTCGAGGCGCCGGAGGACGTCATGGTCCTATCAGTCCGGAGAACCTGAAAAGGTCCAGGAGATCAACCGCCCACACCGGTTGGACTTAGGGATGGACAGGTAGATCGTGACCCCTGTTGGGGTGGTAGTTGGGAATATACTGGCGCAGGACTTGTCCGAGGTCAAGGGGCTGCCAGGAAGCGATGGCAGGGTCGATCTTGGGGGCGCGTTGGCGGATGATGTCCAGG
>CALHGX010000079.1 GCA_938031185.1 uncultured bacterium
GCCCTGATAATAGTCCAACCGCGCCCGCGCCATCTCCGAGAGCGCCGCCCGATCAATCCGATCACCCAACGCGAGGGCGTTCTCGTAACGGGGAATCTCCTTGAGATGTCCAATGCCATCGAAAAAGCGCAACGGATAGGCCACTCCGTCGTAAAACATATTGCAACACAGCTCGCCGAACCCTTCGAGGTCGGACAGAGCGCGGGCATACTCGATCATTTCAGGGGTGGTTTTCGCGCCGCCGAACCAATCGCGGGCGAAGCGCTCTTCCGCCGTCTTGCGGGTTTCGCTGCGGGTCGCTTCCCACAGGTTGTTGATCCAGTATTTCTGTTTCAAATCCATCGGACGGGTTGCAAAATGACTCATGGCCATGCCAACGAGTTTCATCTCCAGCGCCTTGCCCGCAAGCTGATCCTCGATATGCCACACCCCAGTGCCGCCGATGATATGGCCTACGTCCTCCTGCAGGTAAGGTATCAATATCACCATCCGCTGGGCTGATTGAATGGCCTTTCGAAATTCGACGTGCCCATATTCGATACCTCTTTGATGATGGCCACCCAAGGTAAGCGCCACGTGGGGGTCTAAAAAGGCGTCCATGAAGCGAACGCATTCAACGCCACCTCTCGCAACGGGGCGTGACCACCAACCGATGCCTACCTGGATGTCTTCGCGTCCAAGCTCCTTTAAGATTCGCAGAAAAGCGTTGGCTGTTTTGGCATGGAAGAAATGGTAACATCGCTGGTCCCAATTCGCGTCGAGTTCCGGATGCTTGGCGTAAGCGCTATCCATCTCGCGTTGCCAGTTTTCCGGCATTTCCTCGTATGTGAGATGAAGGCAGTTGGGATTGACGCCGACACCACGGAAATACAACGATAAACCAGCCAGACCAGGGCGATCCTCGATCACCTGCTTCACCTGCGCCTTCACAAATTCATAGCCGCCAGGCATGTCCACATTGGGAAACCACCGATCTCCTTTCGGAAATTTGCCTTTCCATTTCACAAAAATCCGATCGCTTTCGGGCAGCGTCATGATTTGCTTTTGATCAATCGCCCCATTGCCATAATTGTCCATGTCGAGTAGTTCCCAGGTCTTGATGCCGTAATGCTCCGAGGCATATCGGATGAATCGCTCATACATCTTCTTTTCCAGAACGATGCGTTCCTCAATCGTTCGCCCATGCACCGAATCACTGCCGTGAACCGGAAAATCGTAATACTTTCCCCCATACGGCATCAGCCGCATGTCCCAAACATTTCGCGTGCTCCATTCAGCACCGTAGCGGGTCGAAGTCGGGTCCTGCGCGTAATTCTTCACCCCGCGAAACTCAAACTGCCGCACCCCGTAATGTTCGTAATTATGAGGAAAGTTCCAATTGATTCCAGTGCGAGCGACCCGTGCCAGGTAGTCCTTCCATTCCTCGAAGTTCATGGTCGTGGGACTGCCGTAAAACGAATGCCAACCGTTCACGCCACGGTATGGAAACAGCGGCCTGTCCGAATGTTCCCACAGTTTCCAGTCGAAAGGCCCGGTCACCTTGTTCTCCCAGACCACCTCGTTGAAGTAGAACGCGATGCCCAGCTTCGCCTCGAGAAAGCGGTACACGCCATCCAACGCCCCGCGCGAGTCTTGCCCGCAGATCACACCCACCGTCCGCCCGTCCCGCGCCAGGTGCTTGACCACAAACGATCCGGGCGCGGCCACCTCTTCCGCTGTCACCAGCTCAGCCAGCTTGGGCTGACTCGCCCGCGTGCCGACCAGAATGCAATCCCCCTTCCCCGGCATCTCCGTCACTACCGGGAACGTCATTTGCGGATAAACAATCTTGAGAAACTCCCCCAACTCCCGCGCCGCCGTCGCCTCCACCGTCAACGCGCCATCCGATGTTTTGACGATCGGGATCGTCTCTGCCGCGCCGGCTCTGCTCAGGGCCGGCAACATAGCGGCCAGCATACTCACGACGATCAACTTTATTGCCTTTCTGCCCATGACTTCACCTTTCGTTGTTGGTTGTTGGTTTTCGGTGACATTTCGCTGGATCATCATGACGCACCCCAAGATACTAGCAGCCGCATCATGCCGAGAATCAGAACGATGCTCAGCGTGGAGAGAACAAATCCCCACCAATCGTCTTTTTTCCAGCGGTAAAACTCCCAGGCACTGCCCGGCAGCAATCGTGCCTGTTCCGTACTGGACGGGTTGGCGCGCGCCGCCGCCACCGCTTCCTCATCCGCCGCCTGGTCCGGCTGCACCGGAGTCCGCAGCAGCGCGTAGAACCGGTCCAGCAACGATGGCGGATCCGCGGGAGTCAGTAAACTGACCACGATCATCACCAACAAGGGGAACAAGGTGCGAATCAGCAAGCGCAAGCTTTCGTTGCCGGCATAGGGATTGCCGCGCAAATCCCAGCCGAGGCGGTGTAGAAGGACCAACTCCAGGTTCAGGCCGCCCAGCCCCACGCGGGCGCCATCGGGCATGGTCTTGATGCCTTGCGTCCAGAAGATTTCTCGCGCCGGCAATTCCTGCTGTTGGGTAAAAATCTCGCCCACGGTCAACGGTGGCGGCGGGGTCTGCACTCCCGCCGGCGGGTGTTCATGCCATTTTTCGATTTCCCGTTGCCGGGCCAGGACATCGCCCGGCGAGGCCACGTAGCGCTGCGTCAGCATCACCGGCCGCGTGGTTTGGAGAAGCGCCGGATGGGTGCGCAACGACGGGGCCAGGACGGGCAGGAGGTACGGCAGAAGCAAAAACAACAGACTGCCCACGATAATGGAGACCCACGCGCCCCACCGATTGGCCCGCCGCCATTTCATCCCCAACCAGAACGCCGGGGCCAGCGCCACGTTGACCTCCCAGAAAAACTTCATCACCTGCAAAATCGTGTCGAACTGCATCGCCAACCACGCGCCGCCCACCAAGCTCAATCCGCCGCAGAGCCGGCCCACCCACACATAGTGCCGCTGCGAGCGGCCGGGCGACAGCCAGCCATATAAATTATGCGTCAACAGCGAGGACGCAGTAATCATCGAACAGTCGAGGCTGGACATGAGCGCGGACATCAGGCAGGCGATCATCAATCCCACCAGTCCGAGATTGGCCGGTCCAAGCAGTTCCCGGGTCGCATGGCCCCAGACCAGATCCGGGTTGTTGTACAAATGCGCGCCATACAACACGATCGCCGCCAACCCGAACACCCCCCACAACACCGTGCAGGCGCGTTTCATCAACGACCCCACCACGCACCCATACCGGGCCGCAAATTCATTGCGGGCCGCGCCGGCGCAGACCAACTGATTGGGTTGCAGCCACACCGTCCAGACCGCCATCGCCGAAAGCGCCAGGATGTAGTACCAAGCGAAATCCACCGAGGCGGGTCCGCCGAAGATGTCGAACGCCGAACTCGGCAACCGGTCGTGAATGGTCGTCAGCGCGCCGTTGATCCCGACGCCGCCATACACCGCGTTAATCCGCGCCCACGCAAACGGGATCATGATCACCGAGAGAATAATGATGAACACGCCCTGTAACAGATCGGTCAGAAAGGCTGCTTCCAACCCCCCCGCCACGGCATAGATCAACACCACCAAGCAGACAATCCAGACCACGACATCTTCGCGGAAATGCGTGATCCGCGTGGCCGGCTGCAGCCGTTCCAACATCACGAGGCGATCCCGCTCGGCGACACTGCGGCGGGCCGCCGGAATCGCCTTCAGTCGTTCGTATTCCTCCAGCTCTGCCAACGACAACACCTGGGCCGTTTGGCCGGCGGCCGCGCGCGTCGCATACGCTTGCTCATACGCCTGCCGATCCGCGGCCGAATAGCTGGCGACGGATTTCGCCGTGATCGCCACGACCGTTTTCGCCATGGCGCTGAACCCCATCGCCATGCCGGCCATCATGCAGACGGCGCCGATCAGCGCATAAACCGCCGCCATGGAGGACGAGCCGTAGCGCTCGCGAAAGAAATCGCCGAAGGTCAACGCCCGCAGCCGCCGCAGCCACACGGGCACAAACCAATACACCGGCATGCCAAACAAGTAGAGCAGGCTGCTCCACATGCCGGATGCCCCGTTGCGAAACGTGGTGGTGGTGACTCCGACCGCGTTATCTGCACTCGTGGCTTGCCCGAACATGCCGAAGGTCTGCACCAATTT
>CALHGX010000080.1 GCA_938031185.1 uncultured bacterium
GGCAGGACTCGAACCTGCAACCTTCTGATCCGAAGTCAGAAGCTCTGTCCAATTGAGCTACAGGCGCGACCGCGATACGGGTAGCCCTTTGCCTGTCTGTGGTCAAGTCAAAGAAAACGTTCGGGGCAGGGGTCTCGAGAACCCAACACGGAAGACCTCGACTGGAAACGGCCAACGCTGGGCCGAGCACAAGTCTTCACCTGCCAGGGAGCGCCGTTTTGTTACTGGTTCGGCGTGTATTCACTTTAGGGGCCGGGTGGAACCAGTGTGTGCGGGCCGCGGCCGATGAGGTCTTGGCGACCGGCTTCGCGCAAGGCCTCGCGGGCTTTGCGATGAAAAGCAGGTTGATGGCAGAGCAGCAGGGCGCGCTGCAGGGCCTTCTCACGGTCTGAACGGGGCACATAGACCGGCTTGCCCGTAAATGGATCCAGGCCGGTGTAATACATGGCGGCGGCGGGGGTTAGTGGGGCCGGATAGAAATCTTGGACCTGGTCCGGCTTGAGGCCGGCGGCCCGCAGGCATTGGGCCAGTTCGATCATGTCTGACAGCGTGCAGCCAGGGTGGCCGCTGATGAAGTATTCCACCACAGGAATGGTCACTCCGGCTTTTCGGCACGCTGCCTGAAAACGGTCCAGAAACTTCTGCCGAACCGTGGTATCGGGTTTGCGCATGGCGCGCAAGGGGCCGGCCGCCACGTGTTCAGGGGCGATTTTCAGTCGGCCGCTCAGATGACCGCGGCAGAGGAAATCCAGGTAGCCTTTCGCGCCTGGCGAAAGCGCGAGATCATGGCGAATGCCGCTGGAGACAAACACGTGGCGCACGCCGGGAATGTTTGCCGCTGCGGCAAGCAGGCGGAGTTGAGGCCCATGATCCGCGAGGAGATTGGGGCACACATCCGGATACAAGCAGCCGCGATGATGGCAGCGAGCGAGGCCCAGCCGACAGCCGGTCCGATACATGTTTGCCGTCGGCCCGCCCAGATCGGTGATCACGCCGCTGAATTGGGGTTGCCGGCTCATTCGGCGAATCTCCTGCAGGATGTTGTCCTGGCTGCGTGAGGAGATGACGGCGCCCTGGTGCACGGCGATGGCGCAGAAACTGCAGCCCCCGTAGCAGCCGCGGTGGGTGGAAACCGAGTCGCGAATCATTTCGAAAGCGGGGATTCGCTGCTTTCCGTAGGACGGATGGGGGGCGCGCGTGAAAGGGCCGTTGTATAGGCGATCCATCTCCTCGGTTGTGAGCGGCAGGGCGGGGGGGTGGATGACCGCCCAGCGGGCTCCGTGGCGCTGGGCCAGCGGGCGATCGTCTGACGGGCCGAGGTGGCGGTAGATGATCCGCGTCATTTCCAGGAATGCGACATGGCCTTCCGGCGGAGGGGCGGACACCTCTTCAAAGGCGGGCAATAGTACGGGATTTGAAAGAGCATCAAGCGAGCGACATACTTCCGCTGTGCCGCGAATGTTGTGAAGGGGCAAGCCGGCATCGAGACGCCGGGCCACTTCGGCGATTGCCCGCTCGCCCATGCCATAGACGAGAAGATCAGCTTTCGTATCCAGCAAGATCGAGCGGCGAATGCGGTCAGTCCAATAGTCGTAGTAAGCAAACCGGCGAAGCGAGCCTTCAAGGCCGCCGAGGATGACGGGAACGCCTTTGAAGGCATGTCGCGCGCAGGCCGTGTAGATGATAGAGGCGTTCGGGGGGCGTCGCCCGGCCTTGCCGCCGGGGGTGTAGGGATCGTCGCGGCGTCGCTTACGCATGACGGTCAGGTGTGCGAGCTGACTGTCCACGTTGCCGGCGGTGACGCCCCAGAATAGGCGTGGGCGGCCTAGTGAGCGAAAGGCGTTGACGTCACGAACATTGGGCTGAGCGATAATGCCCACACGCCAGCCGAGCGATTCGAGCCAGCGGCCGATGAGGGCCGCGCCGAAGGCGGGATGGTCCACGTAGGCGTCGCCGGTGATGAGGATAACATCGCAGGCGTCCCATCCGCGGACCTCCATTTCCTTCCGGGACATCGGCAGCGGCTGGGGCCCGGCCGTTTTTGGATTGGAGGTCATGAGACGATCTCTTGGCGCATCGAGGGGCGTTCTTGCTTGGTTCGCGTAAAGGCAGCATTGATGAAAACGGCGGCCTCGTCAATCGGGTTTGGAATTTCCGTGGAACGGGCGGATGATACCGGAGAACTGGGGCGCTCAAGAGGGGGAGTGTATCGCCCCTGTTAGCAAGTCAGGCCATAGCAGCCAAACGGTCTTTGCAGGTTCTTCACCTTTTTTCTGTTGTGGGGCTTTTGCGGAGTGGTTTATGATAGCGGCAAGTGGACGGGGAAAGCCGCGTCTACCAGATATATTGAGTTGCGCCTCGTGTTCAGGCAACCGCTGCAACCCACAAGGGGGGTTGGATGGTGAAAAAGCCTCGTCGTTTTCTGCCGGCCGTTTCGATTTGTTCCTTGTTTTTTATGGCTCTCTCGGGTGGCGCAGCCGGTCCGCGCGCGGAATCGCTGGCGGCAGGCGATACGATGTTTTTCCGCTACACGTTCCCCGCGCCGACCATTGAGATGGAGAACGGTCTGGCTCGCGTGCGGATGGAGGGGATTCTGAACGAGGGGCGGCCAGGCGAGCCGCTATTGCCGCTGCAGACGGCCCGCCTGCTGATTCCCGCAGGGCGCGCGGTGCGGTTGATCACAGTGACGCCGGAAGGCGAAACGGCCTTGGAAGGTTGTTATCTTGTTGAGCACGCCGAGGAAGACGTTCCGTTGTCTCGTCCGGATCTGGCCCGGCCAACGTCGCGAAACGAAAGCGTGTACGGATCGGACGA